>CAMIYC010000004.1 GCA_946402905.1 uncultured Prevotellaceae bacterium | reverse complement strand
AGGGGGAGTGTGCAGTTCCCCCTCTAAGTTAGAGGTTGCTCTCCCCCGGGAAACGGGGGAGTCGGAGGGGGTGTTAGGGGGAGTGTGTATGCTTCAGAGGAAACATTCTCATGACATATACACTACAACAAATTGGATATCCTAATTCTTTAATTCTTTAATTCTTGATAAAAACAGCCTAATGGAGAAACTTTACTGACTGAGGCTTAATGGCTCAGATAAAGGAATCGCTTGATACTCTTCTTGGGAGTCTTCTCAAACTCCTCGTCATGCAGACGGATAGAGGTAAGCTTGCTGTAGGCCGGGAGCGTGTTGTTGAGCTCTTTGCGGTTTTGCTCCATGATATTGGCCAGGTCGTCTTTGGTGAAACCCAGGTTGTGGGCCTCGTCGATGTCGGGATGCACCAGACCCACCAACTTGTCCCCCTCCTGGATGACGATGCTCTCGTTGACAAGTGTCATCGAGTTGAGCTTGTCTTCTATCTCCTCGGGGTAGATGTTCTGACCGTTGGCACCCAGCAGCATGTATTTGCTGCGGCCTTTGATGAAGACGTTGCCTTCGCTGTCCATCACGCCCAGGTCGCCGGTGTGATACCATCCGTCCTTGTCGATGGTCTCGCGGGTGGCCTCCTCGTTCTTGTAGTATCCGAGCATCACGTTGAGACCCTTGACCAGAATCTCGCCGGCAATGTGCTCCGGGTCGGGACTGTCGATGCGCACCTCATTGTGGATGGCGGCCTTGCCACAGCTGCCCGGAACGAAGTCTTTGTAGTCGGCATAGCAGATGATGGGGGCGCACTCGGTGGCACCATAGCCTACGGTGTAGGGGAAGTCGATGCGATGGAGGAATGACTCCACCTCCTGGTTGAAAGCGGCGCCGCCGATGATGACCTCGAAGAAATTGCCACCGAACGACTTCACCACCTGGTCGCGGATGGTCTGCCTCACCTTCTTGCTGATGACGGGCATGTTGAGCAGCAGGCGCATGCGGTTGTTTTGTATCTTGGGGAAGATTTTTTTCTTGACGATCTTCTCGATGACCAAGGGCACGGAGATGACGATGGCGGGGTGTATCTCGGCGAATGCCTTGGCGATGATGGCGGGCGACGGCACACGCGAGAGATAATAGACGTGGCATCCGCGCAGGAACTCGTACATGAACTCGAAGGCCATGCCATACATGTGGGCCATGGGCAGGATGCTCAGTACGTTGGAGCCTTTGGACACATTGTCGCCCATGGCGTGACAGGCAAAGTCGTAGTTGCTCCACAGCGCGCGGTAGGGAATCATCACACCCTTGGAAAATCCCGTGGTGCCGCTGGTGTAATTGATGAGCGCCAGTTCGTCGGGACTTTGCTCTTTGTAGTAGGACACATGCTCGGCGCGGAAGTATTTGGGATATTTCTTGCCGAACATCTCGTTGAGGTGCTCACGGGCGAAGGTGAGCTTGTCGGAGCGAGAGAAGAGCAGTGAGTAGTCGGGGATATAGATGATGCCCTCGATGTCGGGCATCTTGGTGGCGTCGACCTGGGTCGAGACGACATCGCCGGCAAAGAGCAACTTGGCACCGCTGTGATTGACGATGTTGTGGATCTGGTCGGCGGTGAACTCGTGGAGGATGGGCACCGCCACGGCACCGTAGGTGAGTGTGGCGAGCAGCGCCGAGGCCCATCCGGCACTGTTGCGGCCGCAGAGTGCTATTTTGTCGCCGCGTTGCACGCCGCTGCTCTCAAACATGATGTGCAGCTTCTCGATCTTGCGTGCCACATCATGATATTGGAGTGTGATACCTTTGTAGTCTGTCAGAGAGTCTGCATTCCAGTTGTCTATGATGCTCTTCTCTATGAGGGAGTTGAAATTAGGTGTTTTTTCCATAATGTATCAGTTGCAGGCATCCTGATATAAATATCTCTTGATGCTCTTCTTTGGGGTTTTGGCAAATTCTTCTTGATGTAGTATGATCGACGCCAACTTGCTGTATGCCGGAAGTTGGGCGTTCAGTTCCTGGCGGTTTTGCTCCATGATGTGCTCCAGGTCTTCGGTGTTGAAGCCCATGTTGTGTGCCTCGTCGTAGTCGGGGTGTACGAGGGCGACGAACTTGTCGTTCTTCTGCACCACGATGCTCTCGCTCACCATGGCCATGGAGTTGAGCTTGTCTTCTATCTCCTCGGGATACACATTCTGGCCGTTGGCGCTCAGCAGCATGTTCTTGATGCGCCCGCGGATGAAGAGATGGCCGTCGTGACTGAGGGTGCCCAAGTCGCCGGTGTGATACCATCCGTCGGCGTCGATGGCCTCGCGGGTGGCCTCTTCGTTCTTAAAGTAGCCCAGCATGAGGTTCTGGCCTCTTGTCACAATCTCGCCGGCTATGTTGTGCGGGTCTGAACTCAGGATGCGTATCTCCATGCCCTTCACGGCTGTCCCGCAACTGCCCATGACGGCGTCGTGGTAGTCGGAGTAGGAGATCAGCGGCGCACACTCCGTGGTGCCGTATCCCACGGTATAGGGGAACTCGATGCTGTCGAGGAATTTCTCTACCTCCTGGTTGAGTGCGGCTCCACCGATGATCACTTCGTAGGCGTTGCCGCCGAAAGCCTCGTATACCTGCTCGCAGATTTTCTCCTTCACCTTCTTGTTGATGACGGGCATGTTGAGCAGCAGGCGCATGCGGTTGTTTTGTATCTTGGGGAATACTTTCTTGCGGATGATCTTCTCGATGATGAGCGGCACGGCCACCACGAGGGCCGGCTTGATGTCGGCGAAGGCTTGTGCGATGATGGCGGGGGAGGGGAGCCGTGTGAGGAAATAGATATGTATGCCGAAGTAGAACGGATAGAGAAACTCCACTGCCATGCCGTACATGTGAGCCATGGGCAGAATGCTGAGCATATTGGTGTGGGGTTTCATGTATTTGTTGCCCAGAAACTCTACGATGAAGTTGACGTTGCCCAGCAGACTCCGGTAGGGCAGCATCACGCCCTTGGAGAATCCTGTGGTGCCGCTGGTGTAGTTGATCACGGCCAGTTCGTCGGGCACGTCGTGATAGTAATGTACGTGCTCTGGGCTGAATTTCTTGGGATATTTCTTGCCGAAAAGTTCATTGAGATGCTCTCTCGCGTAGGTGAGCTTGTCGGAGCGCGACACAAAGATGGAGAGGTCGGGCAGGTAGATGATGCCTTCGATGGCGGGCATCTTGGAGGCGTCGATGGTCTTGGCCACGATGTCGCCCACAAACAGGAAGCGGGCCTCGCTGTGGTTGACGATATTGTGTATCTGCTCAGCGTTGAATTCATGCAGGATGGGCACGGCGACGGCTCCGTAGGTGAGGGTGGCCAGGAATGCCACGGCCCAGTGAGCGCTGTTGCGGCCGCATACGGCAATCTTGTCGCCTTGTTTGACGCCCACTTGCTCGAACATGATATGCAACTTTTCTATCTTGCGTGCCACATCATTATATTGCAGGGTGACACCTTTGTAGTCGGTCAGCGCATCATAGTTCCAGTGCTCCACAATGCTGTTCTCGAGAGTCTGATTGAAGCTTTCAATGAGTTTCATTGCACATTTTTAGAAATATTGTGCAAAGATAATATCTTGTTTGCACATTTCAAAAAAAAATGTGCAATTTTTGATGCTCTCTGATTATTTGGTAAGAAATGAAATAAAAAAAAGGTAATATCTACTCATATTTCATCGATTTGGCCGGCTGGATGTGCGAGATGAGGAAGCTCGGGGCAATGAGCACAATGATGCTGATGAGCAGCGTGGCGATGTTGATGAGCAGGATGACGGGGATGTTGATCTCCACGGGCACGGTGTCTACATAGTAGGTTTCGGCGTCGAGTTTGACGATGCCGAGGTATTTCTGTAACAGGCAGAATCCGATGCCGATGAGGTTGCCGATGGCCATTCCTTTGGCTGTCATGAAGACGGCAAACCACAGGAAGGCGTGGCGGATAGTCTTGTTGCGGGCACCGAGGGCCTTGAGGGTGCCGATCATGCTGGTGCGTTCGAGGATGATGATGAGCAGGCCCGAGATCATCGTGAATCCGGCCACCGCCACCATGAGGGCCATGATGATCCACACGTTGAGGTCGAGCAGGTCGAGCCAGGCGAAGATCTGCGGATACATCTTCTGGATGGTCATCGAGGCGTAGGTGGAACCGTAGGGGTCGCTGGTGCGGTCTACGAGGTCGTTGAGTTGCCGGTCGACGGATTCGGTCTGGCTGAGGTCGCTCAGGGTGATGCCGGCTCCCGACATCTGGTCGGGCTGCCAGCCGTTGAGCTTGACGACGGCATAGAGGTCGGTGAAGCAGATGTTCTCGTCGAAATGCTTCATATTGGTGCTGTAGACACCGGAGATGGTGTAGCGACGGGTGCGCACACCTTGGTCGTTGAGGAAATAGGCAAAGATGCGGTCGCCAGTCTTGATCTGTAGCTTGTCGGCGATGATCTTAGACACTACGATGCGGTTGCCGCTCTTCTCGTCGCTGAAGGCAGGCAGTGTGCCCTCTATCATGTTGTGGCTGATGAAGGTGGTGTCGTAGTCGGGACCTATGCCCATCATCATGACACCCAGGAAGTCGTCGTCGGTCTTCAGGATGCCCTGCTTCTGTGCGTAGCGCTGCACGTGGCTGACACCTTCGATTCCCTTGAGCACCTGTATCATGCTGTCGCTCATGCAGATAGGGTAGGGCGCGTCGTGGTGCAGGGCCATGAAGTCGGCCACGGTGACGTGACTCCCGAAGCCGATCACCTTGTCGCGGATGGTATGCTTGAACCCCAGCACGACACATGCCGAGACGATCATCACGGCCAGACCGATGGCCACGCCGATGGTGGCGATGCGGATGGCGGGGCGGCTCACCTTGCGGCGGCTGTCCTGCTCATGATAGATGTGTCGTGCGATGAAAAGGGGGAGGTTCATTTCTCTTCGTCGTAAATATGGCCGGGGTAGGCTTCAAGGGCTTTGCGCAGCACGAGGAGCGCCCTGACGAGGTCTTCTTTCTTCAGCACGTAGGCGATGCGCACCTGGTTGATGCCTGCTCCGGGAGTGGTGTAGAATCCTGATGCCGGAGCCATCATCACGGTCTCGCCTTCGTAGTTGAACTCTTCCAGGCACCATCTGCAGAAAGACTCTGCGTCGTCGACGGGCAGCTGGGCTACGGTGTAGAAAGCGCCCATGGGGATGGGTGAGTAGACACCGGGTATGCGGTTGAGGCCGTCGATGAGGCATTTGCGCCGCTCGACGTATTCGTCGTATACGTCTCGGTAGTATTCCTCGGTGGCGTCGAGCGACGCCTCGGCCACGATCTGCCCGATCAGGGGCGGAGAGAGGCGGGCCTGGCAGAATTTCATCACGGCTGCCCTCACCTTCTGGTTCTTGGTGATGAGGGCACCGATGCGTATGCCGCACTCGGAGTATCTCTTGGAGACAGAGTCGATGAGTATGACGTTGTCTTCGATGCCCTCCAGGTGGCAGGCGCTGATATAGGGCGAACCAGTGTAGATATATTCGCGGTAGACCTCATCGGAGAAGAGATACAAGTCGTATTTCTTCACCAGGTCGCGTATCTGGTTCATCTCGCGGCGGGTGTAGAGGTATCCTGTGGGGTTGTTGGGATTGCAGATCATGATGGCGCGTGTGCGCTCATTGATCAGCTCCTCAAACTTCTCTACTTTGGGTAGTGAGAATCCCTCGTCGATGGTGGTGGCGATGGTGCGTATCTTGGCACCGGCAGAGATGGCGAAGGCCATATAGTTGGCGTAGGCAGGCTCGGGCACGATGATCTCGTCGCCAGGGTTGAGGCAAGAAAGGAATGCGAAGAGCACGGCCTCGCTGCCGCCCGATGTGATGATGATGTCGTCGGGGGTGACGTTGATGTTGTATTTCTTGTAGTATCCCACCAGCTTCTCCCTGTAGCTCAGGTAGCCCTGAGAGGGGGAATACTCGAGGATGTCGCGGTCGATCTTCTTGAGTGCGTCAAGCCCCTCTTTTGGGGTGGGGAGGTCGGGCTGACCGATGTTGAGGTGATACACCTTGATGCCTCTCTTCTTGGCAGCCGCGGCAAGCGGAGCCAGTTTGCGGATGGGCGACTCGGGCATTTCTATTCCACGCGTAGATATTCTTGGCATACTCTTTTTTGTTTTTAAGCTGCAAAGTTACGAATTAATGAGTGAAAAGCCAAAAATATTTGCGCTTTTCCGTTTTTTATCATGTCATGGCGAAATGGGGAAAGATGGGCTTTGGCTTCGCCGAAGCAACTTTCTCTCACTTATTTCTTACTTTGGCTTCGCCGAAGTACTGTTTCGCTCGGAAAAGGAAAATAAAAAAAAGCTTTTTCTTTTCCTTTTCTCTCACTTATTTCGTACTTTGGCTTCGCCGAAGTACTGTTTCGCTCGGAAAAGGAAAATAAAAAATGCTTTTTCTTTTTCTTTTCTCTCACTTATTTCGTACTTTTGCCGACCAAACATCAAAAAAAAGAAAATGAGATCAAGAACAGCAGATTGGTTTGAGACCAAGATACGTTATGAGAAGACCATGGAAGATGGTATGCAGAAGAAAGTGACAGAGTCGTATTGTGTCGACGCCCTGAGCTTCACAGAGGCTGAGAATTCCATCACCGAGGAGATGTCGTCTTATATCAGCGGCGAGTTTGAGGTGTCTGACATCAGGAAAGCGTCGTACAAGGAAATCTTCTTCAGCGATGCCGACAGCGACGACCGCTGGTACAAGGCGAAGCTGCAGTTTATCACTATCGACGAGAAATCGCAGAAGGAGAAACGCTCCAATGTCTATTACCTGGTGCAGGCAGGCAGTCTGCCCGTGGCCGTGAAACATATAGAAGAGGTGATGGGCACCACACTGATTGACTATGTGATAGCCAGCCTGGCAGAGACACAGATCATGGATGTCTTCGAGCACAGGGTCGTGAAGCAGCAGGCTGCCGACACCCCAAAAGAATGAGCCGGACCATGACAGACATCAGGAAAAATCTGCGCCATGTGGCTGGCAGCCTGCCACCGGGGGTGAGGCTGGTGGCGGTGAGTAAATATCATCCGCAGGAGAGCATCATGGAGGCTTACGAAGAGGGGCAGCGCGTTTTCGGTGAGAGTCATGAGCAGGAATTGTCGAAAAAAGCCGCTGCGCTGCCTGGGGATATCGAGTGGCATTTTATCGGTCATTTGCAGACCAATAAGGTGAGGTTCATCGCCCCCTATATCTCCATGATTGAAGCTGTCGACTCCATGCGCCTGCTCAAGGAGATCAACAAGCAGGCGGCCCGATGCGGACGGGTGATCAAGGTGTTGCTCGAACTGCATATCGCTGAGGAGGAGACCAAATATGGACTGACACTGGATGAATGCCGCAAGCTGCTTGATGACGGCGAGTGGCGCATGCTCACGCATGTGCAGATCTGCGGACTGATGATGATGGCCTCGTATGTGGACGATCAAGAGCAGATCAGGCGTGAGATGATGGTGGCGGCCGATTTCTTTGACGAACTGAAGAGCCGCTATTTCGCCGACGACAGTGCTTTCTGTGAGCGCAGCTGGGGCATGAGCCACGACTATCCTATCGCCTGCGAGTGCCGCAGCACGATGGTCAGGGTGGGCACGAGCATTTTCGGCGAGCGTGTCTATTAAGGTCTTAAACTTTTCGCTTTTAGCAGATAGACTGTCCTTTTATTCGCTAATTTATACTTTTATCAAGAATTTTAGAATTATAGAATTATCCTTGAGATCAGCCCCTTTGGCAACTAAAATTCTATAATTCTAAAATTCTTGATAAAAAGAAATTGTACAGTCTAATTCGCTAATTTTTAATTTTATCAAGAATTTTAGAATTAAAGAATTAGGGTGTCCCATTTGTTTTCTTACACATCCACTCTCCATTTGCAGTGGTAATCAGTTCCCCCTCTAAGTTAGAGGGGGGTAGGGGGAGTGTGTATGCTTCATAGGAAACATTCAAATGACATCTAAACTACAACAAAAGGACACCCTATTTTAGAATTATCCTTGAGATTGCCCTTTGGTAACTATAATTCTTAAATTCTAAAATTCTTGATAAAAAGAAATATGACATTCTGATTCGCTAATTTATACTTTTATCAAGAATTTTAGAATTATCCTTGAGATCGCCCTTTGACAACTAAAAAACTATAATTCTAAAATTCTTGATAAAAATATTAAGGACGGTCTATCTCATATATTTTTTACCGCCTCTGATATAGATGCCCTTGGGCAGAGACAAGATGTCGTCGTCGCAGCGGCGGCCGTCAATGGTGTAAGTGCCAGAACGACGAGAGGTGAGCCCGGAGGTCTCCACCTCGGCAATGCCGGCGAGATGCTGCTGGAAGTCGTTGATGAAGGTGAGGCTGATGACACCGTCTTGCTCAGTGATGTCGGCCAGGGCTTTGTTCAGCTGGTCGCCGTGGTATACCTGGAAGTTGACAATGTCGAGCGTGTCGTTGAGCTCTGTGCGGTTGGTCGTGCCAGGATAGGGGTCGCCGGCCAACTGCTCGTAGAAGTCTTTGTTCTTGACCGTGGTGCCGTTGATATTGTACTGAGCGAAAAGCAGGCCGTCGGCAGGCACGACGGTCATCCTGGGCTCGCCTTTGATGTTGTTGACAGTGTTGCTGGCGAGTGAGAAGGCTGATGGGCTGTAGTTGACATGGTATACCAACAGTCCGTGCCCCTTCTGGGTGCGGTTGTAGCCGCGATTCTGGATGTTCTCCATGATGAAGTATTCATGTCCGGTCTCGTCGTTGTCATTGAGTATCCTATATGCAGAGCCGCCGTAGTCGATGGGAGAGATCTCCATCTGGCCGGGCTCTTCCAGTGTAGGTATCTCCAGCCATCCGAGCGCCTCGCGCTCCCATGCGGTATAGGGTGCGGGGGAGTTGCCGTTGGAGAGATAGTTGCCACTGTCCATGATGCTCCAGAACTCCATGGCCTGATTGTCGCCTTTCCAGGCACTGCCGGTGGGGTAGAAGTCAGGCAGACCCAGACAGTGTGAGAACTCATGGCAGAGTGTGCCGATGCCGTTGATGCGCTGGTAGGGTGGCTGTGAGTAGCAGCCCGGGAAGCCGTTGAGCTCGGCGTTGATGCCGAAGCGCGACACCTCCTTGCCGTCGTATTTGCCGCCCACGGTATTGCCCGACTTGGGCCATAGACAGTGGTTGGAGTTGCCTGTCACCGACTGTGAGTAGCCGGCGTAGATGATGATGGCCAGGTCGACATAGCCGTCGTCGTTGGCATCGTATTGTGAGAAGTCGACGCTGTCGTTGACGGCGGAGCAGGCTTCCTTGAAAAGCTTTGCCATGGGCTCGTCGGTGCCGGTGCCGTTGGAGCCGCCATAGACACGCAGCGAGTCGGAAAGGGTCACCGGTCCGTAGACGTCAAACTGTGGCTGAAACTGACCGAAGCTCATGGCATCGAAGAAGTCTCTCACGCTGGAGATGTTGCCGGCCTCGCCGCGACCGTAGTCTTCCAGGGGACCATGGGCGTTAAAATACTGCTGGTATGACTTCTTGGGGTTCTCGAGCGTGAAAGGCGTGTCGGCGAAGGCGGTCAGGATGACGAGGGCCTTCGGCGACCCTGTATGGGGAAATTCCAAGTTGCTCACTGTCACGGGTTCACGGTTTACCCTTCTGGCCTGAGCCTGCTCCTCGGCGTAGCTGTAGAACAGCTCTTTGTCTTGCTGCTCGATGAGGGCAAGTTCTTCGGCGGAGCGGCTGGCGAAGTTGTGCGCCAAGGTCTTGGTGGGCAGCAGGCCGCCCTCTTCTGTCACCTCGGCAACGTAATAGGCACCATCGTCCTGTACCAGGAGCACACCGTCGACGGTGGAGTAGAAGTGAAAATACTCATCGCCGTGAAGCATAATGGTGAGGGTTGTGCCGTCGCTTTGCACAATGTCTACCGGGAAGGGGTACGCTTTGTCGGCTTTGGCTCCAATGGAGGCCAGCAGGCAGAGTAGCGTGAAAAGATATTTTCTCATATATTGTCAGTTTTGTTCTTCCTCATATAATACTGTCCTTTCGATTGGGTCATCCTGCCCCATTCGATGGCATGGGTGGGACAGTGGTGATAGCAGGCGAAACAGTTGGTGCATACTCCCTGGCGGAGCCATTGGGGGTGCTGGTGCTCGTCGATGATGATATTACCCACAGGACATGCCTTGGCGCATTGGCCGCAATGGATGCACCGGTCGGCATCGCATCTGAAGGGGCGGTCGCTGATGAGCCATCTGACAAAGAGACTGCCCAGCAAACGGCTGTTGATGCGTGGCCAGCGGCTCAGGTTGAGCGCGGCGTATCCTTTGTCTCTGTGCTGGATGTGGCGGATGAAGGTCTCCATCCGCTCTGACGCCCTCGACAACTTCTTCGCGGCGGCCTCGTCGGTGTCTACATCCATCATGGGGAGACCGACGTAGCTTTCGGGCATAATCAAAGAGAAGACACTGTCGGCATGAAGGCCGGCTGTGGCCAGGTCTTTCTGAGCGATGTCGATGGTCTCGCCGATGTCATCGCCTGCCGTGCAGAGTATCCAGCAGAAATGGCCTTCAGAATGGTCAAACCTGCATGCCCTGATGAAATCTCTCACGACCGTGGGCGGCCGCCAGGCGTGTACGGGGAAACAGAAACCAATGGTCTCGCCGGGCTGTAGTGAATACACCTGCGTGGCGGGGTTGGTGTGTGGGATAAACACCAATTCTTCACTCAGGGCAGTACTCACTTTGCGTGCGGCCCATTCTGTATTGCCGGTGGCGGAGAAGTAAAATATCACGATGCAAAAATAATGTTTTTTTTAAAAAAAGCAAAAAAAAAACTCGCTTTTAAAACTTATTATACATGTTTGTCACATCTTTCTTGGAGGTGTCTTTTTTTTTGTGTAATATTGCACTTCCAAAAGAGATAAGAAATGAGGATTTGCTGGATGATACTACTGGGGGCGCTCTTGCCGGCTGGCGTGAGCGCGCAGTTGATGGACGAGGTGTTCAAGGCTATGCCCGATACGCTGCTGCCCTACCTGAACAAGGAGAAACGCACCGAACTGGTCGATTTCTACCATATCGGCGTGAAAGCTGAGACGAAGAACAAACTGGATGAAAACACGGTGCTCGACACACTGACCACCGGAATGGCCTCTTTGCGCCTGAGCGAGAGCAGCACGCTGCAGCTGCTCATGCTGCCGAGGCAAGGGGGCGATACCATCGTATGCGCTGTGAAGACCTTTTTTGGAGAGGCTCCGGAGAGCACGGTGGCTTTTTATACGCGCGACTGGCAGGGCGTGACAGCCGACAGCGTCATGTCTGAGATAGATGCACGGAGCCTGGTGGCGAGACCCGACACGATGACGGTGGAGCGGTATGAGGCACTCCTCAAGTATATCGATCCCTGGATGATGGAAGCAAGGGTGTCTGAGGCCGATCTCTCGCTGACATGGACACTCTCTCTTCCCATGCTCTCTGAAAGCGAAAAAAAGGATTTGAAAGACATTGTTTTGCAAAGAAAGATTAAATGGAACGGTAAAAGGTTTAATTGATGTTAAATCTTGCCGGATCTTCATGCTTTTATTTGCATTTTGCAAAAAAATGACTACCTTTGCACCGTGTTTTTCATGGTATTAGATTATTAAGGTTAATAAAGATTGATTGTCGTGAGACAATCAATTTTTTTTATTGTTGAAAATTCCTTTTTTTTTAAATAGAAATATCACATGATTATAGGCTTTGACAATGATAAATATGTGAAGATTCAGTCTGAGCACATCAGAGAGCGAATCTCTCAGTTTGGTGGAAAACTGTATCTGGAGCTGGGGGGCAAATTGTTTGACGACCATCATGCCTCGCGAGTATTGCCCGGCTTCAAGCCCGACAGCAAACTGAGTATGCTGGAACAGCTCCGCGAGAGCATCGAGATCGTGATCGTCATCAACGCAGATGATATCGAGGAGAACAAAGTGCGCGCCGACCTGGGCATCACCTACGAGGAGGATGTGCTCCGACTGCGCAACGAGTTTCTCAACCGTCATTTCATGGTAGGGTCGGTGGTCATTACGCATTATGACGGACAGCGCGCAGCCGACAATTTCAGACAGAGACTTCAGCGTATGGGCATCAAAACCTATATACATTATCTCATAGAGGGCTATCCTCACAATGTGTCACTCATCGCGTCGGACGAAGGATTCGGCAAGAACGACTTCGTCGAGACTGAGCGCCCGCTGGTTATCGTGACGGCTCCCGGACCGGGAAGCGGCAAGATGGCGGTGTGTCTGAGCCAGTTGTATGGCGAGAACAAGCGCGGTGTGAGGGCGGGGTATGCCAAGTTTGAGACCTTCCCCGTTTGGAGCCTGCCTCTGAAGCATCCTGTCAATGTGGCTTATGAGGCTGCCACGGCCGACCTCAATGATGTCAACATGATCGACCCCTTCCATCTGGACGCTTACGGGAAAGTGGCCGTGAATTACAACCGCGACATCGAGATCTTCCCGGTGCTCAATGCACTCTTTGAAGGTATCTACGGCTCCAACCCCTACAAGTCTCCTACGGATATGGGGGTGAATATGGTGGGGTTCTGCATCTCCGACGACGAGGTCTGCCGCAGGGCTTCGGAGGCTGAGATCATACGTCGCTATTATACCGCCACCAACAAACTGGCCGACGGCGCATGCAATGAAAATGAGGTGCACAAGATACAGATGCTCTTCAACCAGTTGAAGATTTCGACCGACAATCGACGCACCACCGTTGCGGCCAATGAACGGAAGTTGCGTAGCGGCCATACTTGCGCAGCCATTGAACTGGAAGACGGTACGATCATCACCTCACAGTCCAGTCCGCTCCTGGGCTGTTGTGCCGCGCTCCTGCTGAATGTCACCAAGCATCTCGCCGGCATCGACCACGGAGTGAAACTGATCCCTCAGAGCATGATAGAGCCGATACAGAAGACAAAGATCTCTTATCTGGGAGGTCGCAATCCACGCCTGCACACCGATGAGGTGCTCGTGGCGCTCTCGGTGCTCTCGCCCCACGACGAGAATTGCCGGCGCGCTTTGGAGAGCCTGCCTCTGTTGCGTGGCTGCCAGATACACTGCACAGTGATGCTGAGTGAGATCGACCGTAAGATCCTCAAAAAACTGGGCTGTGACCTCACCTGCGACCCCGTGCGCAAAGTATCTGTCAAGTAATCCCCCGCGTTCGGTATGCTGCTGCATCGCAGCAGCCTCACCCCCCCTCACCCTCTACCCCCCCCGCAAGCAAACACAAAAAAAGCACTGAATACAAAGCTTAACGCATTGCTATTCAGTGCTTTATCTTTTTGTGATTCCGTTGGGGCTCGAACCCAAGACCTACTGCTTAGAAGGCAGTTGCTCTATCCAGCTGAGCTACGGAACCATCAAATCGGCTGCAAAATTAACTCTTTTTTGTCTGAAAACCAAATAATTTCTTAATTATTTATATTTATCGATGAGGCTTTGTGCTTGCTCGTTGCCAAGTTCCTTTGCTTTGCTGAGTGTCTCCAGTCCGGCTTTTTTGTTGCCCAGTTGTATCTGGGCCATGCCCTTTACAAGATAAGCGTCGGCATATTCCGGGTCGAGGGCGATGCTTTGCTCGGCCGAGGCAAGCGCCTCTTTCTTCATATTGACACGCAGTTGGAGCGATGCTTTCTCCGCAAAATAGAGAGGTTCGCGCGGCATCAGCTGTGTGCAAAGCTCGATGTCGTTGAGTGCCTGCTGAAATTGTCTGCCTTTCACCTCGCATTGCTCGCGCCGATAGAAGAAGTCTGCTCCCAGGCGGCCTACCATCAGGGTGTCGTACTGGTTGTAGTCGGCCATGGCTTTACGGTATTCTCCTATTTCTTCTCGCAGTCCGGCTCGTGCCAGGAAATAGGGGGCTGCTTCACGGGTGTAAGGCTTGCTGAAGTGGCTGATGGCACTGTCTACCAGCGCGAGTGTCTCTTGCTTGGGTGCCTGTAGCATGGACTTGCATTGTGCGGCCTCGTAGAAGAGCTCTGGTTTTTGCAGGTTGCTGGTGGTGAGCGACATCAGATGGTCGTATGCCTGTTGGAACTCCCCTTTGGTGTAGAGGATTTGAGCCTGCAGGTGCCGGTATACGGGTAGCGGGTTGATGTCGTATGCCTTTTGTGCCTCTTCCATGGCTTTGTCGAGTGTCCATGCTTCGTAGGGGATGTCTTTTTTGTAGATTTCCTTCTGGTATATCAGCCGGGCGTAGGTGAAGTGGGCGTCGTCTTTCTCCTTTGACTTTTTGATAGCCGTCTCCAGGTCTTGTGTGGCGGCGTCAAAGTTGTTGTGGTTGACGTAAAATTGCGCACGCGAAGAATACCCCTCCGGAGAGTCGGGGAATTTACGGATGAACTGGTCGACGGTCCTGGCATATTTGGCCGAGTCGGACACCTGGTTGGTGAGCAGCAGTCCGATGACCGCTTGGTCGAGGTCGTCGGCGATGGCTGTGGGTATGGATGTGAGCCTGAGCACAGGGTCGTTGGCCGACATGCCTGTGGCGGTGAAGCTGGCTGGATACTGTGCTCCCGTGGCGTGTATCTCGTAAGTCTTAGTCTGCTGGTAGAGTCCGGTCACCTGTCCTTTTTCGTTGACAAACGGACAGCTTTTCATGTTGTCGGGCACTTGCATGTCGATGATATAGTAGGGATACTGGTCCATGAAAGTCTCTGTGGTCTTCACCTTGGTAGAGATGATCTCAGGCTGTTTCACGGCATAGCCCACGAGGTAGACGTTGGAGGCGGCTGTCGATGGGGTGGTGGCCAGGGTGGCGCCAGTGGTCTTGCCGGCGACGTGGAATTTGGCCACGTCGTAGATCTCGTCAGCTCCGATGAGATACTCCACGTCCATTTTCTTTCCGCTGGCGTCGATGACCACGGCGTGGTCGGCACCCACGAAAGAGGCCCAGTCGCTGATGGCGGTGCCATTGTTGTCGATAAAAACGCCGTGGCTTGACTCCAGTATGGAGCCGTCGGCCCTGAATGTGGTGAGCGAGAATACCGCTTTGGCGGCGTTTTTCACGGGTGCGGGCTGTGCGCTGGCTGAGAGCCATCCGGCAGCCAATATCAGTGTGGTAGTGATGATATGTTTCATTTTTTGCTGAGTAATTCCTTTGCGTTGTTAATGGCGGCATCGCTGATGTCGCTGCCGCTGAGCATCTGTGCGATTTCATCGATGCGCTCTTGCGGGGTGAGCCGGCGTGTGCGGCTCACGGTGCCGTCGGGTGTCTCCTCCTTGTATACTTTGTAGTGTACGCTGCCGCGGGCGGCTATCTGTGGCAGGTGTGTGATGCTGATCACTTGACGGTCGCAGTCTCCCATCTCTGCCATGATTCTGGCCATCATCTCTGCCACCTTGCCGCTCACGCCGGTGTCGATCTCGTCGAAGATGATGGTGGGCAGCCGGACGGCTCCGCTGATCATGGCCTTGAGCGAGAGCATCACGCGTGCTATCTCGCCGCCTGAGGCCACTTGCGAAACAGGCTGGAGTGGAGTGCTGCTGTTGGCAGTGAAGAGGAAGGCCACCCGGTCGTGCCCGTCGGCGCAGAGAGGCTTCTCGGCGACCTGCACTTCGAAGCGCACGTGGGGGATCCCCAGGGGCACCAGTCTGCGGCTCATCTCCTGCTCCACCTTCTTGGCGGCCTGCCGTCTGATGTCGGTCAGTTCCGCGGCACTCTGCTCGCACGCTGCCATCCTCTTCCGCTC
Organism: uncultured Prevotellaceae bacterium; assembly: GCA_946402905.1. Taxonomy (GTDB): domain Bacteria; phylum Bacteroidota; class Bacteroidia; order Bacteroidales; family Bacteroidaceae; genus Prevotella. Next base: position 122,825 of record CAMIYC010000004.1, on the reverse strand, counting down.
TTCCTCTTTCAGTTCCTGCAGTAGTTGGTCGCTGCTGTCCATCCTGCCCAACTGCCCGGCCAGACGGTCTCTTGTCTCGATCAGCTCGGCCACGGTCTGCACGTGGTATTTCTGCTGCAGGTGATAGATGGTGTCGAGGCGGTTGCCCACTTGCTCCATCTTGGAGGGGTCGAAGTCCACCTGGTCGGTGTAGCGTGCGATGTCTGAGGCGATGTCTTTCAGCTCGATATAACTTGCTTCCAGTCTCTCCGCTGTCTCACTGATGTCGGGGTAGACCTTTTTGATACCCTCGATGGCGTGCGAGGCGGTTTTGAGCAGTTCGGTCACGCTGTTGTCGCCGGAGAGGGCATTGTCGGCCTCGTAGAGCGCGCCTTTGATCTCCTCGGCGTGGGAGAGCATGCTGTATTCGTTCTCCAGTTCCTCTTGTTCGCCGTCGCTGAGCCGGGCTTCTTCCAGTTCATGGTGCTGGAATCGCAGGAAGTCTTCATTCTCCTGGTTTCTCCTGATTTCCTCTTGCAGCTGCTGCAATTTTTTGCACACCTCCTTGTATTTAGTGTATTGCTCACGGTAGGCGTCGAGCTTCTGCCGGTCGTCGGCGATGATGTCGACCACGCTGAGCTGGAAGTCGTCTTGGCTGAGCAGCAGGTTCTGGTGCTGGCTGTGTATGTCTACCAGGCGCTCGCCCAGCTGGCGCATGGATGAGAGTTGCGCGGGAGTGTCGTTGATAAAGGCGCGGCTTTTGCCTGTGCTGGTGATTTCTCGTCTCAGGATACAGTCATGGGCGTCGAAGTCGATGTCTTTTTCAGTGAAGAAAGCCTCTATCCCTTCGTATTTGCTGAGGTCGAAATGAGCCTCTATCACGCAGCGGTCTTTGCCTGTCTTGATGGCCTTGGTGTCGGCGCGCTGTCCGAGCAGGAGCCCGAGGGCTCCGAGCATGATGCTCTTGCCGGCACCGGTCTCACCAGTGATGACAGAGAAACCGCTGTCGAATTCAAGGTTTAGTTCGTCTATCAGGGTGAAGTTTTTGATATGCAGTTGTTTAAGCATGTACGTTGAAGTTATTGTTTGATTTTCTCCCAGGCATTGTTTTGCGATGCGTTGATGCCGAAGAGTATTTCATATACCGACTCCTTTTCATTGGCGGTGCCCTTGCCCTTGTAGATGTTGGCCAGTTCGTCTTTCTTATAGTCGGTCCATATCTGAGGCAGCATGCTCAGCGGCTTGTTTTCGTGACATTTTTTCAGGTCTTCCTGCAGGGCTGTAGTCACGTTGGTGCGCCCGCGCTCCACATTATTGGCCATCTCGTCGAGCCCCTTGCGGTAGTAGTCGTATTGCAGTTGGCGGAAGGGCTGCATGCCACCGTCGAGGTAGTCGTTGATGATGGCGAAGCGGTTTCGGTCGTTTTCGAAGGCCTTCCATCCCGTGAAGCCCAGGTCTTGTGCGTTGTTCACCAGATTCATGCATCGTTGCAGGATGTCCTCGCCTCCCATGGGTGAGAAGCTGTCGAGGTTGAGTCCGATGATGAGGTAGGCGTAGTAGGCGATGAGCGCAGTGAGCTGGTTGTCGATCATCTCTTCGTTGAACTCCAGTTGGTCAAACTGCGCGAACTCGAAGTTGAAGTCATTGTCCTTATTGTTGTACAGCGTGGTGGTGTAGGCCGAGTTGTACACCGGGCGGTTGGCCTGTATGAGCGCATAGCAGGTGAAGGTGTTGCTGGAGTTGTCGTATTTGGTCACGGTGATATTGAAATTGCACGTGATACGCTCGTTTTTCTGAAACTGCAGGCTGGTCCATTGGCGGTCGTTGATAAACTGCGTGAGTGTCTCCTGCAGGTTCTCAAACACGCTTTTGTCCGTGCCTTGTATCTGGTTGGAGTTGATGGTGACTTTCGCCTCCAGCTCTTGCCCGTAGCTGCTGATGGCCATCCATGCGAGCAATATGATAGTCAGTATCTTTTTCATTGGCATGCACATTTGAGTTGCAAAATTACGTAAAAAAGCGAAATCTTCCAAGATTCCTTATCTTAAAAACTCACAAAGCGGCAAAGTATTATGTCATAAAAATAAAAAAATCAAAAAAGTATCAGAATACGATAAGATAATATTGTATTTTTACATAAAGATGTTGTATTTTTGTACCCAAATTTCAATTTTTCTTTATAATAACTAAAAACAAAGCCAATGAAAAAGATTTTTACTCTTATCACCGTTGCCTTGATGGCAATGAGTGCGAGTGCGCAGGAGATTGCGCTCTTCGAGAATGGTGGCACCTACAACAACGGTGCTGAACTGAGCACGGCCAACGCCAAGGTGGTGCTGGGCAACGACCGTACCTCCAAGCCCTACGACGTGAAGCTCTCTGGCTGCAAGGCTTACACCTCGCAGTATTTCGGCCAGACCGTACAGGTGCAGAATGAGGACACCGGCGAGATGGAAGACAAGACTCGCGTGGTGTATGTCGTGGGCAACCAGAACCCCAAGGACAAGGAGCTTGAAGGTGACAAGAGTGCCGGTTCAGGCTACAAGCCCGAGAGTGGCAACCTGCCTCAGTCGGGTACTTATTACATGTTCACACCCACAAAGAACGGACATGTGTGCGCATTCATTATTCTTAATTACGACAAGAGTTTCTATGTGGTCAAGGGTTCCGACGGCCAGGCTCTTGCTGCCAGTGAGATGGTGCTCAAGGCCGATGGCGACGAGCCAACAGTGGTGGAGCTGGACGCAGACAACAAAGTGACTGAGAAACTGACCGGTACGGTGGAGTTTGACGTGGTGGCCAATGAGACCTACTACATCTTCTGCACCGGCTCGAAGCTGAGCTTCGGTGGCTACGTATTCGCTGCTGAGGGTGGCGAGGCACCCGCGCTCAACGAGGTTACCCTCTGGGAAGGCACCGCTACTGTCGTTGGTTGGGCCAATCAACCTACATTCCTCACCGATGGTGGTGCTGAGTTGAAGGCTGTTGGTGCCACTGCAGGTGACATCATCCGCTTCTACATGACTGCTCCCGACAACAACTGGGAGGTGGAGCTCATGGACGGCCACTGGCAGGGAATGTATGTGCGTTGGGCTGAGTACGACCACGGTGGCACAGAGAGCGACGGCGTCACTCCAAGAGCTTACACCATCATCGACCTCACCAACCAGGGCTATGCCGACTATGTGCTTACAGAGGCCGATATCACCAAGGCCACTACAGCAGGTGGCTGGGGCAACGTGTTCCTTCTCAATGGTGATGGCAATCTCACCGTGACCCGCCTCTCGCTGCTCACCGAAAGAGACATCCAGGTAGGTCCGGGCGAAGAAGATGGCGAGCATGTGAGCATCATCGACAAGTTCACCGGCAACTGGAATGGTGAGGAGACCAACACACACAATGCCGATGGCACTGTGACTTACAATGGCAAGCAGTGGGGCGGCCTCTCCGCATGGCTTTGCGACGAAGCTGAGAATCCCTCCGACTGGTCGGCATACACCAAGCTCGTGTTCGAGTTTGCCGAGGCTACACCGGCCGCATGCCAGGGCTTTATCCAGACCGCAAACGAAGACATCAAGACCTGGGGCAATGCAGGCATCACCAAGTTGGAGTGCCCATTCGACGACAAAGACATGAGCCAGGTGAAGCAAGCTGCCCTGCAGGCTGCTGAAGACGCTACCTATCAGATCAGCGCTATCTATCTGGTGAAGAACGCTAATGGCATCGAAGAGACCGTGGCTCTGACCAGGAATGCCAATGCACCTCTCTACAACCTCGCCGGCGTGCGCGTGAGCAAGGACTACAAGGGCATCGTCATCCAGAATGGTCGCAAGTTTATCCAGAAGTAAGCACTTTATTACTACAATAATAGGAGGGTGGCTCTATGACCACCCTCTTTTTTACCTTTTCAACCTTTTTCAGCGATGACCACTCGTGGCTTTTAGCTATCGCAGACAACAAACTGAAATATCTTGGAAACCAACTTATAACCTTATTAATTTTTTATGATCCAAAGCAAGTCTAACAAGAAGCATTGCTGTATATTATTGAAGGTGATGCTGCTGTTTCTGACGTTGCTCCCCATGCAGGCTTTCGCCCAGACCCAGGTGACGGGTACCGTCACCGACCAGGCCAATGGTGAGCCGATTATCGGAGCGACGGTCAAGATCAAGGGTACAAGTACCGGCGTGGTGACAGATATTGATGGCAATTACTCCATCAGCGTCTCAGCCGGGCAGACCCTTGAGTTTTCTTACATCGGTTATACCACTCAGTCTTTGAAGGTGAGCCGCGGAGGACGCCACGATATCAGCCTCTCCGAGGAGACCAACACCCTGGAGCAGGTAGTGGTGGTGGGCTACGGTACGATGAAGCGTAGCGACCTCACCGGTAGTGTGTCGTCCATCGGCGAGGCACAGATCAAGCAGGGTGTCAACACCTCTATCGAGCAGGCCATGCAGGGCCGTATCGCCGGTGTGCAGGTGACCCAGAACTCCGGTGCCCCCGGTGGCGGTATTTCCGTCCAGATCCGCGGTATCAACTCACTGAGTGGCAATGAGCCGCTCTATGTGGTGGATGGTATCGCCATGTCGGGTCAGACCAGCGACAACAGTTCGGTGCTGAGCACCATCAACCCCTCCGACATCACCAGCATCGAGGTGCTCAAAGACGCCTCTGCCACTGCCATCTACGGAAGCCGCGCCTCCAATGGTGTGGTGCTCATCACCACCAAGCGCGGGCAGGAGGGAAAGCCCAAACTCACCTACGAGGGGTATGTGGGCTGGCAGCAGCTGCCCAACCAGCTGGAGGTGATGAACCTGAAAGAGTTTGCCAAATTTTACAATGTGCGTGCAGAGATCTACGGCTATGGCCGTCGCGAGGAGCTGCTCGACCAGAGCCTGCTCACTACGGGTACCGACTGGCAGGACGAATTGTTCGATAACGCCTTCATGCACAATCACCAGGTGAACATCAGTGGCGGTACCAACAACATGCACTACTCGCTCTCTGGAGGTTATCTCGACCAGGACGGTATCGGCGTGGGTTCCAACTTCAAACGTGCCACCTTCCGTGCCAACTTCGACACCAATGTGACCAAATGGCTGCAGGTAGGAGTCAATGCCGCTTACGCCAACACCAAGCAGGTGATCACTTTCGACGAGAACAATGTGATCAGCACCGCGCTGGTGCAGTATCCCGACATGGCGCCGCGCAATCCCGACGGCTCTTACGACTTCGGACTCAACCTGGAGCACAACTATAACAGCAATCCCCTCTTCGAGGCTGAGATGCGCGACAACAACCGTGGCAACTCGCAGGTAGACTACAATTTCTTCGCTAATGTCACGCCTTTGAAAGGACTGACCATCCGCGTGGAGTATGGCGGCAACCGCAGCTGGGGAGAGAGCACCTTCTTCCAGCCCAGCTATCAGACAGCCCAGCAGAACATCGAGTCGCAGCTCACCCGCGGCAACTCCCGCAACACCTATACATCTTTTAAGCAGTATGCCACCTACGACTTCGAGCCGTTCAAAGGACATCGCTTCCAGATCATGGCCGGCCATGAGCGTCAGTCGGGCGAGTGGTATCAGGCCTCGATGGGGCGCAGAGGATATATGTTCGACACCGTGAAGAGCATCGCCGTGGGCGACGCTTCTACGGCCACCAACGCAGAGCAGGGCAACGACTGGGCCATCGCTTCCTACTACGGGCGTTTCAATTACAACCTGCTCGACCGCTATCTCTTCACCGCCACCATCCGTGGTGACGGTTCGTCCAACTTCGGCGAGGAGAAACGCTGGGGTTATTTCCCCTCAGCCGCTTTCGCCTGGCGTATCACTCAGGAGAGATTCATGCAGAACGTGAAGTGGCTGCGCAATGCCAAGTTGCGACTTGGATGGGGTCTCGTAGGTAACCAGAGCGCGGCCAATTACGCCTATGGTATCGCCATGAAGAACACCGCCACAGCCTGGGGCACCGGATTCTTCGACGGCAACTACGCCAACCCGTATCTGCACTGGGAGGAGACCAAAGCCTACAACCTCGGTCTCGACCTCTCCTTCTTCGACAACCGCATCGAGTTCATCATCGACGCCTATCTGAAAAAGACCGACAACCTGCTCATGCGTGCCACCCTGCCCACCTATATCGTCAACAACTCGGGCTGGAAAGGCATCGACGCACCCTATATGAATACGGGAGCCATCGAGAACAAGGGTGTCGAGTTCACCCTCAACACCGTCAATATATCCAACAATGGATTTGAGTGGCGCACCGGGGCTACGATCTCTTTCAACAAAAACAAGCTCAACAAGCTCTATAGCGACGATGCCACCATACCCGGCACCATCGGCGGCACCATTTACACCATGTCGGAAATCGGCGGTCCCGTGGGGCGCTTCTACGGATATAATGTCATAGGCATGTTTACCAAGGAAGACGATTTCTACCAGAAGAACTCTCTTGGAGAATACAAGCTTGACAAGGACGGCAACAGGCTGCCCGTGGCACGTCCTGCCGACTCCAACGGCGACCTCTATCCCATCGCACAGCGAGGTATCTGGGTGGGAGACTATATCTATGAGGATGTCAACGGCGACGGTAAGATCACCGAGGGCGACCGCAAGTATATCGGCGACCCCAACCCCGACTTCACCTTCGGTCTCAACAACGTCATACGCTGGAAAGATCTCGAGCTCTCCTTCTTCTTTAACGGTAGCGTGGGCAACGATCTGCTCAACCTGGTGAAGCGCAACCACTCCGACCCCACCGCCTGGGGCAATAAGCTGAAGATGGTGAACGACTATGCCCAGATCGGCATGCTCGACGAGACCGGCTCGCTCAATGACATCGCCAACGTCTATGTGCTCAACCCCGAGGATGCCAAGACCCAGCGCATCAGCGTGAGCGGCGAGAGCCAGAACGACAACAACCGTGTGAGCAACCGCTTTGTGGAAGACGGCTCCTATATCCGTCTGAAAACCCTCTCTCTCGCTTACAATCTGCCCAAGAAATGGCTCGCTCCGCTGAAGCTCGACTGGGTGCAGGTATATGCCAATGTGCAGAACCTCTTCACCATCAGCGGCTATGATGGCTATGACCCGGAACTGGGATCCATCGGACAGAGCGTGATCTTGCAAGGCATCGACAACTATCGTTATCCGTCGCCGCGCATCTACAACTTCGGACTGAAAGTGAATTTCTAATGGCGCGAATCATTACAAACAAGGAATTATTATGAATAAGATCAATTTCAAGATATATGTCTTATTACTTGCCATCGTAGCGGTGGTTAGTAGTTGTGAGGACAGCTTTCTGGACCGTATACCGAAACACGGCTATGTGGCCGATAACTATTACACCACCGACGACGCCGTGATCAAGGCCATTGAGCCTCTTTACAACTATGCGTGGAGCGGATACAACGAGCGCGCCATCGTGGGCATGGGCTCCTTCCGTGCCAATGACGCCTGGAGCCCCTATCTGCAGGGCGAGTTCGCACGCTTCACCATCACCGGACTCACCACCGAGCTGATGAACGCATGGTCGTCTATCTACATGGTGGTGTCGATGTCCAACCAGCTCATCTACGATATGGACCACTATGCCACAGACGGCGTGTCGGAGGCCGTGAAAAACCAGGCCCGCGGCGAGGCCATGCTCATGCGCGGCACCGCCTACTTCTATCTGCTCCGCGGATGGGGTGAGGTGATACTCTATGAAGACAACGTCGACGCCACCTCCATGCCGGTGCGCCCCCTCAGCACAGAGGAGAGTGTGCTCCGCTTTGTCGTGCGCGACTTTGAGCGCGCCGCCGAGCTGCTGCCCGAGAAGGGAGCCAACAGCCATCCCTCGCGCTATGTGGCCAAGGCCCTGCTCGCCAAGGCCCTGCTGGCACAGAGTGGCTGGAACAAAGGCGGCCAGCGCGACGAGGCTACCCTGCAGCGAGTGGTGTCGCTCTGCAATGAGGTGATCAACTGCGGCCAGTACCGGCTGCTCGACAATTATGAAGACCTGTTCCGCCCGCAGTTTAACGACAATGAGGAGACACTCCTTGCCATGCGCTGGGCCGACCCGCTGCTCGGCGAGTATGCCGCCAGCAACAACCTCATCTCCGACCTGGCGTGGTCGGACGTGACCGATGTCAACTGTTGGGGAGGCAGCCTGCACGCCTCTGTCGACATGATCGACTACTACAACGAGGAGCCTGCCGACTCATTCCGCCTGCGCGGCACCTTCTTCACCCCCGGACGTAAATACAGCTACATCTGGAGTGAGAAGGGCGGTTATACCTACAACCGCAACTGGATACAGTGCAAGAAAGGCGTAGTGGGCACCAAGGCCGACTGCGACGGCCACCTGGCACAGCAGGCATCGCCGCTCAACACCTATATCATCCGTCTGGCTGATGTCTATCTCACCAAGGCCGAGGCCCTCCTGGGCAACAACACCTCGACCTCTGATGCAGAGGCCCTGGCGGCATTCAACGCCACGCGTCTGCGCGCCAAACTCCCCGCCAAGACCTCCTTCACCTTCGAAGACCTCATCCGTGAGCGCCGCATCGAGTTCTGCCTGGAGTACTGCAACTGGTATGACATGGTGACATGGTATCGCTGGAAACCCCAGTATATGCTCAATTTCTTCAACAGCAAGCAGCATCGTGCCTTCATGCTCAATCAGGGCGACCTCATCCTCAACGACGACAAGACGATGAGCTACCGCTGCGTGTTCCCCGGCACCAACAACTGGTATTTCTTCGACCAGAGCGGCCACTGCTACTGGAGCGACTGCCTGCGCCAGAGCGAGACCGACAACACCGTAGTGCAGACCATGAAGCAGGGCTATACGTTCAATCTCGACTCGCTGGCTCAGGCCCAGGGTGCCAATTATGCGCCCATCGTGCTCACCGAGGCCAATATCTTCATGCCTTATCCAGAGAGCGACGTGATACAGAATCCATACTTCAACCAGCCCGCTGTGGAGTATAACTTTAATGAGGAATAATCATATAATGTGAAAAGTATATGAAACGCAATATCAACAATTACAGATACGGATGGCTGGTCATCATGCTGACTGCGCTCGTGACATTCTCCTTCACCTCCTGCAAGGATGATGAAGAGGGCATGGGCACACCGGTCATCACCGCCGTGCGCTCATGCGACCCGGCCAAGGCCGACAGCACCTTCACCAAGGCCGGCACAGGATCGCTGATTGCCATCATCGGACAGAACCTCAGCCATGTGCAAAAAGTGTATATCAACGATCAGGAGGTGTATTTCAATCCCACGATGAACACCGACCACAGTGTGGTCGTCACCGTGCCCTCTGAAGACGACGGCTTTGAGTTGACCGCCTTCAACAGCGACCTGAAAGACGAGATACGTGTGGAGACCACCCATGGCACCGCCATCTATGCTTTCAAGATCACCGCTTCCTATCCCAGCATCTCGCGCGTGCAGGGTGTCTATCCCCGTGAGGCCGGCGACGTGCTCAATGTCTACGGACTCAACCTGGTCGACATCGAAAGTGTCTATTTCACCGACCTTACCGCCGAGCAGCTCGACACCACTGTATGGGAGACCGTGGGTGGCACTCATGTAGAGGCCTCCAAGGTGGAGACACTGGTCAAAGAGCATTATCTCAACAGCCGCACCCAGGCCTATGAGACCACCTCGCAGCTGGGGGTCACCATCCCGCAGCTGCCCTTCGACAAGGGTACGCTCGTGGTGGAGTGCGCGGCAGGTACCACCTATATCGCATTCTCCGTGCTGCCAGGTCAGCCCATCATCTTCAATGTCAGCAGCGACATGCCTGTGCCCGGTGAAGAGGTGACTGTCACCGGACGTGAGTTCGTGCAGGTCGAGGCCGTGAAGTATGGCGACATCACCCTCACACCCGACGACTTCACCGTGAGCGAGAGCGAAGACGAGATCACCTTCGTCATGCCGAAGGTTCCCTCAGATGAGAGCGCCAACGGTCTTCTTACCGTGGTCACACCTGGTGGCGAGGGCTCCACTCGTTTCTGGGCACTCGACGGCTGCTTTGCCCGCTTTGACGACGATGCCACCGACAACGGATGGGGGCCCAACGCCACTTATGAAAAAGCCAACGGTGACGATCCTCCATACACCAGCGACGGCAAGATGGCCCACATCCTCGTGGAAGACGAGGGACAGATGTGGTGGGGTACGATGATCTACTTCCGCAAAGACTGGAACGGCAACAAGTTCCCGCTGCCCTCTTTCGATGTCATCCCGGCCAACGCTTCCACCGACGATATCTATCTGGCCATGGAGGTGTTTAACAATGAGAGCGACTTCAACGATGGTAAATATACAGGCTATCTGCGCTATTTCCTGCAGTATGACAGCGAAGACCCCGTGCCGGAGTTTGACGACAGCGGCAATCCCAACCCCGTCGATCAGGTCAACCAGTATGATACGTTCCGCTGGGTAGACTACGGTGCCGGCACCTTCAGCCACGACCGCCCCGTATTGGCCGACATCAACAACGAGACACCCGTGGGCAAATGGTATCGTGCCGTGGTGCCACTGAGCAAGTTTGCCAAGTATCGTGGCAAGGACTACAGCTTCGTGGTGGCCAATGGTATCAACCAGTTCCGCATCCAGTACATCAACCAAGGTACGGTGAGGGGCGACATCGACGTGTATATCGACAACGTGCGTATCTTCTATCAAAAGAAATAATCATAAAACGACTTAATTATGAAGATCAAACAAATATTCGGCGCCATGCTCCTGCTGCTCACCGCAGCGCTCTCCTTCCAGGCTTGTAGCGATGTGGAGAACCCGACGGTAGACACGGGACTGCGCACCGGCAATGCCACAAAAATCAATCTCTACAGAGATACCGTGGCGCTGACCGACCTCAACTTCTCCATCGGCAAGAATACAGCCATCGTGGGCATTGAGGCCGATGGCGACTGGACTGCTGAGGTGGCCGACGAGTCTTGGTGCCGTCTGGCCGTCCATGCCGGCAATGGCTATACCAACAAGTATTCTTACACCAAGATCGAGGTAGACAAGAACGAGGGCCAGGCACGTAGCACGACGCTCACCGTGCGCTCGGGCAACCTCTCCAAAGTGGTGACCATCAATCAGAATGGTACGGGCACCGATCCCAACGACCCCTTCATGAGCGCCTTCACTTTCGTGGAGAAACTCAAGATCGGCTACAACCTCGGCAACACGCTCGACTCCAACCCCTACGGCTCGTGGTGGAATCCGGAAGGCAAGACTCCCATCGACTTTGAGACTCAATGGGGGCAGCCCCAGACCACGCCCGAGATTGTGCAGGCTATCGCCGACAAAGGATTCAACGTGATCCGCGTGCCGGTGACATGGGGCATCCACTGCGACGCTGACGACAACATCAAGGCCGAGTGGATGGACCGTGTGCAGCAGGTGGTCGACATGGTGCTCAACACCGGTTGCTACTGTATCATCAACGTGATGCACGACACAGGTGCCTCGGAAAACCGCTGGCTTGTGGCCGACTTGGAAAACTACGAGACCATCAGTGCCCGGTACAAGAAAATCTGGACGCAGATCGCCAACCGATTCAAGGGCTATGACGACCGGCTGGTATTTGAGTCGTTCAACGAGATTCTGAGCAAGAACAACGAGTGGGGCGATCCAGGCGATGCCTCTTGCTATGAGGCCGTCAACAAGCTGTTGCAGGACTTTGTCGACGCTGTGCGTGCCACCGGTGGCAACAATACCTACCGCAACCTGATGGTCAACCCCTACAGTGCCGGAAGCACACCCGCCAAGCTGGCAGGTATGCAGATACCCACCGATGTGCATCCCAATCATATCCTGGCCTCTATCCACTGCTATGATCCTTATTGGTTCTGCAACGACACTGACGTGAAAGAAGACCAACAGTGGTATATCTACATGTTCGATGCCTCGGTACAGCAGGAGATCGACGACGTCTTCGCCCGTGTGGAGAAGCGCTTCTCCGGCGAACTGGGCGTGCCGTATATCTTTGGCGAGTTTGGCGCCATTGGCACGCATGCCGGCATGACAGAGCGTGTGAAGTATGCGCAGTATATGAAGCAGAAATTCGCACAGTACAACACCACCGGTCTCTGGTGGATGGGACTCTTAGACCGCAAGGCCATGAACTGGTATGAGCCGGAGATCGCCGACGTGCTGGTGAAATAAAGACCTCCCCCAACCCCTCCAAAGGAGGGGAGCCGCAGAATCCCCGTCAGATGAATGTCTGACGGGGATTTTTTTAAGGTGGGTTCTATTATTTATGTCGAGGCGATTTTTGATTTTTAGTCGAGTGCAGAGCGTAAGTTGAAGAGGGAGTATAGCGGGCTATACGACCGATGAGACTTGACACTATGCACCGAATAAAAACAAAAAGCGACCGAAACAGATTGAGCAGAATAATGCAAATATATCAAACAGAATTAATAGAACACACCTTAACAAAAAACTAATTGTATCAAAGTAAGGCAATAAAGTATCATTGCTTTTCCGTTTTTTTTATTTATTTTGCAAAGTAATTAAATACCTATTTATCTATGAGACAACTGATAGCCTTTATTGCCATGGTGTTGACATTGACAGCCTGCCAGGAGCAGACTCCGAAAAATCCATTTGTTACCGTCGTAGACGGGCATTTCATGCGTGATGGAAAGCCATATTATTATGTGGGAACCAATTTCTGGTATGGAGCCATCCTTGGCAGTGAGGGCCAGGGAGGAGACCGCGAGCGTCTGTGCCGTGAGCTCGACCAGATGAAGGCGATGGGCATCGACAACCTGCGCATTCTCGTTGGAAGCGACGGCGAGCGTGGCGTGACCACCAAAGTGGAACCTACCTTGCAAGTGTCACCAGGGGTGTATAATGATACTATTTTGGCAGGCCTCGACTATCTGCTCCAGGAGATGGGCAAGCGTCAGATGGTGGCTGTGCTCTACCTGAACAACTCTTGGGAGTGGAGTGGGGGATATGGCTTCTACTTGGAGCACGCCGGTGCCGGAAAGGCACCGCGGCCCAACGAAGACGGCTATGGCGCCTATATGAGTTTTGTGGCACAGTATGCCACCAACGACAAAGCCCACCAGCTCTTCTACGATTACGTGCGCTTCATCTTAGGCCGCACCAACCGTTATACGGGTGTGAAATATGTCGACGACCCCGCCATCATGTCATGGCAGATTGGCAATGAGCCACGCGCTTTCAGCAAGGAAGCCCTGCCTGCTTTCGAAAAATGGCTTGCCGAGGCTTCGGCACTCATCCGCAGCATCGACAAGAATCACCTCATCTCCGTGGGCAGTGAGGGAGCTTGGGGGTGCGAGGGCGACTACGCCGCATACGAGCGTATCTGCTCCGACCAGAATATTGATTACTGCAATGTGCATCTCTGGCCATACAACTGGTCATGGGCCCGTCCCGACCATCTGGTGGAAGACCTGAAGGCCAGTTGCGACAGTACCAAGAATTATATCGACCGTCATCTGGCTATCTGCGACCGGCTCAACAAACCATTGGTCATGGAGGAGTTTGGCTATCCGCGCGATGGGTTTAAGTTCACTAAGGACGTCACCACCGAAGGGCGTGACGGCTACTACCGTTTCGTGTTCTCACTCGTTGGCGACAATGCAGAGAGCGGAGGACATTTTGCCGGTTGCAATTTCTGGGGGTGGGGAGGCTTTGCCAACCCTCAGCATGAGCAGTGGCAGGTGGGCGACGACTATACCGGCGACCCGGCTCAGGAAGCCCAGGGGCTCAACTCGGTCTTCTCTACCGACACCACCACCCTCCAGGTGATCAAGGCCGAGGTGGAGCGTATGGCCAGAATCGGCGAGAAGAAATAATCAAATAATAGTAATCATGAAAAAGAATATATTCCTGCTGTTTTTCCTCTGCTCATGGCTCACGGCCATGGGGCAGATCAGAGGCCACAACATTGTGGTCAGTGTCACTCCCGATCATAAAGACTGGAACTATAAGACAGGTGAGAAGGCACAGTTTCAGGTTCAGGTACTCAAGTCGGGCACACTGCTCGACCATGTGGTCGTGGATTATGAGGCCGGTCCGGTGATGTATCCGGATGTCAAGAAAACAGGCGTGACACTCAAGGACGGCAGTATGAAATGGACGGGCACGATGAAGTCCCCCGGTTTCTACAGGCTGAAAGTGACCGCACATGTCGATGGCAAGACTTATGAGGGGCTCTGCACCGCAGGCTTCTCACCTGAGAAGTTGCAGCCTGCCACCCAGTGCCCGGCCGACTTTGACGAGTTTTGGAGCCGGGCGCTGAGCGAAGCCCGCCAGCATGCCCTCGATCCTCATCTCACCCTTCTGCCCGAACGCTGCACCGAAACGGTCAACGTCTATGAGGTGAGTTTTGTCAACAACCGCCCGGGAAGCCGTATCTATGGCATCTTGTGCAAGCCTGTCAAGCCAGGCAAGTACCCTGCCTTGCTGCGGGTGCCCGGAGCAGGCGTGCGACCTTACGGGGGAGACGTGTGGACGGCCTCGCAGGGCGCTATCGTGCTTGAGATAGGCATCCACGGCATCCCCGTCACCATGCAGCAGTCGGTCTACGACGACATCCGTCAGGCAGCTCTCGACGGCTATTGGGAGACCAATCTCGACCAGCCCGAGAAGAACTATTATCGGCGCGTGGTGGTCGGTGCGGTGCGCTCGGTAGACTATATCGCCTCGCTGCCGGAATGGAACGGCCGCGAGGTGGGAGTGACAGGGTCGTCGCAAGGCGGATTCCTGTCGCTCGCCGTGGCCGCCCTCGACCGGCGTATCACCTACGTGGCTGCCGTTCACGATGCCATGTGCGACTACGAGATCGCCCTGCAGCAGAAGGCCTGTGGCTGGCCGCATTACTTCTATCAGGTGAAAAACCCCGATATGAAGAAAGTGGAGGGTGCCCGCTATTATGATGGTGTCAACTTCGCCCGCCGCATCACCTGCCCCGGCTGGTATTCCTTCGGCTACAACGACGAGGTGGTGCCCCCTTCATCCGCCTATTCGGTATATAATGTGGTGAAGGCTCCCAAAACGCTCAGTCTGTATCAGATGACAGGTCACTTTTGGTATCAGGAGCAGTGGGATGAATGGGAAAACTGGCTGCTCCGGCAAATGGGATTAACCCCTCCCTAACCCTCCCCAAAGGGGAGGGGATGGAAACCCCACCCTAACCCTCCCCAAAGGAGAGGGGATGATGAGATGGAAGAAGTGAATAGAGAATAAATTAGAAAAATATCGATATGAAAAAAATCTTAGCTATGGCTATTGCGACTGTAACAGTGGCTGCCTGTACGACAATGAAGAAAGCTGAGCCCGAAAAGACCCCTGCCCAGCTGTTGATCGAACGCCTGGACACGCTCCTGCAGAAAGGCATCATGTATGGACATCAGGACGACCCGATGTATGGGCTGACCTGGGAATATGACAAAGACTCCAGTGATGTGAAAAACGTGTGCGGCGACTATCCCGCTATGATGGGTTTCGACCTGGGTGGCATCGAAATGGGAGATGCTAAAAATCTCGACAGCGTGCCGTTCACCCGTATGACAGAGGAGGTGAAAAATCACTATCGCCGTGGTGGCATCATCACACTGAGCTGGCATCCACGCAATCCTGTCACCACCATTGATGGCGGCGGATGGGCTGGCCAGAAGTTCCCCGAAGGCACCGCATGGGATGTGAGCGACACCTTGGTGGTGAAGAAAATACTGCCTGGTGGCGAGTTTCATGAGAAGTTTGAGACCTGGATGCAGCGTGTGTCCGACTTCCTCCTCACCCTCACGGATGATGAGGGCAAGAAGATACCTGTCATCTTCCGTCCATGGCATGAGAACTCCGGCTCCTGGTTCTGGTGGGGCGAGAAGCTTTGCAGTGTCGAAGAATACAAGGCCCTGTGGAATATGCTCCAAGACAAACTCAAGGCCGACGGCTTTGACAATCTGGTGTGGTCGTATTCTCCCGGTATGCAAGACGACCTGACCGCCGAACGGCTGCTGGACCGCTATCCTGGTGATGACCGTGTAGACATGATCGGTCTTGATGGCTATCAGTGGACTCCTGAGGAGAAAGAGCCGTTTATCAAGCGCGCTCAGCAAAACCTGACCGTGCTCTGCCAGGTGGCCAAGGAGCATGGGCTGATACCCGCGCTCACCGAGTGTGGCATGAAAAACATGACAGAGCCTACCTGGTGGACTTCCACCCTCTGGCCTTCTATACAGCAATTCCCTATCAGTTATTTCCTCACATGGCGCAATTACAAGGAGGAGTGGTTCGGCCCGTCACCCGTGAAGCCCGACGCCCCGTATTTCAAGGATATGTATGCCCAGGAGAAGACCCTCTTCCTCGGTGATATCAAGGGACTGTAAGCCACTGTGAGCCAGACAGGGCCATTGGCCTTATCAATAGTAATATAATTATGAACAATCAATAAAGTATCATGTCAGATTTCCAAAACCGAGTGGCAGCGCTCAAAGCTCATCATGAAGAGCTGCTCAACCTGAAAAACCAACCCATGGAGTGGGGCAACGGTATCTACACCAAGTACAAGAATCCTATCGTCACCGCTGAGCACACTCCGCTGACCTGGCGGTATGACTTCGACGAGAAAGACAATCCCTATCTGATGCAGCGCATCATGATGAATGCCACGCTCAACAGCGGTGCCATCAAGTGGAACGGCAAATATGTCATTATCGTGCGCGTGGAGGGGGCCGACCGGAAGTCGTTCTTTGCCGTGGCAGAGAGTCCCAACGGCATCGACCATTTCCGTTTCTGGGACGAACCCATCACCATGCCGGATGATGTCATCCCGGCCACCAACATCTACGATATGCGCATCACAGCGCATGAAGACGGCTGGATATACGGCGTGTTCTGCGCAGAGCGTCATGACGACAATGAGCCCGGCAATCTGTCTGCCGCTACGGCCACTGCCGCCATCGCACGTACCAAAGACCTGATCCACTGGGATCGTCTGCCCGACCTGAAGTCCAGGAGCCAGCAGCGCAATGTGGTGCTCCACCCTGAGTTTGTCGATGGCAAGTATGCATTCTATACCCGCCCGCAGGACGGCTTCATCGACACAGGATCGGGTGGCGGCATCGGCTGGGGGCTGGTCGACGACATCACCCATGCCGAGATCACGGAAGAGAAGATCATCAACGCCCGTCACTACCACACCATCATGGAGGTGAAAAACGGCGAGGGACCTCATCCCATCAAGACCGACCGTGGATGGCTGCACCTGGCCCATGGTGTGCGGGCTTGCGCCAGTGGGTTGCGCTACGTGCTCTATATGTATATGACAGCCCTCGACGACCCCACTCGTGTGATTGCCCAGCCAGGTGGCTATTTCCTCGTGCCGGAGGGATGGGAGTATATCGGAGATGTGATGAACGTGGTATTTGCCAATGGCTGGATTGCCGACGACGATGGCAAGGTGTTCATCTATTATGCTTCGAGTGACACCCGTATGCACGTGGCCACATCGACCATCGACCAACTGATTGACTACTGCATGCATACTCCGGAGGACGGTCTTACCACCTCTGCTTCTGTCGAGACCATCAAGCGTCTGGTAGCGAAAAACAAATCACTGTAAACTCTAACCCACATGGCAAGCTTAAAAGAAAAAATAGGTTATGCACTCGGTGATGCCGCGGCAGGAGGCATCACATGGAAAATCATGTCCATCGCCTTCCCGCTCTTCTTCACCAATGTTTTCGGACTCACTTTCGCCGATGCCGCTACGCTGATGCTCATCGCACGTATGTTTGATGTCGTCACCGACCCGCTAATGGGCAGCCTGGCCGACCGCACCCAGAGTCGCTGGGGCACCTACCGGCCTTGGCTCATCTATGGCGCTATACCTTTCGGCCTGGTGTTCGCCCTCTTGCTCTATACGCCCGACCTCGGTCCGGTGGGCAAGCGTATATGGGCTTATTCGCTCTATCTGCTCATGATGGCTCTTTACACGGCGGTCAACGTGCCATACGGCTCGCTCCTTGGTGTGATGACCGACGATGACAACGAGAAAAACCAGTTCTCCTCGTTCCGCATGGTGGGTGCCTATGCCATGGGCTTCATCACGCTGCTCAGCTTCCCTTACCTGCAGAAGTTCGTGGGCGGCACCGAGCAACATCAGTATGCCGTGCTTGGCGCGTTCTTCGGTGCCATTGCCGCGGCGGGCACCCTGGCTTGCGGCCTGCTTACCAAGGAGCGTCTGAAACCCGTGCGTGCCGAGAAATTCTCATTACGTCCGTTTGCCGACCTGTTCAAGAACAAGCCTTGGATCCTGCTCACGCTCATCGGTATCTGTACCAACTTCTTCAATGGTTTCCGTTATGCCGTCGCAGGCTATCTGTTTGAGTATTGCTTGCATGGCGACGTGACGGTGAGCGGCCTGATCATCAACTATACCGTGTTTATGACATTCGGCGAACTCACCTGTATGATATTCGGCGGCGTCTCACCCAAGTTCACCGAGTGGATCGGTTCCAAGCGCAAGGCGTTTATGGTGGCGGCTGTCATCTGTCTGGTCTTCTCCATCGGCTTCTTCTTTATCCCCATGGATCCCGCATATATCTGGGTGATGGTGGCTGTGGTGGTACTCACCTCCATCGGTATCGGCCTCTATTCTCCGCTGTTGTGGTCGATGTATGCCGACGTGGCCGACTATGCCACCGAGAAGAACGGCACCTCCTCCACAGGCTTGATCTTCTCGTCGGGCACCATGGCACAGAAGTTCGGCACCGCCATATCAGGCTCGCTTGTCGCCCTGTTCCTGGGGCTGGCAGGAGCCAGCATGATCACCGACGAAATGGGCAACACCAGTGTCGACCCCGCTTCCATCACCGACTCGGTGCTTTCGATGGTGTGGTCGCTCTTCTCTTTGTTCCCGGCAGTTATTGCCTTGCTGATCATCGTGCTCACCTACTTGTATCCCATCAAGAAATAGCAGCTGTCACAGGATAAATTCATATAAATATTAAATGCAGGATGTCGCTCTCGGGAGCACATCCTGCATTTTTTTTGCCCTGTCATCATATTAATAGATTCAAGTTTCGCATTCGCTCAACTTGTTGGGTCTAAAGGTTTTAAGGTTATGAGGTTTTAAGGTTTGTGGTTTCAAGGTCGTGAGATAGTGAGGTTCTTGAAGTGGTGCCCTCAATCCCCTCATTTACTCATCTTAATTTTTAATATTTAATTTAACTTCCGCAAGCTCCAGTTATCAGGTTATCAGGTCGTTAGGTCGCTACGCTTAGAGGTTTTTGGTGAGATATGCATAACTACAGAGCATTCCTTGGTCATTTCACCTTATTACCTCATAACCTTAAAACCTTGAAAACCGACAAGTGAAGCAAATGCGGAACTTGTATATATTTAATCTTTCATTTTTCATTTTTAATTTAAATTTATGGTGTCCAATTTTTTTCTTACACATCCACTCTCTATTTGCAGTGGTAATCATTTCCCCCTCTAAGTTAGAGGGGGGTAGGGGGAGTGTGTACACTTCATAGGAAACATTCACATGACATCTATACTACTACAAATTAGATACCCTATTATAGAATTATAGAATTAACTAAGAAAAAAAGGAGTGGAGTTCTTCGTTATACCTCCAATTATAATGGGTGGTTGAAGTAATCATCAACTTACCTAACCGAACACCTGCGACCTTCGGCCTCGACCTCATCCTAGGCTTTGTCTTCGACTGAAGAATGCCGTTCCCCTATGGAAAGACTGTTTCCAGCCCGCTTTCCAATAGAATCAAAAAGTCCTTCTACATATCCCTGGTGGCTCAAATAAGAGTTTCCAGGGATTCTTTCATTTCCATACCTGCCCAGGGTAGTCAGGGTTAACGATGAATGACTTGACGAAATGCTTTTATTATGTTTAATCAACTTCGAGAATAAACGAGAACAATTTGGAGGATTAAGAAAAAAATGTACCTTTGCAAGCAACAATATGTTTTTTACAAAAAACATTCTATCAATTAAAATGTTCTTCACAAAAAACATTTTAAACACAAAAGTGTATTTTGCTAAAAACACCCAACGACTCAATCAAATAAAATGGAAAAACTATTTGAACGCCACGACATCTATCTTACCCTGGTTCCCAGAGCGGAGCATGCTTTTGTGGCAGCCGACGGCATTGACTCCGCCTCGATGGGCAAGATTCCTCTTTGGGCGTTCGGTTTCCTATATTAGTAAAGGAAAAGTTCTTGTCAAGCACATCCAATGCCCGATTGAGCAAACAGGAGCACTTCATGCCGCTGCATGATACCCTTGCAAAAAAGGAACCAACTGCCATCACGTATCAGGCTTTTACCTGGTTCCGCTGGAGAGCATGTCACTATATTTGAAAATGGCATCCTTTAAAATATCGTTATGATCGAAAGCCAAAAAAGGGAGTGAAGCCAGAGGCCACCATTCTGCTTTGGCTGCGTCATCTTGACCCTTAACCATTAAGGGAGCGTCAACAACGGCGAGGTATGCTATAGTGACAGTTCGGCCACAGCCCCGTCAGTTACCTATTACTCCCGGCGTAATTTCAACCGCCCCTTCGAATTCAAGCTGGAACGGCGCCAGTGAAACAGAATTGTGTACTACTCTTCGGAGTATAGCCTCTTGCAAAAAAATCAAATACTACACTACAAAATTAATCAACTAAGTCATCGGGGTAGTCCAACGTTTCATCTGAAAAACATCCCCAAAACAAAAAGGTGTACTAAACATACAAACAAAAGGGCAGTCCCGCTTGGAACTGCCCTTATTTGCCTAATTAACATTAATCCCAATTATGATACTTCTATGGCTTTTGCCTGCTTCTTCTCTTCTTTCTTTACCTTTGGCAAGGTGACGGTCAGAATACCGTTCTCTACTTTGGCCGCGATACCCTTCTTCTCCACATCCTCCGGCAATGTGTAGGTCTGCTCGTAGTTGGAGTAACTGAACTCACGGCGCAGATAGTGGTGCTTCTTGTCACCCTCCTTTTGCTCCATCTTGTTCTCGATGGCAATGCAGAGGTTGCCCTCATCATCTAAGCTCACACGGCAATACTCTTTCTTGATGCCTGGAGCTGCCAACTCCATAACATAGGCCGTTTCATCCTCTTTCACATTGACTGCGGGTGCTGTAGCATTGGCACGAGGCATAAGATCAGTGTTCAAGAATTCATCAAATACTGTTGGGAACCAACTGTTTCTAAAAACTGGTAACATAATCAATACCTCCTAATTATACTTTTGTTAAACAATGTTCTTTCAATGGCCTGAGTCCTGACTTCTGCCTAAAAGCATCTGTCATGACATCGGCTTGGAAAACTGCTTTCGACCAGCCATCCAAGAGCAAACTCTTTTGGCTCTTGCTTACTCACAGCTTTCACCCTATATGTTACAACAAACGTGCCATTGATCTTTCAACGACAAATCGTCACATTTTCTTGACAAAATGTCAGCCGTCCACATTCCTACGTCCTAACGATAATCTTTCATCCAGGATATTGTCGGTGGAGACTCTGTATGGCTGAAAGACGGCCGTAGACAGCAGTTGGCCATCAGCAGTATGGAGGGTGACGGCTCACATGCCGTGGTGACCTTG
Organism: uncultured Prevotellaceae bacterium; assembly: GCA_946402905.1. Lineage (GTDB taxonomy): Bacteria > Bacteroidota > Bacteroidia > Bacteroidales > Bacteroidaceae > Prevotella. The sequence goes on along the minus strand of CAMIYC010000004.1, from coordinate 101,215 downwards.
TATGAGGAGCAGGACGGTACCTTCGTGGCGAAAGAAACAACGGAATAACACAACGGAATGACACAATGATAGCATACAAGAATATGAAGAAAATCCGTAGTTTAAAATGTTTGGTTGTTTGGCTCGTTTTTGTTTGGTCATTTGGATTTTCTTGGATTTGTTTGAATTATAGAATTAAAGAATTTTGTTACTCAAGTAGTTGCTCTTAAAGATCTCAGCCCTTTTTCAGCCTCAGTAGCGCCTCTATGTAGTAATAGTCGGCGTAGATGATACTGGCGTCGATCTCGCTGCCGGCGGGGTAATGCCCCGTGGAGTGTAGCAGGAAGGCCACATTCTTCTCCCTCGACTGATAACGCTCCGTACTGAGGTCGTATAGCATGTGCTCCGCCGCGGCGCGGTAGTCCTGCGCCTTTTCGGGAGCGACATACTCGCAGAGTTCGAGCAGCGCGCTGGCCACGACACAGGCGGCCGATGCGTCTTTCGGGGTCTGGGCGTCCTTCGGGGCATCCATGTCCCAGAGCGGTACCCAGTCGTCACTCGTCTCATGCAGTCTTTTCAGGTAGATGTCGGTCACTTTCTGTGCGAAGTCCAGGAAACGTGGGTCTTTGGTAAACCGATAGACCATGGTATATCCATAGATGGCCCACGACTGTCCTCTCGACCACATCGACTCATCTGCATAGCCTTGGTGTGTGAGACCCTTGATCAGTTTTCCGGTGATGGTGTCGTAGACGGCTACGTGGTAACAGGAGCCGTCGGGGCGGAAGTGATTCTGCATGGTGGTCTCGGCATGTCTCACCGCGATGTCGTGTAGTTGTGGCGAACCGCCATTCTGTGCCGCCCAGAAGAGTAGCTCCAGGTTGATCATATTGTCCATGATGGTGTTGTGGCCACCATAGTCTTTCACATGGCGTGGCCAGCTCAGTATCGTGCCCACAGTGGGGTTGAAGAGCGTGGCCAGGGAGTCGGCGGCATCGAGCATCATCTGTTTGTATGAGGGGTTGTGGGTCTGCTCGTAGCCTTTGCCATAGCTGCTGAGCACCAGGAATCCCAGGTCGTGGTCGTAGGCGGGCCGCTGGGTCAGTATGGCCAGCGCTTCGGTGTAGCCTTCCGCCTGCCGGCGTATGCGCTCGTCTTTAGTATAAGCATAGTCCATCCACAGGATGCCTGGCCAGAAGCCGGAACACCATTCCTCGGGCGAGGCCTGCCGGCAGTTCCATCCCATTCCTTGCTGTGTGCTGTCATTGCTGACAGAGAGTATGTTGCGCGGCTCCATCTGATAGTTGTAAGAGCCGTCGTCCTGCTGCAGCAGTTGAAGTGCGCGGTCTATCTGCTCCGCACAGTAGCGCAGTTGCTTGTCGGTATCCACCGTCTCCGTCTTGGTCTGACAGGACACCAGTCCACAAAGCACGATGCCAAATATCAATCTTCTCATAAGCGTCGGTTTTTATAAATATACGTACGTTGGTATTCATATACTTAAAGTTTTGGCATTTTTTTATTTTTGCGTATATTTGTGGTGAAAAACGTATAGATAGAAAACCGTTTATCTATGAGCAAGAAAAGATTATCTTTTTTGTTGACATGCCTGTCTGTGTGGCTGGTTTCCCTGTCGGCATCGCCATCTGCGATGGACAAGCAGGAATATGAGCGTCTGAAAGCCAAGACAGATGTATATTTAGACAAGGTGGCGCAGCAGCCCGACTGGCTCTACTCCCGTCTCCAGATGTACTGGTATTCGCATGCCACAGAAGTCTATGTGCGCGACGAGTCGTTCAGCCATGCCGGTGGCGACCGCGCGCCGGAGCCTACCGTGAAGTTCAGTGGTATGAGAAACCATGTGGCACCCTATGGCGCTCCGCGGCTGGAGGACGTGGTGCCTTATGATGATGACGAGCAGTCGAATGTGACCTTTGTCAACAAGACAGACGGTCGCCAGGAGAAGATACATCCCTCGAAAACCGGCGGCAGCATAGCCAGCCTCAACCGTCAGATACTCGGTATCGCCCGCGACGCGGCCCGTCTATACGCCGAGAATGGCGATGAACGCTATGCGCGGATGGCGCTGGGTGTCTTCGACGTGTTTATGAAAGGCATCTATTACCGCCATGTGCCCAAGGACCTGAATCACGGTCATATCCAGACCCTTGTGGGCATGACCACCTTTGAGGTGATCCATGAGGATGCCGTCAATGAGTGTACGGAACTTTACGGCCTGCTGCGCGATGCGGGGTTCAAGATGAAGGATGTCCCCATCTATGAGGCGGCTCTCAAGAAGTGGGCAGAGAATATCATCGCCAATGGAGTGCCCCATAACAACTGGGACCTGATACAAGCCAATTTCCTGGTGCGCATCGCCCTGGTACTGCAGCCCGACACCGCCTATGTCGACCGCCACGGGCGCGACTACTATCTCGACTATGTGGTGCATCAGTCGAGCATCCGGCAGTGGAGCATGAGCCGTCTTGCCTCCTACGGTTTCGACCCCACCACGGCCATCTGGTGCGAGTCGCCCGGCTACAGCACAGGCGTGGTGGGCGACTTCGTATCCTTTGCCCATACGATGGACACAAAGGCCGGTATCGACATCTTCCGCGAGATACCTGTCATCGAGCGGGCGGTGTTTGCCCAGGCGCAATATCTGTTTCCCAACCGCATGATCTGCGGCTTCGGCGACACCCACCCAGGTTACCTCAAAGAGCGTCCGCTTGCATTGTTGCAGGATTATGCCACCCGTCATCACGACTCGTCCCTGGCCGGGCGTGTGAAGTCGCTGGCAGAGGCCGTCAAGCCCGATGCCCCCACTGCTCTGATAGAGCAATATGTCACCCCGACGTTTTATTCTCCCAACGTGTCTTGGCTGGTGCAGCGCACAGGCATGGACCCGCAGCACGACCTGATGGTGTCGCTCAACGGGTCGCTTGGCAATCATCAGCATGCCAACGGTATCTCCATGGAACTCTATGGCAAGGGACTGGTGCTTGCACCCGATGCCGGTATCGGCCGCGCACTGTATGGCGGATCAGACTATCTGGAGTATTACTCCCGGTTCCCCGCCCACAATACCGTGTGTGTCGACGGCGTATCCGATTATCCTGTCATGATGTCGCAGCATGCTTTCGATGTGCGCTTCCTCCATCACACCGATGCCGCTACGGTCAGTCAGGTGGCCTTCACAGAGCCGGAGACCCAGGCCGACCAACTGCGTACCAATGGCATCGTGAAGACCGCTCACGGGGGATATTATGTAGATGTCTTCCGCAGTCGGCGCAAAGATGGCAAAGACCAATTTCATGACTATTTCTACCACAATCTCGGACAGCAGATGACCCTCACGGCGGCAGACGGCGCAGACCTGCACCTGCAGCCTACCGACGAGCTGGCCTTTGCCGGCGGACATCTTTATGCCTATAGTTATATTTACGACAAACTGTCTGCCAAGACGCAGAGCGACGTGGCGGCACTGTATACAACGACCTTCCCCGACGGCCGCCGGGTAGATATGAGGATGTGGATGCAGGGAGCCCCCGACCGTGTGGTCTTCCGTGCCCTCTCGCCCGTCAATCTTGAGTATGAGCGTCTGGGCGACTTGATGCCCTATAAAGTGGACAAGCAACCTGTGCTCACTTTTGTGGCCCGCCAGCATGGCGACGCCTGGACGCATCCCTTTGTGGCCGTCTACGAACCCAGCGACACCGCTGAGCCATCAGAGATAGAGAGGGTAGAGTTTTTCAACCCTGGTGGGGATGACGCCGTAGGCATCAAGGTCTGTCTGAAGGACGGGCGTGTCGACACCATCGTCTCCACCCCGCAGCATTATGAAGTCAAGTCAAACGGAAAAACCATCATACGACAATGAAACGTACAATGTTCATCACGGGCCTGTTGTTATCTGTCTGCCTCCTTCGTTCGTGGGCAGAAGGACGACAGCTGTCCGTCACATCGCCACAAGGACACAATACAGTGACCATCGCCCAGCAGAACGACGCTTTTGTCTACACCCTCACCCGCGACGGGAAGCAGGTCCTGGCACCCTCAAGGCTTGGACTTCAGCTCGACAATCATACCTGGGAGCGCGCCCTTGCCAGGAAGTATCCCCAATATGCGTGCTGGATGAACGGTTTCACCGTCGACTCCATGGCACAGTCGTCACATCGTGGCAGCATCCGCAATCTTTATGGCGAACAGGCAGAGGTGCCCGACAACTACAATGCAGGCACTCTCTTCTTGTCCAAGCATGACGGCAGCGACTATCGCATGGACATCGAGGTGCGCGTCTATGACGAAGGCATCGCTTTCCGATATTTCTTTCCTGAGCATCCACAGGCCGTCTTCCACAAAGTAGTGGCCGACCTGACCGAATACACTTTCGCCCCTTCCACAAAAGTATGGGCGGCGGAGTGGGCGCAGGCTCCCTATGAGCTGAAAGATGTCAACGCCGTGAAGCATCCGATAGAGCGTGCCGTGTCGGTGCAGTTGCCCAACGGACTTTATTGCGCCCTCGCCGATGCTGATGTCGACGATTGGTGCCTGGAAAAAAACGTGGCCTCGGAGACCAGGCCCAATACGCTGGCCACGACGATGTATTCGCCGGTCGACATCGTCACTTACTATGCCACACCGTGGAAAGTCATTCTCACGGCGGAAAGTTATGGCGCGCTGCTGGAGCGACGCTACCTGATCGACAACCTCAACCCACCCTGCCAGATAGCGGATGCCGCTGAGTGGGTGAGGCCGGGCAAGATCATGCGCGAGATCACCATCACCACTGAGGGGGCGTTGCGCACCATCGATTTCTGTGCACGTCATCATATCCCCTATATGCTTTTTGACTGGAAATGGTATATGCCCTGCACTTCGCACGACGGCGATGCCACGAAAGTGGTGCCGCAGCTCGACATGCCACGTATCGTGGCTTATGGCAAGGAGCATGGGGTGGGCATCTGGCTATACGTCAACCAACATGCCTTGCAGAAACAGATGCGTGAGCTCTTCCCCTTGCTACACCAGTGGGGCATCGTCGGTGTGAAGAGCGGCTTTGTGGAGTATGCCTCACACCGGTGGGCAGTATGGCTTCACGACCTGGTGCGCTATGCCGCCGAAAATCACCTGATGGTCAATATCCACGACGAGTACCGCCCGTCGGGATTCTCGCGCACTTATCCCAACCTGCTCAATCAGGAAGGTATCCGGGGCAATGAGGAATTCCCCGATGCTACCCACAATACGGTGCTCCCCTTCACCCGTATGATCAACGGAGCCGCCGACTACACCATCTGCTATTACGACCGCAGGCTGAAGACCACCCATGGACATCAGCTGGCTGCGTCGCTCATCTATTATGGCCCCCTGCAGACACTCTTCTGGTATGACCGTCCGGAGATGGCCAATGACGAGCCGGAGCTCAGATGGTTTGACCATTTGCCTACCGTATGGGACGAGACACGTGTGCTCGAGGGCACGCCCGGCTCACATGTCGTGATGGCACGTCGCCAGGGGCAGGAATGGTGGGTCGGAGCCATGACCAATACCGAGGCGCGTACGCTCACCCTACACACGGCCGATTTCCTCTCAGCCGGGAAATACCAGGTGGAGATATACAATGACGACCCTGCCGTGAAGACACGCACTCAGGTGTCGGCCAAGACCATCAAGATAAAAGCAGGCAAGGAGCTCACCCTGCGCCTGTTGCCGTCTGGAGGCGCCGTCCTACGTTTCACTCCTATCCCATAGCCATGGCCCGCTCTCTGCTTTCCTGTCTGGTGATGGGGCTGATGCCCTGTGGGGCGTTGGCACAGTTGTCGGTCGCCGATTTTGTCCAGCCGCCACAGTCAGCCCGCCCCAGTACCTACTGGGAATGGATGAATGGCAATATCTCCCTGGGGGGCATCACTGCCGACCTGGAGTACATGAAGGAGGCTGGCTATGGAGGGGCTATGATCTTTGATGTAGGGGTGGGCATACCACGGGGTAGTGTCGATTACAATTCTGCCTTATGGCATCAGGCCGTTGTCCATGCCATGCGTGAGGCGCAACGTCTGGGGCTGCGGTTGATGATGCACCAGTCGCCCGGATACAGTGGCACGGGTGGCCCCTGGATTGCTCCAGAGCATTCGATGAAGCAGTTGGTGTGGTCGCAGGTCAGTTTCAGGTCTGACGGCAAGACGGTGAGAAAGCTCATGCCGCAGCCGATTACAAAGATGGGATTTTACCGCGACGCCTGTGCTTTCGCATTTCCCACCTCGGGGCTGTCATGCCGCATCGTCAATCAGCGACAGTTGTCTGACCATGACCTGACGACCCAGTTGCGTCTGCAGGCCAATGATGCCGTGGAAATTTTACACCAAGGACGACCCCCTGCTGGATTCTGGGCTCCTGGGTCCTGTGCATCTGAATATAAATGATTCAAGTTTCGCTTTCACTCAACTTGTTGGGTTATAAGGTTATAAGGTTTTAAGGTTATGAGGTGATGAGACTATGAGGTGATGAGATCATCAGGTGATATTACCAATGAATACACTGTCGATATGCAGATATCCCCTAAAAACCTCTAAGCGTAGTGACCAAACAACCTAATAACCTGATGAAACTGGAGCTTGCGATAGTTGAATAAATGATTAATGATATGAGACATTCTGTTTTATTGCTTTTCGTATTTTTCCTCATCCATGGCCTCCCTGTGGGAGCTGTGGGCGAGAGTGGCATGTATCAGTATTCCGTAGAACTGACCAACTATATCTCCAAAGAGACGGGCAAGGCTCCCAATGCCTATCTGTGGGTGCCTGAGGGATGCCGGCATGTCAGGGCGGTGGTATTCACACAGATGAACATGACCGAGGAGATGGTGTTTAAGATGCCGTCGTTTCAGAAGCGTATGCGAGAGATGGATATCGCCCTGTTGTGGGTGGCCCCGGCTTTCTCTGCCAGTTGGGATCCGCTGTCGGGCTGTCAGAAAGTTTTTGAGGAGATGATGGCCGGACTGGCCGGACAGAGCGGGCACCCTGAGATAGAGCATGCCGCCATCATCCCCTTCGGACATTCAGCCCATGCCACCTTCCCCTGGAACTTCGCCGCGTGGAACAACGACCGCACGCTCTGCATCATCTCCTTCCATGGCGACGCGCCGCGCACCAATCTCTGCGGCTATGGCACTGCCAATGTGGAGTGGGGCAGGACGCGCAACATCGACGGCATACCCGGCCTGATGATAGAGGGCGAGTATGAATGGTGGGAGGGACGTGTGCGCCCGGCCCTTGCTTTCCGCATGATGTATCCTGAGAGTTGTGTGTCCTTCCTTTGTGATGCCGGCAGCGGACATTTCGAGTGTATGCCCGAGACGGCGGAGTATATGGCGCGGTTTATCAAAAAATCACTGGAGTGGCGGATGAACGAGGATGGTACGTTGCGCCGGGTCGACGTGCGGCGTGGATGGCTTGCTTGTCGTTACAATCCTGATATGCAGCCATCCGACGGCGATGGAGCCCTGACCGATGTGTTTCATGTCGGCAGGCGTCCGGCTCCCGCTCCATACGCTTCCTATCAAGGCGATTCACACGACGCTTTCTGGTATTTCGACCAAGAGATGGCCAACATGACGGAAGCACGTTATGCGTCGACGCAGGGCAAGAAGATGCAGTATGTGGGATTGGAGCAAGACGGGAGGATGATAGCCAACGATCCCAAGCGCCATGGTGGAATGGTGACCGATTTCCATGCCGGCAAGGACGGTATCACCATGCACATCCGCGCCGTCTATACCGACTCCACTCATGTGTCGCTTTCAGATGACCATGCGCACAACACGCCGCATATCGAAGTGATATGCGGTCCGCTGCAGAAGATCAACGACACGACATTCCGTTTCTATCCCTACGAGTGTGGCATGGACAATCCGCGGCGTTCTTACACGGCATGGCTGGTGGCTGTCGGCGACGGCGACCGGCAGTATAAGCGTGCTGTCCAGCCGATAGAAATCCGGTTGCCTAAGGATATCGTCGAGGCGTATTACAAAAAATAGGAGTCATCATAAAAAAAGCCTCTGTCTCATGCGTATCCAGTGTCCTCCGTACGTATTTAGAGTAAATACCGCATCTTTTAGGTTTAATATGATATATTAGTTAGGTTATTATGTTTAGGTTGAATACCGGTCTCCGTGTGGAAACCGGTATTTTTTAAATTTCAAAAAGGCGTATATGATGAAACCTCACAAAATATTTCTGGCAGCCGCCGTGCTGATGTATGTGATGGCTGCACGCGGACAGCAGGTGCTCTACGACTATGTTCATCCCGATGGGGAGAAGATACACCACGGATTCTGGACGGTAGACAGTGGAGCGATGTGCTGGCAGCAGACCAAGGCCTTGCGTCTGGAGTGCCTCACCGACGGCCGCCAGACAGAACAGCTCCGGGTGTCGTTCACCTCCAACAATAAGGTGAGCGGACAGGCTGTCGTCGCCGTCAGTGGAAAAGGCTGGAAGACCATAGTCATACCCTGGAACCGTTTTGACGTGCCCTCCGCTCAACTCAATGCTGCACTGCGCTGCGTGAAGTCGGTGCGTGTAGAGTCTCTCTCTGGACATCGGAAGGTGAAGGTCAGGGGTGTGGAGGCTGTCAAGGGCACCCATGTGAGCCTGGAGGCCGCAGTGAGGGGGAAGTCGGCACGGGCTGGAGAAAGTGTGACGTACGATTTCACCGTCACCAATCAGACAGATATCCGGCAAGCCGTCGTTTTGTCTGTGCCCGGCAAAGGCTGGGAGATGATGGCGTCGGAAGTGACGCCCGGTGCCTTCACCCTGTCACCTGGCGAGACACGCGACTGCCGACTGATCGTGACAATCGGCAAGGGTCTGCCTGCCGGCAACCGTGAGCACCAGCTGGTGCAGGCGGTGGCCAATGGCGAGACCAGTGCCACAGACCAGCTCGACGTGGTGACGGCAGTGTCGCTGCCTGCTCCCAATGTGTTGCTGACTGCAGAGAGATGGGATGAGGTGCGCGACAAAGCCGCCCGCTACGACTGGGGCCGGCAGGCCAAGGAGGAATATATCGCGAAGGCCGACCGGTGGGAAGTGCCCGAGATAGCCACCCGGCTCAGCGGTGACAACGACCAGTTGGGACCGCACCTTTTTCATACTCCTGAGGAGCACAACCTGATGGCTGCCGCCATCTCTTATCAGCTGACCGGTGAGAGAAAATATGCGGAGAAAGTGGCTACATTCATGCGCCGTCTCTGTGATCCTGCCCGGGGATACCTGCGCACACTGCGCGGTTGCAGTCAGTCGTTTGTGCAAGAAGGACATTTCTTTCAGCATATCGCCATGGCTTATGATGCCGTGTTGCCGTCGGGCGTCTTCACGGTCGTGGATAAAGAACTGGTGGAGAAGGTTTTCCGCCAGTTTGTCGATGTGGTGCGTCTTCAGGAAGAGCAGGGAGCCATCAACAACTGGAAACTCAGCGAGATGTGTGGCGCGTTGTACTGCGCGCTGGTGCTGCAAGACTGGTCACTCGTCGAAGAGTTGTTGTATCATCCCAGCATGATCGTCGACCATCTGTCGCATGGCGTGATGAACGACGGATTCTGGTATGAGTGTTCAGTGGGATATAATGTGTGGTGTGCCACGGAGTTTTCACAGGCCGCTCTCGCCCTGCAACCATGGGGCGAAGACCTGATACACCGGCAGGTGCCCATGGGAGCCACGCCGTGGTATTCGCTGATGCCCGACTTCAAGAAAGGTGACGGCATTTATGGGGTCAATTTCCATAAATGGGGACCTGTCACCAAAAACTCCGTCTGCATCAAGGATATGTGGGACGCCCTGCCGCGCTTTGCCGACTACCGTGGCGTGATGTTTGCCGTCAATGATGCACAGGAGACTCTGGTGGGCGGTGAGAGTTACGAGCTGGCGTATTATCTCTATCGCGACCCGGAGTATGCCGCCATCATCAGGCGCGGAGGGAAGCGAGACCTCTTATATGGAGTGCCCGAACTGCCTGAGACCGGAAGCGTGATGGACCGTCAGTCGGCCTACGCTGACAATATCGGTATCGTCAACTTGCGCTCTCAGACCGAAGGCCGCCCGCAGCGGGAGCAGTTGCAGGCCTATCTCCACTATGGCACGCATGGAGGATTCCATGGCCATTTCGACCGCGCCTCTTTTCTGGGCATGATGCGCTACGGGCGAAGTTTCTTCAATCCCGAGATGGTGTGGTATGGCTATCCGTCGTATATGTATAAGTTTTATGTGCAAGCCTCCATGGACAAGAACATGGTGGTGGTCGACGACAAGATGCAACTGCCGCGTGAAAGTTTCCGCAAGATGTTTTATGCGGGCAAGCGGATGCAGGCCGCCATGGTCGAGACGGTGGCTCCATGGGCCAATCCCCCCTACGGCGGTATGCAGTACGACTGGGCTGGGGGCATCTCCTTCGGTGAGAAAATGTGGGATGAGGGCAGGTCTATCCATGAAGATGCCGATCCTCCTGCCTATGGGGAGATCACAGGAGAGACAGAGCCTGTGACACAGCGCCGGCTGATGGTGGTGACCGACGACTATGTCGTGCTGGCCGACTACTTGCGCGGAGAGCGTGAACATACCTACGACAATCTCTTTCAGATGAAAGGCTTCCGTGGCTTGACAGCCGACGTGAAAGACAGCCTGCGTCATGATCCGCAGATGGTGGACGACTGCCGCAGTGCGGCTCAGTTTATCACTGACTGCCAGTGGTGGCGCATAAAGGGCAGTGCCACGGCGCTCTTCTCCACAGGCTTTGGTAGGGATTATGACAATGCGGGTAACCGCTGCCCCAACAGTGAGGACGGACCGCTGCACATCCGGGTGACTACGGCGTGGCCTCGTGTCAGTGAGGTGATGCTGGCTACTCAGCCCGAACCGATCGATGTGCAGAAACAGGTGCAGTATACCGTCCTGGGCGACGGCCGTGTGCTCGCAGAGGGCCGGAGCGGTGTCTGGATACTGGGTCAGCAACCGTTGGACGTAGACGTGAGCGGTGTCAGAAAACTGACGCTCCGCCTGGATGTGAAGGGCAGCAAGCGTAATACTTTGTTCTGGGGCGATGCGCGTGTGATGACTGTCGGTGGAGACTCTGTGTGGCTGAAAGACCTGCCCATGCAGACACGCCGTGTGTTGCCCGTTGCAGATGGTGGATGTGACTACGAGGGTGGCCTCATCAAAATAGCCGGTCGCCTGATGCCTCATTCCCTGCCTGCCCAGCCACAGGATGGCGACGGGCAGTGCGAGATAGAGATAGACCTGAGCCAGATACAGGCAAGTCGTCTGTGCGTGACACTCGGCGGCGACTATCCCCTTGGCGATGAGACACCTCGCCGACGGACGCTGGCTGTCAGGAGCAAAGGGCTTTCCGCCCGCTTCCTGACGGTGGTGGAGCCTTATGAGAAGGAGAGTGTGGTGGAGCGCGTGGAGGCCACAGACGCTGACCATCTGACAGTATGGCTGAAAGACGGCCGTAGACAACAGTTGGCCATCAGCGGTATGGAGGGTGACGGCTCACATGCCGTGGTGACCTTGTATGAGGAGCAGGACGGTACCTTCGTGGCGAAAGAAACAACGGAATGATACAACGGAATGACACAATGATAGCATACAAGAATATGAAGAGACATTTTTTACTCGCGCTAAGCCTGGCCTTCGTGTCTTTGGTCATGGCTCAGACCATCGACATCTCGACGAAAGGCACTCCCTTCACCCATCTCTGGAGTGAGGGCACCTGCGCGGGCAGGGTAAACGAAGGGTTGCGCACCTCGTGGGTAGAGCAACTGCAACTGGTGAAACAACATTGTGGGTTTAAGTATCTGCGCATGCACGCCCTCTTCGACGACGACATGTGCGTGTATTTTGAAAAACCTGACGGAAGGGTGGTATACAACTGGCAATATATCGACGAGGTCTACGACCGTATGTTGCAGGCCGGTGTGCGTCCGTTTGTGGAACTCTCTTTCTTCCCGAAAGGCATTGACGCGGAGAACGGAAAACTGCAGATGTGGTATCGCAACAGAGTGACCTACGAGGCCCGTAATATGCCCAAGTGGGGTGCGTTGGTGAAAGCCTTCACCCAGCATGTGGTAGACCGCTATGGCATCGATGAGGTGCGGCAGTGGTATTTTGAGGTGTGGAATGAGCCCAACCTCGACTTCGGGTTCTTCGATGGCACTAAAAGCGACTATTTCAATCTTTATAAGGTATCGGCACAGGCGGTGAAGTCGGTCGACAGCCGTTTGCGGGTAGGCGGTCCGGCCACCAGCAATTTCATCGCAGACAAGCGTCATGAGGGCGAACGCACGGACAACAAGAAATCGGTGTTTTATCCACAAGATGAGATCAACCGGCAACAGTGGAAGGGTATATGGATAGAAGAGTTTCTTGACTTCTGCGCAAAAAACCGACTTCCGGTTGACTTCATCTCCACCCACGCCTATCCCACCGACTATGCCCTTGACCCCGTAAGCGGAAAGGGCAAGGACGCCATCCGCTATGTACACTCGCTGCGGGACGATCTGGCGTGGCTCCGTCAGACTATCGCCAAGAGCAAATATCCTCAGGCAGAGATTCATATCACAGAGTGGAGCACCAGCCCCAACAGCCGCGACGTCATGCACGACCTGCTGCCCCCGGCCGCTTATATCATCAAGGCCAATCTGGAGAATATCGGCGGTGCCAACTCTGTCATGTACTGGACCTTCACTGATATCTTCGAGGAGAAGGGCGGGGGAGAGGAGATCTTCCACGGCGGATTTGGCATGGTCAATTTTCAGGGCATTGTCAAGCCCTCCTTCCATGCCTACCGCATGCTTCATCAACTGGGCGATGAGATGATCTACAATGCGGATCCCTTGTTCGTCAGTCGTTGTTCACAGACAGGGAAGATTGTTGCCCTGGCATACAATTATCCTACGGAATACGAACAGACGGTGCCGTCAGCGCGCAATGCCGCCAATTATATGCAAGCCTCTGCCCGGCAACTCAACTGTCAGCTGGAGGGTTTGCGCCCGGGCACTCTCTTCCAAATGGAGATACTCGACAATGAGCATGGCAATGCCTATGAGTGTTATAAAGCGATGGGCAGCCCCCATTCTCCCTCGCGTGAACAGACTCAGGCTCTCCGTGAAGCTGCATGGGATACTGCCAGACGGCTTGTAAGAGCTGGCGCGGATGGTGTGTTGCACCTGGATATGAGGATGGAACCCTGGCAGTGCGTGCTGATCAGACAGCTGGATTAGAATTTTCAAAACAGGGTGTGGACTGAGCAAAATACCACCCGCATGGCCTACTGTACTCACAGACAGGATAAAACTGATGGCATCAAGGCAGAAAAGACTTTTTATCTGGAAAATATGTAATAATCGTGACAAATAGCCGTTATTTAGATGTATTTTTTATTCAGCAGCATCACACTATTAGTCTTTATTCAGTTTTATTTGTCTATGAAACAGTTTTTTACTTCAGTTTTTGCCATGGCTATGGCCCTGTCCATGCAAGCCCAGCATAAACTAACCCTGAAGGTGGATACCATCCGCTATCAGACAGTGACGGGCTTCGGAGCCGCGGCCTGTGACGGGGCCATGTGCCCCTTCGGCACAGACACCCAGCCTGTGAAACTGCTCTACGGCCCGACGTCGCCGATAGGGCTCAACATCATGCGTATGGAAATCTCTCCCAATTTCGTGGGCGATGTGAGAGTGCCCGAATGGGGCAACTGGGACACCCCTTACGACTGGCAAGGCTCGGTGCCCTCGGCCAAGTATGTGAAGCAGTGCGGAGGCATCGTCTTCGGAACACCCTGGTCTCCCCCTGGTGAATATAAGACCAACGGCACGGCTCAGGGCGGCAAAAGCGACGCCCAGGGCAACCAGCGCGGCCAGCTGCGTGAAGACTGCTACGACAAGTTCTTCCCATGGCTGAACACGTTTCTGGAATACATGAAGTCGAAGGATGTGGTCGTTGACGCTGTCTCCGTACAAAACGAGCCTGACTGGTGGGTCGACTATTCCGGTTGTCTCTATACTCCTCAGCAACAGCTCAATCTCGTCAAGAACTATGCCCATTTGCTCGACCGGGAGACGTATGACGGCGTGAGGTTAATCAGTGCTGAGCCGCTGGGCTTCGACCCTCAATATTCCAACGCTTTGCTGAACGACGAGGTGGCTCGTGACCAGGTTGACATCATCGCGGGGCATATCTACGGCCATCCACCATTGGGCAATCTGAAGTCGGCCGCCACGCTGGCCTCCAAGTATGGCAAGGAGGTGTGGATGACGGAGCACTCCGTGACCGACAATATCGACCATCTGCCCAACTGGCACGAGCAACTTATCTTTGCCGAGGAGCTCAATGAGTGTATGCTGGCGGGCTGCACAGGCTACATCTACTGGTATATGCGCGCTCACTGGGCTTTCGTGGGCACAGGAGAGGCGAAGTATAATCCGGGCAACACAAAAAACAAACTCCTGCCACGTGCCTATGTCATGTCGCATTTCTCGAAGCATGTCACTGGCTCTACACGTCTGAAAACCTCACGTGACAAGAGCTCAGGTGAAGGGGCTGCCCTGGAGCTTTCTGCCTACATCAAGGGCGACTCGCTCATCGTCATGGGCATCGACACCATCGCTACCACCTACGATCTGCGTCTGCGCCTACCTTATAAGGTGAAGAGCGGCACACATCTGAAGTCTACGGGCAACGAGGCTGAGAACCTCTGTCAGGAGGCTCCCATTGCCATCGATGAGCCTGCTGATGAGGTACATGTCGAGTTGCCAGCCCGCAGTCTCAATACCTATATCTTCATCATAGATAGGGAGGAGAATGCCATCCGGGAGATAAAACACGAGGAAAACAATTTCTCCGGGAGTGAGTACTATGACTTGCAGGGACGGCGCATCACAGCGCCCAGAGGCTTGTATATCGAGAAGCGGCCTGACGGCTCAAGCAGGAAGGTTCTTCTCCACCGAGACCGTCAGTAGCTTCGTCGCTTCTCCATAAAGACGGTGTTCAGGTATTTCTCATCTTACGGATTTGTACAACGGACCATAGTTGGCGCAGGCACGATAGTCTGCGCCTTCTTTGTCCATGCCGAAAGCGTTCCATGCCGCGGGACGGAACACCTTGTCTTCGTCGACATTGTGCATGCAGACCGGTATGCGCAGGATGGAGCAGAGCGTGATGATGTCAGCACCGATGTGGCCGTAGGCGATGGCACCATGGTTGGCACCCCAGTTGTTCATCACCGAGTAGACATCCTTGAAGGGACCTTTGCCCGTGAGGCGTGGCACAAACCACGTGGTGGGCCAGGTCTTGTCGGTGCGGCGGTTGAGGATGTCGTGTACGGCGGGGTCGAGGTCGGCGGTCCAGCCCTCAGCCAGTTGCAGTACGGGTCCCAGCCCCTGCACCATATTGATGCGCATCATGGTCATCGGCATGCCGCCGCGGGTGAGGAAGTTGGACGAAAATCCACCACCACGGAAATAGCCTCTGTCGGCAGGATACCATGTAGTGGCCTCCAGGCATGCCTGGGCATCCTCGGGTGTCATGTTCCAGTGCTCTTTCATCACCGGACGGCCTTCGTCGTCGGTCATGGCTCCTGTGGCGTCGAGCGAGGTGGCACCTGAATTGATGAGGTGGATGAAGCCACCTGCGGCCAGGCCTTCCGGCGACTGTCCGGTGACGCGCTTCACTGCCTCTGGACTCCAGTAAGTGCGGATGTCGGAGAACATCACGCCGCGGTTGGTGAGCAAATGTCCGAAGAGCATGGCGATGCCGTTGAGAGCGTCGTTCTCAGTGGCCAGTACGTCGGCCTCACGGATGCCGTTCCAGTCAAATGAGGTGCACATCAGTGCCTCGGGGAAGTCGAAATTGGGCAGGAAGTCGGTCCACTGCCGCTGACCCTGCACGCCACCTGCGATGGCGTTGTGGCCCAGGGCCTCCTCTTTGAATCCCATCTCCCGCAGACGTGGGTTGCCGTGCATCAGGTCGCGTATGATCAGCATGCACTTCACGGTGAATTCCCAGTCGCGGTCTTTCTCCTCCCGTGTCTTCACCTTGTCCTCGGCATTGTAGTCGGTGCCCTCGTGGGGCATGCAGTATTTCCTGGTCCACTCCAGGGCTTTCGCATATTCCCCATGGTCGTAGATGCCCAGCTGCTCACGGCGCAGGATCTCCACCAGGTCGACACTCTCGCAGCGCAACCCGAGATATTGCTCAAAGAAATCGGGGTTGACGATGCTGCCTGCGATGCCCATGCACACACCGCCCAGGGCCAGGTAAGACTTGCCACGCATGGTGGCTACGGCCTGGGCGGCACGGGCGAAGCGCAGGATCTTCTCTGCCACGTCGGCGGGGATGGTGTTGTCGTCGAGGTCTTGTACGTCGTGCCCATAGATGCCGAAGGCGGGCAGACCTTTCTGGGCGTGTGCGGCCAGCACGGCAGCCAGGTAGACGGCTCCGGGGCGCTCCGTGCCGTTGAATCCCCACACGGCCTTGGGATAGTGGGGGTTCATGTCCATGGTCTCTGATCCATAGCACCAGCATGAGGTGACGGTGATGGTGCTGCCTACACCCTCGCACTCAAATTTCTCGGCACAGGCGGCCGACTCTGCCACACGGCCTATCGTCGTGTCGGCGATGACGCACTCCACGGGGCTTCCGTCGCCGTTGCGCAGATGGGTGCTGATCAGTGTGGCCACGGCTTTGGCCAGGTTCATGGTCTTTTCTTCCAGACTCTCTCGCACACCGCCCTGACGTCCGTCGATGGTGGGCCGTATGCCGATTTTAGGATACTTGTTCATAGCTTTCTTTTTGATTTGTTGTTTTTATGATTAGTGATTCAATGATAGGTCGTTAGGTGGTGATACACTCCTTTCGCACTGTGGGTCAGAAACGTATCTTGCCGTCGTAGTTGAAGATGGGTTGGTCGGTGGGCACTTCCTCGTCGTAGAACTGCACGGCGGAGTCGTTCAGCTTGGGATGCTTTTTCTTCAGCAGCCTGATGATTTCGGCACCGGCCCTTGTCTTTCGCCTCGCGCATGATGTAGAGGTTCATCGACTTGCGGGCCACACAGAGCATGCCGCTGTATCCGCCCTCGGTCACTTGTACGATGTCGCCTGTCTCTTCGTTGACGGCCATCGCCTCACCTTTCACACGGTCGGACCGGAAGATGACCCATCGGCCGTCGCTGGTCCACTGGTTGTGGGTCTGATAGATTTTTGAGTCGCCTGTGCCGCTCTTGGATGTCAGGAAAACCAGTTGCACACCGGTCTTCGGGTCGTTGATCACTTGACGCTCCGAGGGGAAGCGAGTGCCGATCTGTGCGGCCAGCAGGAGTGGCACAATGGCGGCAGTCAGGCAGGTTAGTAGTCTATTCATGTGTATTTAGTAGATATGATAATTGGATGGTTATATTCCTTTACTTTTTTGATGATTTTTAAGTAGTGCATTTTCCCCTACAAAATTACGAATAAGTGAGCGAAAAGCCAAATTTATTTGAGCTTTTCCGAGCGAGAGTAATTTGGGCGCAGCCAAAATTACGAATAAGTGAGCGAAAAGCCAAATTTATTTGAGCTTTTCCGAGCGAGAGTAATTTGGGCGCAGCCAAAATTACGAATAAGTGAGCGAAAAGCCAAATTTATTTGAGTTTTTCCGAGTGCAAGCAATTTCGAAGCGTAAATAAATGTTAATTGCCTTTGCGGATAATGGTTGTGTGCCGAAGGTTTTGTAATTTTGCATATCATAATACCTCAACCTAACACTCAACCTAACGCATGCTGTTTAACCTGTTATATCATAAAAAACTGTTTTCACTTCTCTTTTTCCTGGCTGTTGTGCTGCCGTTGTCGGCAGAAAACCCTGGGGATGAGACATTGGTGAGCCTTTCGCTCGCCGACGGGCTGGCCGGGGAGACGGTAAACAAAGTGATGACAGACCATGGAGGGCGCATTTGGATAGCTACCAACAATGGCGTGAATGTATATAATGGGCGCAAACTGGCTACATTCAGCCTGGCAGACAAACGGCACAAGACGGTGACGGTGTACGACCTGTGTGAGACATCGTCGCATGATGTCTATGCCGCCACTGAATACGGCCTCTACTGTCTGCGGCATGGTGCTGACGACTTCGTGCCCATCCTGCCAGAAGTGGCGCGGCCCACCAGCCTTTTCGCCGACGGCGACAAGGTATACATCGGCGGGCAGCAGGGATTCCAGGTATATGAAGATAATCGTCTGAAGACCATAGATGTGGGTGCGAGCCGCCAGGGACTTGACAATGTGGTGCGCCAGTATGTGAAGGGTGACGACGGACAGATATGGTTTACGAGTCGTTATGACATCCATACATATCATCCCTCGACAGGCAAGATGAAACACTACAGCCTCAAGGGCGTATTGCCGGAGAAAACGGCGCCAAGCCAGTTTGACATCGTCGGCGATGATATCTATATCGGCACCATTTTTCAGGGACTGTATGTCTATCATGTGAAGTCGGGTCAGGTGGAACGAATAGCCGGAGTGGGCAATATCGTGAAGTCTGTTTGCAAAAGTACAGACGGCTATGTGTGCGTGGCAACCGACGGTTCCGGTGCCTTTTTGATTGACCCGAAGACCCGTCAGATCGTGGCACACTATAATATGCAGGAGCTGGGGGCGCACCGTCTGCCCACCAATGCGGTTTATAGCTTTTACCGTGACAAGCATGGGGTCAACTGGTTTGGCTTCGTTCGCTACGGGCTGGCGTATACCAGCCATGTGGGGCAGTTGTTCCAGCCCTATCAAGTGGGCGGTTTCTCTACTTTAGGCCTCAATGTGCGCACATTCCTGATGCGGGAGAAAGAGTGCCTGATCGGCAGTCAGAATGGTTTCTGGTATCACGACGAGGGTAGGGGACTGACCCGGTATTTTTCGCCCGAAGAGTTTGAGGGCGGCCATATCGTCAACAATATAGCATGGTTTGAGGGCAAATACTATATCGGCACCTATGATGGCGGACTGAGAGTCTTCGACCCCATAGCCATGACATTGCACAAACAGATGATAGCCCCTCAGCTGGACAACACTACAATCGGCGACATCAAGACCGGGCCCGACGGGCGTCTGTGGATAGGCAGTGGCGAGGGCCTGTTTATCATCTCACCCGACGGCAGGGTGACACGCTTTACGGAGCAAAACTCACACATCCAGAGCGGACTGATACTCAGCATCACCTTCGACACCAGCGGCAATGCCTGGCTCACTGGAGCTAAGGGCATCTCCCTGCTCAGCGTGGCGAGCGGAGAGATCACGGAGGTGCGCTATCCGGAGGGCTTCTTCAATCAAGAACCCTATTTGCGTGGGGCCAAGGGCCACGACAGCATTATTTATATGCGCAATGGTCCTCAGCTCTTTTACACCACGGAAGACATGAGCCGCTTCGGAGAACTGCCCCTGCCCGTCACCCTCTCTGACAAGTGGTGCCGAAGTATGGTCGACGACCAGCGCGGACGTTTCTGGCTGGCCTCAGAAAAAGGTCTCTTTTCTTTCGATTACGACCTGCGTGAGATGCTACATTTCGGTGCAGGAGAGGGGCTGAGGGGCTATCAGATCAGTGAGGTGAGCCAGGATAAGAGGGGATGGATATGGGTGTGTACTTCAGAAGGACTGTTCTATATGAACCCCGCCGCCCTGGACAGCTGGAGAATGGACGACCGCTATAAAGTGAGTCTGTATAATATCCGCAGGGGCAGCGACTTGTTGCCTACGATGGAGGCACTCATGGTCAATGAGGACCATGAGATAAGCCTGACATGGAATTTCGTGTCGGAAGTGTTGCAGGCGGAAGCCGTCCTGCAGGATTACGCCCGGCAGAGAGGCCGGCTGTATGAATATCGTCTGGACGGCCGTGACTGGCAGCTGCTGCAAGACGCCGAGCCGATGTATATCCACGGTTTGTGGCTGGGCAGCCATACGCTCTCAGTGAGGCTCGTAGGCATGGAGGGCACGCAGAGTGACTATAAGATCATGGTCGTGCCCTCGGTGGGTGCTGTCATAGAACTGGCCCTGCTGTTGGCAGCCCTCTGCCTCTTGTTCTTTGGCAACAGATACCGTAAGAACACCAACGTGCTGCTCTCTGAGCGCAATGAGATAGAGGACGCACTGATAGAGGTGGAGCAAGAGCTCAATGAGGTGCAAAACGACGAAGGCATCGCTGCCGCATTGACTTCCTCTGACAATGGCAAGACTCAGGGGAAATACCAGAAAGTGAAAATCGACGAGCAGGAGTGTGCGGAGATCGTGGCCCGTATGCGGAAATATATCGAGGAGGGCAAGGTATATACCAATGCCGACTTGAAGATGAAGCACCTGGCCGACGTGCTGCGGCTCTCACCGTCCAAGCTCAGTCAGGTGTTCAGCCTTTATCTGAATGAAAACTATTATGATTTTATCAACCGCTACAGGCTCGATGAGTTCAAGCGGCTTTTGGAGGCCGGTGAGTATAAGCGTTACACCATCACGGCACTGAGCGAGAAGTGCGGTTTCAAGAAGTCCAATTTCTTCTCCACTTTCCGTAAAGTGGAGGGAATGACACCCATGGAATATCTGAAGAAAAAGGGTATCAAGGTGTAGTAGTCCGTGTATGGCTAAATTAGGTGGACTATATGATAAAATACTGATATTATGATGATTAAATAATTTGGAATCGGCCCTAAACCACTTGGCTGCAAACAAGGAGCGAAAACTTGTTTGCAGCCATTTTTTCTTTTACATTTGCAATATCAAACTAAAAGCCGTAAACCTATGAAAACAGTCAGTGATATGAACCGCCAGATTATCGGAAACGTTTATCAGGAAATCAGGCATGACATATATGCTATCTTCAGACAAGCATGTATCGTAGAGGAGATATGTGATGACCTGGTGCAGGAAGTTTTCATGAAGATCATGGGGCTGGACATCATCATCCGTGAACAACTCAAAGGTCTCGCCGTGATGATCGCCTACCAGAAGCGTACAGACTATCTGCGTCATCGTGCATATATAAATAAAGTGAATGCCGACTACGGCTGGACGATGGAGAGAAGTTACAACGACATGAAAGCTGAAGTGAATGACATCTTGCAGGTGGAGATGAAAACCATCAACGGCATGTCGGAGCTCGATCGTAAAACTTATAGCCTGAGCAGGTTTGAGGAGAAGACCGCCGACGAGATGGCCGTCATACTCCATCTCTCCAAGCGCGCCGTGGAGTCGAGACTCTACCGCACACGAAACATGGTGCGCGAGAATGTGAGAAAAGCCATTAATTTTTGAGTATTCCGGCCCCTACGTACGTATTCCAAGTAAACAAAATATATCTATTAACTTAAACAAAGGACTATTATGGAGAAAAAAAGCAAAATCTTCTCTTACAGGAGCTCTCTGTGCATGATGCTGATGGCTTCTGCCTTTACGATGACCGGCTTCTCCGCGCAGGCCGCCCCTGAGTTCAGGGCCGATGCGCAGGAGGTGAACCAGGGCCAGGTCGTCAGTGGTACAGTGGTCGACCAGAACGGCGACCCGATTATCGGAGCCACCGTCAAGTTGAAAGGCAGCGATGTCGCTACCGTGACCGATATCAACGGACGCTTCTCTTTGCGAAATGCTAACGGCACCCTCGTGGTGTCGTATATCGGATATGTGCAGCAAGAGGTGAGGGCTGCCAATAATATGACCATCACTCTGCTTGAGGACAGCGGACTGCTCGAAGAAGTGGTCGTGGTGGGTTACGGCACACAGAAAAAAGCCACCCTTACGGGAGCCGTGAGTATGGTGGAGGGCGACGAAGTGCTCAAGGGACGTGCCACCTCTAACGTAGGTACGGCACTGCAGGGAGCCATCCCGGGCATGACCGTCACGCGTCCGTCGTCACGCCCCACAGAGAATGCCAAGATCAGCATCCGTGGCGGTATATCGGCCAATGCCTCCGACCCCTTGATTCTCATCGACGGTGTCGACGCTTACGCATGGGAGCTCAACCAGCTCAACCCCAACGACATCGAGAGCGTATCGGTGCTGAAAGACGCTGCAGCCTCTATCTATGGTGCGCGTGCAGCAGGCGGCGTGATACTGGTGAGCACCAAGCGCGCCAAGACCGGCAAGGCCACCATCACCTACAACGGTGCCGCCACAGCCAATTTCGTGGGTAAGAAATACCCTGCTGCCAGCGGCTCTGAGTGGGCACGGATGATGCTCATGGCCGACTACAACGACACCAACCACCCGGCCGGTGCCTCCTCGCTGTGGGCCATCATGGGATTCACAGAGAATGAGTACAAACGTGTGCTCAACAACGAAGCCTTCGACTGGCAGAACGGAGCCTATACCTATCGCATCGACCCGCTCAACGCCGACCAGGTGAAAGAGGTCTACGGCACCACATGGGGCACCAACCAGAATATCAGCATACAGGCCGGCAGCGAGAATATCAAGAGCATCACCTCTCTGGGGTATGCCAGCGACCGCTCGCTCATCACCGAGACCTTCGACGGCCAGCGCAAGTACAACTTCCGCAACAACACTGATTTCCAACTGGGCAAATATGTGAAGGTGGAGACCGGCGTGAGCTATGACACCAAGAAGACCGACGTTCCCACATACGGTATCGGATTCGGTCTGCAAGACTTCTACGTCTTCCCCCTCAAGACCAAGAGTGGTGAGAAATACTACGACAACTTCGGCGGCAATAACGTGCTGGCTCACCTGCACGACGGCGGCAAGACCGTGACCCACGACTACATGGTGCGCCTGAGTGGCAAGGTGACCGTCGACCTGAGCTTCATCGACCCTGCGCTCCAGGGACTGAGCGCATACGCCAAGGGTAGCATCCGGCAGTACAACTCCAATACCAAGGCACAGTCGCACCGCGTGCAGCTCTACGACTATTACACCGACGAGGTGACCAACAACGCACAGGTGGGCTCGCGCTCCAAGACAGAGCAGCTGACAGAGACCAACACCCGCGCACTCTATCAGCTCTATGAGTTCTTCCTCAACTATGACCGTACCTTCGGCGATCATCATGTCAGTGCCTTGCTGGGCAACACCAATGAGCTCCGCGACAATTACACCACGGCAGCCTACCGGCAGAACGGGTCTACATTCGTAGAGAAGGCCGACCTTAACCTCTATGACACCACCACCGACCGCATCACCAACTCCGGAGCCTACAAGTGGTCGTATGTCTCCATCGTCAGCCGTCTGAACTACGACTACGCCGGGAAATACCTCGTCGAGGGAACCTGGAGACATGACGGCAGCTCACGCCTGGTGAAAGACAACCGCTGGGACGACTTCTTCGGATTCAGCGCCGGCTGGCGCATCTCAGAGGAGAACTTCATGAAAGACCTCGACTGGCTGAGCAACCTGAAGCTCCGCGCATCATGGGGACAGTCGGGCAACGTCTCCACCATCGGCAACTATGAGGCTTATGCCGCTATCTCCACAGGCACCACCGTCTATAACGGCACCCTCTATCCCACCTCGTGGATCTCTGGCATCACCGACGACTCGCGTACCTGGGAGCGTGTCAACTCCACCAACATCGGTGTCGACTTCGGATTCCTCAACCAGCGCCTCACTGGTACGTTCGACTACTTCTGGCGCAAGAACGACGGCATGCTCATCAACATCACTTATCCCGCCACCTACGGCGGCACAGCACCCTCGACCAACTCGGGCATCTACAAGACCCATGGTTTCGAACTGACACTGCAATGGCGTGACCGCATCGGCAAAGACCTCACCTACAACATCGGAGCCACGCTCTCCAATGCCAAGACAGAGGTCACCTCTTATGCCGGACGCAATGCCATCAACTGGGGTGTCAACTCCATCGTAGAGGGCAAACCGCTCAACGCACTCTATGTGTTTGAGACCGACGGCATGTTCCAGAACCAGGGTGAGGTGGACGCTTACTATACTCAGATGAACGGCAACGTGTCGGGCTCGCTGATCGGCAACGTCAAGCAGGGCACGGGCAATGAGCTCACACCGGGATGTGTGCGCCGTGTAGACCGCAACAAGGATAATGACATCACCAAAGACGATCTCTACTTCTATGGCGACACCGATCCGCACTACAACTTCTCCATCAACCTCGGAGCTGAGTACAAGGGATTTGACTTCATGGCATTCTTCCAGGGCGTAGGGCAGCAGTACAACGTGCGTAACGGTCAGATGGGATGCGCATTCTGGAGCGGATGGACCAACACCAACGGCTATTTCATGGACAACACATGGTTTGACGGTAATGAGTATCATGCCGCCAATACCGGCGCCAAGTTCCCGCTGATCTCGCGCAATGGCAATCGCAACAACTGGAACTACAAGAACTACAACGATGTCAACGTGATCAACTCCTGGTATATGCGCTGTAAGCAGATACAACTCGGATACAGCCTGCCAAAGAGCCTGCTCGCCAACACTCCCATCCAGAAACTCCGTCTCTGGGTAGCCGGTGAGAACCTCTTCGACATCTCTAACGTAAAGGACGGCTACGACCCGGAAGCTGCCGCATCGATGGGTACCTTCGCAGGCGTTGACGTGTTCTCAAGCTCTGTCTCTTTTGGTATAGACCTCACGTTCTAAATAATACATGACAATCAAGAAATCACCATTAAAATTCGAAGGTTATGAAAAAGATACAATATACAATAGCAGCCCTCGCCGCTGTCCTCATGATGAGCGGATGCACCGACTGGCTCGACCAGAAACCCATCTCGAATGTGACCACTGGCTCGTATTTCAGTCAGCCCGCTGACTTTGAGAACGCAGCCAACCGTCTTTACGACCAGCTCTACGGCTTTGCCACCACCTTCTCCGGCAATGAGATGTATGCCGTCAATTTCGACTACGGATCAGACCTCACCGCCGCACAGAGTGAGGAAGTGTCGGGCACCAAAGGCGTGCAGTCGAGCGATGTATACTACACCAAGGCTTATCAGTGTCTGAGACAGACAAACAATCTCATCGAGCAGGCCGCCAATTACACTGGCACCGGTGATATCAACAATTCGGTCGGTACGGCTTATTTCTTCCGTGCTTGGTGGCATTTCTTCCTGCTCAAGAGATTCGGCGGTATCCCGCTGATGACCAGTGTGCCCAATACACAGTCGGATGTGGTGTGGGGACCGCGTAACAGCCGCTATGAGGTGGTAGGCTCCATCCTCGACGACCTGAGCAAGGCACAGCAGATGGTGACGGCGACGAAAAACTCCACCGGCAATAACGGAAGCCTCACGGTTGAGGCGGTGTGCGCATTCAAGGCACGCGTGGCTCTCTTCGAGGGAACATGGGAGAAATACAACGGTGTGGGCTCTGCCGATGCCACCAATGGCGATGGAAGCAGCACCGGAGCAGGCACCGCGGTGCCGGCCGGTTATCCCAGTACCACCGACCTGCTCACCATGGCAAAGACCGAAGCGGGCAAGTTTGTCAGCGGCGGACAGTATGCCGGTGAATATGAACTCTGGATGGGCGTGGAGACCAATGCGATGGATTACTACAACAACCGCTCCTACTTCTATCTGTTCTGCCTGGAGGGCACCAACTCCAATCCCAGCGGGCTCGACAAGTCGTCCAACAACGAGGCCATCTTCCGTAAGTGTTATGACTACTCGCTGCAGAAATACGGAGGTATGAACCTCACCCACACCGGACCTTGCGCCGGCACACGCAAACTGATGGATATGTTCCTCTGCTCCGACGGACTGCCCGTCAACAAGTCGCCCTTGTTCAAAGGCTATCATGAGTACGCTTCTGAGTTTGAGAACAGAGACGCTCGTATGACTGCTTTGTTTAGCGTGCCGGGACAGCAATACTGGCGCAGCGACAACGAGAGCGGTGTGCCGGCCGACTACTCCACCGTGCCATCGGCCAATCCGGCCAGTCCTATCAGCATGCCCAACCTGCTCACCTTTGGCGCCACAGGATATGGCGGACGTAAGTTTACAGAGGAGGCACAGCGTGCTGTCAATCAGGAGAGCGCCGACTACCTGCACATCCGTCTGCCGGAGATGCTGCTGACCTATGCCGAGGCTACGATAGAGCTGGACGGAAAGATCTCCGACTCCGACCTCGACAAGACCGTCAACGTGATACGTCAGCGCACTCATGTGGCCAGCCTGACCAACGCTCTGGTCAACGCCAATGGCCTGGACATGAAAGAGGAGATACGACGCGAGCGTGCCCTGGAGCTCTTCGGTGAGGGATGGCGCGTGAGCGACCTCTGCCGCTGGGGCATCGCCGAGAAAGAACTGGCCCGGCCCACCTGCTCCTACTATGTGGAATACGACGGCACGCCGACCATGCTGGCTACCGGCAACAACCCCAACAATCCCGACCAGAAGATCTACGACGCCTCGGTATGGGCTGCCAAGGGCTATGTGACCACCACCAGCGCCGATCAGTCGACCTACACCGCCGGTATGCCTCAGGTGAAAGCCGGAGCACTGATCATCGAGACGGGCAACAACCGCATCTTCTCCAAGAAAAACTATCTGCAGCCAATACCCACCACCGAGATGGAACTCAATCCGGAACTGAAGCAGAACCCGCAGTGGTGATGGGCAATGAGCATATAAAGGGGCGCAAAAAGTGCGCCTCTTTTTTTAACTTTTTATCAACTGAAGAGATGAACCGAGTAACCTATTTGTTTTTAATGTTGTCGTGGACATGTGTCACAGCCATGGCACAGCATCAACTGGAGACCTATCCGGCACCGGAAGGCGCAGCCCTCAACGATGATTTCGATGTCGCCGTGAGAATACCCGGAGGTGAGTGGAAACACGTCGACACCTACGCCTTCAAGGTAGACGAGGTGGTGAACTACCGCCATACCGAACGGCTCACCTCCGTGGCCACTTTTGATTTCGAGGGCCAGGTCGAGGTGCGTGTCAAGAGCAAGACAGGACCCGTCGCCACCAGCAGGGTGCGCCCGCTGTCATATCAGATCCAGACACAGACCGCCGACTCGACGCTGGCTTTCACGCTGAGCCAGCCCCGCAACATCTCCGTGGAAGTCAATGGAGACATCTACCGCAACCTCCAGCTCTTCGCCTGTCCGATGGATGCCAATAAGCCTAAAAAGAAAAAGATGAAAAACCTGATCTACTTCGCGCCGGGCATCCATCAGCTGCAGGGCGACTCGCTGCATATCCCGTCAGGCACAACGGTCTATCTGGCTGGAGGAGCCGTGCTGAAGGGGTTCCTCTCCACCTATGGAAACGACGACATCAGGATATGCGGACGGGGCATCGTCGACCCCGGACGTCATGAGGGTGTGATGGTGCGCTATTCGCGCAATGTCGAGGTCGATGGCATCATCACCACGCAGATGCCCGTGGGAGGGTCGGAGAATGTGCGCATCACCAACTGCAAGGTGATCAGCTGGTATGGCTGGGGCGACGGCTTCAACGTCTTCGCCAGCAACAAGGTGTACTATGATCAGGTCTTTGCCCGTACGAGCGACGACTGCTCCACCATCTACTGCACGCGCAAGGGATATCATGGCGGATGCAAAGACATCATGGTGCGCAATGCGGTCTACTGGGCCGACGTGGCACACCCCATCATGATAGGACTGCATGGAGATATAGAGAAAAACGAGGTGATAGAGCATGTCGTCTACGACCAGGTGGACATACTCGACCAGGCTGAGTATCAGGTGGACTATCAGGGATGTATCGGTATCAACAACGGCGACAATATCCTGGTGAGAGACGTGACCTTCCAGCACATCCGCATCGAGAACATGCGCAAGGGGATGTTGTTTAATTTCCGTGTCTGTTTCAACAAGAAATACTGCACCGCACCAGGTCGTGGCATAGAGAATGTCACGCTGCGCGACATCTCCTATCAGGGAGAGGGTGAGCGCATGTCGGTCATGGCGGGTTATAATGAGGAGAGGAGCATCAAGAACATACGCTTCGAAAACTTCCTGTACAACGGCAAGGTCATATCCGACGACATGCCCGAAAAGCCCAAGTGGTATAAGACCTCCGACATGGCCAATCTCTTCATAGGAGAGCATGTCGGGGAGGTCACGTTTTCGAGATAGCCACGTGGCATATAGCCAGGAAAGTAACTAAACAAATAACGAAATACACCGTAAATCCCAGACAAGACAAGACTTGCCTGGGATTTGCGGTGTATAGACATCAGCTTTATTCAGAGAGCATCGTCACTTCGATGCATCGCTTGGCGGCGAGGATCGTCCGGGCCATTTCCCGCACGTCGTCGACGGTGGTCTCTTCTACCATCTTCTTGTAGTCGCGGTCGAAGTCTGCGCCGTCTTCTATCTCATGCCATACGACGTAGTCCCAGTAGTCGTTGGTGATGGCCAACTGGTCATATTGCTTGAGGAGATATTCCTTGACTTTCTGCATGGATGTGGCAGCGGGGCCGTGCTTGGCGATGTTGTCCAACTGCTGATAGATGATGGGGGTGAGCTCGTTGTATCGCTGTGGGTCGCACTTGAAAGAGATGAGCAGCGTAGTGGTGGGCTTGTCGTCGAGAGAGTGCTCGAAGTCGACCGATACACCGTAAGTGCCACCTTTCTCCTCACGCACAGAGTCGGTATAAGCGATCTGCAGAACGCGCTTGAGGATGTCGAGGGTAAGGTCATTGCGAGGTGAGAACTTCACGTCGGCGGTATAGTAGATGCTGATGTTGCCGAGCGGGGTGGCTTGCTCTTTGGTGAATTGATGCACGTGTGTGCCTCCTACGATCTGAGGAATATTGTCATAATTGGTCTTCTCATGCTTGTGAGTGGCCGGCAGTGTGGCCAGGTACTGGCAGAGCAGGGGGCGCAACTGATTCATGTCGATATTGCCGATGATGACGGTGTTGAAGTTGGAGGCATCGCTGAATCGCTCCTTGTAGATCTCAAGGATGCGGTCGTAGCTCACCTGGTCGAGCGTGGCCTGTCTGACAGGCTCCAGGCGTGGATGGTGATTGTAGAGAATGGCATTGATGGAGTCGTTGTAGTCTACTCTCGGGCTGGCGTTGCGGTTGGTGAGGAAGGAGCGGGTGCGGTTGATAAGACCTTGGAAAGCCTGGTCGTCGCGGCGTGGTTGGGTGAAATACAGGTAGGCCAGTTCAAACATGGTCTTCATCTCTTTGACTGTCGACGTGGCATTGATGCTTTGTCCTTTGGAACCTACAGACGGACTGACTCTGACAGCCTTGCCTGTGAGCATTTTGCGCAGTGTAAGTGCGTCGAACTGACCCACGCCTCCCTCTGTCACACCGCTTGAGATGAGTGAGAAGTTGGGGATGTCGGAGTCGGGGTAAAGTGATGTGCCTCCATCGGCCCTCATCTCCATCTGTATAGCGTCGGCCTGGAAGTCGGTAGACTTGACGTATACGTTCATCCCATTAGAAAGCGTCAGACAGGTGAATCCGTTGTTGCCGTAAGGCTTCTCGCTCACAATGGAGCCGGGGGCAGGCAGGTCGGCGATGAGTTGGTCGCCCAACTGTCTCTCCACATAGGGTGCATAGGTCTGTTGCTGGGCTGCTTTCACAATTTGGCGTAGTGCATTCTCAGAGGGGATGTCTACACCCTCCTTGTCGGGGCCATAGACCACCACCACCTGATTCTTGTCCGTGATCAGCTGGCGCGTGGCCTCGTTCACTTCGTCGAGTGTCACCTCGCGGTCGAATTTCCGGGTCAGCTGATAGTCGAGGTCTACGGAGATGAGCGGCTCTGCAGAGAGGAAGTTGTTGACGCATCGGTTGACGAAGTAAGAGTTGCGGCGGTCGTTGCGCTCATTGTATTGCCGCTGGGTGGCTGTGAGCAATAGCTTCTTGGCACGGTCGAGTTCGGACTGGGTAAATCCGTGCTGGCGTGCCCTCTCGGCGGCTGCCACGCCTGTCATGATGCCGCCGAGGATGTTGTCTTGCTTACAACTGATGTTCATCGAAAAAGCCTCTTTGGTGCGGCTTACAAAGAAAGTGCCGCCACGTCCCGTGGCACTCATGAAAGGTGGCTCGGGCTGCTGGCGTATCTCGGCAAGACGGTCGTTGAGCATGTGGGCAATCAAGTCGTCGATGTAGTCGCCGCGCAGATAAGCCTCGGTGTTTTTCTCTGAGTCGGGAGTGGCTTCGCGTTTCATATAAAGATGTGCGAGCACGATGGGCTGTTCTTTGTCCTTCTCTATGGCCACTATGATGTCTTCGTTGTCATTGACAGGATAATAGATGCGCTCGGCACGCGATTTGGGCAGAGGGATGCTGCCAAACATCTTTTTGATCTTGCGCTCCACTTTGTCTACGTCCACATCGCCTACGACAACGACGGCCTGGAGGTCGGGGCGATACCACTTCTGATAGTAGTCGCGCAGGTCTTTATAAGGGAAGTTGTCGACCACATCCATCGAGCCGATGGGCATGCAGTCTTCGTATTTGGTACCTTTATAGATGGTGGGCATCACGTTCTCCATCATGCGCTGCATAGCCATGCCGGCACGCCGGTTGCGCCATTCTTCGTGTATCACGCCACGTTCTTTGTCTATCTCTCCGTCTTCCAGCAGGATGTAGTGACTCCAGTCATGCAGCACGAGCAGGCATGAGTCGAGGATGCCTTCCCGCTTAAGGGGTGCCGATCCGATGTGATACACGGTCTGGTCTATGCTAGTGTAGGCGTTGAGATTGGCTCCGAATTTCACTCCGATGGTTTCGCACCATGGCACGATGCCCAGCCGCTTGCCCTTGCCGGGGAAATTCTTGGTGCCATTGAAGGCCATGTGCTCCAGGAAGTGGGCCAGCCCGCGCTGTCGTGGCTCCTCCAGGATCGATCCTACGCGCTGGGCGATGTAGAAGTCGGCCAGCCCAGGCTCTTTGGCGTTATGACGTATATAATAGGTGAGGCCGTTTTTCAGTGTTCCTTTTCTTACGGCAGGGTCTTGCGGCAGTGTCGACTGGGCGTGTGACGCCAGTGCTGCCATCAATAAGATGATGAGTGATGTAAGCTTTTTCATTCTGTTGTTGATAAGTTGATAATAAGCGTTTTGTGCAAATTTACTGAATATTTGCCGAAATCAATCTGTCACCGTGCCAAAATACTCACAATTGGGTATGACGGAGATCTGAAAATACAAATTTTTAAGTATTGCCCAGCTATCGAGAATCGCTTAACTTTGCACAAGTCAATGAAAGCTGTAAACAGACTGCGATATCTCATAGCTGTATGCTGCTGGCTCGGAGTCGCTTTCCGGGCCACCGCACAGTATGCCACTCTTGCGGGAGTGGTGGTCGATGAAACCACCTCAGAACCGGTAGAGTTTGCCTCACTGCTTATTGGCGAGAACGGTCTCTGGGCCGTCACCGACGAGCAGGGCGCGTTTGTCATTAAAAACGTGCCTCATGGCAAGATGCACCTCACGGTGCAGTGTCTGGGCTATCAGAAAAAGGTGTGGCCGATGACCATTACACGTGATGTCACCAACCTGCGGCTGAAGATCAAGGAGGAAAACCTGAAGCTCGACGATGTGACGGTGGTGGCCAAACGCAAGACCGATGAAGCCACTACCTCGTATGTCATAGACCGCACCACACTCGACAATCAGCAGTTGGTAAATGTAGCCAACATCACCTCGTTGTTGCCGGGCGGCAAGACCGAGAATGCCACACTGATGTCCGACCCGCGTATAGCCCTGCGCAGTGGATCGCAGGAGAAGGGCAATGCCTCGTTTGGCACGGCCATAGATGTCGATGGCATGAGGCTGGATAATAATGCCGTGGCAGGCGAGACACTCTCGGCCTCGACACGTACGGTGAGCACGTCGAATGTGGAGAGCGTGGAGATTGTGACGGGCATACCTTCGGTGGAATATGGCGACCTCTCCAACGGCGTGGTGAAAATCAATACGCGCAAGGGTAAGTCGCCTTTTATCGTAGAGGGGAAAATCAGTCAGCATACCCGTCAGGTGGCACTCAACAAAGGATTTCATCTGGGGCGTCGGCAGGGCGTGCTCAATGTCTCTTTCGAACATGCCAGGTCGTTTTCAGACGCGGCCTCACCATATACGGCTTATCAGCGGAATATCCTCACCCTCAACTATATGAACACCTTCATGCACACCACCACGCCACTCACTCTGAATATGGGCATGACAGGCAATGTGGGCGGTTACAACTCGGAAGCTGATCCCGATGAGGAACTCGATGACTATTCCAAGGTGCGCGACAATACGGTGCGCGCACATTTCAGTCTGCACTGGTTGCTCAATAAGAGGTGGCTCACCAACTGGTCGATGAGCGGATGGATGGGATACTCCGACCATCGCACGGAGACTTACTCCAACCGTAGCAGCGCGTCGACACAGCCTTACATTCATGCGACCGGGGAGGGATATCACATCGCAGAGGAATATGACTCCAATCCAGGAGCCGACATCGTGCTTGGCCCTACCGGATATTGGTATTTGCGAGGGTTCAACGACTCACGGCCCTTGAACTGGGGACTGAAGACGAAGGCTGACCTGACCCGCCGTCTGGGAGGGGCGCTCAACAGCCTGAAGATGGGTGTGGACTATACGGGAAGCCACAACCGTGGGCGTGGCACTTATTACGAGGATATGCGCTATGCCCCGACATGGCGCGAATACCGCTACGACCGACAGCCCGTCATGAATAATGTGGCCCTGTATGTGGAAGACAAGATGGTGGTACCCACCACACGCCGCTCCACACTGGAGCTGACCGTCGGACTGCGTGATGACATCACCCTCATTGGCGGTTCCGACTACGGCACCGTGTCGAGTCTATCGCCTCGTGGCAACGCACGTTATGTGATGTGGCGTCAGCAGCGCAGACGATGGGTTTCCGACTTGAGTGCGCACGCAGGATGGGGAAAGAGCGTGAAGTTACCCTCTTTTCAAGTGCTTTATCCCACACCGACGTATGCCGACAGACTCGCTTTTTCCTCGACAAGTACCGCCGACAATAAGTCGTTTTACGCCTATCATACTTATCCCACCAGTGCACTCTACAACCCTGCTCTGAGATGGCAGTACACCCACCAGGCTGACATAGGAATGGAAGCCACCATCCTGGGCACGCGAATCCAGGTGTCGGCTTTTTACCACAAGACATTCCGCACTTATATGTCGAGAGACGTTTATACACCTATGACATACAAGTACACCCCGCCCACCTCGCTCGACCAGCTCCCCATTGACGTGGAGCATCGTCTCTTTGGTATCGACCGGCAGACTGGTGTGGTGACCGTGAGTGATGCGACGGCAACCTATGAGCCTGTCACCCTGGAATATAAGAACCGCAACACCTATACCATCAACGACCAGTATGTGAACGGCACCCCCGTGAGGCGGTATGGTGTAGAATGGATCGTCGATTTCGCACCGATCAAGCCTTTGCGCACACAGTTGCGTCTGGATGGCAATTTTTATCAGTATAAAGGCATCGACGATGTGCTCTATCCAGACATACCCCTTGGCGTCAACTCCACCATGAGTGGCAATTTGCCCTATGGCTACGTGGGTTATTATAGGGGGAGTAATGTCACAAGCACCAACTACAGCGCAAGTGCCTCGATAGCGAACGGGGCCCTCTCAAGACAGTCGAACCTCAACGCCACACTGACCACTCATGTTCCAAAGGTGAGAATGGTGATGTCGTTGCGGGTGGAATGTACGTTGCAGAACTACCGGCGGCAGTTGAGTGAGTTGCCGGATGGCGCGAGGGGCATCGTGCTTGAAGACAAGGCAGACTATTTCGGCCGGCCCTATGATGGGGAGGAGCGGGATCGATTCGTCGCGCTCTATCCAGAGTATTATTCCACCTGGGAACAGCCTGGCGTGCTGATACCTTTCGCCGAGAAATTTGCCTGGGCACGCGACAATGATCCCACGCTCTACAACGACCTGGCCAAGCTGGTGGTGCGCTCCAATTATGCCTATGTGTTGAACCCCGACCGCCTTTCGCACTATTTCTCAGCCAATTTCAGCGTGACCAAAGAGATAGGTGACCATGTGAGCCTGTCGTTTTACGCCAACAACTTCTTCAATAATATGAAGAGAGTGCATTCCTCGCAGACCGACCTGGAGACCTCGCTCTTCAGCAGTGCATATATTCCAAGCTATTATTACGGACTATCATTGAGAATCAAGATATGACCCCAACCGACTATAAGAAACATGCTGCCGGCCTGCTGGCAGCGATGGCGCTGGCCATGATGGCTGGAGCCGTGCAGTCGTGCGACTATGACGAGGAGATGACACTCTGCCAGGTGAGCGTGAGGCTTGTCTATCCCAATGGCTCCATCGACCCTTATGCAGGAGCGCGCGTCGAAATGAAGGACTCGCGGTCGTCGGTGTTTGTCGACTCCACCGATGCCACCGGCACTGCGCGGTTTCAACTGCCACCGGGGCTTTATGAGGCCACGTCCAACTCTCAGTATGTAGACTCGGTGACGGGCACCTGGTGGAGATACATCTTCAACGGAGTGAGGAGCATGATCGTCATTTCCCCCGACAGCTCCAATCAGGTAGAGATGCCTCTGAAAATGTCGCGGAAGCGTATCGTACATTAACCCTAACATATCAGTAGTTTATTAATTGAAGCTTTATGAAAAAGAAAAAAAATTTTATCCTATTTGCCCTGCTGAGTTTGCTGCCCTATGCGGCGACATCCGTATGTGCACAGGACGGCACGGGTAAAGTCGTGTGCATGGTGCTGGCACAGAATGATGGCTCTGTGACGGCATTTGCCCTGAGCGACCAGCCCGTAGTGACTTATGAGGGCGACAACATCGTGGTGACCTGTGGCGACCAGAGACTCACCACCTCTTTGGAAGGTATAGACAAATGGACTTTTTCCGATGATGCGCAGCTGGGCATCGGTGAGGGACAGCTGACGGAACCACAAGTACTCATATCTTTTGCCCGGGCAGAGTTCAGCGGACTGAAATCCGGTGCGGTAGTAGGCATATATGCTATCGACGGCAAAGCCATCTTCACTAAGCGAGCCTGCGAAGACGGGCAGGTGAGTGTGGATCTTGGCCATCTGCCCGGTGGCGTATATATCGTGCGCACACCCTACAAGAGTTATAAAATCAAGAAATGACGACGTGCACCCTGAAGTGTGGAAGTCAAGAGAGAAATAAAAGTAAAAACAAAATACACAAAAAATGATGAAAAAAATGATATTTACGATGCTTGCCTTCATCATGATGCTGGGCGCAAGCGCACAAGACTGGAAAATGGTGGTCACAAAGGCTGATGGCACGACCGTGGAATTGCTCACCTCTGAGATTGGTGATATCAGATACGTGAAGTGTGAAGGTGAGGTCCTGCCCGACAAGAATGTCGATCAGGTGATCATCAAGGAGATTTATAATGGCGGTTGCCTCGATGACACGGGTAAGAAATTCCAGTATGACAAGTGTATTATCCTATACAACAATTGCGGTGAGCAGGCTGTGGTCAACAACCTGTGTATCGGTGCAGTGGAACCTTCCAACTCCAATTCCAAAAACAAGAACTACGACGAGAGCGGCAACCTGGTGTACGACGCACTGGGCTTCCATCCCATCTGGCATGGTGTGTGGTGGTTTCAGGGATCTGTGGTCATCGAACCTTACTCACAGCTTGTAATCAACGTGTGCGGAGCTATCGACAATACTCAGACCGTCACCAACTCCGTCAACTACGCCAATGCCGACTATTACTGCATGTATGACCCAGAGAGTGGTTATACCCATACGGGCTATTATCCCACACCTGCCAGCGTGATACCTTCGTCGCATTATCTGAAGGCTAAGGAAGTGGCTGTCGGAAACGGGTGGACTTACAGTGTCAGTTCACCGGCCACCCTCATCTTCCAAGTGAAAGACACCGACCCGCAGACATGGGCCGACAATGCCGACAATATCTGGTATCCGGGTGAGGAAACTTCGCAGGTGTGGGCCTGCCTGAAGGTACCCACAGAGTGGATCCTCGACGGTGTCGAAGTGTTCAATGCCTCTGCGCCCGACGACAATGTCAAACGCCTCACAGCAGAGGTCGACGGAGGCGCAGTGTCGCTGACCAACTACCTGGGGCATGTGGTGTATCGCAATGTAGACAAAGAGGCCACAGAGGCCCTGGCAGAGAATGCCGGCAAACTGGTCTATAACTATTCGCTCGGCGTAGGCGAGTCGACCGACCCAAGTGGCATCGACGCAGAGGCCAGCATGAAAAACGGCGCACACATAGTCTTCCAGGACTTCAATAACTCGACAGAAGATTTCCATGAGCGCCTGAAGTGCTCTCTGAGAGGAGAATGACCCCCCTATCTCGCATCATACTGCATGTAATGAGAAAAGAACCCTTGAGTACTGAGCGTCCGTGGCAGACCGTGATACGCGTAGGCGTGTGTCTGCTCTGTATGCACCCATCTGCAATGGATGCTCAGGACTCCTTGTTGCTGCGCGACTACGATTATGTGAAATCCTCCGCTGTGTGGACAACCAGTCAGAACGCCGCTGCACTCACAACAGTCACTTCTGCCAATATCTCACGTGTGGAGGTGACGGCCGACTACAGAAAAGGCTCTCTGGCCGACTATAGCGACGGCACGAGCGAGATGGAGGCAGGAGCCGTTGTCGGATCCCTTTACCGTGTCGGCAGGCGTACGGTGATGATGGGCGAGATGCGATATCGCTATTTCAGCGGCAAAGAGATGGGTGGGTCGGCACTGATGAATAGCAGACGGCTGCCGTTCGACATCGTGGAAGACTCACTCACCAATCTTGGCGAGAAACACCGCGACTCTTACTTCCTGTCCGGTGGAGTGGGGGTGGATGTGTGGCGCGGTGTGTCGCTGGGTGCCCGGATGGACTATACTGCCGCCAACTATGCCAAATACAAGGACCTGCGTCATAAAAACAAGCTGATGGACATGAAGCTTGCGGCGGGTGTCTTCGCACCTATAGGAAAGCTGTTGTGGGTGGGAGCCAATTATTATTACCAGCGCACCACAGAAAGCGTCACATTCAGCACTTATGGCAAGGATGAGAAGGTGTATAAGTCGCTTATCAACTACGGGCCTTACATCGGCAAGGTGGAGCAGTTTGCCAACAATGGTTTTACGGAGCGTAGCAGAGAGATGCCGATGGTCGACGACTACAATGGAGCAGCGGTGCAGCTGGGATTGCGGCTGGGCAGTTGTCTGTCGGTATCCAGTGAATTGACATACGCTCACCGCAAAGGATATTACGGCAGGAAGTCGCCCTATACCATCACTTTCTCCCATCACAGGTCGGATGTCTTCGGTGGTCAGTTGCGAGCTTTCTACAGCGGGCGGGGGATGACACATCATCTCCATATCGGCATCCAAGCAGAGAACCTTGCCAACGACTTGTCCACATACAGGGAGAAAACCAACGACTCTGGAGCCAATTACTACGAGTATTATGATGATGTCAAGGCCGCCAATAAGTTGTGGGTGAATGGCCATGTGGGGTATGTGGTCTATTGGCGCGTGATCGGCGACATGCCCGTATGGACGGTAACGGTCGACTTCGACTGGATGCACCGTAAGCAGACGGGTTATGTCTATCCCTACTATCGCAGACAGAAACTGGACAACCGTGAGTGCACATTAGGACTGACAAAAAATTTTCTCCTGCGCCGAGGCATCTTGTCTCTGACAGCCCGTGGCTCCTTCCTGAAAGGAAGAGGCCAGCCTTATGAGGATCTTACATTCGTGCCGCCATCTGATAAACAGATACTCCCGGCCTCGATGGAGGCATGGCTCTACAGGGAGTACCGATGGCTTACGGCGGCACAATATACAGTGGGGGGCAGCGTGAAATACACGTTTGTGATACCGTCGGCGCGGACAGCCACGTATGTCAGGGCAGGATTCAGCCACCGCAAGGCCAATGAGAGTTGCGCTTATTGTGCAGGACGCGACCGCCTGAGCCTGAACCTCGCAGTGGGATGCACCTTTTAGAAGCCAATGTCAGATTATTGCCGCGGATGTTGTGCTATTTCAAAAAAAAGTCGTAATTTCGCAGCGTGAAACGAAAATCAGATTCATTCATGTGCAAGAAATTCCTCATCGTATTGCTCGCCGTGGCTTCATTCTGCTCATGCGGCTCCGACAAGAAAGAGCTTGAAACCTACCTCAGCAATTATTTCCCGGAATATGAGATACAGCAGGGGGAGAAGGTGACCGTCGACTCGGCATTTTGTCCTATCAGCAAGCTGGAGAGCAACTCTATAGAGCTGATGGGGCTCAAAGCCCAGGTCTTCAGACTTTATGCCGAGAAACCCGACTCTGCCTACGGACTGGCCCGGAAAGTGCATGAGCAATATGGCGGAAAAGACGCCCTGGGCAATCTCACCTATCCCAAAGGCAGCAACAACTGCGTGTCATACACCGTGAGATGTGAGAGCGAGGGCAACGAGCGCTATATCGTGTTCTATAAAGACCGGCAGTTGGAGACCATCGAGTATTGCTCTCTCGATGCCGATGAACGGATAGACAGTATCATGAAGCAGTATGCCGAACTGATGTATGCCATCAATGTGATACTCAAGAAGCACGACGCTAATTGACAATCACCTTCACCGTGCGCCCGTTGGCGTATTTCACAATATTGACTCCTTTCTCAGGCTTTTCGATACGCATGCCCCTGGCATTGTAGATTGCCACCACTTCTGTACGACCCTCGCTCATGGCGATATTGATATGGGTCTCCTCGTCGTCAAATCCGATCATGTTGCCGGGCTGGCTGTCATCCTCCAGGCATAGATAAGCCCGATGGGGGCCTATCTTCACTTTGCCGTCGTTTTCCACTGGATAGAAAGCAGTCTTGCCATTGTGGTTTTGCAGCACATAGCAGCCTTTGGGCACGTATTTGTCTGCCAGGCATCCGGTCAGGCTATAGTTTACCAGATAGCCGGCGGAAGCCTCGTCGGGCTGTTCAGACTCCCCTATGAGCACATAGTCGCCGGGTGCGCCTTTCACCAGGTAGGGCTTGTAGGCTTCCACGTCACTCACACGCTCCTTGATGAGCTGCCCCTGGCTGTTCTTACCTTTCACGGTGTATAGCTCTATGCCGTCGGGGATGTCAAATCTGAAGGGCAGACAGAGCGTCGACCATCCCACGGAGGTGATGGTGAGTGTATAGGATATGGGGATGGACGTGAAGGTGTATTTCATCCATTTGTCGAGCGACACAAAACGGTCTTTCATCCAGGGATAGATTCTCTGCAGGCTGTCTTTGTAGCCCACCTGCTTGTAGGGCTTCACCCCCTTCACCGTGCTCAGGGCTTTCCATATCCGCGCCTCGATGCGGCATGTCTTGCCGGCCGTGTAGGTCACGGTGTCCTGGTAGTCAGGAGTGTTGACGTATTTGGTATAAGTATAGGGCACAATCTCCCATTGCGGATTGGGCAGCGTCTCTTTGAGTACCGGACAATTGGGCCATCTCTTCCATTCGTCCTGATAGTTGGCTTCCCCGATGGCATAGTACCAGGTGTCAAACATCGAGGCGATGGTTTCGGCATTCAGCAGGCCATTGTCACGCAGATAGGCGTAACGGCTGTTGAGTTCGGCAGAGAAATACTTCTGCACCCATCGCAGTGGCCCGCTGTTGTTGAAATTCCACGAACTCATGGGGTAGAAGTAGTAGTATTGAGGGGCGAAGATGATGTGGTAGTCCCAGAAATGGCCGAAGGTGATGTCCAGGTCGTAGGGAGCCACAAACCATTTCGCACCGTCGTAGGTGAACCACTGGAAGTTTTTGGCGTTGCCGTCGGTGTTGTTGGTCAGCATGTTGTGAATCACGTAGTCGATCATGCTGGCTATGTCGTAGCGCTCCTCTATGGCGGCACGGATGGTCTCTGTGCTCTCTTTCTTGTTGATCAGTGTCTGTATCTCTTTTTGGTATTTGCTCAGTTTCTGAATATACTTCTTGGTCTGGGCTGTCATCTGCTTGTATTCTTTCGTCTTGGCATCGTCGGTAGACAAGTCGTAATAGGCTGATGTCTC
Organism: uncultured Prevotellaceae bacterium; assembly: GCA_946402905.1. Classification (GTDB taxonomy): domain Bacteria; phylum Bacteroidota; class Bacteroidia; order Bacteroidales; family Bacteroidaceae; genus Prevotella. Next base: position 61,178 of record CAMIYC010000004.1, on the reverse strand, counting down.
ATCCATCAGCTCTTCCGGGGTCTCATCCGAATAAACTTTTCCATTCATGGTGTAGAGGTCTTTGGGGTTTCTCACCTCTATTTGGGTCCAGTCTACTTTGCCGCCGAAGATGGAGGTGTTGTCTATCGTCTCCCCGTCAATATGTATGTGCTCGGCGGTGTGCTTCTTCTGGTTCATGTTCTTGCGGTGCTTCTTCAGCTGCAGGCAGTAGATGCCGTAGAATTTGTTGTTCAGATAGATGATACAGGGGAAGGCGTCAGGATGGCAGAGGGCGTTGGGGTCGGGTTTTTTGAGGTTGTCGGCCCTTTCCCAGATGCGGCCGAGCTCACCGCGCCCGATGGTCAGCTGGTCGTAGATCTTATAGCCGATGATGCCGATGCCCCTGAAGAAGTCCTGATAGAACGCCTTAAAGTGAAACTCGTCTTGTGCCACCCAGTTGCCGAATTGTATGTCCGGGGTGGTTCCCTCAGTCCAGTCGTTTTCGCAGAAGGCGGCCTTGAAATGTCTCTTGGGCCATTTGACGGAGTTGTTGCCTTGCAGGTAGATGCCGGCGCGCTTCTTGAAGTAGTTGCCGTTGCCGTCGTAAAACTCAATCCATGCCTTGCTTTGTTTGTTGAATTTGACTGGGAAGGAGGTGATGCCTGTCACATTGGCATAGGCGCATGTGGGCATGGGGACGACGATTTCTGTGCTGTCGCTCCAGTCGGTGCACTCGTCTTTCTTGAAACCAAGGGTGGTCAGCCTTTGGGTGAAAGTCTGTTGTGCCTTCGTTTCTATGGGATTTGCAGCCATCAGCAGCATTGCCAACAGGCAAGACAGCATCGCCAATAGGACGTGGTCGTATCGTTCTCTTCTCATGATGATTCGTTGTGAAGCCGCTTTGACATACAATGCGGAGTATTATAGAATGCAAAAATAACAAAATAAATGTAATTTAAAAAGATTAAGTGTCGCCTTTTTGGGGTTATACGTATAAAATAATGTTAAAAAATTTGTGATGTCATAAAAATCAAGTATTTTTGCAGTCCGTATCTTTTGGGGTTGACTGGATTTGACAGCAAGCTGAGATGGTACGTAAGCATGCGGAGTGACGGCTGTATACTCCATAATCCATTCGGTCAGAAAATTAATTGGCAACAACAAGTATGCTCTCGCTGCCTAATCGAAGTACAGTAGATTACTGGCTTTATTCTGTCACCAGGTGATGGAACGAGACATCGCTCCAAGGATGTGGTTCCGAATCCAAGGGTCAAGCGGTGCAGGTAAATCGGAAATAGTCAGGCTGGGCCCCGGCAGTCTGATGAAATCTTAGGGGATAAGGGTGCAGTTGGTGGTCCAGGTCTTGCTGCATCACGAAAACAGAGTCTGGAATAAGCATGTAGAAAGCGTATGGTTTCCTTGTTTGGACGCGGGTTCGATTCCCGCCAGCTCCACCACTTATGCTGATTTGCAGCGATTTGAAAGGTTTACACCCGAATTCACATCCGAAAATCAGTATTTCGAAGAAACAAAAACAATAGGGAAAGAAGATTCAGAGTTCTTCATTTCCCTATTATTTTTTTGTAGTGATTCCCAAATGTGGATGTGTGTGTCTCAACCAAAAGTGTAGGGACGCGGCGTGCCGCGTTGGAATGATCTGCTTTACGAAAAAATACGAAAATACGAAAGCATTACGAAAAAATGGATGCTATGTATTCATATTCATCTTGTTTTTACAAAAGCGATGAATTTACCCAGTCATTATGTCCTTATCTCAACTATCGGTTTTCTTCACTACCTTGATTCTCCATCCTACAGCTGCTACGGTGATGCTGACGAGTGGTGAGAGCAAGTTGAAGAAGCAATAGGGCAGATAGGTGAGCGTGGCTACGCCCAGCACGGTGCTCTGCGTCAGTCCGCAGGTGTTCCATGGCACGAGTACCGATGTCACCGTGCCGCCGTCTTCGCACGACCGGCTCAGCAACCTGGGCTCGTGGCCAGAGCGTGCATACAAGTCTTTGAACATCGAACTGGTGAGGATGATGGACAGGAACTGGTCGGCTGTGGTCACGTTGAGGAAGATGGCGCTGCCTACAGTGGATGCGACCAGTGAGGTGGTGCCTTTGACGAAGCGCTGGAAGCAATGCATGATGTCTTGCAGTTGTCCGGTGGCCGTCAGGGCACCGGCAAACACTTGTGCGCTGATGATGAGCCAGATGGTGGGCATCATACCGCTCATGCCGCGTGTCGAGACCAATTGATCGAGTGAGTCGATGCCGGTGGATATAGAGGTGGAGGCGTAACAGGAGCGCATCACACCCTCATAGAGCCCGAGAAATCCTGGTTGGCTGCCGGTGGCTATTTCCCTGAGCCGGTCAGGCTGTACGGCCACGGCCACGACACCGGCGATAAGCGTAGCCAGGAAAAGCACCACCAGCGATGGCCACCGTCTGGCAATCATACAGCCCATCACCACGGGCACGAGCAGCAGCCAGGGAGATATCACGAAGGTGTCTGACAGTCCCTCCATGAACAGTCTCACGTCTCCGGTGCCGTCCACGTCCATCAGGAGTCCTGAGACCAAAAAGATGGCCAGGGCGATGAGAAAGGTGGGCACTGTGGTCTGCGTCATATATTTGATGTGGGTGAAGAGGGGCGTGCCCACCACACTGCTGGCCAACACTGTGGTGTCGGAGAGCGGCGAGAGCTTGTCGCCGAAATAGGCACCGCTGATGATGGCACCGGCGGTCCATCCGTCGGAAAACCCCATGGCTTTGCCGATGCCCAGCAGGGCTACTCCTACGGTGGCTATCGTGGTCCAGGAGGAGCCGATGAGCAGGCTGATAAGGGCGCAGATGAAGCATGAGCTGACCAGGAACCAATCTGGCGAGAGGACTTGCAGCCCGTAGTAGATCATCGTGGGCACGATGCCTGATACCATCCATGTGCCCCCGATGGCGCCTATGAGAAGCAGGATGATGATCGAGGGGGTGCAGCTGGCCACCTTGGAGGTCATCTCTTTTTCCAGGTTGGCCCAGTCGAGCCGGCGGGTGCTCCATCCGATGAGCACACATACTCCGGAGGCAATGATCAGCGACACTTGGCTGGCACCGTCGAGCGTGGCGTTGCCGAATACGGATATGCAGCACACCAAGAGGACGATTAGGACGATGAAAGGGACAAATGCTAACATATATATAAATGGTAAAATCAGTTGCGACGTATTTTTTTCATCAAGAATTATAGATTGATGTATTGATTAAAATACCACTTGCTACAATTGGGGAGCGCGGGCGTCCTCGCCCGCATTTTCTACAAATCTCTTGACAAACCATATGATAAGAAGCTCATGAATCATGTGCAAACCCAGTTATTGACTGCGCAGGTGATGGATGAGAATGGCCATATTTTGTATGTAAGTGAGAGTCGAGATGCCCACTATGGTCTCGTTGCTGTAGGGCGAGGTGTCGTATTCGTCGCCCACCATGGTCTGGGCGTAGGTGCGGTCTTCGCTGCTGGTGGCCATGTCATAGGGGATGGGGCGGTAGGGGTGGCTCACCTGTCGGAGCACCGAAGGCCAGTAGCCGGTTGTGTTGAGTGCTGAGACCACCGACCCGGCCGTGGGAAGCTCCTCACCACGTCGTGACAGCCTTTCAGGGGCGTAGTAATAGTCTTTCGGTCTGCTCACGCTGCTTGCGTTGAGAGGCGACTGCCGGCATAGCTCTTTCCGTGACAGCGCCTTCACTTCTTTGAGGGCTTGGCGCAGCCTGCCGGGACTGATGGTCATGAATGAGCTGTAGTGAGCGATGGTGCCGCCTGTGATCTCGTCGGTGTAATAATCGCCGTTGACTACGTTGGAGCCCTTGCGGTGTACATACATCGGGCGACCGTCGTCGGGATTGATAAATCGAGGCATGATAATCTCGTCGTCTTGCAGGGGTGTGCGTCTCACCGTGGAGGCCAGGCTGGAAGGCAGTCGCCTGCTCTCCAGGAAGTCAATGGCCTGCGGGATGCCTTTGAGGAAGCTCTTGTCGCCGGTGAGTTTGTAAAACTCCATCATCCGCATGATCATCGATACCGTCGTGCCCGTATTGACGGAGCGTGGCTCATACGAGCGGGCATGTGCAGGCTGCAGGTCGTCGGGGGTGTATTGGTCGGCCCAGCCGGCCAGTGGCCTGGGTTGTTGCAGGTCTCTCATCAGGTGCATGGCGAGCAGGATAGGCTCGCGCAGATGCTCCATGCCGAGCGAGGTGTAGCATTGCAGCAGGAAGTCGATGTTGCCTGGCATGACATCGTCGTTGATGGTGATAAATGAGGTGTAGTCGGCCTTGCCCTTGAAGGGGTGGGAAAACATCAGCGGATAGCGCTGTGGCCATCCTCCATTGGCATACTGACTTTCGAGCATGAAGCCGATGGCCTGGCGGAGGGGGCGGCCGAAGGCCTCGTCTTTCTTCTCCAGGTAGATGCGCAGCAGAAACTCCGCGCAGTGTTTGGTTGCCTCGTCGTCGAATGTGGCGTTACCGTAGTAGTGCTGGAATTCCTCCAGGCGCCATGCCTGGCGGCCTGTCGTGGCATACCATGCCTTGAGTGAGTCTTCGGGCTGGAGGTCAAACATATAGTTCCAGCCTCCGCAGGGCAACTGGCCCTTGACGATGCAGCGCGCCACCCGGCAGGCACAGTCATAATAATATTCATCGCCGGTGGCGTGATAAGCGTCGAGCAGCACCTCGCCCACATCGGGGGTACTGGGCGACTGCAGCCACACCATGGTGCGCCTTGCCTCCAGTTCACCCCACTGCCGGGAGTAGTCGGGCAGGTAGTTCCATACGAACCCTCCGTCGTAGGATGCCACGTCCATCATGTATTTCGTGGCACGCCGCATCACGTCTCTCACTTCGGCAGCAGGGACCGTAGCCGACTGGCCGGCTTGAGATACGGTGAGGCCAGTAGACACAGAACGGGCTGTGGCCGGCATGAGTGCCGTCAGCCACAGCAGGAGCATGGGGAAAAAATGTCTCATAGGAAATCCTGGCGCATCGGACTGAAAGTGTCGATCAGTACGCCCGCCTCCAGACATATGCAGCCGTGCAACTGGTCGGGCTCCACATAGTAGCCGTCGCCGGCCGAGAGAATCATCTTCTCGTCGCCGATAGTGACTTCGAACTTGCCCGACATCACCAGGCTTGCCTGGCTGTGATAATGCGTGTGGGGGGTGCCGACGGCTCCTGTCTCGAATTTCACTTTCACCAGCATCAGCTGGCCGTCATAGCCCATGATCTGGCGTTGTACGCCAGGAGAGGCATCCACCCATTGTGTCTTTTTTTCTTCTTGAAATACGTTGCTTCTTGTCTTCATACGATTAGGCTTTAGTCAGTTTGATCATCTTTAGCGACAAAGATACGAAAAGTCGAGAGGAGAACAAAATGAATTTATTCATTTTTTATTCCGAGACGGAGTAACTTCGCCTTGAAAAGACAAAGTTACGCTATTCTACCCTTACGACAAAAGGTTTAACATTTTTTTTGTAGACGGATATAACAGTAGCGACACAACAACCTGGCCCGAGCCGTTTCAGTGACTTCGTCGGCGTGATACGTGCCGCATACATACGAAGGCCCGACGCTGTCACAGCGACGGGCCTCTTGCAAACTTCAAACAACCGAAATAGGATAAGTTGTCTGTTTATCTGATGAACAGTAGTTCGCGGTATTTGGGAAGTGGCCACAGACTGTCGTCGACGATGAGCTCCAGCTTGTCTATTTCATAGCGGATGGCATCGAGCCTCGGCTCCACGGTGTCGTGGTATGCGATGGCCTTGTCGTGCTCGCTGTCTATCTTGTTGGCTTGTTTGCGGGCGTTGACCAGCTCTTCCACCTGACTTTCTATGGCTGAGGTGCGCTCGGCTATCTCCTCGATCAGCTTGATGTTACGGGCCGAGAGACGTTGTGCCTTGTCTTTGGAGAATATGTCGGTCATGTTTTCCACATTGGTCAGCAACAGCGACTGGTAGCGGGTGGCCACGGGGATGATATGGTTCATCGAGAGGTCGCCGAGCACGCGGGCCTCTATCTGTATCTTTTTGGTATAGGTCTCCCATTTCACCTCGTTGCGGGCTTCCAGTTCTTTCCGGGTCATCACGCCGAGACTCTCAAACATCTGTATGCTCTCAGGGTCGAGATAACGCTCGAAGATAACGGGGCACGACTTCTCTACGTCCAGTCCACGCCGGGCGGCTTCCTCCACCCACTCGTCGCTGTAGCCGTTGCCGTCGAATCGGATGGGCTTGCAGGTCTTGATGTCTTCGCGCAGGATGTCGATGATGGCATGGTAGGTGGCATTGTGCTCGGTGCCCTCATACTCTGCGGCCGTCTCGGCCACCCGGGCGTCGACACGCTTCTTGAAGTCGGTCAGCGCTTCGGCAACGGCACTGTTGAGCGCAATCATCGCACTGGCGCAGTTGGCTTCACTGCCCACGGCGCGGAACTCAAACCTGTTGCCGGTGAAAGCGAAGGGAGAGGTGCGGTTGCGGTCGGTGTTGTCGATCAGCAGTTCTGGTATTTCGGGAATGTCCAGCTTCATGCCTTGCTTGCCGGCCATGGTGAGCAGGTTTTCACGGTCGGCTTTCTCGATGTGGTCGAGCAGTTCGGTGAGCTGTTTGCCGAGGAAGGATGAGATGATGGCCGGCGGTGCCTCGTTGGCTCCCAGACGGTGAGCATTGGTCGCACTCATGATAGACGCTTTGAGCAGTCCGTTGTGACGATATACACCCATCAGTGTCTCCACGATGAAAACGGCAAACCGCAGGTTCTGTACCGCTGTCTTTCCGGGGGCGTGAAGCAGGATGCCGTTGTCGGTCGACAGGCTCCAGTTGTTGTGCTTGCCGCTGCCGTTGATGCCGGCGAAAGGCTTCTCATGCAGCAGCACACGGAATCCGTGTTTTCTGGCCACCCGGCGCATCACCGACATCAGCAGCATGTTGTGGTCTACGGCCAGGTTGGTCTCCTCGAAGATGGGTGCCAGCTCAAACTGGTTGGGTGCCACTTCGTTGTGCCGGGTCTTGCAAGGGATGCCCAGTTGGAGGGCCTCGATCTCCAGCTCGCGCATGAAAGCGGCCACGCGCTCGGGTATGCTGCCGAAATAATGGTCGTCCATCTGCTGGTTCTTGGCTGAGTCATGGCCCATGAGCGTACGGCCTGTGAGCAGCAGGTCGGGGCGTGCGGCGTAGAGCCCCTCGTCTACCAGGAAATATTCTTGCTCCCAGCCGAGATTGGATACTACCTTCTTGACCTCAGGGTCAAAGTAATGGCATACTTCTGTGGCGGCCACGTTGACGGCGTGGAGGGCACGGAGCAGGGGAGCCTTGTAGTCGAGTGCCTCGCCGCTGTAGCTGATAAACACCGTGGGTATACACAGGGTGTCGTCGATGATGAATACGGGCGATGTGGGATCCCAGGCTGAGTAGCCGCGAGCCTCGAAAGTGGAACGGATACCGCCCGAGGGGAACGACGAGGCATCGGGCTCTTGCTGTACCAGCAGTTTGCCGGTGAATTCTTCCACCATGCCGCCTTTGCCGTCGTGCTCGATAAACGAGTCGTGCTTCTCGGCAGTGCCTTCCGTCAGCGGCTGAAACCAATGGGTGTAGTGGGTCACGCCGTTTTCTATGGCCCATTGCTTCATGCCTTCGGCCACGGCGTCGGCCACTTTGCGGTCCAGGCGCGCTCCGTCGTCCATCACATGGATCATCTCCTCGTATATCTCTTTCGGCAGATATTTGTACATCTTCTCGCGGTTGAACACATTCTTGCCGAAATACTTGGCCGGCCTGTCTTCGGGTGCTTTTACGTCGAGCGGCTTTTTCTTGAATGCTTCGCCGACAACTTGAAATCTTAATGCTTCCATAATCTTATTTTTTCTTGTGAATAATCTGTTCTCTTTTTATCTCGTCCACTTCCTGATGCGTTCCAAGGCGGTCGCCGTGTCCTCATGGGAGCCGAAGGCGGTGAAGCGGACATAGCCTTCACCCGAGGGACCGAAACCGACACCGGGTGTGCAGACCACATGAGGCCCGTAAAGCATTTCTTCGAAAAATTTCCACGAGCTGATGCCTTCCGGCGTCTTCATCCAGATGTACGGGGCGTTTTCGCCGCCGTAGACCTCATGTCCCATCCCCCGCAGTGCCTCCAGCATCAGCCGGGCGTTGTGCATGTAGTAGGAGATGGTGCTGCTCACCTGTTCCTTGCCCTCTGGTGTGTAGATGGCCTCGGCAGCACGCTGGCTGATATAGCTGGTGCCGTTGAATTTGGTGCATTGACGGCGGTTCCACAGTGGGTTGAGGGCTACACGCTCGCCTTGCAGCGTCGCTGCCGTGAGGTCTTTCGGCACGACGGTGTAGCCGCAGCGCACACCGGTAAACCCCGCGGTCTTGGAATAGGAGTGAAACTCTATGGCACATTTCCTGGCCCCGCGTATCTCGTAGATGCTATGGGGGATGTCAGGGTCGGAGATATAGGCCTGATAGGCAGCGTCGTAGAAAATGAGGGTGTCGTTCTTGAGCGCGTAGTTCACCCAGCGTCTGAGCTCCTTTTTGCTGATGACAGTGCCCGTGGGGTTGTTGGGATAGCATAGGTAGACGACGTCTACGTGCCGGTCTTCGGGTATACGTGGCGTGAAGTTGTTCTCTGCCGTGCAGGGCAGGTATACCACGTTCGACCATCGCCCGTTGTCCAGTGTCCCGGCCCGGCCTATCATCACGTTGGAGTCGATGTATACTGGGTAAATCGGGTCGGTCACGCCGATGGAGTTGTCCCAGCGTATCAGTTCTTGTATGTTGCCGGTGTCTGACTTTGCACCGTCGTTGATGAAGATCTCGTCGATGTCGAGATGGATGCCGCGGGTCAGGAAGTCGTTCTTGAGGATGGCCTCGCGCAGAAAGTCATAACCCTGCTCAGGTCCGTATCCCCTGAATCCCTGGCTCGTGCCCATCTCTTCGGCGGCGCGGTGTATGGCCTCGACGACGGCAGGACACAGGGGGCGTGTCACGTCGCCGATACCGAGAGAGATGACATCGGCCTTGGGATGGGTCACCTTGAAGGCATTTACTTTCTTGGCGATGTCAGCGAACAGGTAGTTGTTCGGCAGTTTCAGGAAATGTTCGTTTACTAATGCCATATTTTATTTTTTCGGATTTTAAAGTTGATGAATTGAAGCTGATGAGTCTTAAAGATTGATTACGCCGTCGAATGCAAATTCTGCGGGGCCCGTCATATAGACGTGGTTGTCGCTCTCGCTCCATTCGATATGCAGTGTGCCTCCGTCCATCTCTACTTGTGAAGCCCGGCCGCTTCTTTGGGTGACACAGGCCGCCACGGCAGTGGCACAGGCTCCGGTGCCGCAAGCCATGGTGATGCCGCTGCCGCGCTCCCATACGCGTGTGCGGATGTTGCCGTCGGGCTTGATGTGTGCGAACTCGATGTTGCAGCGTTGCGGAAATGACGGGTGACATTCGAGCAACCTGCCTTTTACCTCTACTTCATCTACGTGGTCGGTGAAGATCACATAATGGGGGTTGCCCATAGATACGAAGGTTCCCTCGCAGAGGCCGGGTGTGGGTGCGAAATATCTGGAGTCGTCGAGCACCGGCACGAGCATGTCGACGGTGACGTCATTCACATGGCCGTTTCTCAGATGAAGGTAGATGGTCTTCACCCCCGACAGCGTGAGCAACTTGATCTGTTTCTTTTGGGTCAGGCCTCGCTCGTAGAGATACTTTCCGATGCATCGCGAGGCATTGCCACACATCATGGCTTCGCTGCCGTCAGCGTTGAAGATGCGCATGGCAAAGTCGGCCTCCGGCACGGGCGATTGTTCGATGAGCACAAGTCCGTCGGAGCCGATGCCTCTGTGCCGGTCGCTCCACGCCCTGGCTGCTGCTTCGGGGTGGGCTACGGGGTGGAGCATGGTGTCGACGTAGATGTAGTCGTTGCCCGCTCCGTGCATCTTGGTGAATGGTATCTTGCTCATAGGCGTGGATGGTTTTTGTCTTTGAGATAACGGTCTGCCCTTGCAGCGGTCTCTATGCCGCTGGCGATGGCCCGTACGACAAGGCTCGCACCATTGGCGGCATCACCGCAGACGAAGACGTTGTCGGCGTATTGAGGATGCTGGGGCTTGAGAAATCCCATGGCCAGCAGCACCAGTTCGGCTTTGATGATCTCGGGCTGGCTCTTCGGCACCATCAGCGGCCGGCCTCCTTCTGGGTTGGGTTGCCAGTCGATCTCTTGTATCTTTACCCCGGTGAGATGCCCGTTCTTGCCCACAAACTCCAGCGTGTTGATGTTCCATCGGCGTGTGCACCCCTCTTCGTGGCTCGATGTGGTCTTCAGTGTGCGTGGATAGGCGGGCCATGGGTTCTGAGGGTCGGAGGGGCCTTCTATGGGCTTGGGCATGATCTCTATCTGTGTGACGCTTTTGCAGCCTTGGCGGTGGGCCGTGCCGATGCAGTCGCTGCCGGTGTCGCCGCCACCTATCACCAACACGTCTTTGCCCTTGGCGGTGATGCGGTCTTCCTTCGACACCTCCATGCCCGCCAGTACCCGGTTTTGCTGGGCGAGCAGCTCCAGGGCGAAGTATACGCCTTTCAGGTCTCTGCCGGCGACGGGCAGGTCGCGGGCCGTCGGAGTGCCAGTGGCGATGATGACTGCATCGTAGTCGGTAGTGAGTGCAGAAGGAAAGTCGTCGAGGGGGATGTCCTGGCCGAAACAAAAATCGATGCCTTCTTCTTCGAGCAGCCGCAGCCGCCGGTCTATGATGGCCTTGTTGAGCTTGAAGTTGGGGATGCCGTATCGCAGCAGTCCGCCCGCCGACTCGTTTTTTTCGTAGACAGTCACTTCGTAGCCCATGAGGTTCATGGCGTTGGCGGCAGCCAGACCCGAGGGTCCCGAACCGACCACTGCCACACGGAGTCCGTTGCGCTGTGGATGGCGTGCCGTGATGTATCCCTCGCGGAAGGCGGCCTCGGTGATGGCGGCCTCGTCTTCGCGGTTGGTAGTGGGCTCATGGTCGAAGAGGTTGAGCACGCAGGCTTTCTCGCAGAGGGCCGGACAGACGCGCCCGGTCCATTCCGGGAAGGGATTGGTGGCCGCGAGCAGATGGTAGGCCAGTTCCCAGTCGCCTCTGTAGAGGGCGTCGTTCCATTCGGGCGGTTTGTTGCCCAGCGGGCAGGCCCAGTGGCAGAAGGGCACGCCGCAGTCCATACAGCGGCTGGCTTGCAGTTTGCGCTCACGGGTGTTGAGTGTCTGTTCCACTTCACCGAAGTCGTGTATCCTGTCATGCAGGGGGCGGTATCCCGCCTCCTGGCGGTGTATCTCAATGAATGCTTTTGGATTTCCCATGATTCTTGTTGTTTGAAGTTTAATAATCTCGCTGCATATCGGCGATTTTCTGGCGCAGTTTGTTCATCTGCTCTTCTTGCAGCACACGTTTGTATTCTATCGGTACGATCTGGATGAAGTCGTCGATGTATCGGGGCCAGTCGTCGAGCATGGTGCGTGCGAGTTTAGAGCCTGTATAGAGGTAGTGCTGGCGGATGAGCTCATGCAGCTCCTTGCGCGAGACAGAGTCTTCCACCAGGTTGATCTCCACCATGTCCATATTGCAGAAATAGTCGAAGTGATGATGCTTGTCCCATACGTAGGCCACACCGCCCGACATGCCGGCGGCGAAGTTGCGGCCGGTCTCGCCCAGCACCACCACACGGCCTCCTGTCATGTATTCGCAGCAGTGGTCGCCGGCGCCTTCTATGACGGCGATGGCCCCGGAGTTGCGTACGCCGAAGCGCTCACCCACCTTGCCATTGATGTATAGCTCGCCGCTGGTGGCTCCGTAGAGGCCCGTGTTGCCGGCGATGATGTTGTCTTCGGCGGCGAAGTTGCTCCGTGTGGGAGGGAGGATGGCGATGCGGCCGCCGCAGAGTCCTTTGCCGAAATAGTCATTGGTCTCTCCTTCCAGCTTGAACGATACGCCGTGGGCAAGAAAAGCTCCGAAAGACTGCCCGGCTGAACCTTTAAAGCGCACATTGATGGTGTGGTCTGCCAGCCCTCTTAGCCCATGTCGTTGGGCGATTTCGCCGGAGAGCATGGCACCTACGGCGCGGTCGGTGTTCTTGATGGCGTAGTCGAGGTTCACTTCTTCCTGATGGTCGATGGCGGCCGCGGCTGAGGATATCATTTGCTGGTCGAGCACGGTGCCTTGCATGCCAAGTGGCACGGCCGGCTTTTTGATGTCGCCTGTGAAGTGCAGCACGCCTTTCTCCATGTGGAGGAGCCGGCTCAGGTCGAGCACCGTTTTTCCGGATTCTATAAGGTCGGTACGGCCTACAATGTCGTTGAGTGACTTGAATCCCATCTCGGCCAGGTGTTCTCTCACTTCTTGTGCGATGAATGTGAAGTAGTTGACCAGATGCTCATAGTGTCCCATGAAGTGTTTGCGCAGTGCGGGATTCTGTGTGGCTACTCCCATCGGACAGGTGTTGAGGTTGCATTTGCGCATCATCACACAGCCCAGCACGATGAGCGCGGCGGTGCCGAATCCAAATTCGTCGGCTCCCAGCAGGGCCATCAGCACCACGTCGCGGCCGGTCTTGATCTGACCGTCTACTTGCAGCCTGACGCCTGAGCGCAGACCGTTGCGCACCAGGGTTTGCTGTGTCTCAGAGAGACCGATCTCGGGCGAGATGCCTGCAAAGCGCATGCTGCTGGCTGGCGAGGCACCAGTGCCGCCCTCGGCACCGCTGATCACAATGAGGTCGGCCTTGGCCTTGGCCACTCCGGCAGCGATGGTGCCCACACCGCTTTCTGCCACCAGTTTTACGCTGACGGATGCACGGGGGTTGACGTTTTTCAGGTCGAAGATCAGCTGGGCCAGGTCTTCTATGCTGTAGATGTCGTGATGGGGTGGTGGCGAGATGAGTGAGATGCCGGCGATGGAGTGCCGGGTCTTGGCGATCACGTCATTCACCTTGAATCCGGGCAGCTGTCCGCCCTCTCCGGGCTTCGCGCCCTGTGCTACCTTGATCTGTATCTCTTCGGCGTTGACCAGATACTCGGTGGTCACGCCGAAGCGGCCGGAAGCCACCTGCTTGGTCTTGGAGCACAGGCTCACGCCGTCTTTGCTGGAGACGAAGCGCTCTGCGTCTTCTCCGCCCTCGCCGGTGTTTGACCTGGCACCGAGCTTGTTCATCGCCAGACAGATGGCTTCATGGGCTTCTTTGCTCAGCGCACCGAAAGACATGGCACCGGCCACAAAATGCTTGACGATGTCTTCCACCGGCTCCACCTCGTCGAGGCTGATAGGAGCTTTTTTCCAGCGCAGGATGTCGCGGATGAAGATGGGGGCTTCTTTCTCGTCGACCAGACGGGTGAAGTCCTTGAACTTTGCATAGTTGCCGGTCCTTGTGGCCAGTTGCAGGGTGGCTATGGCTTCGGGTGTCCAGGCATGACGGATGCCGTCTTTGCGCCAGTGAAACTGTCCGTGGTCGGGCAGGAAGGCGTAGCCTGTGTCGCGATGGCCGTAGGCGGCGGCATGTCGGATGATGGCATCGTGTGCGATCTTGTCCAGGCCTATGCCGCCTACGGTGCTTATTTCGGTGCCGAAATAGGTGCGCAACAGACTCTCGCTCAGTCCGATGCTCTCGAATATCTTGGCTCCACGGTAGGAGCGGATGGTGGAGATGCCCATCTTTGCCATAATCTTGAAAAGTCCTTTCTTCACGGCTTTGATATAGTTGCTCTCGGCGGTGGCGTAGTCTTCCTGTATCTTGTGACGCCTGACCAGGTCGTCGAGGATGGCGAAGGTCATGTAGGGACAGAGCGCGGAGGCTCCGTATCCCAGGAGCAGCGCGGCGTGCATGGTCTCCCGTATCTCGCCCGACTCGACAATCAGCGCTGTCTGCACTCGTTTGCCCACGGAGATGAGATAGTGGTGCACGGCAGAGACGGCCAGCAGGGAAGGAATGGCCACATGGTCGGCGTCGGCCTCACGGTCGGAGAGGATGATGTAGTTGTATCCTTCGTCGACCGACTTCTCTGCCTGATGACAGAGCCGGTCGAGGGCCTCTCGCAGCTGCTCGCCTCCCTCTACGGCGGAGGTGCCGCTCGCCGGTGGATACTCAAACAGCATCGGCAGCTTGATCGTGTTGAAGCCTTTGTAGCGGATGTTACACAGGATGTCGAGCTGGGTGTTGTTGAGGATGGGGTGGGGCAGTCGCACCATCTTGCAGTTGGTCTCGTCGGGGGTGAGGATGCCGGTGCCCACACGGCCGATATATTCGGTCAGGCTCATCACCAGTTCTTCGCGGATGGAGTCGATGGCAGGATTGGTCACTTGGGCAAACTGCTGGCGGAAGTAGTTGAAGAATATTTGCGGGCGTTCGCTGAGCACCGCCAGCGGGGTGTCGTTGCCCATGGATGCCGTGGGCTCCTGACCGTTGACGGCCATAGGAACGATAGTGCTGTCGATGTCTTCTCCACCGTAGCCGAAAAGAATCTCTTTCTGCAAGAGGTTGTCGACGCTGTTGGCCACATGGCGGCCGCTCTTGAGCTTCTCCAGTTGGATGCGGTTGGTGCTCAGCCACTGGCGGTAGGGGTGCTCGCCGGCCAGATGGGCCTTGATCTCGCCATCGTAGTAGATCTTGCCTTCCTGGGTGTCGACAAGCAGTATCTTGCCGGGCTGCAGGCGGCCCTTCTGGGCAATCTCCGCGGGGTTGAAATCCATCACACCCACCTCGGAGGCCACGATGATGGTGTCGTTTTTGGTGATGGTGTATCGGGCTGGACGCAGGCCGTTGCGGTCGAGCATGCCACCCGCAAAGCGTCCGTCGGAGAAGAGCAGTGCGGCGGGGCCGTCCCAGGGTTCCATGAGGATAGAATGATATTCGTAGAATGCTTTCAGGTCTTCGCTGATTGGATTTTTGTCGTTGAATGACTCCGGCACCAGCACCGACATGGCATGAGGCAGCGACAGTCCCGACATGACGAGGTATTCCAGCACGTTGTCGAGGCTCGCAGAGTCTGACATACCCGGCTGTATGATAGGTGCGATGTCTGAGGTGTGGGGCAGCACGCTCTCCCTGGCTTTCATCCACCCGCGGTTGCCGCGGATGGTGTTGATCTCGCCGTTGTGACACAACAGGCGGAACGGCTGTGCCAGGCTCCACGTGGGAAAAGTGTTGGTGCTGAAGCGGGAATGTACCAAGGCCAGTCCGCTGGTCAGGTAGGGGTTGCTCAGGTCGGTGAAATATTGCCTTACTTGCATAGACGAGAGCATCCCTTTATATATAAGGTTGGTATTGCTCAGCGAACAGATATAGAAGTCGTTGTCGGGCAGGTGGAGCGAGGCAACTCTCTTTTCTATTTTCTTCCTGATGTGATACAGGGTGAGTGGAAACTGCTCCACTTTGTCATCACTCACGCCTGTGATGAATATCTGTTTGATCGATGGCTCCGTGCTACGTGCGGCGTCACCCAGGCAGGAGGGGTTGGTGGGCACGGCGCGAAGATGCATCAGTTGCAGCCCCTCGCGTTCTATCTCTTCGATCATGATGCTCAGGATGTCGCGCTGCACCTTCTCGTCCTTGGGCAGAAACACCATGCCGGTGCCGTATTTGCCCTTTTCTGGCACGGGGATACCCTGAAGCAGGATAAATTCATGGGGTATCTGGATCATGATGCCGGCACCGTCGCCGTCACGGCCCACTTCTGCGCCGCGGTGTCTCATGTTCTCCAATATGTGCAGGGCCTGGGCTACCAGGTCGTGGCTCTTGTTGCCGTGGATGTTGACAATCATTCCTACACCGCAGGCATCATGCTCATACTGGCTCTGATAAAGTCCTTTTTCTTGGTTGTGAAGTTTGCAATTTGTCATATTATCCTTGTTTTTACTTACCTTTTGCGTAATTTCTCGTGCAAAGATAAGGCAATATGATAAAATTTGCGTCATTTTTCTTTCTTTCTTTATATAAAAATTTTGTTACAGTTTCATTTTTGTCACAGAAGCAGTGATTTTTGTGTCAAAATGTATTAAAGTTTTATTATATAATTACAATTTGATAGTTTGCGTGATTTTTTAGATTCGAAATGATGGATTCCTTTATCCTTTTCTTTCAAATCCTCGTATTTTTGCAGTCGAATTGATAAGTTGGATAAAAAAGACGATATGAATGTGAAAAAAACATGAGTACAAAGTATATTTTCGTCACTGGTGGTGTGGTCTCCTCGCTCGGCAAGGGTATCATCTCTGCCAGCATCGGTAAACTGCTGCAGGCACGCGGCTTTAAGGTGACCATCCAAAAGTTTGATCCCTACATCAATATCGACCCTGGGACGCTGAACCCTTATGAGCATGGTGAGTGCTACGTGACTGACGACGGTTTTGAGACCGACCTCGACCTGGGTCACTACGAGAGGTTCACGGGCATTCGCACCACACGCAACAACTCGGTGACCACAGGCCGCATCTACAAGGCCGTCATTGACCGCGAGCGACATGGCGACTATCTTGGCAAGACCATCCAGGTGGTGCCGCATATCACGGATGAAATTAAAAGGAGGATGAAAAGGGAAGGACAGGGAGGGGAGCCGCTCGACTTCGTCATCACCGAGGTGGGCGGCACCATCGGCGACATAGAGAGTGCCCCCTTCATGGAGGCTATCCGCCAGTTGCGCTGGGAACTGGGCCGCGACGCTGTGTGCGTACATCTGACCTACGTGCCCTACCTGAAGGCAGCGGGCGAGCTGAAGACGAAGCCTACGCAGCACAGCGTAAAAGAGTTGCAGAGCATGGGTATACAGCCCGATATCCTTGTGTTGCGAACTGAGCGACATCTCGATGATGGGATAAGAATGAAGGTGGCTTCGTTATGCAATGTCGACCTGGAGTGTGTGGTGCAGAGCGAAGATATGCCGAGCATCTACGAGGTGCCGGTGAACATGCAACGACAGGGGCTCGATGCTGTTATCATAGGTAAGATGGGCATCCCGGTAGGTGAGACACTCGACATGGCGAGATGGCATGAGTTCCTAGACAAGCAGCGGCTTGCCACCCGTGAGGTTCATATCGGACT
Source organism: uncultured Prevotellaceae bacterium (assembly GCA_946402905.1). Lineage (GTDB taxonomy): Bacteria > Bacteroidota > Bacteroidia > Bacteroidales > Bacteroidaceae > Prevotella. Next base: position 44,083 of record CAMIYC010000004.1, on the reverse strand, counting down.
GGTGGGCAAGTATGACCTGCAGGATGCCTACAAGAGCATTCGTGAGAGCCTGAACCTGGCGGGGGTATATAATAATGTGAAGGCGAAAATCCATTTCATCAACAGCGAGGACATCAGCCGTGAGATTATTGGCGAAAAACTGGGAGGGATGGCAGGAGTGGTGATTTGTCCGGGCTTTGGCCAGCGAGGTGTCGAGAACAAGATCATCGCTGTGGAGTACTGTCGGGTGCACGACGTGCCTACGTTCGGAATCTGTCTGGGTATGCAGATGATGGTCATCGAGTTTGCGCGCAACGTCCTTGGTTATGCTGATGCCAACAGCATGGAGATGGACAACGCAACACCGCATCCTGTCATCGACCTGATGGAGGAGCAGAAGCACATCACCAATATGGGCGGCACCATGCGACTCGGTGCCTACAAGTGTAGGCTGCAGCATGATAGCCGTGTCTGTCAGATCTACGCAGCGGCAGCAAACCCTACACTGTCAGCACTCAACTCTGCTGTCACCGTCAGAGAGCGGCATAGGCACCGATATGAGTTCAACAACCATTATAAAGAGGAATACGAAAAGGCAGGCATGAAGTGTGTGGGCATCAATCCTGATGTAGACCTGGTCGAGATTGTCGAGATTTCGGATAAGCGCTGGTATATCGGTACGCAGTTCCATCCAGAGTATTCCTCTACGGTACTGCATCCTCACCCGCTCTTTATGAGTTTCGTGAAGGAGTGCGCAGCAACAGTTGAGTAATCCGACAAATTCGTGTTCAAAGCAGATATGGAAGAGTTAAAGCATGAATGTGGCGTGGCGATGATTCGCCTGTTGAAACCTTTGGGCTACTATGAGCGGAAGTACGGCACGTGGGCGTGGGGGTTCAACAAACTCTACTTGATGATGGAAAAGCAGCACAATCGCGGACAAGAAGGGGCTGGCTTTGCCACCGTCAATATGACGACAGACCCTGGCCACGAATATATGTTCCGCGAGAAAGCCGAGGGCAAGGATGCCATCACCGCCATTTTTTCACGTGTGAAAAGGGAGATGGCGGGTGAACTCTACATGGGACATTTAAGATATTCGACGACGGGCAAGAGCGGACTTCAATATGTTCACCCCTTCCTCAGAAGAAACAACTGGCGGGCTAAGAACCTCTGTCTCTGCGGCAACTTCAACATGACCAACATCGACGAGATATTCCGGCGAATGGTTTCAGAGGGGCAGTCGCCGCGTATCTACAGTGATACATATATCACGCTTGACCTGATGGGGCACCGGCTGGACCGCGAGGTGGAGCGCTGCTATACTGAAGCTAAGAAGCAGGGGCTCAAAGCATTGGATATCACCCGATATATCGACGGCCATGTGGATATGGCCCGTGTGCTACAGTCTACGATGAAGGATTACGACGGAGGATACGTGATGTGCGGCCTGACCGGATCGGGCGAGATGTTTGCCTTGCGCGACCCTTGGGGCATACGCTCTGCCTACTATTATCAAGACGACGAAATCGTTGCTGTAGCCAGCGAGCGTCCTGTCATCCAGACAACGTTTGACCTGCAGGTGGAGGACATACGCGAACTGCTCCCAGGGCAGGCGCTGATAGTAAGGGCGAATGCTTCTCCAACCCCCTCCAAGGGAGGAGGTGTTGAGATACATCATATCCTCGAGCCCCGCCATGCTTTATCCGGCCAGACATCTCTTCATTTGGAGAGGGACGAGCGGGCTTGCAGTTTTGAGCGCATCTACTTCAGCCGCGGTAATGATCGAGACATCTATCAGGAACGCAAGCGGTTGGGCAAACAACTCGTATCCACTATCATGCAGGCCATCGAAGACGATGTGCAACACACGGTATGCTCTTTCATACCCAATACGGCCGAGGTGGCCTTCTATGGTATCGTAGAGGGGTTCCGCCGCCTGGGGCACCACGTGCGTACTGAGAAGGTGGCGTGGAAGGATATCAAACTACGCACCTTCATAGCCGAAGGCTCTGAGCGTAACGACCTGGCTGCCCATGTCTATGATATCACCTATGGCTCATTGGAGGCTTATAAGGACAACCTGGTTATCATCGACGATAGCATCGTGCGCGGAACTACGCTGAAGGAGAGTATCTTCAAAATCCTCGACCGTCTCCACCCCAAGAAGATTGTGATGGTGAGCAGTTCGCCTCAGATCCGCTACCCCGACTTCTACGGCATAGATATGGCCCGGCTGGAGGAGCTCTGTACCTTTCGCGCAGCCATTGCCTTGATAGAGGAACGCAATATGCAAAAACTCATTGCCGATGTATATGGGAAGTGTAAGTCCTGTCCCGCCGATGAGAACCATGTCCGCCAGATTTATGCACCCTTCACCATCAAGGAACTGAACAGCAAAATGGTGGAGATGCTTCGCCCTGAGGGAATGAAGGCACCCATAGAACTGGTGTTCCAGAGTATTGAAGGGCTGCACGCGGCGTGTCCACGACATCATGGCGACTGGTATTTCACGGGCCACTATCCTACGCCTGGTGGCGTGCGACTGGTCAATCAGGCTTTCGTCAACTACGTGGAGCAGACATTGAAAATGAAAATATGACAAGAGATGAAGAGAGCTACTTTGATACTTGAGGATGGCACCCGCATGGACGGCTGGTCGTTCGGTTATGAGTGTGAGGCGGCGGGCGAGGTCGTGTTCAATACGGCTATGACGGGCTACCCCGAGAGTCTCACCGACCCCAGTTACGCAGGACAAATGCTCGTGATGACTTATCCGTTGATAGGAAACTATGGAGTGCCTCCGACGACAGTTGATGAGCAGGGACTCCCTGTATATATGGAGAGTAACCGTATACATGTCTCCGCCCTGATAGTGGCAGACTATAGTGAGGCGTTTGCCCATTGGAATGCCAGGGAGTCGCTGGCCTCATGGCTTCAACGTGAAAGGGTGCCTGCCCTGACCGGCATAGACACGAGACGGCTGACCATGATACTGCGTGAGCAGGGCGTGATGACGGGACGCATCGTGTATGATGATGTGAATGATGTGAATGGCACTTGTGATTATGGCGGTGTCAACTGGGTGAAAAAGGTCAGCTGCAAGGAGATCATCACTTATCATCCGGTAGATAGCCGACATCGGGTAGTGCTGGTAGACTGTGGGGTGAAGGCCAACATCATCCGCTGCCTGCTGAGGCGGGGCATAGAGGTGGTGAGAGTGCCCTGGGACTACGACTTCAATACGCTTGACTTCGACGGATTGTTTCTGGCCAACGGCCCCGGCAACCCGGAACTCTGCGGAAACACCGTCGCCCATATCCGGCGATTCCTTCAGAGCGAAAGCGTCAGGCCCTGTATGGGGATATGCCTGGGCAACCAGTTGCTGGCCAAGGCGGCAGGAGCCAGGACATACAAACTGAAATACGGACATCGGAGCCATAATCAGCCAGTACGTCGCGTGGGTACCAACCAGTGTTTCATCACTTCTCAGAATCATGGTTATGCCGTGGATGCTTCAACGTTGCCTGCTGGCTGGCAGCCTCTCTTCGTCAACATGAACGACGGCTCAAACGAGGGCATACAGCATCATCGCCGTCCCTGGATGTCGGCACAGTTTCATCCGGAGGCATGCTCCGGACCCGTGGATACTGAATTCCTGTTTGATGATTTTGTCAGACTACTCAACACGACCCGATAAAATGGAGAAGAAGAAAATAAAAAAAGTATTGTTGCTCGGCTCCGGTGCCCTGAAAATAGGACAGGCTGGCGAATTCGACTACAGTGGCTCGCAAGCACTCAAAGCCATGAAAGAAGAGGGCATCGAGACAGTGCTCGTCAACCCCAATATAGCTACCGTGCAGACATCTGAGGGCGTGGCCGACAAAGTGTATTTCCAGCCCGTCCAGCCCGAGGTGGTGGAGCGTATCATACAGAAAGAGCGCCCCGATGGCATCCTGCTCTCTTTCGGCGGGCAGACCGCACTCAATTGCGGTGTCAGCCTTTTCCGGAAAGGTGTGCTGGAAAAATATGGGGTGGCTGTGCTCGGCACTCCTGTGCAGGCTGTCATAGATACCGAAGACCGTGAACTCTTTGTCAGAAGACTTGATGAGATCAGCGTGAAAACGATCAGCAGCGAGGCTTGCTCTACACTGGAGGAGGTGAGAGGAGCGGCACACCGTTTGGGCTATCCCGTCATCCTGAGGGCTGCCTATGCTCTTGGAGGACTTGGGAGCGGCTTTTGCGATGACGAGGAGGAGTTGTCGCGCCAGGCGGAGGAGGCTTTCTCTTTCTCACCGCAGGTGCTGGTGGAGAAAAGCCTGCGAGGCTGGAAGGAGATAGAATACGAGGTGGTGCGCGACCGCTACGACAATTGCATCACGGTGTGCAATATGGAGAATTTTGACCCTCTGGGCATTCATACCGGCGAGTCGATCGTGGTGGCCCCGTCGCAGACGCTGACCAATGCGGAGTATCACAAGTTGCGCGCCATCGCCATTAAGATCATACGGCATATCGGCATCGTCGGGGAGTGCAATGTACAGTATGCACTCGACCCAGACTCGGAAGACTACCGTGTCATCGAGGTCAATGCCCGACTCTCGCGATCGTCGGCACTGGCGTCGAAAGCCACTGGTTATCCTCTGGCTTTTGTAGCGGCAAAACTGGCGCTGGGCTACGGACTCTTCGAACTGAAAAACTCGGTGACCAAGACCACGACGGCTTTTTTTGAACCGGCGCTGGATTATGTGGTGTGCAAAATCCCCCGGTGGGACTTGACCAAATTCCATGGCGTGAGTCATCAGTTGGGGTCGTCGATGAAGAGCGTGGGCGAGGTGATGGCCGTCGGACGTACCTTTGAAGAGGCTTTGCAGAAAGGGTTGCGCATGATAGGGCAGGGCATGCATGGCTTCGTGGCCAACAAACCCTTGCGGGTGGATGATATGAGAGAGGCCATGCTTCATGCCACCGACAGTCGTATCTTCGTTATTTCCAAAGCTTTGCAAATGGGATTCAGCATCACGCAGATACACCGGCTCACACATATCGACCGCTGGTTCTTGCAGAAACTGAAGCATATCGTGGATATCTTTCTGCGCTTGCAGGAGTTTGCCTACATCGCTGATTTGGCAGGATGGATGGAATATACCGAACTGATGGAATATGTAGAGAGCCCGGAGCTGAGCCTACTCCTCCTTGAGGCCAAAGTCTATGGCTTTTCTGATTTTCAGATAGCCAGGGCCATGGGGCTGGAGGCGCTCATGAATATGGAGAAGGCCTCGTTGCTCGTCAGGCAGTGGAGGATGGAGTTGGGCATCGTGCCCAAGGTTAATCAGATCGATACCCTGGCGGCAGAGTATCCTGCCAAGACCAATTATCTATATATGTCGTATTTGTAAACGGAAGTGATAGTATGTGTGGAATCGTAGCAATACTGAATGTAAAGAAACAGACACCGCTGTTGCGGCAGAAAGCATTGTGTATGAGTCAGAAAATACGCCACAGAGGCCCCGACTGGAGTGGAGTGTATTGCGGCGGCAATGCCATCCTGGCTCATGAACGTCTGAGCATCGTCGACCCGGAGTCGGGGAGACAGCCGCTCTTTTCGCCCGACAGGAAACAGGTGCTCGCCGTGAACGGAGAGATATACAATCATCAGGAGATACGTAAGAAATATGCCGACCGATACCAGTTTCAGACCGGCAGCGACTGTGAGGTCATCCTGGCTCTCTACCGTGAGAAAGGAATCGGTTTCCTGGAAGAACTCAGCGGTATCTTCGCGTTTGTGTTATACGACGAGGCTCTCGACGCGTTCCTCATCGCAAGGGATCCCATCGGTGTGATACCGCTCTATATCGGATACGATGATGACGGAATGGTGTATGTGGCGTCGGAGCTGAAAGCCCTTGAGGGCCAGTGCGACCGATATGAGCCATTCCTGCCAGGTCATTATTATTGGAGCCAGATGCCGGGAATGAAACGCTACTACCGGCGCGACTGGATGCAGTATGAGGCAGTGTGTGACAATAACGCCAGCGCCAGCGACATCCGGGTGGCACTCGAAGACGCCGTCAGAAGACAGCTGATGTCGGACGTGCCCTATGGGGTGCTCCTGAGCGGAGGGCTCGACTCTTCTGTCATCTCGGCCATCGCTGAGAAGTATTCTGAAATGCGCATCGAGGATGGCTCAAAGACGAAAGCCTACTGGCCGCGTCTGCATAGTTTCGCCGTGGGACTGAAGGGGGCACCCGACCTGGCCAAGGCCCGGCTCGTGGCCGACCATATCGGCACGGTGCATCATGAGATCAACTATACCATCCAGGAAGGGCTCGACGCTATCAGGGATGTCATCTATTTCATCGAGACTTATGATGTCACTACCGTCAGGGCGTCTACTCCGATGTATCTGTTGGCGCGTGTGATCAAGTCGATGGGCATTAAAATGGTGCTCTCGGGAGAGGGCGCCGACGAGATATTCGGAGGTTATCTTTATTTCCACAAAGCTCCGTCGGCCCGGGATTTTCATGAGGAGACCGTACGCAAACTCTCCAAGCTTCATCTCTACGACTGCCTGCGTGCCAACAAAAGCCTGGCTGCCTGGGGAGTGGAAGGGCGCGTGCCTTTCCTTGACAAGGAGTTTCTTGATGTGGCTATGCGGATTGCTCCTACGGCAAAAATGTGTCCGGGCACTTCCATCGAGAAACGTATCGTGAGGGAGGCGTTTGCCGACATGCTGCCCGCTGAGGTGGCATGGCGGCAGAAAGAGCAGTTCAGCGACGGTGTGGGGTATAGTTGGATAGACACCTTGAGACAGGTCACCTCAGAGGCTGTCACAGATGAGCAGATGGCCCATGCCGGGGAGCGATTCCCCGTGCATCCGCCTAAAAGCAAGGAGGAATATTACTATCGTTCCATCTTTGCTGAGTTTTTCCCCAGCGAGAGTGCCGCGCGCTCTGTGCCCAGTGAGGCCAGCGTGGCTTGTTCCACGGCTGTGGCTCTCGAATGGGATGCCTCGTTCCGGGGTGTCAACGAACCCAGTGGGCGTGCGGTGCGGGATGTGCATCGGCAGGCGTATTAATTTTGGTGGAAAGTTGGTGGTATTTGCAAAAAATAATGTATTTTTGCGATATCAAAAACGATAGTATATACCAAATATGACGAAAAAGAGAATTGCATTGATCACTGGTGCGACAAGCGGCATCGGTGAGGCCTGTGCGAGACGCTTCGCTCAGGGTGGCTACGACCTGATACTCACAGGGAGGAATGAGGAGAGACTACAGGCCGTGAAAACAGCGGCAGAGAAATGCGGTGCCGAGGTGCTCGACTTGCGTTTTGACGTGCGCGACAGGGTGGCATGCAAGGAGGCCGTCAACTCGTTGCCCGACAGATGGTCGGTGGTTGACGTGCTCGTCAATAATGCCGGACTCGCCTTGGGACTGGAGAAAGAGTATATGGGTGATGTCGACGATTGGGAGACCATGATCGACACCAATATCAAGGGCCTGCTCTATATGACACGGCTCATCGTGCCGGCCATGGTGCAACGCAACCACGGCCATGTCATCAATATTGGGAGTGTGGCCGGTGACGCCGCTTATGCCAACGGCAATGTGTATTGCGCTACCAAGGCGGCTGTCAAGGCCATCACCGACGGATTGCGCATCGACGTGGCGGAGAGTGCCGTGCGTGTGACGAATGTGAAACCAGGTCTGGTCGAGACCCATTTCAGCGTGACGCGTTTTCATGGCGATCAGGAGCGGGCCGACAATGTATACAAGGGCATAAAGCCTCTGACGGGCGACGATATCGCCGACGTGGCTTTTTATGCGGCTTCTGCCCCAGAGCATGTGCAGATTGCCGAGGTGCTGGTGCTTGCCACACATCAGGCCAGCGGGTCGGTGATATACAGAGAATAAGTTCAGGTAGAGAATAATAGTTTAGAAGCAGGCAGCTATCATATCCTTACCTAACCGATGGATATGGGCGAGGATTTCTCTTTCCCTTTCGGCAGAAGGCTTTTTGAAGCCGTTGATATAGTTGCGTAGCAGAGTGGCGTTCATTCCAATGGAACGGGCGAACTCTGCCACGTTGATTTCTTTATGGTTCAGGAAGAAACGCTGAAGGGCTGAAGGCTCGGAATCCTCATAGGCAAAACTCTCAAAACTGATGTCCTCATCGAGATTGCGCCAATGAATACCATCATAGCCAAAGGTGTATTGGCTACGTTCTTCATCGGATGTAGCCCTCAACTTAGGGGGAGAAATTGACATCCTCAGCCAAAAGTGTAGGGACGCGGCGTGCCGCGTTTGCCACGTCGGTATGGATTGTATTACGAAAAAACACGAAAATACGAAAGCATTACGAAAAAGGAATGGATGCTGTGCATCCAATAGTTTCCAGGCTTTTCCGCATGTTTTTCGCCATACCACCACAACGCGGCACGCCGCGTCCCTACATAGGCTAAGCAAAGCGACCTGACAACCTACCAACCTGATAACCTACCAACCTGATAACCTACCAACCTAATAACCTACCAACCTAATAACCTACCAACCTAATAAAAACTGAGATCTGTTTATTTGATTTCTCTCCAGGTGGGGGGCGTGACGTGGAGCAGGTGGCGTACGAAGAAGTCGTAGCGCTTGTGCTCGCCGTAGCGCTCACCCATGGTGTGACTCACACCAGGAAGCACCACCAGTTCGAAGTCTTTGTCGGCACGGATCAGGGCATCCACCAGTTGATAGGTGCTGGCAGGGTCTACATTGTCGTCCTTCTCGCCGACGACGAGCATCAACGGGCGTTCGAGCTTGGCAGCATGATACACGTTGCTGCATTCCACATAGCTGGAGTCTACGGGGTATCCCATCCACTGCTCGTTCCACCAGATCTTGTCCATACGGTTGTCATGGCATCCGCAACTGCTGTAGGCGGCTTTGTAGAAGTCGCCGTGCAGTAAAACGGCGGTAGTGCTCTCCTGGCCGCCTGCCGAGGCACCGAAGATGCCCACGTTGTCGGCGTCCATATAGGGGTATCTGGCAGCTGCCGCTTTGATCCAGGCTATGCGGTCGGGAAAACCGGCATCTTTGAGATTCTTGTAGCAGATCTCTTCAAATTGCTTGCCGCGCCAGCTTGTGCCCATGGCATCAAGTTGCACTACGATGAAGCCTAATTCTGCCAGGGCGGTCATGTTCCAGTTGTAGGGAGTGAAACTCTTGGGGGTGTAGGCACTGCCCGGCCCGGCGTAGATATACTCAATGACAGGGTATTTGCGCGTAGGGTCGAAATGGGTAGGTCTCTGGATGATGCCCCACATGTCGGTGCGACCGTCGCGGCCTTTGGCCACAAACACCTCCGGGGCGCGCCAGCCGTTGGCCTTGAGGCAGCTGATGTCGGCGGTCTCGATGGTGTCTATCAGCCGTCCGTCGACGGCACTGCGCAGTTCGGTGACCGGTGCCTTGTCTACCAAGGAGTAGGTGTCGACCAGATATTTGAAATCTTTTGAGAACCGGGCTTCGTGCTGTCCTTCGGCGGGGGTGAGGCAGGTCATCCCTTTGCCGTCGGTGCCGATACGGTAGTAATGCACCAGGTAGGGGTCTTCTTTCGGATTCACGCCGCTGGCGGTGAAATAGATGCATTGGTTTTCTTCATCCACCTTGATCACTTCCCTCACACACCATTTGCCTTTGGTGATCTGGCGCTTCACCGCTCCGGTGGCTGTGTCGTAAAGGTAGAGGTGGTTCCAGTTGTCGCGCTCGCTCATCCAGATGAGTTGACTGCCGTCACTGAAGTCGTGGCGGTAGTGGCGGGTATAGTTGACGAAGGTCTTGGAGGTTTCTTCTACGATGGTGCGCATCTGTCCAGTCTGTGCGCTCATGGCGAGGATGCTGTAAGTCTTGTGGCCGCGCTCATTGAACTCCATCGTCACCTCGCGGCTGTCGGGTGTCCACGCAAAGGTGCCCAGCTCGTATTGCGGTGTGCAGAGCGAGGTGTCGGCCTCTCGCTTCTCACCGGTCTGTGTGTCGAAGATGACGGGAGTCTTGAAGGGCAGGGCGTCGCCGGGCTTGGCGTATTCCTGCCGATGAAGGATGGGCTGTAGCTGGTCGTGGGGCGAGGTCTCCACGTAGTGTACGTAGCGTTTCTCCACCGGCCGCCGCTTGCAGACGAAGATGTAACGGCTGTCGGGCGACCATAGTATCCTGTTGGAGTAGTATTCACCGACGGTGCCGTCCTGACTGAGCACCCGCTTTTCTGTGTAAGGCTTGCCGGCAGGATGCAGCACTACGTTGTGGCCCTCGATGTAGGCCTCGGTCTTGCCGTCAGGGGAGAGGACGGGATAGGGGGTGTCCTCTTCGTCTACCTCCATCCAATGACGCTGGTGTTGGCGGCCGAAGCGTGGCTTGTGCTCCTCAGCCTTGGGGGGCTCGGCTTCTGTCTTCTCGTGTTTGTCGGCGTCGTAGGTGTAGTATTTCTTTCCGTCGGGGGTGTCGGTCCAGTAGCTGATGATGTGAGTACTGTCTTGCCACTTCACGTCGTGTGCCCAGCCTGTGACGTTGCTGGCATTGAATTTCTCATACAGGGAGTAGGCTCGGCGATAGTCGTCGACGGTTCCTTGTGCTGTGATGGATATGGTGGTTGTCGCTAAGAGGGTAAGTATAAGTAGTCGTTTCATATCTTGTGGTTTTGCAAAGTAGGTGCAAAAATACAAAAAAACTGTGAGAAACACAAAATGGTGTCCACTTTATCCTGCATGTTTTGTACTGTAGGGACGCGGCGTGCCGCGTCCACGGAGCGATATTGCAGCTCCCCAAAAACCAATCAGACATCTTCTATCGTGGAAGATGTCTGATATTACGCCTGTAAAAAAAATTTAAAACAGATGTGGCCTCTCGCCACAAACCTAAAATAACTACTAACAAATAACTACTAACAAATAACCTAAAACCTAAATATTTTCTTTTTGCAAAGTTATCTATTATTTTCATCGGTTCCAAATATTTCTGTAACTTGGATTTTGTTTGGTGTAACATGAATAAAAATTTTTACATATCCAAAAGCAAAACGGGCTTTTTGTTAACTAAAAAGGTATTAAAAGCCGAAATTTCACGATTTTTTTTTGAAGAGAAATAATTTTTTAATATTTTTGCAACAATATTTTAACCTGATGACATAATGAGAATACCTAAAATCTGGCTCATACTGGCTTTTTCCTTACTATCCCCCCTACTGGCTCATGCACAGATGGGGAAATTTTATGGCGCTGACGCACAGCTGTCGAGCAGCTATACCAATCAGGTCTATCTCGACCGTGATGGCTTTATCTGGGTGCCTACACGAAATGGACTGAACCGTTATGATGGCTACCAGTTTCAGCTCTATAATAAGGAAAAATACCCTGACATGGCGAGCAACTACGTGAATTGTATCACGCAAGACCGTCATGGCTTGTTCTATATTGGCATGTATGGGGCTTTCCAGACCTACAATGGCTCTACGTTTAAGAATGTCAGTGTAAAGGACTTGCGCGGGCAGGTCATACCGGTTTATGTCACCTGCTTCGTGGAGCGCAAGTCGGGAGAAGTGTTGGCAGGCACCTCCGGCCATGGTCTTATCAAGGTGGATTCTCCTGTAGAGGCTCATCAGTTGAATGGCGACCTGAAAGAGGTTGAGACCATCAATGACATGATAGAAGACCGGAAAGGACTGTTGTGGATCGTCACTGCCCATAGAGGAGTGCTGGTCTACGACGGCAAGAAAGTGGTCAGGCGCCTGCTCGGCGATGACGCTCACCGGTCTGTGGTGCGGCGTGTGTGCGAAGATCGCAATGGCGTGATCTATATCGGCACTTTCGGCGACGGTTTGTATCGGCTCGCCGGCGAGGGTTTCACACGCGTGGCAGGTACGGAGGGCAAGTCGGTCATCTCGTTGTATTGCAACGATTCTGGCAAGTTGATGATCGGATATGACGGGAATGGTGTAGCCATCCTCGATACGCGTACGGGCTTGATGACCGATAATCCCTATTATAGCCGGTCGGTCGACCTGACCAAGGCCAAGGTGGCTTCGATAACGGAGGATTTCGGAGGCAATCTGTGGTTGGGCATGACGCAGAAGGGATTGTTTATGTATCCCAACACTTTTGCCGTATTCGGCTATATGGGTTATAAGTTAGGCCCCCTCAATACGATCGGCCAGGCTTGTGTGCTCTGCACGCTGTGCGACAGCAAGGGCCGGTGGTGGATCGGTACCGACAAGGATGGTGTTTATCAGCTGGATTCCGATGGCAAAATGGTCAGGCACTATACAGTCGGCGTGCCGTCTATCGTCGTCACGATGGGCGAGGATTCGCAGGGACGTATCTGGGTAGGCAGCTTTCAGGAGGGATGTGGCTGGATCGATGCCAGTGGGGCATACCATCCCTTGCCCGGGCTTCAGGAGAAAGGTACCTCTGCTTTCGGCTTCGCTTCCGACCGCAAGGGCAACACCTGGATTGGCACGCTGGGCAATGGCTTGCTCCGGTTGTCGTCTGACGGGCAGCAGAAGTTTTACAAGATGCTTGCCCAGGCCGATGAAGACCACAAGGTCAATTGTATCGCCAATGACTTTATTTCCAAAATCTCTCTCTCGCCCGACGGCAAGCGCATCTACGCCGCCACCTCTATGGGACTGTCGTGCCTTGACATTGACAAGGAAAGCTGGACCTCCTGCTTCGGTGTCAACTGCCTGCTCTATGGCAACAGTGTGCGCATCGCCAAGGAATACGGGGGTATCGTGTGGATAGGCACCAACGACGGACTGTACAAATATGAGCTCAAGACCCGGGAGATGAAACGTCTGACCAAGGAAGACGGACTCTCAGACAATTCTATCGTCTCCATCGAGCAGGATCTGAAGGGGAAACTGTGGATCGGTACGGAGCACGGGCTCAACTGCCATGATCCTAAGACAGGACAGACAGAGAGTTTCTTTTCTGATAATGGACTTCAGGCTAATGAGTTTTCCGACGGGGCTTCCTCTATCACGCCAGAAGGGGTGATGCTCTTTGGCGGTGTCGGTGGAGTCACCTGGTTTGATCCCGAAAAAATCGTACATAACGACTGGAAGGCCAAGGTGAGGATCACCTCGTTTCTTATCAATGGGATACCTGTGAGCACCGGCACTAAGTCGGGGAACTATCAGGTGTGCGACACCACGGTGATCGCCAGCGACCGTTTCGACCTGAGCTACCGTGACAATTCCTTTGCCATACAACTTTCCACGCTCACCTATCACAATCCCGAGCACATCACCTATTTATATAGTATCAATGGCGAGGAGTATGTGAGACTGCAGCCCGGACAGAACGAGATCACATTCTCCCATCTATCGCCGGGTACTTATCGGTTTGTCGTCAAGGCAGAGCGCAACAATCAGCAGACCCAGGAGCGAGCGTTCACCGTCGTCGTCCACCATCCCTGGTGGAGCACGTGGTGGGCATACTGCCTTTACGCTTTGCTCTTCGGCGTCCTGGTGTGGTATTACCTGCGCATGCGCAATCAGCAGGAGCAGGCACGCCTGCGACTGCAGGAGCACATCCATGCCGAGGAGATGGGCGAGGCCAAGCTGCGTTTCTTCATGAATATGAGTCATGAGATACGCACGCCTATGACCCTCATCGTCACGCCGCTGCTCTCGCTGATGAAGCGTGACAAAGACCCGGAGCGCAGGAGCGTCTATGAGACCATCCGCAGGAACGCCGAGCGTATACTCAGCCTGATCAATCAGATGATGGACCTGCGCAAGATCGACAAGGGCATGATGCAGATGCGCATGCAGGAGACCGATCTTGTAGGCTTCGTGGGCGAGCTGTATTCGCTCTTTGAACACCAGGCCGACGCACGACGCATCCACTTCACCTACTCCCATGCCGACGAGACGCTGCTCGTGTGGATCGACCGCAAGCAGTTTGACAAGGTCATCGTCAATATCCTCTCCAATGCTTTCAAGTTCACCCCCGTGGGTGGCCAGATACATATCGATGTGGCACAGCAGGACGGCAAGGCACGCATCGCCATCAGCGACAATGGCGAGCAGATACCCGATGACAAGCTCCAACACATCTTCGAGCGATTCTATCAGACTACGTCGACCGTCAACGATAGCAATACCGGAACGGGCATCGGACTGGATCTGACGCGTGCGCTCGTAGAGCTACACCACGGCTCGATTGAGGCCAACAACTTGAACGGCAAGCAGCCAAAGGCTCCCGGACAGGTCATCGACGAGGGCGTCGAATTCGTGGTGACGATACCGCTGGGCGACGATCATCTCAAACCCGACGAGATTGCCGACGATGTGCCCGAGGAAAAACTGATCACCGCCGAGCTGATAGCAGAGGAGGAGGAACAGGTGCCGCAGAAGCCGCTCGTGGCCAGCGACTCCAGCCCTAAGATTGTCGTGGCCGAGGACGACCATGAGATACGTGAGTTTCTCGTCAACGAACTGTCGTCGGATTTCGAGGTCGTCGGATGTGAGAATGGAAGGGAAGCACTGGGCAAGACGCTGAAGTTGCTGCCCGACCTCGTGCTCTCAGACATCATGATGCCCGAGATGGATGGCAATACACTCTGCGCCACATTGAAGTCCAACCCGCAGACCAATCATATACCTGTCATCCTGCTGACCGCCAAAAACAGGGATGAAGACCAGCTGGAGGGTCTGGAGACAGGCGCTGACGCCTATGTGACCAAGCCGTTTAATATGGATATCCTCAGGCGCACCATTGTCAATCTCATCAGCACTCGTCAGCATCTGCGGCTGAAGTATGGGCGCAACGACCAGCTGGAGGAGAAAGTGGATGAGATAGAGATGAAATCCCCGGATGAGAAATTGTTGGAGCGGGTGATGCGTGTGATCAACCAGAATATCTCCAACAGCGACCTCAGCGTAGACAGTATAGCCACCGAGGTGGGTATCAGCCGTGTGCACTTGCACCGCAAGATGAAGGAGCTCACCGGGCAGACACCGCATGAGTTTATCCGGCGCATACGGTTGAAGCAGGCTGCCAAGTTGCTGTCTGCGGGTGATATCAATGTCACGGAGGTGATGTATGCCTGTGGCTTCAGCAACGCGGCGTCGTTCTCCACCATTTTCAAGAAATATTATGGCATGTCTCCGAGGGAGTATATGCAGGAGAACCAGAAATAAGACCTACCGTGGGTCGGTCAATGCCTTCGCCTCGCCGGTGAGATAAGGTGCGATGCGGGAGTAGGGGATGGTGAACGAAGGGTCGCCGTCGTCGAAGTCGCAGACATCGTAGATGGAATAGTGGAAGCGCACCCCGCTGCCCGTCAGGTAGGGTGGAAAGGTGGGCAGTGGCGGTTCTGAAATGTCAACGGTGCAGATGCGCTGAAGCTCCTCGTCGGTGTCGACGTCGAAATATTGTCTCAGCCCCTCTCTCAGCAGCGCGTGTAGTGAGGGGTCGGTCTCGCGGATGATATTGCCCATCCTCTTGCCGTCGATTCTGCGGAAGGTCACACCGTATTCTGCGTATTCGCCGTGGGCGCCATTGGTGAGATAAGAGTAGCGGTATACCTCGTAGGTGACCGCATGCTCACTTTGGTAGATCATTCTGAGCTCTGTGCCTTCTTCCGGGGCGTCGTCTTCGTGCACATGTCTTATACCCATCTGCTCAAGGGTCTTGCCCATCTTGTCCAGCGTCTGTATGCAATACTCCCTGGTCATCACGGCGGGGTCTGAGCTTGCCAGGGTGCTGCCGTTCTCAAACAGTGTCGACCTGATGAAGTCGGTCACGGCGTTGGCGATGGGAGAACCGTCTTGCCGGGGATAGTCCATGTATACCTCACAGGAGCCGTGCTCGTTTTTCGATGTGTAGCTGAACGAGTCGGTCACGAATTCCCCGGGGCTGTCAGGGGCGGGGACGGCCGTCGTGGCTTTCCGCTTGCTGCAGCAGGGGAAAATCAAGGCGCAGATAGCGCAGAAGAGCAGTATGGTGTGTTTGCAGCGAGGCATTGTCTGATACGAGATGCAGTTGGGGCTTACATGATGATGCAAAAATAGTTATTTTTTTTCTCATGATGTGGCGCAAAAAGGAAAAAAATGATTTTTTACGCACGGGTTTGTTGTAATGTGCGATTTTTTTATTATATTTGCTTGCGACTTACGTTGATGTGTACTCACCTAAAGAAGATGATGACTATGCCAAGGAAATTACTGATATTGCTTTTGTTGTGGGTGTCGATGGGCGTGGTTGTAAGTGCTCAGACGACCTATACCACGGTGAGCGGCACCGTGCGCGATGCGCAGACAGGGCGCAAGCTTTCTCAAGTGAGCGTCTCTTCCTCTGAGGGTCATGAGACCACCGTCACCAACGCTGATGGCTATTTCATGCTGAAATTGCCGGGAAGGCCTGCTGCCATTATTGTCTCCAGTCTCGGATACAACACTCAGAAAGTGCCCATCTCCTCGGAGGGGCGTGAACTCAAAATACGTCTCACGCCTGGTACCATCACACTCAACGAACTGATAGTCAATGCGGCCAACCCCTATCAGATAGTAGAGGCAGCACGTTCTAAGATTCCCCAGAATTACAGCAACGACAACGAACTGATGCGGTGTTTTTACAGAGAGACCACTCAGAAGGGCCGTAGGTATATCTATGTGGCCGAGGCAGTCACCGACATGTACAAGGCTTCGTATGCCCGTAATTATTACAACGACCGTGTAGCCATCATCAAGGGGCGCAAGCTCGTCAGTCCCAGGGTGGCCGACACCCTGGGGGCCAAGATGCAGGGAGGCCCCACGCTGCCGGTGGTCTTCGATGTGGTCAAGGAGCCCGACTTCCTGTTTTCCCAGGATGAACTGAAATACTATACACTCAAGATAGATATCCCGGTCTCCATAGACGACCGGCCCCAGGTGGTCATTATCTTCGAACCTCTTTTTGCTGCCGACCATGTGCTCTATTCCGGCAAGATGTATATCGACCGGCAGACCCTGGCCTTCACGCGCATTGAGATGTCGCTCGACATGCGCGACCGTGAGCGTGCCACCCAGGTCATGCTCTTGCACAAACCCATGGGGGTCAGGTTTCGGCCGCATGAGTTGACCACCACTATTACTTATCGCTACGACGGAAGGGTGAGCCGCATGCATTATCTGCACAGTGATATCAGGTTTCACTGCGACTGGCGCAAGCGACTCTTCTCCTCTTCCTATCATGTCGAGGCAGAGATGGTCGTCACCGACCTGCTCTCGCGTGATGCACACCCCATCTCGGGCAAGTCGTCGTTCAGCGAGCGCGACTCATTTTATGACAAGGTGCAATTCTTCAATGATCCTGATTTCTGGGGACAGTATAATATTATCGCACCCTCGGAGTCGCTTGAGAATGCCATCGACAAGTTGAAAAAGAAACGATGACAACACCTTATAGGTGGGTTCTATTAATTATGTCGAGGCGATTTTTGATTTTTAGTCGAGTGCAGAGTGTAAGTTGAAGAGGGAGTATAGCGGGCTATACGACCGATGAGACTTGACACTATGCACCGAATAAAAACAAAAAGCGACCGAAACAGATTGAGCAGAATAATGCCTATATATCAAACAGAATTAATAGAACACACCTATACTCAAAACCATAAAACCTAACAAGTGGAGTGAAAGTGAAACTTGAATAGAATTATCCTTGAAAACTGCCTATGGAGTAACTAAAGTTTAAGTCTTATGTACGGTTTTGAGCCCGCCAGACGTCCCCTCCTCTTCGGGGAGGGATAGGGAGGGGTTTTGATTCTGTTAATTCTTTTTTCAATAAAATTCTTGTATTTTTTTTTAATATTTATGTGAAAGTGTAGCCAAATGATGTGCCTTTCTTTAAAAAAATTCAAAAATATTTTGTTTTTGTTTAATTTTAATATATTTTTGCATTGCCAACAATCATAAAAGTGTTCCATTTTTTTCTCTGAAGAGTTGGAGGGAGATGGGATGCTTACTTCGTTTGATGTAAAAATATAGTAAACATTATATAATTAATTAGTGAGAGAGTTTATGATTAAAAAGTTAATCCTGTTTTTTGCATGCTTATTCCTGTATTCGGGAATGGCGTTTGCTCAGATGACCGTCAAGGGAACTGTTGTTTCCGAGGAAGACGGTGAGCCGGTCGTGGGCGCGACGATTATGGTCGTTGGTACCCAGACAGGAACAGTAACTGATTTGGACGGTAAGTTCAGTCTGTCCATGCCAAGCGGAAAAAGCATTCTCCGCATATCGTATGTAGGTATGGAGCCCCTGGAGGTGAGTGCCAGGCCCAATATGAAGATTGTGCTTACAAGCGACCAGAAAGCACTCGACGAAGTGATTGTTGTGGCATTCGGTACCCAGAAGCGGTCTTCGTTCACGGGTTCGGCAGCTGTCGTAGGTGCTGAGGAGCTGAGCCAGAAGATCACCACCAACGTGGCCGACGCCCTCGTAGGTTCGGTGCCCGGTCTACAGATTCGTGGCTCCAGCGGTCAGCCAGGTGCTTCACAGGGTAATATCCACATCCGTGGTATTGCCTCTATGTATGCCGACACTGAGCCCCTCGTCGTCATCGACGGTGCTCCCTATAGTGGCAGCCTGTCTAATATCCCGCAGGATGACATCGAGAGCATCACGGTGCTCAAGGATGCCGCCTCTGCCGCACTTTATGGTGCACGTGGCGCCGCAGGTGTGATCCTCATCACCACCAAAAAGGGAAAGACACAGGAAGCCGTGGTCAATGTCGACATGAAGTGGGGTGCCAACAGCCGTGCGGTGCAAGACTATGAGACCATCACCAATCCCGCACAGTTCATGGAGGTCTACTACAACCAGTTCTACAACTATGCCGTGGCCAATGGCCTGAGCAATGCTGCAGCCAACAAGTGGGTCAACGACCGTATCATCACCGGACAGCAGTGGGGCTTGCAGTACAACCCATTCACCGTGCCCACAGGCCAGTATCTCATCGGTCTGGATGGCAAGCTCAACCCCAACGCCACCCTTGGCCGTGCCTATACTTATGGTGGCGAGACCTATTACATGCTGCCCGACGACTGGCAGGATGCCGCCTATCATGATGGCTTCCGCCAGGAGTATACCGTCAATGTGAGTGGCGGCAGCTCGAAGAGCAGTTTCTATGGCTCTGCCAGCTACCTCAACGAGGATGGTATCATCGACAACTCCAACTATGAGCGCTTCACTGGCCGTGTCAAGGCCGACTATCAGGCCAAAGACTGGCTCCGCCTGGGAGCCAATGTGGGCTTCGTGCACAGCACCATGGAAGAGAACCCCAATTTCTCCGTCAGTTCGCTGGGCTCCAACAACATGGCCTATTATACCTCTATGATCGCTCCGATCTATCCGCTCTTTGTGCGCACGCTCGATGCCAATGGCAATCCTGTGATACGTACCGACAGCTATGGTCATCAGCAGTATGACTACGGTGTGCCCGCCACCAACTTCCCCGGCAACGGCACACGCCTCTTCCTCGCTACCGGTAACCCCATCGGTGCCAACAAATACAACACATCAGAGACCATCGACAATTCCTTCACGGGAGCCTTCACACTCGACATCGACATCACCAGCTGGCTGAAGTTCAACTCCAACAACAACATCAACATCGGTCAGAGCCAGGGCAGCATCTATGGCAACCCCTTCTACGGACCCAGTGCCTCCGACAATGCCAATATCGACAAGTACAACACCAACACCATGCGTCAGAACTATGTGCAGACACTCAATTTCCACAAGCTCTTCGACCTGCACGACGTGCAGGTGATGGTGGGACATGAGTGGTACAAGACGACGACCAAGTATCTGGAGGCTCTCGCCACCAAGGGCTTCTCGCCCGAGATACCCGAGATCAATGCTTTCAGCAACCGCTACGACTCGCACAGCTATACCACTGAGTATAACGTCGAGGGTTGGTTTGGCAATGCTCTCTACAACTATGACCAGAAATACTTCGGTTCGGTGTCCTATCGTCGTGATGCCTCCAGCCGCTTCCATCCCGACCATCGCTGGGGTAACTTCTGGAGCGTGGGCGGCGCCTGGATGATGTCCAAGGAGTCGTTCTTCGACGGCACACACGACTGGCTCGACCAGTTGAAACTCAAAGTGTCGATCGGACAGCAAGGTAACGACGGTATCGGCAACTGGGCTTATACCGACCTCTATTCGCTCTCCAAGGGCGATACAGGTATGCTGCCCTCTTTCTATCGTATCGGAAACGAAGACATCACATGGGAGACAACCACCAACTTCAATATCGGACTCGAGTGGAGCATGTGGCGCGGACGCTTCACCGGCACGCTCGACTTCTACAATAAGAAAGTGGCCGACCAGCTCTTCTGGCTCTCCATACCTGAAAGCTATGGATCACGTGGCTATTATGGCAACCTCGGCGACATCCGAAACACAGGTGTCGAACTGGTGCTCAGCGGCGACGTGGTGCGCACTAAGAACATTGTGTGGAACGTCACTGCCAACCTCTCGCACAACGCCACCAAGATATTGAAACTGCCTGAGACCAAGACCAAGATCAACGGCGGATTCCGCGAGAGCGACTCGGGCAGCAACTCTTCGTTATGGTACGAGGAAGGACAGCCCCTCTACAACATGATGCTACCTGAGTTTGCCGGTCTCGACGAAGAGGGACGCGCACTCTACTGGCAGGACGAAAGTCTGCTGCAGACCGACAGCGAAGGAAATGTGACCATGAAGACCACACAGCCGGGTAAGGCTCACGACAACAAGACCACCGACTGGAACATGGCATCCTACTACGCACAAGGCTCCGTCCTGCCCAAGGTCACCGGCGGATTCTCTACATACCTCAAAGTTTACGACTTCGACCTGAGTGCCACCTTCGACTATCAGTTGGGAGGCAAACTCTACGACAACCGCTATATGTCGCTGATGACCAATGTGGCCACCTCGGGCAACGGACAGACCTATCACAAGGATGTGATGAAGTCGTGGAGCGTTGACAACCAAGGCAGCAACATCCCACGCTGGCAGTTCAACGACCTCTACACCGCCTCGCGCTCCACACGCTTCCTCACCAGCGCCTCGTACCTCAACTTCCAGAGCTTCACCGTGGGTTATACCATCCCCAAGCGTCTCACCAGCCAGATACACCTCAACAAGGTGCGCATCTACTGCCAGGGCGAGAACATCTACTTCTGGAGCAAGCGCAAAGGACTCGACCCACGCTACTCATTCGCCGGCACCAACTCGGGTGGTGTGAACGCTTATTCGCCTGCACGCACCATCATGGGAGGTATTCAGGTGTCATTCTAATCACACTATTAATTAAAAAAGGAAAAAGCAAAATGAAAAAGATATTTTCCATCATGATAGCAGCACTGGTGAGCCTCACGTTCACAGGCTGTATTGAGGAGATTGACCCACAGACCAGCACCGTCACTGAGCAGCAGGCCAAGGATGCACCAGGAGCCTTCGACAATTTCGTGCAGAATCTCACAGGCAATCTCACCGGACAGTTCACTTATGGTGGCGACAGCCATTATGTATTCGACTTCGGATATCCGGCCTTCTTCCTCATCCGCGACGTGATGGGGCAGGATGTCGTGCCTGTGGGCACCAACAACTGGTTTGACACCTGGTATCAGGACTTCGCCTACCTGGCACCCAACTATGCGCGTACGCAGTTCCCATGGACACTCTATTTCGGATGGATCAAAGACTGCAACATCGTGCTCACCATCGGTGGGGCTATAGACTATGCACAGCCTATCGAGGGCCGTGAGACGGGAGTCGGCATCGCCTATACCCTCCGTGCCATGTATTATTTCGACATGGTGCGCATGTATGCGCAGCAGCCCTATGCAGCCAACAAAGAGGCTCTCACCGTGCCAAAAGTCACGGAGTCAACCACCATCGAGGGCGTGCAGCACAACCCACGCATGACCTGGGATGAGGCCTTCGCTTTCATCCTCGCCGACCTTGACGCAGCCGAGAAACTACTCGCCAACTATGAGCGCAAGAATGTCTATACTCCTGACGTGAGCGTGGTTCAAGGCATAAAAGCCCGCGTCTATCTGGAGAAACAAGACTGGGCTAATGCCGAGAAGTATGCCAAACTGGCACAAGAGGGCTATACGATGATGAGCCAGGAGGAGTATCTCAGCCGCGACTACGGATTCAACTCGCCCAACTCCTCATGGATGTTTGGAGTGACATTCAAAGATACTGATCCCAACATCGTGGAAAACGATGGCGACTCCTCATGGGGAAGCGTCATGCTACTCGAGAACGGTTTCGACTGCGGCTATGCCGCCAACTATGGTGGACCCAATGTCATCGACCGCCATCTCTATGAGACCATTCCAGCTTCTGACTACCGTAAGCAGTGCTGGGTTGACTTCGCCCTGGAGGAACTGATAGATCCCGACGCTGATGAGATACCCGCTGATCTGCTCGCAGGTCTGAGCGCCTACTCCGACTATCCTGAGCGTATCTATGCTGCCGGCGTCGATAATGCATCCTACGGACTGGGCGGGCTCTCAGTGAAATTCCGCAATCAGGCTGGGAAGGCCAATGTGAAGTACGACGCATGGGTCGTGGCTGTGCCATTGATGCGTGTCGAGGAGATGAAGCTCATCGAGGCCGAGGCCGCAGGTATGCAGCAAGAAGAGCGTGGCATCGCACTGCTCACCGAGTTTGCCAAGACACGCGACCCCTACTACACCTACGGCACACACCGCGATGCTTATTACAACACGTCTACATCACAGTTCCAAAACGAGGTCTGGTGGCAGCGCAGGGTAGAACTCTGGGGCGAAGGCTTCGCCACCTTTGACATCAAGCGACTCAACAAGGGCGTCATACGCTCCTACGCAGGTAGCAACCATATAGAGGGATGCCGGTTCAACGTAAGCGGTGTGCCCAACTGGATGACCTGGTGCTTCGTCAATACTGAGGCACAGTACAATGAGTCGCTGGTCGTCAACCCCGACCCCACACGTCCCGCCAACGACTCTGAGGAATACGCTTGGTAATCGTGATATGCAATCATTCAACAAGGTTAATTCGTAAAATATCAAAATGATGAAAAAATATTATTATAACTTGTTCATTGCCTTGATGGCCGTGGCAGGGCTTGCCGCCTGCTCCGACAATGACGACGACTACCAGTGGGCCACCGTGACGGGCAATCAGGTATATTTCAGCAACCAGCTGCCTGCAAGCTACAGCATCTCTAAGAATACCAATTCCATCAGTATTCCCATCAACCGCGTGAAGACCGACGAGGCCATCACGGTCAATCTCTCACACACCGATGCCACGGGCTTCTACAACGTGCCCGCAAGCGTGAGCTTCGCACAGGGTGAGTCGGAGGCCACCATCAACGTGACCTACAATCCCGACGATGTGAACTACGATGAGAGTCATCGCGACACCATCACCATCACCAGCACCGACTACACCACCGTCTACGGCTCCTCCAGCTATGCGTTCTCGGCTATGATGCCGTCGCCTTACGTGTCGCTTGGCAAGGGCACACTGTCGGATGGCTTCTTCGGATTCACCACCACGGTGACCGTCTATCAGAACCAGGAGCAGAAGAATACATTCCGCATCTTTAACGGTTACGACCCGGTCGACGACGGCAATCAGGATGAGTATCTCCAGTTTACTATCCTTAAGCCCGGCGACGTGGTGGCAGGACAGACTGTACAGGCTGAAAACATCGTCTTCTACGAAGACTACAACACCGGATACCATCATCCTACTTACGATGCCGACGTGCTCGTGTGCCATCCCTACGGTTTCAACAGCACCAAAGACCAGGCCAACTGGTCATACAATCGCGTAGTGGCCTATCAGGCCGACGGCACCACACCGGGTGAGGTGCGTCTCGCCCCGTTCTATTATATGGATGGTGTGGGAGGATGGAACTACACGCAGAACGACGGCATCATCACCATCATCTTCCCTGGCTATGAGCAGAAAGACCACTCGCTGGAAATCAGCTACCTGGGCCGACTCACCAATACCAATGACGAAGACTTCGCACAGGTGGCTCTCACCCTGGGCGAGGATGTGGAGAGCGTCAGGTATGGCATCACCGAGGTCGATGGCGACGCCAATGCCCTCTACGAGGCCATTATCGCCGATCCCGACTCCTATCCGGAGGTCACTTCGAGCACTACGGTCAACTGTCCGCTCAGCCAGACGGGCAAGTACTACTTCGTGGGCGTGGCTTACGCCGAGGGCAAGGAGGTCAATGCCGTGGCTGAGACCATCCGCTTCACCTCCAGCCATGATTTCGCACCTTCATTCGAGCCGGTGGGCACTGGCACGTTCACCTACACGCAGTATTGGGAGGGCGACGACGAGGGCCTGACCATCAGCAAGGCCAGCGACGGCAATCTCTACCGCATCTCGCACTGGGGTGGAGACGTGAACTTCGACTTCACCTGGGATCCTTCCACCAACAAGTGTCAGGTGGGTGAGCAGTTCATCGGTACGCAGTATAGCAACTATGGCGACGTGTTCGTCTCCGACGTGCCGACCTACGACCCGGAAGAGTCGTCGTATGAGGTATATCCATGCACCTATAATCCCGACACCAAGACCTTCACCTTCACACTCGTCTACTATGTGTCAGCCGGATACCTGGCCAAGGGAGCCGAGACTTTCACCGTGGATTGGGGCAATGTGGCTGCCGCTCCTGCCAAGAAATCGTTCAACTGGCTCTACACATCCATCGACAAGACTCCGAAGCGTGTCATCATGCCAAAGGCTAAGGTGAAGTTCTCCAAATATCAGAGAGCATTCTGAGCAGACCTATCATAGGTGGAATCACCTATACCTATAAAGCATCGAGCCTCCCAATTGGGAGGCTCGATGCTTTGTGGATATGCAATGTCTATGCCCTCTTTGCGGCGAAAAAGTCTTGCATCAGTTGGCGACATTCTTCTTCGAGCACACCGCCCACTACTTCTGCCTTGGGATGAAAGGCCCCGGGAGCATAGCGGCGGTAGCCACGCTTCTCGTCGGGAGCACCGTAGACGATGCGGGGTATCTGCGCCCAGCCGATGGCACCGGCGCACATCACACAAGGCTCCACGGTGACGTAGAGCGTGCAGCCGGTGAGGTATTTGCCTCCCAGCAGGTTGGCAGCCGAGGTGATCACCTGCATCTCGGCATGGGCCGTCACGTCGTGCAGCATCTCCGTCAGGTTGTGACCACGGGCGATGATACGCCCCTGGCACACCACGACGGCTCCGATGGGTATCTCACCCTCTTCGAAGGCCCTCCTGGCCTCGCCGATGGCCTTGCGCATAAATTCAATGTCTGTACTTGGCATAAGTCCGTCTGTTTTATTTATTCTTCCTATTCCCTCTGTTCTTCCTATTCTTTCTATCCCGCCTGTTTATAGCTCTTCCGGTGCCACGGGGCACCCGGATTCTCTTGCAAAATTAACGTTTTAGGTCGTGTGCCGCAAATTTTTGGCCGATTTGTTGCCGTTCTACCACAAAATGCCTACCTTTGTAGGTGGGTTCTATTAATTATGTCGAGGCGATTTTTGATTTTTAGTCGAGTGCAGAGTGTAAGTTGAAGAGGGAGTATAGCGGGCTATACGACCGATGAGACTTGACACTATGCACCGAATAAAAACAAAAAGCGACCGAAACAGATTGAGCAGAATAATGCCTATATATCAAACAGAATTAATAGAACACACCTGTAATAAGAATGATGATTATTGGAGTATGGCGGAACACAACAATCTGGGCAAATGGGGCGAGCAGCAAGCAGCAGATTATCTGCAGCGGAAAGGCTATCGCATCTGCCATCGCAACTGGCGCTTCGGCCATCGCGACCTGGATGTCACCGCTCTGACTCCCGATGGCGAGACACTGGTCATCGCAGAGGTGAAGACCAGAAGCAACGCCGATTTCGCCACACCGGAGGAGTCTGTCGACTGGCGCAAGATGCGCAACCTGTCCATAGCGGCCAATGCCTATGTGCGGCGCTATCAGATTTCGTGCGACATTCGATTCGATGTCGTCACTGTCGTGGGCGACCAGCACTCCTTCCGCATCGACCATATACCCAATGCCTTTGTGCCACCTATGATGTGAATACTATGCGCACCACCGTCATACATCTCGAGGAGACCGACTCCACCAACCGTTATCTGCGTGACCTCGGACCGCTGGCTGATGACTGCCTCACCGTCGTGGTGGCTGACTATCAGACGGCAGGACGGGGGCAGGGCACCAATAGCTGGGAGAGTGAGCCCGCGCAGAACCTGCTCTTCAGCGTAGGGGTCGTGCCGCGCAATGTACCCGTCGCACGGCAGTTCGTATTGTCCGAGGCCGGAGCACTGGCCGTGGGCGATGCCCTCTCGGCTTATACCGACGGCATCTCGCTGAAGTGGCCCAATGATGTCTACTGGCATGACCGCAAGATCAGTGGCACGCTCATAGAGACGGCCGTCTCGGCACATGGCATGAGGCGTTGTGTCTATGGCATCGGTATCAATGTCAATCAGCGAGTGTTTCACAGCGATGCGCCCAACCCCGTGTCGCTTTTTCAGATAATGGGGGTGGAGACGAATCTCGACGAAGTGTTGCAGCGCACACTCAATGCTCTCGAACATTATCTGGGTATGATAGAGTGGGGGGATGCCGCCAAGGTGTCTGCACTATATCATGACAGGCTCTACAGGCGGCAGGGATTTTATACTTATGAGGATGCCAAGGGCACATTCAGGGCTGTCATCGACCATGTCGAGGACGATGGTCACCTCGTCTTGCGTGATGAGACCGGGCTGTTGCGTGCCTATGCGTTCAAGGAGGTGAGATTCGTCATTGGCAATTCGTAGCAGACAATTCATCATTTGCAATACATATTACATAATTAATTGATAGATATCATGGCAAGATTTAAAAGAATTCTTCTGAAGCTCAGTGGCGAGAGCCTCATGGGCAGCCAGGGCTACGGCATCGACCCTCAGCGACTGGCAGACTATGCGCGTCAGATCAAGGAGGTGCATGAGATGGGTGTACAGATCGGTATCGTGATAGGCGGAGGCAACATCTTCCGAGGGCTGAGTGGTGCCACCAAGGGCTTCGACCGGGTCAAGGGCGACCAGATGGGTATGCTCGCCACCGTGATCAACTCGCTCGCTCTCAGTTCGGCACTCACTTCCGAGGGAGTGGCCAACAAAGTGCTCACTGCCATCCGTATGGAACCGATTGGCGAGTTCTATTCCAAATGGAAGGCCATCGAAGAGATGGAGGCCGGCAAGGTGTGCATCTTCTCGGCAGGTACAGGATCGCCCTATTTCACCACCGATACCGGTTCGTCGCTCCGTGGCGTGGAGATAGAGGCCGACGTGATGCTCAAGGGCACTCGTGTAGACGGCATCTATACTGCCGACCCGGAGAAAGACCCCACGGCGGTCAAGTTCGACGACATCACTTACAATGAGATCCTGGCACGTGGCCTGAAGGTGATGGACCTCTCGGCAGTGGTGATGTGCAATGACAATCACTTGCCTATTTACGTCTTCAACATGGATGTGGTGGGCAATCTGAAAAAGGTAATCGAAGGAGAGCCTATCGGAACTTACGTACATAGTTGAGGAGTCGCGATTCCTTGACATAACATTTCAAAATAGCTCAACAATTAGTCCCGCCTCAAGGAGAATTCTTGAGCTATTTTTCTTCCACGAAGTCGATATATTCGCCTTCGTCATCAGCGATTACCTTGCGGTTGGCTTTCTGTGGGTCTCGGGTGTCGGTGATCGTCTCGCCGTTGGTTGTCTGACGGCTGGAGGTGTGTGTCTGCCTGTTTCGGGCAGAGGCGGTGCCCTGTCCGAACTGCTCTTTCATCTGGCGGTGCATCTGGCGGATGCGCCATACGATTCTGACCACGGTGATAATGCCCGAGATCAGGATAAAAAGAAAGAGGAAGAGCAGGATATTGATGAGAAACATGGGCTATGCGGCGTTTATGCTTTTCTGTTCACCCATATCGACAGGATCACATACCAGGCGATGATGACCGCGAAGGCTGATACGCGCAGGAAGACAAGCAGGGGGATGCAGCTGATGATAAAGATATATTTCACCTCGTTGCCGCGCCATCCCCATTGTTTGAATTTCAGGGCAAACATCGGCACCTCGGCCACCAGCAGCCAGCAGCTCAGGATGATGAGGGCCAGGATGGCTGGCAGCGCGTAGACACTGTGCTCCAGACGGGCACCGCCACCCACGATGAGCGACCCCCAGAACAGCGCATTGGCAGGCGTCGGAAGCCCGATGAAAGAGGTCGTCTGACGTTCGTCGAGATTGAATTTGGCAAGCCGCAAGGCAGAGAAAGCAGCAATGAGAAAGGCAAAGTAGGGCAGGATGCCCCTCAGGCCGTCCAGCTGCGCGGGATACTTCATCTCCCAGAGCAGTGTAAACACCATCGTGGCGGGAGCCACGCCGAAGGTCACGTCGTCGGCCAGCGAGTCCAGCTCCTTGCCGATAGGCGACGACACTTTGAGCAGCCGGGCACTCATGCCGTCGAAAAAGTCGAAGACGGCTCCTAAGATGATAAAGGCCAGGGCCATGGTCTGCTGCCCGGCGAAGGCATAAGATACGGCGATGCAGCCTGAGATGAGGTTGCAGCAAGTGATGGTGTTGGGTATCTGGCGGGTGATGATGTTGGCCATGGCTATTTCAGTTTGGCAATGATCGTTTGGTCGCCGGTGGTCGTCTGTCCCATCTTCACATATACCTCGCTGTCCAGCGGCAGGTAGACATCTACACGGGAGCCGAACTTGATGAAGCCCAGGTGGTCGTCGATCTCGCAGTCCTCACCCTCCTTGGCATAGGTCACGATGCGGCGTGCCACGGCACCGGCAATCTGGCGGCAGAGCACCTGTGTGCCGTCGGCCGTCTCGATGATCACGTCGGCGTGCTCGTTCTCCTCGCTGGCCTTGGGGAGCCATGCCTTATGGAAATTGCCGTCCTGATGCTTCACGAGCTTGACTTTACCGCTCACGGGAAACCAGTTGGCATGTACATTAAACAAACTCATGAAGATGGAAATCATCAGCCGGCGCTCATGGAAATACTCGTCTTCCTGCACCTCCTCTACCACTACAATCTTGCCGTCGGCGGGAGCCACCACCACTTTCTCCGGGTCGTGTACGTCGGTGTCAAAATCGAGGAAGCGGATGGGGCAGCGGAAGAAGTTAAGTACAATGCCATAAATGATGGTGAATACTCCCACAAAGCACCAAAAGGGTATTTTCGTGTCTAATAATCGCCATAGAAGCACCGCGATGGCCACAATGATAAACAGGCTGTATATCAGAGTGTCGTTTCCCTCGCTGTGAATTCTCTGTCTTTTCAGTTTCCTTATTCTCCGTCCCATCTTGCTGATGATGTCGTTTCGAATTGCAAAGGTAATTCTTTTTTACCACATCAGCAAATTTTTCCGCAATATCTTTTGGCTGTGTCAACTTTTAGACGTATCTTTGGACTCCAATTAGCTTATGAAGGATTTCGTTCACCTACACGTACATACTTATTATTCCATCCTCGACGGACAGTCGAGCATCAAGAAACTGGTCGACAAAGCCGTCGCTGACGGCATGAGGGGGATGGCCATCACCGATCATGGCAACATGATGGGTGTGAAGGAGTTGTTCAATTATTGCAAGAAGGTCAATGCCAAGCTGCGGGAGAGCGGCAAACCGGAGTTCAAACCCATCTTCGGCTGCGAGATGTATGTGGCGCGGCGCACCAAGGCCGACCGCGTCAAGGAGATGCACGACCAGGGTGGCTGGCACCTCATTGTGTTGGCCAAGAACTATCAGGGATACAAGAACCTCATCAAACTGGTGTCGCGCTCCTGGGTCGACGGCTTCTATATGCGCCCGCGTACCGACCGCGCAGATCTCGAGAAGTATCATGAGGGACTCATCGTCTGCTCAGCGTGTATCGCCGGCGAGGTGCCCGACAAGATACTCAAGGGCGACATCGCAGGAGCACGCGAGGCCATAGAGTGGCACAAGCGTCTCTGGGGCGACGACTACTATCTGGAGCTGCAGCGCCATGAGGTGAAAGACCCCACCATACGGGCCAACCGCGAGACCTACCCTCTGCAGCAGCGGGCCAATAAAGTGCTGGTCGAGCTGGCAGCGGAGTATGGCATCAAACTCGTCTGCACCAACGACTCTCATTTTGTAGACAAAGACAATGCCGAGGCTCACGACCATCTGCTCTGTCTGGCTACCGGCAAAGACCTTGACGACCCCAACCGCATGCTATACTCCAAGCAGGAGTGGTTTAAGACACGTGAGGAGATGAACGAGGTATTCGCCGATGTGCCGGAAGCCCTGGAGAACACCTGCGAGGTGCTCGACAAGGTGGAGACCTATTCCATCGACCATGCGCCCATCATGCCCTTCTTCCCCATACCCGAGAGCTTCGGCACCGAGGAGGATGTGCGTCGCAAGTATACCGAGGAGCAGCTCTTCGAGGAGTTCACACGTGATGAAAACGGCAACGAGATCATGTCGCGTGAGGAGGGAGAGAAAAAAATCAAGAAGCTCGGCGGATACGACAAGATCTACCGCATCAAGTTTGAGGCCGACTACCTGGGCAAACTTGCCTATGACGGAGCGCGGCGCCTCTATGGCGACCCCATACCCGAGGAGGTGAGCGAGCGCGTGAAGTTTGAGCTCCATGTGATGAAGACCATGGGATTCCCTGGCTACTTCCTCATCGTGCAGGACTTTATCAATGCGGCGCGCAAAGACCTGGGCGTCATGGTGGGGCCGGGGCGTGGCTCCGCTGCCGGTTCGGTGGTGGCCTATTGCCTGGGCATCACCCAGATCGACCCCATCAAATACGACTTGCTTTTCGAGCGATTCCTCAACCCCGACCGTATCTCTCTGCCTGATATCGACACCGACTTCGACGACGACGGCCGGGGCAAGGTGCTCGAATGGGTGGAAGACAAATACGGGCATGACAAAGTGGCGCATATCATCACCTATGGCAGTATGGCAACCAAAAACTCACTCAAAGACGTGGCACGCGTGGAAAAACTGCCCCTCGAGGAGGCCAACCGCCTCTGCAAGGCCATTCCCGACCGTCTGCCCGACGGGCTGAAGATGAATCTCGACAATGCGATCAAGTGTGTGCCAGAACTGCGGGAGGCAGAGGTCTCTCAGGACATACGGGAGCGTAACACCATCAAATACGCCCGCATGCTTGAGGGCACCGTGCGCAACACCGGCATACATGCCTGTGGCACCATCATCTGCCGCGATGCCATCAGCGACTGGGTGCCTGTATCGACAGCAGAAGACAAGGCCGACCCAGGCCACAAGCTCCTCTGCACACAATACGACGGACACGTGATTGAGGAGACGGGCCTGATCAAGATGGACTTCCTCGGACTGAAGACGCTCTCCATACTGAAAGAGGCTGTCGAGAATATCAGGCAGTCGACAGGAAAGGTCATCGACCTGGAGACGATTCCCATCGACGACCCGCTCACTTATAAGCTCTATTGCGAGGGGCGCACCATCGGCACCTTCCAGTTTGAGTCGGCCGGCATGCAGAAATATCTGCGTGAGCTGCAGCCTTCGGTCTTTGAAGACCTCATCGCTATGAACGCGCTCTACCGTCCTGGACCTATGGACTATATTCCCGACTTCATCTCTCGAAAGAAAGATCCATCGAAGATATCATACGATATCCCATGCATGGAGAAATATCTCAAAGACACCTATGGCATCACCGTCTATCAGGAGCAGGTGATGCTCCTCTCCAGACAGTTGGCTGATTTCACCCGCGGTCAGAGCGACACGCTCCGTAAGGCGATGGGAAAGAAGCAGATCGACAAGATGAACGAGCTGGAGGGACTCTTCTACAAGGGTGGTGAGAAAAATGGCCACGATCATAAGGTGCTCAACAAGATATGGGAAGACTGGAAGAAATTTGCATCCTATGCTTTCAATAAGAGCCACGCCACCTGCTATTCATGGGTGGCCTATCAGACGGCCTATCTCAAGGCGCATTATCCCGCCGAGTACATGGCTGCCGTGATGAGCCGCAACCTCGACAATATTACTGAAATCACCAAACTGATGGATGAATGCAAGGCGATGGGCATCGAGACCCTCGGCCCTGATGTCAACGAGAGCCGGCATAAGTTCAGCGTCAACAAAGAGGGAGCCATCCGCTTCGGACTGGCTGCCATCAAGGGCATGGGGGGAGCCGCTGCTGAAGCCATCATCTCAGAGCGGGAGAAAAACGGGCCTTATGCCGACATCTTCGATGTGGCCAAGCGGGTCAACCTCTCTGCCGTCAACAAGAAAGCCTTCGAGAGCCTTGCGCTCAGCGGCGGGTTCGACAGCTTCAACATCGCACGCGAGCGTTACCTCGCCTCTAATGCCAAGGGGGATGTCTTCCTCGACACACTGGTGCGCTTCGGGCAGGTCTATCAGAACGAGCAGATGCAGGCGCAGATGTCGCTCTTTGGCAGCGACACGGTGGAGATAGCCACACCTCCGGTGCCCGAGGCAGAGCCGTGGAGCAACATCGAGCGGCTCAACCGGGAGCGCGACCTGGTGGGCATCTATCTCTCCGCACATCCCCTCGACGAGTATAGCATGGTGCTCAACCACATGTGCAACACCTCTTGCACCGAACTCGACGACAAAGAGGAACTCTCCAAGCGGGAGTCGGTGACCTTTGGCGGGGTGGTGACCAGCGTGAAGTCGCGCTTCGCAAAGAATGGCAACCCCTTCGGCATCGTGACCATCGAAGACTTCAACGGCTCTGGCGAGCTGGCTCTTTTCGGCGAGGAATGGGGCAAGTGGCGAGGCATGCTCGTGGAGTCGTCGACCGTCTATATCACAGCCAAGATGGCACCGCGATTCCGTGGAAGCAATCTCTACGAAATGCGCATAGGGGATATCCAGTATATGCACACCGTCAAGGAGAAAAGCATCGACAAGATGACCATCGTGCTCAACAGCGACCGCATCAATAGTCAGATGGTGACCGACCTGGCCACCTTGGTGACGGAGAATCCTGGTGAGACCGCGCTTTATTTCCAGATTCACGACGCTGGGGGCAGAGGCACCATACAGTTGAGGAGCAAGGCGCGCAAAGTGGAGCTGACCCATCAGCTCATGTTGTTTATAGAGCAAAACGAAGGCATCAATTATTACATCAACTGAAATGGCATACTTTTTGTCAATGTAAAACTGAGGAATTATTTATCACATCAAATAAGCATTTACAATGGAAGTTACAATCACAACCGAGAATTTCGAGAGTTATAAGAATGGGGAGTTACCTCTGGTAGTTGACCTCTGGGCCACATGGTGCGGACCCTGCAAGATGATTGCACCCATCATCTCCGAGCTGGCCGAGGAGTATGACGGCAAGATCGTAGTAGGTAAGTGCGACGTCGAGGAAAACGACGATGTCGCTTTTGAGTATGGCGTGCGCAATATTCCCACCGTGCTCTTCTTCAAGGGCGGACAGCTCGTCGACAAAATGGTAGGAGCTGCCAACAAGGCCAAGTTTGAAGAGAAAATCAAAGCTCTCCTCTGAGAACTCTCAGAGTACTCTGAAAACTCTGAGTATTCTGAGTACTCTGAAAACTCTGAGTATTCTGAGTATTCTGAAAACTCTGAGTACTCTGATTACTCCGGGCACTCATGTGCCCGGAGTTTTTATTCCATCTCCACGATCCTGCCGTCCGCAGTCTCTTCTATCTTTACCTTCACGGCATCGTCGGGGAGCAGTTCCTCTATCAGTTCGGGCCACTCGATGAAGCAGAGCGCACCGCTGTAGAAATAATCCTCATAGCCCATGTCATAGACTTCCTCTATCTTCTTGATGCGGTAGAAGTCGAAGTGGTAGATCAATTCGCTGGTGGAGGCCGAGCGGTACTCATTGACAATGGCAAAGGTAGGCGAGGTGATGACATCCTCTACACCCAGTTCCTGGCAGATGGCTTTGATGAAGGTGGTCTTGCCGGCGCCCATCTTGCCGTAGAAGGCGAAGATCGTGCGCTCGCCCATCTCTCCGATGAAGGCTTTGGCGGCTTCGCCGATTTTTTCGATGCTTTCGATTCTGATGGTCATGTCGTTTTATCTTTTGCGTGGTGTCAGCGTGACGAGCGGTATGATCATTTCTTCCAGTGATATACCGCCGTGCTGGAAAGTATCCTTGTAATAAGACACATAGTAGTTGTAATTGTTAGGGTAGGCGAAGAAGTCGGTGCCTGTGGCGAAGACATAGGCTGTGCTCAGGTTGGGGGCTGGCAATTGTGCTTGCTTGGGGTCTTTGATCACATAGACATCCTTCTGGCTGTAACTCAGGTTTTTGCCCAGCTTGTACCGCAGGTTGGTGTTGGTGTTGCGGTCGCCGATGATCTTGGTGGGCTTGGAGACGCGTATACTGCCATGGTCGGTGGTGAGGATGATCTTGTAGTTGGACTGTGAGAGCATCCTGAAAAGCTCAGCCATGAAGGAATGGCGGAACCAGCTGATCGTGATGCTCCGGTAGGCCGACTCATTGTTGGCCAGCTCGCGCACCATCTTCGACTCGGTGCGGGCATGCGAGAGCATGTCGATAAAGTTGATGACCAGCACGTTGAGGTCGTTTTTCTCCAGATTGCGGAATTGCTGCATGAAACTCTCTGCACCCGACGAGTCGTTGATTTTGTTGTAGGAGAAGGTGTTGCGCCTGCGATAACGCTCCAGCTGGGTCTGGATGAGTGGCCCCTCGTTGAGGTTCTTGCCTTCCTCCTCGTCTTCGTCCACCCAGAGGTCTGGGAACATTTTGGCAATCTGCACAGGCATGAGTCCGCTGAAGATGGCGTTACGGGCGTATTGTGTGGCGGTGGGCAGGATGCTGACATACTGGTTTTCTTCGATGTCAAACAGATCGCCGATTTCCTGAGACAATATCCTCCATTGGTCTAAGCGGAAGTTGTCGATGACGATGAAGAAAACCTTCTCACCGTTGTCGAGCAGGGGAAAGACGGATTTCTTGAAGATGTCGGTGCTCATCAGGGGACGGTCGTTGTCGGCAGGTCGTGACATCGTGGCGCGCCCCGCTCCTGAAGGTGCAGCGACCCATGAGAGGTAGTGGTTCTTGATAAATTTGGTGAAGCCGTTGTTGGCATCTTCTTTTTGCGTCCTGAGCATCTCGGTCATGCTGCTGTCGGCACTGCTGAGTTCCAGTTCCCAGTGTACAAGTCGCTTATAGATGTCTACCCAGTCGTCGATGGTCTTGCAGTCGGATATCTTGAGCGAGATGTCCATGAAGTTTTGCTGATAGCCGCTTTGGGTCACCTCGGCGACGATTTCCTTGCGGTGGATGTTTTTCTTCAGCGTCGACAGGATCTGTATGGGGTTGACAGGCTTGATCAGGTAGTCGGCAATCTTCGAGCCGATGGCCTGGTCCATGATGTTCTCCTCTTCGCTTTTCGTCACCATCACCACGGGGGTGGCTGGAGAGATCTCCTTGATGCTCTGGAGAGTCTCAAGCCCCGACAGGCCCGGCATCATCTCATCGAGAAGCACCAGGTCGAAGGTTTGTTGGCGGCACTGGTCGATAGCGTCGGTGCCGTTGCTCACGGTGATCACGTCATAGCCTTTCTTCTGAAGGAAGAGGATGTGGGCCTTGAGCAGTTCTATTTCATCATCCACCCATAGTAACAGTCCGTTGCTCATATCGTATTGTTTTTAAAAACCGTCGAGTTCATAATATTCATCTTCGAGATCGTAAAGCTCTTTTTCGTCTTTCTTCTTCTTGGTCGGCTGTGCAGGCACTTGCTCAGTGTCATCTTCGATATAGATGCCGGAGTCATTGAAGTCGGGCAGTTCTATCCCGTCGTCTTTGGTCGGCTGAGTGGGTGTGGCAGGCTTCTTTTCTTGTTTTTGTGGCTGCTTTTTGGCCTTGTCCACTTTCTCCGTAGGTACCAGGCGGTGAGGACGGCCTTCCTTCACGCCCGACGAAGTCTTGTCTGTGCCTCTTTTTACACTGGCAGAGGACTCGGCAGTGCCTTTTTTCACACTGGCAGAGGACTCGGATGCATCCTTTTTCACACTGGCAGAGGTCTCGGCAGCACCTTTTTTCATCGTAGGGGTCTGTTGCTTTTTCGCTGACGGCAGGATGATGTCGTAGTCGTCGTTGTCATTGGACGATGGCATCTCATCCTGCACGTTAGTATCGTCCTGCACGCTAGTATCGTCCAGAACGTTAATATCGTCCTGGACATTGATGTCATCCTGTATATTGATGTCATTGGATAGTCCGGTGCCGCCTGCTGCTCCTGTGGGAATCTCAAAAGTATCCTCGTCCGGGCTTTCGGGGCTATTGGGGGTACCTGGGTTGACTGGATTCTCCGGAATATCCAGATTCTCCGGTATATCCAGATTATCCGTGCCTTCCGTGCCTTCCGTGCCTTCTGTGCCTTCTGTGTTGTCAGGAATATCCATTTCCTCTGGGAAACCACCGTCATCAGCAGGGGTGTCAGGGCTGGCGTTGATGTTGAAGCCGTCTTCGTCCTGTCCGCCGTTTGCATCGTCCTGCGGCCGGTTGGTATTCTCGATATTGGGCTCTTTCTCATAGCCGATCTCAGCGGGTACGGAGAGCAGGTCTTCGTCGTCAACCTTGAGCGGTGCAAAATGTTTGATATAGAACTCGTCGTAGTCGTCATAGCTGTATTGCCGCCCCAGGAGCTGGAGATTGTCTTCGCTGATGAGTATCTTCCGGGCTTTTTGCATACGCCTGACGATTTTCTCCTGGGCGAAAACCTCTTTGGCATATTGATGGGCCTCGTCGAAGTTGCGGAATCCCGACACTTGCATCAGGCGTAGGCCGTCGGCATCTTCGATGACGATGTCGAAGTTTCTCACGATGAAGGTGGTGAAGTTGAACCGCGCCATCTCAAAGAGCAGCTGGTTTTCGTTGAGTGAGTCGGGGTGATAGGCGATGATGAATCGGAACTCCTTGTTGCGGTCGGCCACAAACTGACGTGCGGCAATCGAGTCGCTGTCGCTCAGCACCTGCGAACGCCGGCTCCAGACATCGCCGAGGTCGAACTTCCCTCCGTGCAACCGTCGTCCATCCTTGACACCATTGACGATCATGCCGGCCATCTCGCTGATGCGGCTGCTGGGGAAGTTTTTCACCACATAGTTCATGTCTTCCAAACAGCCGTCGGCATCGTTGTCGTTGAGACGGCTCAGACCTCTGATGAAGACAAACTTGTCGCGGTTGGCACCGAGTGGGAAACGGGTCTCGGAGACGGTGGTGTTGCCGTATACCTCCTGGTAGCGGTCGGCCTTGAAGGCATTGTAGGTGGCGGTATAGAGCGAGTCTTCGAGATGGGTGCCGAATCGGGAGTTCTCGGCGTAGTAGGGGTCGGAGAGAATGGTGGTCCATTGGCTCTCTGGATATTTCTCCTTGAGTTGTGCCACATACGAGTCGGCGGTGGCTGTCTCGTTCAGGCGGGAGTAGAGCAGGAAGAGGTGGTAGTACACCTCGTCCATCTTCTCAAAGTCAGGGTAGTCTGTCGTGAGCCGGTCGAATTGTTTCTTGCTGAGCCTCAGGTGGTCGAGCTTGTCTTTGAAAATGATGCCCGAGTGAAACAGTCCGTCGCTGATGATGGCGTGGCATTCGGCCTTCTGCTCCTCTTCGAAGGGGATTTGCGCCAGGTAATACTCCCGTTTGTGAGGATCGTTCTGCGCACTGTCTTGCACCGTGGCAAGCGAGTCTTCGACGGCTTCCACGGCAGCCAGCGAGTCGCGGATGGCTTCCGACAGCTCATCGGGGGTCTCCATGTTGAGGTCGCTCACCACGGTCTTGTTGGAGCGCTGCCAGTTGTCCTCGTTCTCGCGCTTACCCCACAGCTTCTGGAAGGTGCTCTTGCCTTGCGATACGGCCAGCTGGTTGTAAAAATACCATTCGCCCTTCTGCTGGTTGTTGGGCTGCTGTTGCTGCTGGCGCTGGTTCTGGTTGCGGTTGGTCTGGGCACCGTTGCGGGCCACCACTTGCTGGGCCTCTTCTTCTTGACGGGCCTTGCGCTCCTCTTTCTCCTTCTTTTTCAGGGCCTCGATCACACGGTCTATGGCCTCGTTGCGCTCTTTCTCAGGCATGGTGGAGAGCTCGAGCAGCGAGTCTTGCAGATGGATGGCATCGGTATACGGGGCCAACTCGTCAAGAATCTGCGAACGGCGTGACAGCTCGGCATAGTCTTTGCGCTCTTTGTCGAGCATGCCGATGGCAGAGCCGTAGCAACGCTGGGCGTCGCCGAATTTCTCCATGTCCCAGTAGAGGTCTCCCAGGCGGAGCAGCAGCACTCCTTTCTCTATGCCGCTGCGCGTAGACTCCTTGTTGCCTTTCTCATAGGCGCTGATGGCTTTGAGGGTGTCTTTTTCCAGCATGTATACGTTGCCCAGGGCGTAATACACCTGGTCCAGGTACTCTTTGTTGTTGTCGTTAGCGGCCATCCGTTTCAGTTTGCTGATGGTCTGCTTGGTGTGGCCGGCGGCCATCACCTCGGTCATGGCGATGCGCGCGTTGAAGTCCAGTTCGTAGGGCGGATTCTGGCGGAGCACTTTCTTATAGGCCTTGTAGGCCAGCTCACGATGACCCAGCTGGGCCTCCAGCTGCCCGAGCAGAAAATATTCGCGCGCCTTTTGCTTGCGCCGCATCTCGTGCTTGATCACTTTTTTCAGGTAGGGGATTGCCTTCTCATATTCACCCGTGTGGATGTAGTAGTCGGCGTAGGTGTAGTCCCACTCTTTTACGGCGCGCCAGTCGAGCGAGTCGCGGCTCATGTTGCGTATCACGTCTTCAGCGTCGTAGAGCCATTCCTGCTCTATATAGCATTTGGCCAGCCACGCCCGGGCCTTGCCGTAGATGGCGGGCTGGGTCTGATACAGACGGCTCATATAGGAGAAAGTGGCGGCGGCCTCGTCGAAGGAGCCTTTATAAAACTGCGAGCGGCCCATCAGCAGCCACGCCTTCCACATCATGGGGTTGTATTCGCGGCGGTTGAGCCATTCGATGTCGCGGGCGGTCTTGCGGCGGTTCTTGGTCCATTCGGGCCTCTTGCTGATGCTGTGCAGCTTGATGGCTTTCTGGCATTTCTCTATCGCCTTGTCGTAGTTGCCCGATCCCAGCGTGCGGCTGTTTTTGTTGCCTACCGTGTAGAGGGGGATGATCTCGGTGTAGTTGTCTTTGTTGCCTTTCTCCTTTTCGAGCGAACCGTCGATATAGGCCAGCGTGCCGTTGTAGTAGGTGTTGTATTTGGCGGTGAACGACTGCCACCAGCGGCTTTTCGCCGTGTTTTTCTGCGACGAGCAAGCCGTGATGACCATCATCATGGCCACCAGCAGGAAGGGGACTATCGTTTTCAGTTTATGCATCCTTATGATATAATAACCCCTTTACCCCTTGTTTTATTGCCTTGGCGATGAGGTAAATGTTTCATCTATCAGCAAGAATACTTCGTCTTTGATCTGGTCGGGCAGGTTGATGCCGCGCAGTGTCAGGCTCCTGGTCCAGTCTTTTACCTCCGTAGGGCGCATGGTATAGAGCACTTCTCCGAATTGCTCGGCCTCGTCGTCGGAATAGTCGTCGGAGTCGCGGCCTTTGAAGCGGTCGAGCTCCTCGTCGTCGAAATATTCGATCTCCCGGAGCGACGCCTCCATCATACATTCCTGCTCGCAGCGGGTGTTGCTGCCGTCGCAGGTGGCACAAGTCTCTTTCACGGCGATGGGTGTGTCGTTGTGTTTGGAGAGGCGCGTGATGAGGGCCACCGCCACGCCGAGTACGAGGAGCGATACGATGAGGATGGTCATGTGGTCTCCTCTATCTGATATCCTGCCTGTCGCAGATGCTCCCAGAAGAGAGGGTATGACTTGGTCACGACATGTGGATGGTTGATGGCCAGCCCGGGGAAGAATATGGCCGCCGGGGCGAATGACATGGCCATGCGGTGGTCTTCGTATGTGTCAATCACTGGGTGTGGATCCGGCGTGCACCGGTCGCCGCTCCAGATGAGGTCGTTGTCGGCGTTGCTCAGGATGATATATCCCAGTTTGCGCATCTCTTTGATGAGGGCCTCGATGCGGTCGGTCTCTTTGATGCGCAGCGTACTGAGCCCTTTGAAGTGGAAGGGGATGTTGAGCAGCGCGCAGGTCACGACAAAGGTCTGGGCCAGGTCGGGCTGGTTGATGAAACTGTATTCCAGGCGGGGCACTCTCACCGGCGTACGCTTCAGACTCACTGTCGTGGGCACACCGGTCTCCGTGGTCTGGAAGGTGGTCTTCACACCGAGCAAGCTGAAGAGGTAGCGCACCACGGAGTCGCCCTGGCGCGAACCGTCCATCAGTCCCTCCAACTGGATGTGAGAGTCGCTGTCGTGGTTGAAGGCCAGGATCTCATACCAGTAGGAGGCGGCACTCCAGTCGTTCTCGATGATATAGGGGGTCTGACGGTAGGGCGTGGGCTTCACCACGATGGTGTCGGGGCCGGTCCAGTCCACCTCAGCGCCGAAGTCGCGCATGGTGCATAGAGTGAGGTCGATGTATGGCCTCGAGATCACACCGTCGGTGAGACGTAGCTCCATGCCGTTGGTCATTGCCGGACCGGCGATGACCAGGGCGGAGATGAATTGCGAACTGATGTCGCCGGGCACCTCGATGGAGCCTCCGGCCAGTTGGCGCCCGCGGATGCGGAGGGGGGGATATCCGGTCTCGCCCATATAGTCGATCTCTGCCCCGAGGCGCCGCAGCGCGTCGACGAGCACGCCGATGGGCCTGTGCTTCATCCTTTCAGTGCCGGTGAGGATGTGCTCGCCGCTGTCGGTGGTGGCCAGGTAGGCGGTCATGAATCTCATGGCGGTGCCACTGGCCATGATGTCGATCTCGTGGGGATTCTCCTGCAGAGCCCTGATGATCACCTTCGTGTCGTCGCAGTCTGACAGGTTGTCAGGGCATTGGTGCCCGCCCTCGAGGGCATGTATGATAAGTGCCCTGTTGCTGATGCTTTTAGAGGCAGGCAGTTTCACCGTCGTGTTGAGGCGGTAGGGGGCTTGTAAGATATATTTCATGTCAATGGGTCTTCAATCAATTATTTCTTTCCTCTATTTTCTGTACAAATTTAGTGCAAACTGAGTGAAATGCAAAATAAAAAACAAAATTTTTTATTTTCATTTCCGAGAAGGCTGTCAATATGTTGTTAATCTATGATTACATCAAGAATTATAGAATTA
Source organism: uncultured Prevotellaceae bacterium (assembly GCA_946402905.1). Lineage (GTDB taxonomy): Bacteria > Bacteroidota > Bacteroidia > Bacteroidales > Bacteroidaceae > Prevotella. The sequence goes on along the minus strand of CAMIYC010000004.1, from coordinate 2,788 downwards.
AAGAATTCTCTTTAAGAGCAACTACTTGACTAACTAAAATTCTTAAATTCTATAATTCTTGATAAAAAAGATATTGTACAGTCTATTTCCGAAGTGCCGCCTATATTATCGTGCAAACTGAGTGAAATGCATAATAAAAAAGTGATTTTTATTTTCATTTCCGAAGTGCGCCGAAAAAGATAAAAAAGGAGGAAAAAGGTACAAAAGGGGGAAAAAGCACCTAAAGGTGCGGGAAAAAGGAGGAAAAACATTCTTGTTGCTATTCAAAACAACATAGACAACATGATGATAACATTTTTTTTGCTTTTTCCGTGAGTACCTTCGGGCTTCAGCCTAAATTTAGAGAAAAATCTTGAATCACCCACTTATTGGGACGAATAATTTGTTTCGTCGGCCTCGTATTTCTTCCAGTTTCGGTAGAACGAAGAGGGTGTGCTGTATCCGCTGAGTGAAGCCACCTCGCTTTTCGAGAGGTGGGGCGATTCGGCCATCAGCTTCTTGGCGTAGGCGATGCGCAGGCGGTTGACGTACTCCTTGAAGGTCATCCCTTTCCCCTCGTTGAGGGCATAGATCAGGTAGGTGCGGTTGGTGCCGAGCAGTGTGGCCACGTCGTCGAGTTTCAAGTCATATTGCAGGTAGAGTTGCTGACCTTCTATCAGCTGGATGGCTTTAGCGATGAGGGGCGTCTCTTTCCCTTGGGGCACTGGGTCGGCTTCCTTTGGGCCGGCGTCTTCTTTGGGCAATGCCTCTTTCGCTGCCGGTTGGCTCTCTAATGTCCTGAGGTCCAGTTCGTGCATGATCTCCTGCGCTGCCGGCTGATGGTGCATCCCCAGCCAGCCGATGGCGAAGAGTACCGACGTGAAGGCCAGGGAGGGAAGGGCCACCCAAGGCGAATAGGTAAATGCCGAGCGCCCCACTCCGTTGGCCACCAGCGAGAGGAGCGACACCGCCAGCAGCGCCGCCAGCACCACGTTCACCCATCTGAGCGAGCGACGCTCGGTGTCGGCATAGAGCAGGTCGAGCTTCCGGTCGTAGTCGCGCACTTTCTTTGCGCACCATATCATGGTGACTACTACTTCGACGGAGAATATCACATGTGCCGTGTCGTGGACAACAGCCTGTGTCAATGCCCATCCTTGCAGCCCTTGGTGCTGAAGGCCGTAGAGGTAGGTGTCGATAAATCGTCGGGTCGCTTCGGGCGACATCATTGCGTAGACGATGCCGCTGGCCAGGCCACCCATCACCGCCGGACAGAGTAACAGGGCAAGGCTCCATTGTCGCGACAGCAGCGGACGGGTATCGGCCAGTTCGCTGATATAAATAAGGTAAAGGGGATAGACGGCGAGGTTGCAGGCCACATACACCATGTCGCTGCAGGGCAGCAGCCTTGTGGCGTGGTGGAAATAGATGTAGTGGCAGCCGTAGAGCAAGGTGGTGGTGGCTGCCCAGATTGTCAGACAGCGGGTGGCACGGTCGGCACCCCGCATCCATTCCAGGGCCAGCTCCACGGTGATGACCCCGCACACAATCATCGGCAGTGAGATGAACAGTGATTGCAACATGCTGCAAAGGTACGATTAAGCGAGCGAAAAGCAAAATTTTTTTTGCTTTTCACATAAAAGTCGCCTTTTTACGCTTTTTGCAAAAGATTTGCAGTTTTGCAACAACCCTTTTGAGCCCAGACGATAACTTTGCAAACGGTAACTTTACGAATACATGACAACACTGCGACTTAGACAATCAACAACAAATTAAAAGGACTACACCATGAGAACAAGACTATTCGTATTGGCCTTGTGGCTGACCACCCTGCCGATGCTCACACATGCGGCAGGCAACACTTGGCAAAACGCAACATCCATCAAGAGCGGACAAACCCTCAGCGGCCAACTCTCCGACGACAACAAGGAGGGATGGTTCAGCTTTGTCGTGACCACCGACGGCACGGCCAACATCACCTGCACACCCGCCGAAGGTCTCTCCATGCGCTACCTCACGCTCTATAGCCTGGCCGACGGCGAGATGAAACAGCGCAACTACATCTGGATAGGCTCCAACGAGGTCACCCTCACCGTAAAGGACCTGGCCAAGGGCACCTATTACCTCTGCGTCGATCGTGGCGGCGGACAGGGCGGCTACTCGCTCCATCACGACTTCGCGCCCACCAACAACACCCATGCCGACGACGGCGAGCCCAACGACGAATACGCCCAAGCCAAGCCACTGCCCTTCAACGGCAGTGCCACAGGACACTTGGGCTACAACTACTGGGACAACCGCGACACACAGGACTGGTTCTACATCAGCGTGCCCGAGGACGGCACGGCCAACATCACCTGCACACCCGCCGAAGGCCTCTCCATGAGCTACCTCACGCTCTATAGCCTGGCCGACGGCGAGATGAAACAGCGCAACTACATCTGGATAGGCTCCAACGAGGTCACCCTCACCGTAAAGGACCTGGCCAAGGGCACCTATTACCTCTGCGTCGATCGTGGCGGCGGACAGGGCGGCTACACCCTCCATTACGACTTCACGCCCACCTCGGTCACCTATGCCGACGACGGCGAGCCCAACGAGGAATACACCGACGCCCGACTGCTGCGACGCGGACACACCATCACCGGCCACCTCGGCTACAACTATTGGGACAACTGCGACACGAAAGACTGGTTCAAAATCGAGGTGCCACGCGAAGGGAGCGCACACATCACCTTCACACCCGCCGAAGACCTCTCCATGCGCTACCTCACGCTCTATAGCCTGGCCGACGGCGAGATGAAACAGC
>CAMIYC010000003.1 GCA_946402905.1 uncultured Prevotellaceae bacterium | reverse complement strand
AGGACACTAAAAACAACACTTTCAGAACGCATGTACTATACATTTATTATTCAATAGCCCCACTATTTATGATTAATTCAACCCCCAATGGTACCTCAAAAGGCCTAAAAATTTTAGCACCGTTGTTTAAAACAATCTTACTGCCTGTGTAAGGACGGATGCTGTTACCGCTGATTACCGTACCATCCAATACCAAAATAGCACCATTGTCCAACAATAATTCCATGCCATCTTCAAAGGTCTGCTGTGCCTGGAATGTTGCTGTGACACCCCTCATAACTCCTAGATAACACGATCTGCTCTCAGGAACCACCAATGTTGTGTCATTGTAAATATATTGATAAACTGGGTTGTTGGCCGATAGTATTTCACAATAGCCATATTCATCCATATGTCCTTTTTCCCTGTCAGAGTCATCTCCGTCTGATTCATCGGATGACCATGCAGGGCAATGAACAGGTTTTGGCCCAATACCCCAGTTAAACAGTCCATCTCCATCCAAATCTTCACATACGACATCTTCATCGGTCAACAACTCAGATAATATGGGAGTCTGAATAGAATACAACTTATGAAATGTCGACAATGTGTCTGTCAGTATATACATATATCCGTCATATAAATCATTTACATATCCGTTGGAAGTGGAATTACCCCAGCTGTTCTTGAATTTCCAATACGTCATACCTATTCTTGGGTCACCTGCCTGAATAACAGGTGTTGACTGTGGAAGATGTGGATGCAAGTTTTTTATTTTCATGCCTTCTTCTATCTTGCCATATCCTACAAGAAGCATCGCATGATTGAAAATACTGTCGCTCATATTATGCATACTCGCATAAATCCAACTTACAATAGGGCCGTTATCTATCAAAAGTCGTTTTATAATAGAATCTGACAAAATGGACATCCCGTCTGTTGACGTATAGTCCGAAATTTTGAATCTATCATCGGGTTGTATCTGATCGGACATGCAAAGCTGCAACGCCTCTTTATCAAAAGGATAATTTGATTCTGGCATAACTCCTACATCCCGGGAGTATACTAAGGCGCTATCAACATCTATAGACTTCTTCCCGTCCAAATATTGTGAGTTGTATTCTGCACAACAAGCAAGTTCCTGGACGGAGAGATGTGTCGTATCAGTAATATTAAAATACAAATTCCTCATTGCCTCGAGACCTGCTGCTACAGCGAATGCCGTACAATATGGTGTGGAACCTTGATTCCTGACTGATGTCATCCAGTTTTTTCCATGCCTGTATGTCCAATCATATTCGTCTATAAACGGAGTATTATCACGATCGTTAGCATAGTCAGATCCTGAAAATTCAAAAATACCCCCCGAATAGTATTCAATATTACAAAAATTACTGCCTGCATTCCCTCCAAACAATTTTACTTTGTCTGAAAAACTCATCTGTGAGATTGGAGTGGCTCCAGCTATCCACAGTTTATTGTGTCGGTTGTTGTAAGCATTTATCCTATCTATAATATCATTGACTTGATCCCGCTTGCTCATTTCCAATTCCCCATGAGAGGCTAAGCCCCGCAGAGGAATGCCTGACGAATAATGAATGCCCGAAATTTGCAAGGTGGCATTCATCACATAACACTTCAACCTTAGTGGGACAATGCCATCTAACTGATTGGTTTCCTCACAATAATCCGATAATTGAAAAAAAGTTGTATCATTACGATACCTGTCAGACTCCATCACTAAATAGTCATGCCCATTTGAATCCTCTAAGACAATACGGACAAAACTATCCTCACGTGGCTGATGTATCATGCCGTCTATGCTCAATGCATAAATAATTCCCCTGTTCTGTATAGTTATGGTGTCTGAAACTTCTAAAAAAACATTCACGTTCTCTAAAACACTGGTAGGCAGCAGTGGCTTAAAACAATTCACATTATTTGCTTCTGCAAATAGAATTGAAGCTAACATAATAGAAAGCATCAGAAATCTTTTTATTGTACTTATTTTTTGTTTCATCTTGTAAGTGATATATTTTTACAATATTTTCCTAGAAAACCGACATATTAATTTCTGGTACAGTATGTATGAAAACCATCATGGTTTACTCGCATTCATTAAAGAATAATCCATGACAGCAATGAACAATCTGACTTTATTTCGTCAGAATCATCCTTTTCGAGTCCACCTCCCGTCCGTTGACGATAAGCGAGTAGATGTACATGCCGGGGCCGTAGTCCGAGCCGTTGACGGTGATGCGGTCAGCAGACGGGCTTATTGCCACCTGGGAAAGCATGGTGCCCTGCATGTTGAAGATGCAGATATATGCGCCGGTTGCATCCTCAGGAATGGAATAGCGGATGACACTGTTCCCGCCGAACGGGTTGGGGCTGTTCTGGTACAGGCGGCATTCCTCAAGCCCAGTGCTCACACTCGTCGTGGAAAGCCCCGTGGCAGACTCTTCGGACATCGTAAAAGCGTTTGACGACTGTGACTGCTGCTCCAAAAGACTCACCTTGGCGCTCAGCTCATTAATCGCACCCACAAGCAACGGTATCAACTCCGTATAATTGATATACTCCCTTTCATCCATGTCTGTATAAACCAGGTAAGGAGGACCTTGAGTCCACGAAAGGAAGTAATGGCGGTTCGTGGGCCTGGGAAGTGCATCCAGTTCGGACATTGACCTGTCAGCCTCACCCTGCGGCAGCACTGTCTCCGTTGCCTCCGGACTGTCACCCGAGGGAGGCGAGAGCAAAGTCATTATATAGCTTGTTGACAAGCCAGAGAGAATGTTGAGGGAATTTGTAACAGGTATGGCCGACTGGTGATTGTCATACTCATTCAACAGACGCAGCTTCGAGCCACCAGTCACCCTGACATCACCCGAGAAGTAGCCGGCATACTGCCCCTTTATTCCGATTCCCGAATCAAACAATATGCCGCCGTACACCCCGGCACCTTCACCGTCTCCCTTCAGAATCCCCATCACGCCATAATTAGTGCCCGTTGTCCCGTTGCCTGCTATACCACGCACGCCCACCGAATAGCCGCTTTTCACAGTGTCATTATAGGCTCTTCCGTCAACGCCGATGTTGTACTGGCCGCCAAGGGGATTGGACGAACTCAAGAAAACGTTGTATCCGCTTTCGTAGGTGCGATTGCCAATGCCAAGACGACACAAGGTGGAGTCAAGGCTGCTCTTAATGCCCACGTTGCCGTTGGTATAGACTTTCAGCTGGGCTGATGAAGTGAGGCTGCAAAGAGCAAAAAGGAATAATAATGTCTTTTTCATCTTTGAATGATTTTTTAGGTTGGTTATGACTGCCGCACGCCAAGGGCAGGAACGAATCCTGCCTAAGGCGACGCGGCGACTAAAATATAAACACCAAAGTATACCTTTTCGAAAGGTCTACCAGTCAGAGAGTAATCTCACCATAGAAATAGTAAGATTCCGTGCAGAGGCGCAGCTCATACGTGCCTGTATAAGCGGAAGGAAGAACCACCTGGGTGTCCGTGGCATCGACATAGGTGGTGTAAACCACTGTGCCGGATGAGTCGCGCAGCTCAAGGGTGAATGTACCATGATTATCCAATAAAAAGAGAACATGGTCATTAATGCCAACATTAGGAGGAACAATTGGTGTTTTGGGAAAGTTCACAGAAGAATTTTCCCCATGGTCTGTTTGAACGTTAAGGACAATTTGTTCCACAACTGGCAATAGAGAATGTGCAGGTACAGAAAATGACTGAACGCACAAAAACAGGGAAATCAAGATTTTTTTCATAATTATAATTTGTTGTTCGCCACAAAAATACATTGAGAAATGAATAACACCAAGAAAACAGGCAAATAATAATTCACAAAAAATTCACAAAAAAATTCACAAGACTAATGTATCGTTCTGTCAATCTGTATTTTAAAAAGCATAAAAATCATTGACAAAAAAAACATATACCAGCAAATGTTTTTCAAAATCACACATAGGATTTGAGCATTCTGTCAAGGTCACGCCCTGAGCCCTTCCCACCAAACAGCTTGCTGTATATCCTTGTGCGCAGCATTGATACACTCGACGAGGTTTCACCCATCAAGCTGGCTATCTCCTTCGGTTTGAATCCGACCCTGACCAAAAAGCATATTCTCTTTTCCTTTAAATTCAGGCTGCGCGCGTCTTGAAGCAATTGATGGAAACCAGGCATCAATGACTTCATCTCACTCTCTAACTCACCCCACTGATCTTCTGTAGGATTGCTTTCAGGTTGATAGCATAATATGCGCAACTGCCGCATAATCTCTGTGTCCATGAGGTGATGCTCAGCATCTCTGCCTGCCTTCGTGCTAACATACGAAGATATCTTGGCTGTCAATTCATCTATCTCCTTGTTCTTACGCCTGATGAACTCATCCATAAGCCTTGACTTCTCACGAAGAGATTCACGAAGCTCCGCATTCTCCTTCGCAACCTTATCAAACGACCGCAGGGCTTCCTCTCCCTTTGCGGACATCGCACTGCCCTTTTCCATTTGGCCCATCACTTCTTTCAGGAAAACATGTGCCTCAAGCAATGCATCCATCATACGCCCGCTTCTCTCCAACTCAGCACTTGCAGTTTCACTATCCTGCAACAAGTGGGATTTCTCCTCCTCCAATTCACACAGACGGTTGGAATATACCGCTATGTCCTTCTTTGTCCGAACACGCTGTGCCCTCAGATAGGAGATGATCAAGCCCATGGCTGTCACCAATGCAAGTGCTGTGACTAACAAGTATCCGTTACGGCGGCTTTCCTTTGCCAATCGCAATTCACTCGAATGGTTTTTCTCCTGCAAACGGGTGAAATCATACATCTTCTTCATCCGTTGCAGATTCTCAGTATATGTCTGAGCATAGCTTGAATCCTTATATTGCTCGCTCAACATGGCGTATCTCACAAGTGAGTCTGGCTTTCCCAGCTTTTGATAATAAGCCATCAGCCCCTGACAGGCGGCATGCAGGTTGTCAGGATTATCGCACACCTTCATCACTTTATCAAAATAATGAAAGGCTGAATCCATCTGCCCAAGCCCAAGAAAATACCTGCCCTTGATACAATAGTAATACTCCTTTCCAGGAACAATGTCACCATGACTGTCAAAAAAGCCCGACTCATGCTCATACCGAAGCATGTTTTTCAGCGCGTCATCATAATTGCACTTCGAGATCTGATAGGAAGCGACCATCCCCAACGTGCCTGCCGCAAGATCTCTTCTTCCGATTTCGTCGAACATGGATGATGCGACTATACAAGACACCGCCACGGAGTCTTCCATGCCAAGGAGGTCATAGACTCCGGCTTTTTTTGCACGGTATACAATGGCGGTCACTGTGTCACCGGCTTTCATGGCGGCAGCATAACCTCTGTTAAGGATCTCCAGTTCCTCTTCTGGCATATTCTGGTTGTAATATATGTATGAGATCTGTCCCATCACCCTGCACATATTCCACCAGTCGCAATCGGCAGATGCCGTGTCGGCACAAGACACAGCATTCAGATAAGCCTCCAAGGCCAATGGTGCCTCGCCCATGTCGCTGTAGGCCCGTCCAAGCAGGTAATGGGCCGTCATACGCTCGTTGGGGGTGCCGTGACGGTCGTAGTAGTCCACGAGCGCCAGCTGGAGGCTGTCGCTGCGAAACACCGTGTCGCACTTGTTCTGCGCCTGTGTACGCAGCAGCTGCCAGCGCATAAGCGTGGGCCGCGACATCGACGGGGCAACGGGGGCGAGCGAGTCGAGAATCAACAGCGCTGAGTCGGGACGGGCGTTGAGGACGGACTGCGCACGGCGCAACGCGCCGTCGTAGCGGCCACTGCCACCGCAGGAGGACAGCAGCAGGACGAAAAGGGCCATATAGAGTTGTTTGCAGGTCATCTGGCTACATCCCCCATACCATGATCCGACGGCCGGAGTGCTCATAAGGGCGGTGCCAGATGCGCTCCTCCCATGTCTTCGTCTGCGAGCGGTCGAAGATGATGAGGTGGCCCTCGTCGACAGAGCCGCAGCGGTCCATGTAGTCGGATGTCTGGACGAGACCTTTCTCTATCGTCGACTCCAGCGTGCCGCGCAGTATCTTCAGCTCCAGCACCACACGCTGCACCGGACCGCCGTAGCGGCCGGTCAGCGGCTTGCGAAGCAGCAGGTCGGTGCGACGCCGCCCAAGGCCGTACTCGCGGTCGATGTAGCCCCCGCCGTTGACCACCCGCTGGAGGAAAGCCTGCAACAGCAGCTGCGGACCCGCCTCGGCGTAGTCGAAGCGCCCTATCCATGAGTCGGAGTTCTCGCGGAAGAACTGCTGGAAGTCCAGCAGCAGCTTCTCCACGTCGATGCCGCCGTCAGGGCGCTCATACCACTGGGGTTCCTGCACGAGCGTCTCCTGGGTGCTCCACGTCAGCTCGCGGGGGATGACCTCGCGGTAGATGCCGTTGGAGATGCGCAGCGGCTTGCCGCGCTCGCGCTTGACGAGGCCCAGGTCTATGACATACTGGATGTCATCCGTGGGAATCATGCTGTCGTCCACGTCTGTCTCGCCGGAGATGATTGGCTGTATCACCCTGCGCACGCGGTCCTCGCGCAGTTTGTCGATGAGAATGTCGATGTGGGTGTCGCGGCGGTAGATGATGCGTTCCTGTGCACGGTAGATCATCTCGGGGATGATGCGCACCGAGCGGTCGCGGTTCTCCCTCATGCTCCAGGTCACCTCGCGGCCCAGGGCGTTGACCAGCCAGGGCTGGCCCTCGGTGGCCTCCCAGATCATCGGGAAGCATGCCTCGTCGAACTCCTGACCCGTCTCGCGCGTGTGCTGCATGTACAATTCATGGATTTCCTCCTTGGTGAAGTCGCCCAGGCGCAGCGACTCAGCCTTGATGTTGAACGCCGAGCCGCCCGTGACGATGTCCTGGTTGGAGAGCACGATGCGGTAGTCGCGTACGTCGCGAACACCACACAACACGACACTCTGCGGGAAAGCCGCGGGGCGGTCATCATAACCCGCCCGCAGCTGCCGCAGCACGCTCACCAAGGAGTCGCCCACTAATGAGTCTATTTCGTCGATAAACAAGACTAAAGGCTTGGGAAGTGATAAGGATAGGCGCCGGAGAAATGAGGTCAGCATCTCATTGGCATCCAAGTCTCTCACAGTGTCTCTCACAGACTGGGGCCGGGAGTCTCCAAGCAGCAAAGATAATTTCTCAGTGATCGTGCCACATACCGTACGGATGACGCTTACAATATCATTGCGTGCCGCCTGACCACCCTCCACGTTGGCATAGACAGCGATGTAGTCGCCATGGGCGTTCAGGTAGTCGCGCAGGGCGAGCAGGCACGAGGTCTTGCCCGTCTGACGCGGGGCGTGGAGCACGAAATAGCGTTTCTGCCGTATCAGCATCAGGATGTCGTCCAGGTCGAAGCGGCTCAACGGGTCTATCGTGTAATGATCCTCCAAGATATTGGGGCCGGCGGTGTTGAAAAATCTCTCCATGGTCTTTTGCTCTTTGTCTGCGAAGATAGCGTTTTTCCGTCACAACGCCAAACATTTGACAGAAAAAGTCATTTCACATACTTCCTCCCGCCTTGGATATACACGCCATGCCGGGGTGGAGCGGAGAGGAGACGGCCCCATATAGGTGTCTACAGTCGGCTTCTGCATGACTATGCTCCCACTGCAAGATGTGTATTTGCCAGAAAAAAGTAAACAATCAATCAGTATTGACAGCTCCATTTCAAGCTGTCAATACTGAATTGGGAAGAAAGTGGGTCAACACCAGAAATGGAGGCTTTGACCCACAAATGTAAAATCAGTCGGCCAACTTAGCCTTGATAAATTCGCGGTTGAGACGGGCAATGTTGGCAATAGTCTCATTTTTCGGGCACACGGCCTCACAGGCACGGGTGTTGGTGCAGTTGCCGAAGCCGAGTTCTTCCATCTTGGCCATCATGGCCTTGGCGCGCTTAGCCGCCTCAGGACGACCCTGTGGCAACAGTGCCAGCTGCGACACCTTGGACGAGACAAAGAGCATGGCAGAGCCGTTCTTGCAGGCAGCCACACAAGCACCACAGCCGATGCAGGAGGCACAGTCCATGGCCTCGTCGGCATCCTGCTTGGGGATGAGGATAGCGTTGGCATCCTGAGCCTGGCCCGTACGCACACTGGTATAACCACCAGCCTGGATAATCTTGTCGAAAGCAGAGCGGTCGACCATACAGTCTTTAATCACGGGGAAACCGGCAGAGCGCCAAGGCTCAACGGTGATCACATCGCCGTCGTTGAAACGACGCATATAGAGCTGGCATGTCGTGGCTCCACGCTCGGTCTTGCCGTGAGGCGTGCCGTTGATATACAGTGAGCACATACCGCAGATACCCTCGCGGCAGTCGTGGTCGAACACGAAAGGCTCCTTGCCTTCGTTGATCAGCTCCTCGTTGAGGATGTCGAGCATCTCGAGGAAAGAGGTGTCGTCAGGAATATTCTTCATCTCATGGGTATCGAAGTGACCCTTCTCACGCGGGCCGTTCTGACGCCAGAATTTTATTGTGAAACTGATATTTTTTGCCATAGTTATTTAGTTGACAAGTAAACGAGTTGACAAGTAGACAAGTTATTTGCTCAGAGATTTTATCAAAGCTGACAACATCCGGATTACCTCTTCAATCTGATTCTTAATTTTTACAGATTCATCTAAATCTATATAACCCAAATCTATGGAAATGAGAATTTGAGTCTCCAGTTCAGAAGCTGATCCCTATGCTGTGCTTAGAAATCTTAGTGTCTCTTTATCGTATGAACGACCAAAGCCTTCAGCTATATTAGAAGGAATTGAGATGGCAGCACGGCGCATTTGTGAGACAAGACCAAAAACCTCATCCTTTGGATAATTTCTTGAAATCTTGTAAATCTCAACGACAAGCTCCATGCTTTTCTGCCATACAGTCAAATCCTTATGACTTTTCATCGTTTGAAATGCCTCTTACAATCTCGTTTACTGAATTAATAATTATTGTTTCAAACCGTCAACTCATCAACTCATCAACTCGTCAACTCGTCACTAAAACCAGCAACTCGCCTACTTGTCTACTCGTCACTAAAACCAGCAACTTGTCTACTCGTCTATTCGTCACTAAAACCAGCAACTTGTCAACTCGTCAACTTGTCAACTCGTCAACTTAAAAAGTTAATTCTTATAATTACGTGTTTGTACTTTGATAGCCTCATATTCGAGCGGCTCTTTGATCAACTCAGGATCTTTGCCCTCGCCCTGATATTCCCAGCAGCCTACATAGAAGTAGTTCTCATCATCGCGCTTGGCCTCGCCTTCCTCAGTCTGGTATTCCTCGCGGAAGTGACCACCACATGACTCGTTGCGGCTCAAAGCGTCGTGAGCCACCAGCTCACCCATGGTGAAGAAGTCGCGCAGGTGGATAGCCTTGTCGAGCTCCACATTCAGACCTTCTTTCGAACCGGGGATGAACAGGTCGGTGTCGAACTCTTTCTGGAGGGCCTTCATCTTCTTCAGACCTTCCTTCAGACCTTCAGCGGTGCGGCCCATACCTACATACTCCCACATGATATGACCCAGCTCCTTGTGGATGGAGTCGACAGAACGCTTGCCCTTGATGTTCATCAGGCGGTCGATTTCCTTCTGTACACCCTTCTCTGCCTCGTCAAACTCGGGCAGGTCGGTGCTGATGCGCGGCCAGATTTCCTGGTCGGCCAGATAATTCTGAATGGTGTAAGGCAACACGAAATATCCATCGGCCAGACCCTGCATCAGGGCTGAGGCACCCAGACGGTTGGCTCCGTGGTCAGAGAAGTTGCACTCGCCGATGGCGAAAAGACCTTTGATAGAGGTCTGCAGCTCATAGTCTACCCAGATACCGCCCATAGTGTAGTGGATGGCGGGATAGATCATCATAGGCTTGTAATACTTCACGCCGTTGATCTCGTTGGCCACGTCGCCGGGGAACACATCAGTAATCTCCTCGTACATATCGAAGAGGTTGCCATAACGCTGCATGATGACATCAAGACCCAGACGGTTGATTGACTCAGAGAAGTCGAGGAACACAGCCAGACCGGTATTGTTGACACCGAAGCCCTTGTCGCAACGCTCTTTGGCAGCACGTGAAGCCACATCGCGCGGCACCAGGTTACCAAAAGCAGGATAACGACGCTCCAAATAATAGTCGCGGTCTTCCTCAGGAATCTCCCAACCCTGCTTGGTACCAGCCTGCAAAGCCTTGGCATCCTCCAGTTTCTTGGGCACCCAGATACGGCCATCGTTACGCAGCGACTCCGACATCAGAGTCAGCTTCGACTGCTTGTCGCCGTGTACGGGGATACAGGTGGGATGAATCTGTACGTAGGAGGGATTGGCAAAATAAGCGCCCTTGCGATAGCACTGCACAGCGGCTGTACAGTTGCAACCCATGGCATTGGTGGAAAGGAAATAGGTGTTGCCATAACCACCAGTGGCGATGACCACTGCATTGGCAGAGAAACGCTCCAGCTTGCCAGTGACGAGGTTCTTGGCGATGATACCACGGGCACGGCCATTGACGATCACCACATCCTCCATCTCATAGCGGGTATAGAGTTTCACCTTCTTGGCCTGCACCTGAGCACTCAGAGATGAGTAGGCACCCAAGAGCAACTGCTGGCCGGTCTGACCCTTGGCATAGAACGTACGCGACACCTGTGCACCACCGAAGGAGCGGTTGGCCAGCATACCGCCGTATTCACGGGCGAAAGGCACACCCTGTGCCACACACTGGTCGATGATATTGTTGGACACCTCGGCCAGACGATACACGTTGGCCTCACGGGCACGGTAGTCGCCACCCTTCACAGTGTCGTAAAACAGACGATACACTGAGTCGCCGTCGTTCTGATAGTTCTTGGCGGCGTTGATACCTCCCTGTGCGGCAATGGAGTGAGCGCGACGGGGAGAGTCCTGAATACACAGGTTGATGACATTGAAGCCCATCTCACCCAGACTGGCGGCTGCGCTGGCACCTGCCAGACCCGTACCCACCACGATGACGTCGAGCTTCAGTTTATTCTTCGGGTTAACCAGGCGCTGATGAGCCTTATAGTTGGTCCATTTCTCTGCTACTGGTCCTTCAGGTATTCTTGAATCTATTTTCTTTGTCATAACGTTAGAATTTTAAAATCAATAATCAATGATTAGAATGCAGAGCAACAGAGACTGGGTGCACACTTGAATGCAAAGGCCAACACCACGATGAGGAAACAAGCCATCAGGATGGTCACATAGACAATGCCGATGACTTTCCAGCGGTTGAGCCAGATCTTGCCGCTCCATCCCAGGGTGTGAAGGGCACTCCAGAAACCGTGGGTGAGGTGGAACCAGATGGCCACGATCCAGATGACATAAAGCACCACAAAGACAGGATTGCTGAAAGTTTCCACAATCCAGGCAAAACCGTCGGAAGGACTGTGTGCCAGACCCTCCATGCCCACCAACTCGGCAAACATCATGTTGTACCAGAAATTGTAAAGATGCAGCAAGAGACCAATGAGAATGATGATACCAAGCACCAGCATGTTCTGTGATGCCCACTCCACCTTCTCCGGCTTCGCTGTTACCTCATAACGCTCACTGCCACGGGCACGGCGGTTCTGCATCGTCAGAATGAATGCAAAGACGATGTGAATCACTGCAAGGGCAGCAAGACCCAAGGTTGCAACTACAGCGTACCAGTTGGCACCCAGCAATTCGCAAATCCAGTTGTAAGCCTCTGCCGAGAACAGAGCCGCAACGTTCATACAACAGTGGAACGTCAGGAACAGGATAAGTGCGATACCAGTGACCGACATCACCACTTTCCTACCGATAGATGAATTTAATAACCACATAAATGATTGAGATTTAATTATTTGAATGATAAATTAATTGATTTTGCCAATAAAAATAGTATTCTGAATGGGTTAAGAAGGCCGAAACAGGTACCTAAAAATAGGTATGACAACGACTTTTAGAATGCAAAAATAGTGTTTTTTAATCATAATTCAAAGTATTTTGCAAAAAAACCCATAAATAATCCACTTTTAACATGCAACCAACCCACAAACACTACATTATTCCAAAAGATTTCGTAATTTTGCACACGTTCTGTGTGTTGCAGTATCACTGCAACAATATATCAATCTCAACAACTATGAACTATGATGTAGTCATCATCGGGGGAGGCCATGCGGGATGCGAGGCCGCTACAGCTGCCGCCAACATGGGCGCACGCACCCTCCTGGTCACGATGGACATGAATAAAATCGCACAAATGTCGTGCAACCCAGCCATCGGGGGTATAGCAAAAGGACAAATCGTCAGGGAAATTGACGCCCTCGGCGGACAAATGGCCATCGTCACTGATGCCACCGCCATACAATTCAGAATGCTCAACCGGTCGAAAGGACCGGCGGTGTGGAGCCCACGGGCACAATGCGACCGGGGAAAATTCATCTGGAAATGGAGAGAGACTCTCGACCATACACCCAACCTCGACATCTGGCAAGACCAGGCCGAAGAACTGCTCGTGGAAAACGGTGAGGTGACCGGTGTGCGGACTATCTGGGGCGCGGAGATACATGCCAAATGCGTGGTCGTCACTGCAGGCACCTTCCTCAACGGACTCCTGCACATTGGAAGAAAGCAAATGCCGGGCGGCAGAATAGCCGAGCCCGCCGTGCACCACTTCACCGAGAGCATCACACGACATGGCATACGGACGGCACGGATGAAAACAGGCACACCCGTGCGCATCGACCGGCGCTCCGTACACTTCGAGGATATGGAAGTGCAGGAGGGAGAGCACGACTTCCACCAGTTCAGCTTCCTCAGCCCTACCCCACCGCTACAACAACTCACCTGCTGGATATGCTACACCAATCCACAAGTGCATGAGGTGCTCAGAGCCGGACTGGACGACTCGCCACTCTACAACGGACAGATACAAAGCATCGGACCGAGATACTGCCCGTCGATAGAAACCAAACTGGTCACATTCCCCGAGAGAGAACAACACATGCTCTTCCTCGAACCGGAAGGTGAAAACACCAATGAGATGTATCTCAACGGATTCTCATCAAGCATGCCCATGGATGTGCAAATCAATGCCCTCAGGAAAATAAAAGCACTCAGAGATGTCAAAGTGTACCGACCGGGATATGCCATCGAATACGACTTCTTCGACCCCACACAACTCAAACACTCGCTGGAGTCTAAAATCATAAGAGGACTCTTCTTCGCAGGACAAGTCAACGGCACCACAGGATACGAGGAGGCTGGAGGACAAGGCACCGTGGCCGGCATCAACGCCGCCATCCACTGCGCTGGAGGTGAACCATTCGTCATGCGCAGAGACGAAAGCTATATCGGGGTGCTCATCGACGACCTCGTCACAAAAGGCGTCGACGAACCATACCGCATGTTCACCTCAAGAGCGGAATACCGCATACTGCTCAGACAAGACGACGCCGACGCACGACTCACCGAGAGAGCTTACCAACTCGGACTCGCCACCAAACAAAGATACGACTGGTGGATGCAGAAAAAGGAATGCATCGACAGAATCGTCAACTACTGCATGAACGCACCAGTCAAACCCAAAGAGGTAAACGGACAACTCGAAGCCCTCGGCACCACACCACTACACTACGGATGCAAAGCCATCGAACTCATCGCAAGGCCACAGGTCAACCTGCAAATCCTCGCTGACATGATGCCAACACTCAAGGAAATCATCTCCAGCCTGCCCAACCGAAAAGAGGAAATCTGCGAGGCCGCAGAAGTACTCATGAAATACAAAGGATATATCGACCGCGAACGCATCATAGCCGACAAAATGAGAAGACTCGAGGACATCAAAATCAAAGGACACTTCGACTACAAAAACATGCAGCAAATATCTATCGAAGCCAGACAAAAACTCGAAAAAATCAACCCGGAGACACTCGCACAAGCAAGCAGAATACCTGGCGTGTCGCCCAGTGATATCAACGCCATGCTCGTACTCATGGGAAGATAAAAATGTAAAATATTTTGATTGTTCCACGTGAAACAAAACACTCGGAATCCTCTGAGTTCTCAGAGTACTCAGAGTACTCAGAGCACTCAGAAAAAACAAAACTCATATTATAAAATCATAAACTCATGAACAACCAATTTCTATTAGACAACCTCAGGAGCATTCCTGACTTCCCTATCAAGGGCATCAACTTCAGAGACGTGACGACACTCTTCAAAAACGGCGAGTGCCTACGCATCATGGTCGACGAACTCTACGACATCTACAAGGACAAAGGAATCACCAAAATCGTGGGCATAGAAAGCAGGGGATTCGTCATCGCGTCTGCTCTCGCCGTAAGGCTCGGAGCCGGAGTCGTACTCTGTCGCAAACCGGGCAAACTGCCAGCCGAAACCATACAGGAAACCTACAACAAAGAATACGGCACCGACACCATCGAGATACACAAAGACGCCATCACCAGTGAAGACGTTGTGCTGCTGCATGACGACCTGCTCGCCACCGGCGGAACCATGAAGGCAGCCCTCGACCTGGTCAAAAAATTCAACCCGAAAAATATCTACATGAACTTCATCATCGAACTGGTCAACGAAGGCCTCGACGGCAGAAAACCCTTCGGCGACGAAATAGAAATCACTACGTTGTTGCAAGTGTAGTTGACAAGTAGACAAGTTGACGAGTAGACAAGTTATTAGTTGACGAGTTGACAAGTAAACAAGTAAACAAGTTGCTAGTTATCGAGGAAACAAAAAAATGAGTAATTTGATATTCCCTTACTTTTAATGGTGCTAACCACTTGTCAACTCGTCAACTTGTCAACTCGTCAACTAAAAAAGTTCCACGTGAAACAAAATAGGTCATGAAACAAAACGAAGAACTAAAAAGCAAACTGAAAAACATCGTCGCCAACATGCCGGAACAGCCAGGCAGCTATCAATACTGGGATGAGAACGGTGTGATCATTTACGTGGGAAAAGCAAAAAATCTCAAGCGAAGAGTGGCATCCTACTTCCATAAAGAGGTAGACAGATTTAAGACAAAAGTGCTCGTCAGCAAAATAAGAAACATCACTTATACAGTAGTCAAAACAGAAGAAGACGCACTGCTACTCGAAAACAGTCTCATCAAAAAATACAAACCAAGATACAACGTACTGCTCAAAGACGGAAAAACATACCCGAGCATTTGCGTCACCAACGAACCTTACCCGAGAGTTTTCAAGACAAGAAACATCAATAAAAAATGGGGCACCTACTTCGGACCCTACAGCAATGCCGCACCCATGTATGCCGTGCTCGACCTGATTAAGAAAATATACAGACCGAGAGCATGCAACATGCCTATGACCAAGGAAAACGTCTTGGCAGGAAAATACAAACCCTGCCTCAAATATCACATACACATCTGCGACGCACCCTGTATCAACAAGCAATCCTACGAAGAATACCAAAGCAATATCCGGCAGGCAAGGGAAATACTCAAAGGAAACACCAGAGAGGTGATCAACAGTCTGAAAGAGCTGATGATGAAAAAGGCAGAATTATTGCAATTCGAAGAAGCGGAATTCATCAAACAGAGAATAATTCAAATAGAAAACTATTGCGCCAAGAGCGAAGTGGTAAGCCACACAATCCACAATGTAGATGTGTTCAGCATCGTCAACGACGAACATTCCAGCAACGCATACATCAATTACATGCATGTGGCAAACGGAAACATCAACCAGGCATTCACCATCGAATTCAAAAGAAAACTCGATGAAAGCGACGAAGAACTTCTGCTCATGGCCATACCAGAGATCAGGGAAAGATTCAAAAGCAACGCAAAAGAAATCATACTACCAAAAAATCTGGAGTGGAACATAGAAGGCGTCAGCATCACTGTGCCACAGAGAGGCGACAAAAAACATCTGCTCGACCTCTCAGAAATGAATGGAAAACAGTACAAAGTAGACAGACTGAAACAAAGCGAAAAACTCAATCCCGAACAAAGGCAGACCAGACTGATGAAAGAATTGCAGAATGCACTGAAACTGGAAAAATTGCCCTATCAAATCGAGTGTTTCGACAATTCAAACATCAGCGGTACTGACGCAGTGGCAGGATGCGTGGTGTTCAAAGCCATGAAACCAAGTAAGAAAGACTACCGGAAATACAATATAAAAACCGTTGAGGGGCCTGACGACTACGCCTCTATGAAAGAAGTGGTATACCGCAGATATAGCAGGATGATAGAAGAGGACACTCCCCTACCCGACCTCATTATCACTGACGGAGGAAAAGGACAAATGGAGGTCGTAAGACAAGTGGTAGAAGACCAACTACACGTGAATATACCTATAGCAGGACTCGCAAAAGACGACAAGCACCGCACCAACGAACTGCTTTTCGGATTTCCACCGGTCGTTATAGGAATGAAAACAGACAGCGAACTATTCCATATTCTCACACAGATACAAGATGAAGTACATAGATACGCCATATCCTTCCACAGAGACAAAAGAAGCAAATCGGCATTGCATTCCGAACTCGACAATATTAAAGGTATCGGACCAAAAACAAAAGATCTGCTGATAAAAGAACTGAAAACGGTGAGAAAGATAAAAGCTCAAAACATAGACAAGCTCATAGAAATCATCGGAAAAAATAAGGCTCAACTGGTATATGACTACTTTCACAACGAAAAATCAGAAAAAGAAGAAGGATAATTGAAAAGAAAAAATTATATTTGCAAAAAATTATACTATGAGAGTTGTCATACAAAGAGTCAAAAAAGCATCGGTTACGATCGATAATCACATCAAATCAAGTATAAACAGGGGGTTACTCATCCTGCTCGGTATATGCGAAGAAGACACGAAAGAAGATATAGAATGGCTGACTAAGAAAATCATCAACCTCAGAGTATTTGATGATGAAAATGGCGTGATGAACTGCTCAGCCATTGAAACCTACGCCGAGATCATGGTGGTCAGCCAGTTCACATTATACGCTTCGTGCAAGAAAGGCAACAGACCATCTTATATAAAAGCAGCAAAACCAGAAATTGCCATACCACTCTACCAGGAATTCTGCAAGACTATACAGCAAAATATCAATACAACCGTCAAAACAGGGGAATTTGGAGCCGATATGAAGGTAGAACTCATCAACGACGGACCAGTAACCATCTGTATTGACACCAAAAACAAAGAATGATATGCAAATCACTATCAAGGAAGCACAGAAAATGGTTGACCAATGGATCAATCAATATGGAGTAAGATATTTCTCAGAACTCACCAACATGGCATGCCTCACAGAGGAAGTAGGTGAACTGGCGAGGGTAATGGCAAGAAAATATGGTGACCAAAGCTGTAAAGCAGGTGAAAAACTCAACCTGGGCGAGGAAATGGCAGATATTCTATGGGTTTTGATATGTCTGGCCAACCAAACCAACATCGACCTCACAGAGGAATTCTATAAATCCATGGAAAAGAAAACAAAAAGAGACCAAATCAGGCATCTCGAAAACCCAAAACTGATGGCATAAAGACAATAAATATAAAACGAAGACACTATGAAATTGAAAATCGAAAAAAAAGAAGCTCAGATGAGCAAATACGAAGAGGCATTGGCAAAATACAACACGGATATTGACGATGCTGAAATCAGAGAGGCTGTCAAGAAAATCATCAGCGAGAAAGTACCACAAAATGACACAAAAGAGGTGAAAAAATTCTTGCTGGGAAGCGTAGAACTGACAACACTCAAAACGACAGACAGCGAGGAGAGCGTCATGGCATTTACAGAAAAAGTAAATGAATACGATGCCACCTACCCCGACCTACCCCACCTCGCTACGATTTGCGTGTATCCATGCTTCGCAAAAATAGTAAGCCAGACGCTCGAAGTAGATGGCGTGGAAATAGCATGTGTGAGCGGCAGCTTCCCTTCATCACAAGCACTGATAGAAGTCAAAGTGGCAGAGACAGCACTTGCCATAAAAGACGGAGCTACGGAGATAGACATCGTCATGCCGGTGGGAAAATTCCTCAGCGGTGACTATGAGGGTGTATGCGACGATATCGCCGAACTGAAAGAAACATGCGGAGAAGCAGCCATGAAGGTAATACTCGAGACAGGTGACCTCATCACGGCAAGCAACATCAAAAAAGCATCAATTCTGGCCATGTACGCAGGAGCCGACTATATCAAAACTTCTACGGGAAAAGAGAAAATCTCAGCAACACCGGAAGCTGCCTACGTCATGTGTCAGGCCATCAAAGAATATTATGAGCAGACAGGAATACAGATCGGATTCAAACCTGCCGGAGGCCTTAATACAGTGACCGACGCACTCACCTATTACACCATTGTAAAAGAGGTGTTAGGCGAAAAATGGCTCACCAACAAGTGGTTCAGATTAGGCACAAGCAGACTGGCCAATCTCTTATTAAGCGAGGTGGTCGGCGAAGAGATAAAATTCTTCTAAGTAATAAAAATATTGAATGATTATGAATTCCTCCGGGCCACAAATTCAAGATAGGCTTGGAGGGATTTTTTTATCGATGCGTCATGCACATAATGGTCGATATACTGCTGAGCCTCGCTACTGTAATCATCCATACGTCGCACAGCATAGTCGATACCGCCATGTGACTTGGCAAACTCCACCAGACGAGCTATTTCATCGGTCGAGACAAGACCTTTTTTCACCTTTCTGGCCAATGACCACATCTCAGCATCATCAGAGGACTTAAGCGCATAAATAACAGGAAGCGTCAACTTGCCTTCCGACATGTCATTACCCGTAGGCTTGCCGATTTCAGATGAATCGTAATAGTCGAAAATATCATCACGAATCTGAAAAATCATACCTATATTCTTACCAAAACGACGGGCAGCTATAATGTCGTCTTCAGAAGCATTCACAGACATCGCGCCATTTTCGGCACAGGTGGCAAAGAGTGAAGCCGTCTTCTTCTCTATCACCTGATAATAGATTTCTTCTGAGATGTCTTCATTGCTGATATTATGCAGCTGCTGCAACTCACCGCTCGACAAGGTACGACCTAACTGCGCAAGGCTGTTCACGATTGCATTATGACCGGATTTAGACACGTAATACAAGGCTGTAGAAAGGATGTAATCACCGACGAGAACGGCTATCTTGTTATTAAATGAAGCGTTGACAGAGGGCTGCCCACGACGCTCCCCACTCTCATCCACAACATCGTCATGGACAAGACTGGCAGTATGTAAAAGCTCAAGACCGACAGCAGCATGCTGGGTAATGGAATTGACGACACCTAAATTCTTAGCGATCAACAGGGTGAGGATAGGACGCATACGCTTGCCGCCACGTTGACGGATATGGTCGAGCGCAGACGACAATAAGTCCTCTGTATGAGACAGTGATTCGTTGAAAAGCGAAATAAAGGTGTTAATCTCTTCTTCTATGGGTTGCCTGATAATTGATAAATCACTCATTGTGTTGAATTTTGATACAAAAATACAGAATTATTCTCATAATATTCACAAAAAATTTGTAATTTTACACAGAAAAATTTAATCATCATGGATAAGCTATTTCTATTAGACGCATACGCACTGATATACAGATCGTATTATGCTTTCATCAAAAACCCCAGAATCAACTCAAAAGGCATGAATACATCTGCCATCCTGGGGTTTTGCAATACACTGCATGAAGTCATCTCAAAAGAAAAACCAAAATACATCGGAGTGGCTTTCGACCCGGCAGGACCCACCTTCAGAAGCGAATTCTATCCTGAATACAAGGCACAAAGGGAGAAAACTCCTGAAGATATCATCACTGCCGTGCCTATTATCAAACAAATACTAAACGCACTACACATACAAGTCATCACAGCTGATGGATTTGAAGCTGACGATGTCATCGGTACCATTGCCACAAAAGCACATCAATGGGATATAGAGACTTTTATGCTCACACCCGACAAAGACTACGGACAACTCATCAAAGATAATGTGAAAATGTACAAACCGCGCTTTGGAGGTGGATATGATATCCTCGGCGAAAAGGAAATAACCGAAAAATATGGCATCACAACACCAAAACAGATCATCGACCTCTTAGCACTGATGGGTGATTCCGCCGACAATTTCCCAGGATGCCCGGGGGTAGGGGAGAAAACCGCTGTCAAACTCATCAACCAGTTTGGATCGGTCGACAATCTTATACAACAGACTGACCAACTAAAAGGAGCCATCAAAAAGAAAGTGGAAGAACATATTGAAGACATCAAGACATCTAAGTATCTCGCCACAATCAAAACGGATGTGCCACTCGACATCGAACTCAAACAATTTGAATTGAAAGAGCCAGATGAAGAACAACTCAGGAAAATTTTCGCAGAACTCGAATTCAAGACCCTCGCCGACAAATTCCTCAAAAAAGAAATTAAAAACGTAAAAAATGACCTCTTCCAACTCGATCTCTTTGGAGAATTTCAAGCCAATGGACAGGAAACTGAAAAAAAATCGAGTTTTGAAAGCCTTAAAACAATAAAACATAATTATCAACTCGTTGAAAATAAAGAAGATATCCAAAAATTATATGATTATTTATTGACAAACGATTTTTTAAGTCTAGACACAGAGACCACCTCCACTCATCCTATAGAGGCAGAATTGGTGGGTCTGAGCTTTGCCGTCAAGGAAAATGAAGCTTTTTATGTACCCATACCCGAAAATCAGGAAGAAGCACAAAAAATCGTCGACATCTTCAAACCAATATACGAAAATGAGAAAATACTGAAAATAGGACAGAATATAAAATACGACCTCGAAGTACTGCATCACTATGGAGTACAACTCAAAGGTGATTTATGGGATACCATGATCGCACACTATCTCATACAGCCCGAAATGAGACACAACATGGATTTCATGGCAGAGACATATCTCAACTATAAAACCATACACATCGACGAACTGATAGGACCAAAAGGGAAAAACCAGAAAAACATGCGACAGCTCACTCCTAATGAAGTATACGAATATGCCGCGGAGGATGCTGACATCACACTGAAACTAAAAAATGTTCTTGAGCCTAAACTAAAAGAGGCTGGGGTAGAGCATCTCTTCTATCAAATAGAAATGCCATTAGTGCAGGTCTTGGCCGACATGGAGATGAATGGGGTGAGAATAGACACCAATGCCCTGAAAGAGACAGAGAACAGTCTCAAAAAAAGACTCTCAGAGGTAGAAAGCAAAATATATCAACTGGCAGGGGAAAACTTCAACATAGCTTCTCCAAGACAGGTGGGAGAGATCCTGTTTGCCAAACTGAAAATCATCGACAAACCGAAAAAGACAAAAACTGGACAATACGTCACCTCTGAGGATGTGCTGCAAACACTCAAATCAAAACACGAAATCGTAGAACTCATTCTCACCTACAGAGGAATCAAAAAACTGCTCAGCACATATATAGAGACACTACCCACCCTCATCAACCCAAAAACTGGACATATACACACCTCGTTCAACCAGACCATTACCGCCACCGGAAGACTCTCTTCCAGCGACCCCAACCTGCAAAACATACCCGTAAGGGGAGAAGACGGCAAGGAAATCAGAAAAGCATTCATACCAGAAGAGGGATGCCTCTTCTTCTCGGCCGACTACAGCCAGATAGAACTGCGTGTCATGGCTCATCTCAGTGAAGACGAAAACATGATTGAAGCCTTCAATGAAGGATATGACATACATGCCGCCACCGCTGCCAAAATATACAAAGAGAATATAGAAGAGGTGACACGTGACCAAAGAACAAAAGCAAAAAGAGCCAACTTCGGCATCATATACGGCATCACTGTCTTCGGACTCGCCGAACGCCTCGACATCGACAGGGCTGAGGCCAGGCAACTCATCGACGGATACTTCGAGACCTTCCCAAAAGTCAAGGATTATATGGACAAGGCAAAGGAAATCGCACGACAGAAAGGGTATGTCGAGACATTCTTCCACCGTAGAAGATACCTGCCGGATATCAATAGCCGCAACAACACCGTAAGAGGTTTCGCAGAGCGTAATGCCATCAACGCACCCATACAGGGCTCAGCAGCTGATATCATCAAAGTGGCAATGATAAGGATATTTCAACGCTTCAAAAAAGAAAGCATTCAATCGAAGATGATACTGCAAGTGCACGACGAACTCAACTTCTCCGTCTATCCTGAAGAAAAGGAGCGAGTGGAAGCCATCGTGCTCGAAGAGATGCAGAATGCCTATCAGCTAAGAGTGCCTTTGATAGCCGACTGTGGATGGGGCAGCAACTGGTTGGAGGCACACTAAGCCTCCAAGCATGTGCAGAAATATTTACAATATAATGGAAGAAAAGACACATCCGACTAAATGGCAAAAATACGCAAAGGGCAAAAAGCCCTCGATGAAGCGACGATCTAATTTCAAAGACTACTGCAGCCGCGGTATCTATATGATCACTATCGCCATGGAGGGACGCAGACCGCTCTTAGGACGCCTCTCGGGAGAAAAGGCCGAAGAGGCGCATGTGGAGCTGTCTGAATTCGGAAGGAAAGTGAAGGAGTGTTGGATGGATATTCCGAAGTATTATCCTCAGATAGAAGTGGTGAAACTCTGCATCATGCCTGACCACATCCATGGGATACTATTTGTACACGAAAAGATAGAACGCCATCTTGGGCATGTCATCAATGGCTTCAAGGCAGGGTGCAGAAAGGCGGCAAGGGAGATGAGGATCATCACTGCGGCAATGCCGCAGTCTACCAAACGAAAGGATGAGATAACCTCCCCCGTCAAGTATACTGCGGCACCGCCGCAGTCGCCGCTCCAGGCAGCCCAGCAAGCACCGCCACAGCAAGCCCAGCAAGCATCCCCACAGTCGCCGCTCCAGGCAGCCCAGCAAGCACCGCCACAATCGCCGCAAGCACCTCCCGATTACGACCGCCATCACGGCCTTATTTGGGAGAAAAACTATAATGACCGCATTCTCACTGGAAAAGGCCAATACGAACGCATGAAAGCCTACCTCGATGACAACCCACGACGCCTGCTCATCAAACACCTCCACCCGGAATACTTCACCCGGCTTGGAAACATTAACGTAGGTGGCATCCCCATGCAAGCCATGGGCAACAGGTTCCTGCTCGACAACCCCGTGAAAATACAAATACAATGCTCTCGAAGAATGACTGCAGAAGAAATAGAACACTATAAAAATGATATCCTACTGAGAGCCAAGAGCGAGGGTGCCATCGTCGTCTCCCCCTGCATCAGCCCGGGAGAACAACAAATAGCTACCGCAGCTATGGGCGCCACCATTCCTCTTATTGTGCTCTTGCTCAATGGTATCCCACCTCTTTTCAAGCCTCAGCCACGCTATCTAAAAGCATGTACACAAGGACTACTACTGATGCTCGCCCCCTTTACTTATCAGAACGAAAAAATAGATAATATGCGGCAGAGATGCATCAAGTTGAATGACATCGCGGCAGATATCTGCAAGGATGACTGAACGGAAAACAAAATCACATCAAATAAGAAGTAGTCTTCTCATTGCTCATCATCAGTACATATACTAGAAAAAATACTCCTACTATGGCTTTTTCACCATCATCAATTTTGTTTTTAGATGATTTGTGCCAACAAAGAGAGCCATTTTTTTGAATTAATTTGGATAATTGACCTCTAAATAGTAACTTTGCACTTTTGGTTTAAACGTTTAAATAAAATATGGCTTTAAAATGTGGTATCGTAGGACTGCCCAATGTGGGGAAGTCTACCTTGTTCAACTGTCTGTCGAGCGCTAAGGCACAGGCAGCCAATTTCCCTTTCTGCACTATAGAACCCAATGTAGGCATCATCACCGTGCCCGATGAGCGACTCACACGACTGGCTGAAATCGTACATCCAGGACGCATCGTACCCGCCACATGCGAGATAGTAGACATCGCCGGACTCGTAAAAGGAGCCTCAAAAGGAGAGGGATTAGGCAACAAGTTTTTGGGCAACATCAGAGAGACTGACGCCATCATACACGTGCTGAGATGCTTCGACGACGAAAACGTCACACATGTGGATGGAAGCATCGACCCCATACGTGACAAGGAAATCATCGACACCGAACTACAACTCAAAGACCTGGAGACCATAGAGTCTCGTCTGGCCAAACAACAGAAAGTGGCAGCTCTGGGTAATAAGGATGCAAAGGTGGAGGTCAAGGTGCTCATGGCCTACAAAGAGGTGCTCGAAAAAGGACAAAACGCACGCATGGTCTCTTTCGACAGTAAGGAAGAGCAGCAGGCTGCACATGACCTGTTCCTACTGACCGCCAAACCCGTGCTCTATGTATGCAACGTGGATGAGAGCAGCGCAAAAACCGGAAACGATTATTCAAATAGGGTAGAGGAGGTAGCAAAAAATGAAGGAGCTGAAGTGCTCGTCATCGCCGCTAAAATAGAAGAAGACATCGCCAGCTTCGAAAGCTATGATGACAAACAGATGTTCCTCGACGAATTAGGACTCGAGGAGAGTGGTGTCAACAGACTCATCAAGAAGGCATACTCGCTGCTCAATTTGCAGACTTTCATCACAGCCGGAGAGATGGAGGTGAAAGCATGGACTTACCACAAAGGATGGAAAGCACCACAATGCGCGGGCGTCATACACAGCGACTTCGAGAAAGGATTCATACGCGCCGAAGTCATCAAATACGATGACTATATACAATACGGCTCTGAGGCTGCCGTCAGGGAAGCCGGAAAACTATCCATAGAAGGTAAAGAGTATATCGTACAAGACGGAGATATCATGCACTTCAGATTTAATGTTTAACTATGAATTGTGAACTATGAGCTGTGAACTGTTATTCGTGGTTTGGAATCCAGATGAAATCGCATTCAGAATAGGAAGCTTTGGATTCAGATGGTATTCTCTCTGCTGGCTGATAGGCCTTTTGCTGGCCTACTATATAGTAAAAAAACTATATAAAGACCAGAAAATCAAAGACGAGTATTTCGACCCATTGTTCATATACTGTTTCATGGGTATACTCATAGGAGCCAGACTCGGACACTGTCTCTTCTACGAACCCGACTATTTCCTGAGCAGTTTCGACCACATCATAGAAATGTTCCTGCCTATTCACAAAATGACAGACGGAACATGGAAATTCACTGGTTATGAAGGGCTTGCGTCACATGGAGGAACATTGGGACTCATGATAGCACTATACCTTTACTATCGACGTACACACGTCAGTCTTTGGCAAGTGCTTGACAATATCGCCATAGCCACACCCGTCACCGCATGCTTCATACGTTTAGGCAACCTCATGAACTCCGAAATCATCGGAAAAGTCACTGACATGCCATGGGGATTTTACTTCGTACAGGCAGGACAGGATCTCGCTGCACAGCCACGACATCCAGGCCAACTCTATGAGGCCATCGCATATTTTATATTCTTCTTTATAGGATGGTATCTCTATAAGAAACGTCCAGAGCGCGTAGGGACAGGATTCTTCTTCGGACTGTGTCTCACACTCATCTTCACAGCACGTTTCTTCATTGAATTCACCAAGATCAACCAAGTGGACTTTGAAAACAGTTTGCCTCTCGACATGGGTCAACTGCTGAGCATCCCCTTCATCATCTTAGGCATCTACTGCATGGGGAGAAAAGTAAAAAGTAAAAAGTAAAAAGTAATAATTAAAAATTAGGGTGTCCTTTGATTCCTACACATCCAATCTACATTTGCAGGGGTAATCACTTCCCCCTCTAAGGGGGTGAGGGGGAGTGTGTAAGATTCATAGGATACATTCAAATGACAGCTATACTACAAATAATTGGACTGTCTAATTAAAAAGTAAAAATTAAAAAGTAAAAATTTAAGTTCCGCATTTGCTTCTCTTATTGGGTTTTAAGGTCATGAGGTCTTAAGGTGAGGAGGTGAAATGACCAATAAATACGCTGTAGTCATACATATCCCACCTAAAAAACCTCTATGCGTAGCGACCTAACAACCTAATAACCTAACAACCTAATAACCTAACAACCTAACAAAACTGGAGCTTGCGGAAGTTAAATATGATATTCAGATATTTAGGACCTTCCGCTCACAATTTTCTTTATCTCATTCAGCTTGTTGAGGGCTTCCACGGGAGTGAGATTGTTAATATCCAGACCCAGAATCTCATCCCTCACCTGGCATAATACAGGATCGTCCAACTGGAAAAAGCTGAGTTGCATACCCTCTCTCGACTGTCCTATCTGCTGCACTGACGGCTTTCCTACCGCACCCACACCACTATTGTCCGATTCCAGCTGTTTTAGTATCACATTCGCCCTGCGAACGATACTCTTGGGCATACCCGCTATCTCGGCCACATGGATACCAAAGGAATGCTCAGAACCGCCACGCTCCAGTTTGCGAAGGAAAATCACCTTATTGTCCACTTCCTTCACACTCACATTGAAATTCTTGATCCGGGAGAAATTCTTCTCCATCTCATTCAACTCATGATAGTGTGTGGCAAACAATGTGCGAGCACGCGCACGTTCATGCTCATGCAGGTATTCCACGATAGCCCATGCAATAGAAATACCATCGTAGGTGGAAGTGCCACGACCCAGTTCGTCAAACAACACCAGCGACTTCTTCGACACATTGTTCAGGATATTGGCAGCCTCGGTCATCTCTACCATAAATGTAGACTCACCCAGAGATATATTGTCGGAAGCTCCCACACGGGTGAAAATTTTGTCCACCAGACCGATTCTCGCGCGCTCTGCCGGCACGAAACAGCCTATCTGGGCCAACAGTACAATCAGTGCAGTCTGACGCAGCAGAGCCGATTTACCAGCCATGTTGGGACCGGTGATGATGATGATCTGCTGACGCTCATTATCAAGCATGATGTCATTAGGCACATAATTCTCCCCTAAAGGCAACTGAGTCTCTATCACAGGATGACGCCCCTTGACGATTTCTATCACTTCTGAATTGTCTATCACCGGACGGATATATCTATGCTCTTCCGAAGCTACGGCAAATGACAACAGACAGTCTATCCGGGCCAGCAGGTTGGCATTGATCTGGATGGCAGGGATAAATTCCTGAATGGCCAGCACAAGATCATTAAACAACTTGGTCTCCAAAGCGAGTATCTTATCTTCAGCACCCAGGATTTTCTCCTCATATTGCTTCAGCTCCTCTGTAATGTAACGCTCAGCCTGAGCCAGTGTCTGCTTACGGATCCAGTCCGACGGCACCTTGTCCTTGTATGCATTTCTCACCTCCAGGTAGTAGCCGAACACATTGTTATAACCTATCTTCAGTGACGATATACCAGTGGCCTCGGTCTCACGCTCCTGGATCCGCATCAGATAGTCCTTGCCGCTATAGGCTATATGGCGCAGCTCATCCAGTTCGTCGCTCACGCCGTTTTTGATCACATTGCCCTTGTTGACCAACAGGGGAGGGTCGTTCTGCACCTCATGGTCTATACGCTCACGGATCGAGCGGCATAGGTTCAACTGTTCACCAAGCCGCTTCAATACAGGATTGTCGGCCATCTGACAGGCATTCTTGATAGGCTCGATAGCCTGCAGTGCCACTTTCAGCTGCATCACCTCACGTGGCGACACACGGTTCACAGCCACTTTGGATATGATGCGCTCCAGGTCGCTTATCAAATGTAACTGACTGTCTATACATTCCCTGAAATCGGGGTGACGGAAGAAATAATCCACTATTTCAAGACGCTCACTGATCGGACGCTCATCCTTCAGGGGAAAAATCACCCAGCGACGCAACATACGTCCGCCCATGGCAGTGATGGTCTTGTCTATCACATGCAGCAGCGACGAACCCTCTCCCTGCATCGTGTCGAGCAGTTCCAAGGAGCGGATCGTAAACTTGTCCAGACGCACATATTTGTCTTCCTCGATGCGCGACAATGCTGTGATATGACCTATCTGCGTATGCTGGGTCAGTTCAAGGTATTGCAGGATGGCACCAGCGGCCACCACACCATTCTTCAGATGCTCCACACCGAAACCTTTCAGTGTCTTGGTCTGAAAATGTTTGAGCAATTTATGACGGGCTGTCTGCTCGGTGAATACCCAGTCATCCAACTCAAAGACACAATGTTTAGTACCGAAATATTGCTCAAACTCACGTTTCTTAGACCGGTCATACAACACTTCCTTGGGCTGGAAATTGCCAATCAGCTTCTCCACATAGTCATACGTACCCTCACCTGTGAGAAACTCCCCTGTGGATATATCAAGAAAAGCGACACCGCATGCCGACTTGCCGAAATGAACGGCTGCCAGAAAATTGTTCTCCTTGTAGTTCAGCACATTATCGCTCATAGCGACACCAGGGGTCACCAATTCGGTGATACCACGCTTCACCAGTGTCTTGGTCAGCTTCGGATCCTCCAGCTGGTCGCAAATGGCCACTCTGCGGCCCGCACGTATCAATTTAGGAAGATAAGTGTCAAGGGCATGATGAGGAAAACCGGCCATCTCGGCAGAACCAGAAGTACCACCGTTGTTACGCCTCGTCAGTGTGATGCCCAGTATCTTAGACGCTGCGATGGCATCCTCACAATATGTCTCATAAAAGTCGCCGCATCTGAACAGCATCAACGCATCGGGGTGTTTAGCCTTCAACGTGAAAAACTGCTTCATCATCGGTGTCAGTCCCTTTTCCTTTGTTGCCATGTCTTCTTGTATTTTAACCGCAAAAGTAGTCAAAAAATCTGAGATTACAGACTTTGTCTACCGTGTTTTTATGATTAAGTGATGATAATAAAAAGTTTTCCACAGCATTGTGGAAAACTGTGTGTATTTCTTAGGCAAACTATGATAAGTAATCCACGTCGACCGGATTTTCCCATCCTCCTGTGGGCAGTTACTTGCAAAAATGAATGTTTTCAATACACTTATCAATCATTAATCCACAGTCGTCTGAATGATACAGTTATACAGAAGGCGTTTTACACCATATTACAATACTGTGGATAACTTCATAACTCACAGATTTACAGTCATATCATATCCACCATCAAAATCAACATTATACCTATCAACTGTATAAGTCATCATCACTGATATATTTTAGGATTTATCCACTTTTCCCCATCCATATCATCATTTCTTATTTTTCATTATAAAATTAAAAAGAATAAAAATAAAAAATGATAAGTGTTTCAAAACTTCCATCGCAACTGGATTTCCAGGTCTGTTTTCGATGAATGGTTGATTTGCTGGTATCCGCTGGAGATATGGTTGCGGTCGAAATAATTGATGGTCGACAGATGGCCGATCAGCATCAGTTGTGCGCTGATGTCAGCACGGATGAATAACCCATATTTGATACCTTCGCCTGAATAGGACTGGAAGGCAAACTGGTAGAGCGTGCCTTGGTCATAGCTATAGATACGGCTCTCATTGTCGTCGGTGTGAAAGTAGGCTATATTGGCACTCATGCGCCACCAGCGGTGAGCATAGCTGACATGCTCACACAGCATCCATCCCAGACTCCTCGTGTCAAAGTCGGTATAGGCCATGTCGGCTTGTGTAGACCACGTCCATTGTCTGTGAATGAATGTCATGCCCACATGCGCTTTCTGACTGATTTTGTCGACGAGGGCGGTTTTTTTGCTGTTGTCATACTGACGCAGTTTCAACCGATACCTGGCCGTGAGTGAGAAGTTGTTGGTGCTGTATTGGGCCTGTATCAGGTTGTCCCACGACCGGGAGGATATCCGTGCCTGGTATTTCGGTGCTCCGAAGTAGGCATAGTCGGTATAGGCCGTCAGTTGGAGGTGGTGCAGGGCTTGCCATCGGCCGCCAAAGTAGATACCATGTTCGTTTTGCACCCTGCCTCCCTCACTGAAACTCCTGCCGTGAATGGCATGGTATTCTTTGTCGTAATACCGGTAGACAAGCATCATTGATAGGGTGGGGGAGGGAGTCATGCTCACACTGTTGACTGTGGCCAGGGCATGACGGCCGTTGATGGCGGTCTCGCCTTGCAGCGTCACCAGACCACTGGTATAACCGTAGTCGACGCTGGCATTCCAAAAATGGTCTCCCGCTGCGTCATAGCGGCGGTAGGCCTGTGTGGTGTCGGGGCGCAGCTCACGGCTGTAGCCTGTATAGGAGGCGGTTGTGCCGGCATGCCAGCCGTTTTCAGAGTAGTTCACATGCATACCGGCGGTGGTTTCCGATATATTGTTCTTCTTGGCCATCTCTGTCGGTGTGCGGTGATAGCCCGTAGTCACGATGCTCGAGATGGTGGAGTCGGAGCGGTTGAGCGTGGCGTCTTGCTTGCGATACGACAACAGTCCGCTCACGTCCAGTCCCTTTGTCAGGGTGATGGTGGCGGCGGCCCCTTGCAGGTAGTTGGCAACGCTGCGTGAGGTGTGTGCACGTATGCTGTTCGTGGTTTGGCCCAGTCTGGAGATACTCGCTATTTTTCCCATGTTGAAGTCATTGTTCATCACAAGTCCCATGCCGAAAGATGCGCGATAACGGCCTATGTTGAGTGATTTCAGATGGCCCAGACGCTTCAGCTGCAGATAGAGTGAGTAGTTGTCGTATCCCAAATGGTTCTTGTCGGCGAAAAACGGTTCACCAGCGTCTTGACTGCCCAGGAATCCTATCTTCAGGTAGTCTGAGTATCTAAACTGATAACGCACCGAATGGCGGTATTGATAGCCCAGGTAGCTCTCCTGGTCTCCGCGGCGCTCATAAAAGGGGATATTGCCCGTCAGCAGCAGGTCGCTCTTCCCGTATTTGAGGATTTGTCGGAGTGTGGGATATTTCTTTTCTTCCACCATCTCACAATCGATGAAAAAACTCAACAGACAACGGGTGTTGTAGTCTATCGACCTGATCATTGCCAGTTCACCCACAGACTGTATGCCGCCATACTGATAGATATACGAAAGAATGTCGTCTATCTGTTGGTGGTTTAAGAAAGGGATACTCGCCAGCTCATCCCAGGTGGCACTGTTGATATGGATAGGATGCTCCTCAAGGTCGCAGAGCAACTCATAGGAGTCCTGCCAGTCTTCTGATTCCATGTCTTCAAAAGTGCTGAGCTGGCTGAAGTAGGATTCCCATTCTCTTATTGTCTGCGAACGACTGGCCGAAAAACAAAAGAGCAGCAGATAGATAAGGATGATTCGTTTCACAAAAGCAAAATTAATAAAAATTTGTCAGATATAAATAAAATACCTATATTTGTATCGAAAAAGAGACGTATAAATAATGTATTTGTATATATAATGAGAAAAACATTTATTATAGCAGTGTTTGTACTCTTGGGTCTCGACCTCTTTTCACAGACCTATCAGCCTTCTCAGGAGATAAGAGACGCACAGCAGCAATTCCAGGACGATAAGTTCGGCATTTTCATTCACTGGGGTATTTATTCCATGCTCGGAAGCGGTGAGTGGGTCATGCAAAACCGAAACATCAATTATCAGGAATATCCCAAGTTGGCAGGTGGCTTCTATCCCGCGCATTTCAATGCCGATGAATGGGT
Organism: uncultured Prevotellaceae bacterium; assembly: GCA_946402905.1. Taxonomy (GTDB): domain Bacteria; phylum Bacteroidota; class Bacteroidia; order Bacteroidales; family Bacteroidaceae; genus Prevotella. Next base: position 112,042 of record CAMIYC010000003.1, on the reverse strand, counting down.
GAGGGCCATCAAGGCTTCAGGAGCCAGGTATATCACCATCACCTCACGCCATCACGATGGTTTCTCCATGTTTCATACCGCACAGTCTGCATACAACATCGTCGATGCCACACCTTTTCATAGAGATATCATAAAAGAACTGGCCGAAGCCTGCCGGAGAGAGGGCATACGCCTTCATTTCTATTACTCGCATCTCGACTGGGGGAGGACTGACTATCCGCTCGGTCGTACAGGACTGGGTACAGGACGTCCGAAAGACCGGCAAAACTGGCCGGAGTATTATCAGTTTATGAACCGACAGCTGACAGAACTGCTCACCAACTACGGGCCTATAGGCGCGATATGGTTTGACGGGGTGTGGGATCACGACAGCGACAGCAAGCCGTTTGACTGGCAGCTATGGGGTCAGTATGAGCTGATACACCGTCTGCAGCCGTCTTGCCTCGTGGCCAACAATCATCATCTCACACCTTTCCCCGGCGAGGATATACAGATCTTCGAGCGCGACTTACCCGGTGAGAACAAGGCGGGACTTTCCGGACAAGACATCAGTCCATTGCCCTTGGAGACCTGCGAGACGATGAACACGACATGGGGATATAATATCCTCGACGATCAATACAAGTCTGCACGCCAGTTGATTCATCTGCTGGTCAGGGCTGCTGGCAAAAATGCCAACTTGTTGCTCAACATTGGTCCACAGCCCGACGGAAGGTTGCCCGAGGAGTCACTCAAAAGACTGAGTGAGATAGGTGAGTGGATGAAGCTCTATGAGCCTACTATACGCAATACGCGTGGGGGTGATGTGGCTCCGCATGACTGGGGCGTGTCGACCCGACATGGCGACAAACTTTATATACACATCCTCCAACTCCAGGACACTTCACTTTTTCTGCCATTGTCAGGGTTGAAAGTGAAGGGGGTCTGCGATTTCCTCACCCGCCGGGCGGTGAAGTATACCAAAGTAGAGGATGGCATCGTGCTCCACCTGGAGCACGCGCCCGATGAGATCGACCACGTCATTGAGTTGACCGTCAAATAACAGTTAATAGATATAGTTAACAGCCAATAGCCAATATTGTACACCAAACAACATCATGGCAAATTTAAAATCCCTTGCAAAAGATACCGCCATCTATGGTCTGAGCAGCATAGTGGCACGTTTTGTCAACTATCTGCTCGTACCTATACAGACGGCCAAATTTGCGGCCTCTGGAGGTGAATATGGAGTCATCACCAATGTGTATGCCTATGTGGCCATCCTGATTATCTTGCTCACTTTCGGAATGGAGACCACCTTCTTCCGGTTTATGAGCAAAGAGGGGGAGAATCCGAAGCGCATCTATTCCACCACGCTGCGCTTGGTGGGCACTGTGGCCGCGGTATCTACCCTGTTGGTACTGATGTTCTGCAAACCTATCGCCGGTCTTGTGGGATATGCCGACCATCCTGAGTTTGTGGCTGTCATGTACACCACGGTGGCCATCGACGCTTTCACATGCATCCTCTTCGACTATCTCAGATGTACACACAAGCCACTCAAGTTTGCTACGCTCAAGATAGCCAATATCGTACTCAATATCGTGCTCAATGTGGTCTATTTCTTTGTTCTGCCTGCCCTTCACCTCAATCCTTTCGGCATGTATGGCGAGCAGTTCCACTACGACGTGGTATGGGTGTTTTACATCAATCTCTTCTGCTCACTTGCCAATGTGCTGTTCTTATATAAAGAACTGGGCGGCATTCGTTTCGGATTTGATACCAAGGCATGCCGGCGGATGCTCGTCTACGCTTGGCCCATCTTGGTTATGGGGCTCGCCGGACAGCTCAACCAGTGTGCTTCTCAGATTCTCTTCCCTTATTTCTACGACGGATCCACTGCTGATGCCAGGGCACAGCTGGGCATCTACGGGGCCTGTATCAAGATAGCCATGATCATGATGATGATCACACAGGCTTTCCGCTTCGCCTACGAGCCTTTTGTCTTCAGTAAGGTCAAGGACCGCGACAATAAGGAGACGTATGCTGAGACCATGAAGTATTATGTCATCTTCACGCTCCTGGCTTTCCTCTTCGTCATGGCATATATCAATGTGTTCAAGTATATCATAGGAAGCAGTTATTGGGAGGGTTTGCGAGTGGTGCCCATCGTGATGGTGGCTGAGATCATGTTTGGCGTGTTTTTCAACCTCTCTTTCTGGTACAAACTCACCGACCGTACCATCTGGGGAGCCTATTTCTCAGGCATCGGTGTGGTGGTGCTCTTCGCCATCGACATCATCTTCATCCCGCGCTACAGCTATATGGCATGTGCATGGGCAGGATTCGTGGCCTACGGTGTCTCCATGCTCATCTCTTATTTCGTGGGCCAGCGCTATTATCCCGTCAATTATCCCATACGCGATATCATGATGTATGTGCTGCTGGCTGCCGTGCTTTTCGTCGCCATGCACTTTGTCTCTGAGTATACACCATTGTGGGTGGCCATCGTGCTCAATACCCTTATCATCGCCGTTTTCATGGCTTATATCGTCAAAAAGGATTTCCCCCTGCACAGTCTGCCGGTGATCGGCAAGTATTTCAGAAAATAATCATCAACATTATATCAATATGAAAAAAATCACATTATTGCTTTTATGTGTACTCACAGCCTTCTCGTCGAAAGCCGACGAAGGTATGTGGACCATCTACAATCTGCCGCCTCAGGTCTATGAGATCATGCAGAATGAGGGATTTCAGATGTCTTACAACGACCTCTATTATGGTGACAATGCACTCAAAAACGCATGTGTCAACTTCAGCGGCTATTGTTCGGGGGTAGTCGTCTCGCCCAATGGACTCGTCTTCACCAATCATCATTGCGGATTCGAGGCCATACGCAGCCATTCCACTGTAGAGCATGATTATATGCTCAATGGATTTTATGCCAAGTCGTATGAGGAGGAATTACCCAACAAAAATATGTTCGTCAGTTTCATGATCGATCAGAAAGACATCACCGACAGGCTGATGGCCATGGGGCTGGAACAGATGAGCCGGGATAAGAGGGCACTCTTGCTCGACTCGCTCACCAACGCCCTGACCGACTCTGTCAAGCGCATAGACAAAACACTCCATGTCGATATCGATCCTTTCTATGAGGGCAATAAATACTACGCTACCACCTATCAGGACTTCACCGACCTGCGACTGGTATTCACCGTGCCCAAGTCGATGGGTAAGTTCGGAGGAGAGACCGACAACTGGATGTGGCCGCGCCAGACCTGCGACTTCTCGGTCTTCCGTATCTATGCCGACCCGAAAACCAACGGACCGGCGGAGTATAGCGAGGACAATGTGCCATATCATCCCAAACGCTGGGCACAGGTGTCCATGCAGGGATATAAGGATGGCGATTTCGCTATGACCATCGGTTATCCAGGCAGTACCGAGCGCTATCTCTCTTCGTATGGCATCAAACAGATGCGTGATGCTGAGAACGCCACACGTGCTCAGGTGCGTGGCATCAAGCAGGAGATCATGCTCCGTCACATGAGGGCCGACGAGGCGGTGCGTATCAAGTATGACAGCAAGTATGCCCAGAGCAGCAACTACTGGAAAAATTCCATCGGAATGAATAAGTGTATCGATTCTATAGGTATCATTTCGCAGAAGGCTGCTTTTGAGGAAAAAATACGTCAGTGGCAGGATTCTACGGGGTATCTGCGTGGAAAACTCAATTTCGAGCACATGAAAAACCTCTATGCCGCCAATATGGTGCCCGACCGCACTTTCTATTACCTCATGGAGTCGTTCAGCCGCAACAGCGAACTCTTCTCACGCAGCATGCGACTCATCAACGGCATGGAGGTGAAAGGTCCTGCCGACAAACCCAAAAAACAGTATTTCCAGTTTGCTGATAACAGCAATGAGTGGGACGAGGCTCTCGACAAAGAGGTGCTCGCTGCCATGCTGAAAAACTATGCCGAGCATGTGGATGCCAAGTATTTGCCGAAATTCTACAGCACCATCAAGACAAAGTACAACAATGATTATACGACCTTCGTCAACGACCTTTACAAAAAGTCTATCCTGATGAAGTCGGGCAAGAAGATTTATTTCAACAAGAAGAAATTCCATAAAGATCCGGGAGTGAAGTTTGGAGAGGATGTGATGGACATCATTTACGACCTCAGGGAGGAAATGGCGCGCAACGACGAGGATATACAGTTGCAGGAGCGTTATCTCTGCGATGCCGTGGTGCGTATGGAGCAGGATATGCCCCATTACAGCGATGCCAACTTCACCATGCGTCTCAGCTACGGCCAGGTGGGAGAATACATGCTCAATGGCGCACCGTCAGGCTATTATACCACTGCGGAGAGCATCGTGGAAAAAATGAACCGGGCCGACGAGATTTTTGAGTATGAGGCTGAGCCTATCATGAAGGAACTCCTCTCTGTGAAGGATTTCGGCAAGTATACCGACAAGACCACAGGCAAGATGCAGCTCTGTTTTCTCACCAACAATGACATCACGGGAGGAAACAGTGGGTCGCCCATGTTCAATGGCAAGGGCGAATTGATCGGACTCGCTTTCGACGGCAACTGGGACAGTCTCTCCAGCGATATATTCTTCGACAAGAAACTCGCACGCTGCATCGGGGTGGATATTCGCTACGTGCTCTATCTCATGGACAAATGGGGACATGCCGACCGACTGCTGCAGGAAATCAATGCCCAGTAAGGTGTAAAACCATAAACCATACAATAGGCACCAGCAGCGAAGGCAGCAGATTGAGTGTCTTGCAGTCTTTCAGCTGAAGCAGTGAAAGACCAGAGGCGGTGATCAGCAGACCGCCTATGATGAGCAGCTCAGCCATCAGTGCATCACTGATGGCTGAGCTGCTGATTGTAGTCACCAGGTAAAACATACCCTGCCAACAAAATAATACAGGGGCAGCAAGCACCATCCCGATGCCATAGGTGGAGGCAAAGATGGTAGATGATACAAAATCGAGCGTGGCGTTGGTGAAAAGAAACGTATGATCGCCTTTCAGGGCACTGACCACTGGTCCCAGCATCGACAGCGGGCCGATACAATACAGCAGGATAGCTGTGGCAAGACCGTCGGCCAGACGGTTGCCGCTGCCATCTTTAGAATAGTGGTCGATCAGGCGCTTGAAACGGCCGTCGATGTCGATGGCAGTGCCTATGATGCCGCCTATGGCAATAGAGATGATAAATAATACGGGATACTCGCTTTCTGAGAAATGGCTGATCGTGGCGTTCATGCCGATGGCCAGACTGGCCAGTCCAAGGCCCGTATAGAGCATCTGCTTGTATTTTTCCTGGATTCCACGGTGCATCACCGCACCTATGACAGCCCCGATGATGATGGTGGCTGTGTTGACGATTGTACCTATCATTTTTCTTGTCTTTTTCTGAAATGTGTGGCGCCTACCTCCAGGTCTATCAGATATTGCTTAGCCTCCAGACCGCCACCGTAGCCCGTCAGACGGTTGTTGCTGCCCACTATGCGGTGGCAGGGCAGTATGATGCTGATAGGATTGGCACCGTCGGCGTTGGCTACGGCGCGCACGGAGTTGGGCATGCCCAGACGGCGGGCTTGCTCGCCGTAGGAGATGGTCTTGCCATAAGGGATATTAGCCAGCGAGCTCCATACCATCTTCTGAAATTCGGTACCCACAAGTTTGTAGGGCACGCTGAACGACCTGCGCTGCCTCGTGAAGTATTCGTGAAGCTGTTTCTTGGCACGCTCTGTGATCGGCGATGAGCCGTCCTGAAAATCAGTTTTCAACTGTTTCTTGATGCGCAAAAGGTGTCTTTCCACGCTTTTTCCTGATGCCCATTCGCAAAGATATAACTTGTCTTTATACGAACAGAGTATCAACTGACCACACGCACAGTCGAAAGTGTCTTTGATGATATAGTCTTGCATAGGCTTGGGGCTTAAATGACATCACAAATATAAAGGTTTTTTGGCAATAATGAAAATAATTTTATAAAAAAAAGAGACACTCACTGTGGAGTGTCTCTTCTTCTATAGCGTTTTTAAAGGGCTTACGGTCTAATCATCCCATACACTGCGGGTTACAATGGCAGAGGGATCTTGCTCCTCGTCAAAGTTACCTTCGTTGCCCAGCTGCTGTGCAGTGGATACTACATCGTAGATGTTTTGCATGAAACGGGTCATGACCAGTGTCTTGATGCTTGGTGAGATGTATGTCTTCATATCTGTGTCTCCTTGTTATTTAATGACTACTTTCTTACCGTTCACAATGTAAATGCCGGCGGGCAGCTGCTTGCTGTTCATACGAACACCAGAGAGGTTGTATACCTCACCGTTCTCTGGGATGGTGGTGCTCACCACGCTGATGCCGGTAGGATTGAAGGTGTAGAAGTTGGCAGCAGCGTCGGCCTTCACAGCGAGATATGCCTTGTGGGCCTCATTCTCAAAGGCTGCGCCATTCTCCGTGGCGAAGTAGAAGCCAAGACCATGGCTCTTGCCGTTGGCCAGCTTGTAGAACTTGTAGCCAGTCTGGCTGCCGTCGGCAGCAGCGGTCGTCTGCTTCTCGTCGGTACCCAAGAGCAGGTTCTCGGTGTCGGGCTGGTCGGCATCCCAGTTGACTTCAAACACATAGTCGCCAGGGGCACCTTCAAGAATCACGGCACTGCCCTGTGGAATCACGTCGTACTCCACCGACTTCAAGGCCTCTGTGCCTTCTACCTTCACGGTGTAGGCGGTCACGCCCTCGGGCACTTTCAGGCTGCGGTTGCCATAATACAAGGTAGCGAAGCCAGCCTCGGTGATGGTCACGTTGACATATTTCGACATCAAGCCGAAGTCTGACTCGTCACTGCCTTCAGAGACGTTGTAGGTCTCGCTGAAGACCTTGAGGTCTTCATAACCCTCGGCGGTGATGGTGGCTCTATAGTCGAGTGTGTTCTGAATGACGTCGACCACATACTTGCCCTGGGCGTCGCTCACGGCGGTGTATTCCACATCCTCTGCCTCATTGTACAGGGTCACTGTAGCGCCTTCTATCGGCTCTTTGGTATCCACATCGTAGATGATGCCCGAGAGGTTGACAGGCTTCACATCCAGTCCGAAGTAGCCCACGGGGCATGCTTGTGATTTGTTAGTATCCCATGAAGTCTCGTTCTTGGTATAGTATGCCTGCTGCGGGTAGTTGCTGTCAGCTTCCCATCCGAACGACAAGTAAGCACCGCCACCATTAATGTAGGTGTAGACGCGGATTTCGGATGTACCGTCGTAGACGATTGGGTTCTCCGACAGGTCGATAACCATTTCGACTGTTGTGCCAAATTCTACTGTCTCCTGATCGTAGAGCACCACATGGGTCATATTGTCCTTGTCTACCTGACCGGCAGCGAAGGAGCCATTCTCTTCCATACCAACCCAAGCCTCAGCAGTGAGCGAGTTGATGGTCTTGCTGCTGTTTGACGACTTAAACTTGATCGACTTGATCACGTCGCCCTTCTTGATGCCGAATGTGGCGAGCTGCTCAGCACTGTAGTAGAAGTCGGCATAAGCACCTTGCTCCATGTCGTAGCCATAGAATGGAGCGTAGCGGCCTGTAGTCTTGTTTTCACCGACAGCGATGTCGCTTGAGAGTTCCTCCTTGGCGATGTTGACTGTCACCTCTTCGGTCTTCACCACATTGTCGCCACTCTTCACTTCGATATATGCGGGCAATGTACCAATAGTGTGTGGCTTAAAGGAGAAGGAGAGGGTGGTATAGTTTTGTTCTTCCAGGTTGTTGTAATTGCCGTTGATGTTAGCTACGGGCAGATCCACCTTATTATTGGTGGCCACTGCCTCACCATCTACATAGAGAGTAGCGGTGTATGACCCGGCTGCTTCTACATTTGGACCGATGTTACCTACAGAAACGGTGGCTGTGTAAGTATTGTTCTGTATGCCTTTTGCTGGGATGTCAGATTTGACAATGAGCAGGTTGTGGGCAGCTGCTTCAGCATATACTAAGCCATATACATCGTCAATCTTGGAATTGGTCAGTTTAAAACCGATATAATAGTCACCTGCCTCAGGGATTTCTGCCGTGTAGGTAGTCCAGTTGTACTGCGAGGCAATGTTGCTGACAGTCTCAATGGTGGTCCAATTCTGTCTGTCGGTGGAAATCATCACTTCCACTTTGGCACCACTGGATGATGTGTATTCAGCGTCGAATGCGATTTTCTCTCCCGCTGCGGCAGTCATCAGTGGTGTGATAAACAGTGGGTTGCCATTTGTGCCTTGCAGATAGTAATTCTTTGAGTCACCGCTGCCCTCACTGCTGATATAGACATTGTATCTTACGGAGCCTGTGGGATAAGCGGCGCTTCCATTACCATCATCAAAAGTGATTATATTCTTCGATGGGTCAAGCACAGTACCGGTGATGGCTTTTTTATAAGTCACATCGTCACCATTTTTGTCCACATAGACCACTTCTACGTCACCAGAGAATATTCCTTGAGTTGTGACAGGAAGGGTGATGTCGAATGACTTGTTCTCCTTGGAGGCTAAGGTGAAGTTGCCTGCGTTGCTGACAGTGAATCCAGTGGGAACAGTGATGGATTTCACTTGCAAAGGAGCGGTACCGTCGTTGTAAATCTCGTAAGCCTTCGACAATTCTTCAGTCACCTTACCAAAAGCTATGTCTCCATACAGGCTTGAGGTGCTTGTTGATCCACCCTCGCGGAATACGAATTTGGGTTCGTATGCTTTATAATGGGATTGGGCGCGCTGCAAGACGCTTCCAGAGATGTTCTCTTTCAGGTCCATACTGATGTAGGTATAGCTGTTGGGCCAGACAGAGGGATCCAATTCCACAGAGACATCAAACTTTTCAGAGGTGGCGCCTGGCTCCAATGTCTGTGGAACGGCAACGGTAGCGCATACTTCATTGGCTCTTCTGTTGACAATGGAGATGCTGTAGTTTTCATCACCCTTTGCAAGAGCAAGGTCTCCAGTGTTGGTTACGGTCACTGTGTATTTCACAAGCACTTTGCCATTCTCTTGCTGGTTCCAATAGATGGTACCTGTAGTGGCTGAAGGTTCTGCTGATGCAATGGCCAGTTTGCGCTCTTTCTGAATGTCTGCCGATTCTGCGCTGAAATTGTCCAAATAGACATGCTGGGCACGGATGCCGATTTTCTGGGCTGTAGACACGTTGATGGTGACGTAGCTCCATCCTTCTATGGCTTCATCGACCACATATTTATCAGCGGTGAAACGCTGCAGGAGATCGGCTTTGGCAGTGCCAGCTTCATTGAGTGTGTAGAACTCCACGAATGAGGGCTGGCTTGAGGAAGCCAGACTGGATGCTTTCACATACAGTTTTACGGCTCCTGAGACTGCTGGGGTGACAAGAAGGTCGTTTATTTCTTCGCCCCCCCCGTTGTCACCGGCATACTGCCGGTTGGCCATCAGTGTTCCACTACCATCAATTCCATTCTCTGCATTATACGAGTATGACATAAAGTAAGGTCCCCAACCGTCATAGTCGCCCTGACCTACAATATGTCCCCAGTTGGAGGCCACCTGGAAGTCATGTTTGCTCGTAGTGATAGCGGTATTGAAATCTACCGTATAAGGCGATACGGTCTCTGCTCCAGCCGTGCCGTATCCTATCACGGCGAGCAGGGTCAATAATAGTAATTTAGCTTTTTTCATAAGCGTGGAATTTGGTTAATAATAATTATCGCAAAGATATGTTATTTTATTAAAAATTGCAAACAATATGACAAATTTTATTAAAAATAATTTATTTCACGACGATTTTCCTGCATTTTCCGTCTTTTTTGAGCAGATAGATACCTCGCTGGGGGGTGTCGGGGCCTATTGCACGTCCGTCGAGGGTGTAACAGGTGGTCTCGCCGGTGCTGTTGCCGCCATGTTTAGCGGTCTGTATGCCCGTCAGTCCTTCAAGCGTCAGGCTCGTGCAGTTGGTGATGTCCATCTCCATCACATTGTCATCGCTCACTGCTTCAGCACCGCGTGAGAGAAAGCCGATGAGGGTCATCTGGTCGGTGTCCCAGCTCGCGTCGAGCGTTGTCTGATGCCGGGCGGTGAACTGGTTGCCATTAATATTGACGGGTGAGCCCAGAGGCGGTGTGATATACTGCCGGAGCACATGCTGGTGCGCATAGTCGTGCTGGGTGCTGGTGCGTCCGGTGAAGGCGTTGAGCACCACCTGGTCGCCCACTACATTGTTCTCCGTCAGCAGCAGTGTCACAGACAGATCCTTGAAGATGCTGGCGGCTCCTTCTGCCAGTTGGCCGCTCACATCCACTGTCAGCTGGCGGGTCTGGGCGTCGTAGCTGGGCTGCAGGTAGATGGTGGCGAAGGCGGGCAGCATCATGTCTTGTGCCATCATGTCGTCGATGATGGAGGGCACAAAAGCGGGATATTGTTCCACATAGTAGTTCACGTCGTAGGCGATATACGCTTCACCGGGGAAGTATGACCTATTGATGGTGAACGACGGCACGGTATAGGCATAGAGGTCGTGCAGATAGGCGGATGACTCGAGGGCGAGGGGCGAGTCGGCCGTGTAGGTGTTGACCAGGGCCATGCTTTTGTTCTTGGTGGCCGACTGGTTGAGGATGGGGTTGACCAGCGACGCCATATATTCGTATTGGCTGTTGTATTGCTCCACGTAGTTCTGCTGACGCTGCAGGGCCTCGCCGTAGATGTAGAAGTTCACCGTTCTGGTGGCTTTCTCGTTGGCTGGTGTGGTCTCGCCTTCGGCCAGCAGCGTCACGGTGAGCTGGTGGGAGCCGATAGCAATGTCGCCGGGCAGGGGCAGCACAGGCTGCTGATGGTCGTTGGCGGTCTCAGCCAGTGGCTTTTCATAGACGAAGCTGATGGGTTCGCCGTCGTCGATACGGCATTGTAGGCGATAGCTTGAGAGTGCGCTGCGTCCGGTGTTGGTGGCGATGGTATACATCTCTATCTGTTCGCCGGCATGCTTGTAGCGGAAGCCGGTGTCGAGATAGGACAGGCTGAGCATCTTCTCAGGCAGACTGCTGATGTCTACAATCAGTTGTACACACAGCGCACCCAGGTTGTTGATGCTATACCAGCCTTCGCCGCCACCGAGGTCGGCGTAGATCAGGAAGTCGTTGCCCTGGGCCTCGCCCACGGTGCAGATGCCGCCTTTCTGGGCGTCAATCATGCTCTGAGTCTCCTGATAGTCAAAGCCTGCCATAAGGGCTTCGCCGTCTTGTATCTCCCATGAGGTGTCTCCGTTGAAAAACACGTTGTTCCATCCTTCATAGAGGCGCTGGCTCTTCGTGATGCCGTCAGTCGACACCACACCGTCGGCGCTGACGGGTGAGAGCCACACGTCTGTCTTGCCCAGCGACTGGGCGGCGGCCACACGTATGCCGATCACTTTGCAGCCCACATAGTCGCGCAGCATGTCGGCTGTGATCAGCACGGCCAGGGGATAGGTGCCGGCCGTGCCTACCCTGGCGCCTTTCAGCGTGATGCTGTCAGGGTCTTGACCGGCCATGTAACCGATAGCCCGCTGGATAGACGATAGTCCCTCGGCCCGCAAGGGCGGAGCCGTCTGAGGATGGTGTGCCGTCAGGCTTCTCTTGATGTCGATGGGCTGGCGGTGCTCATCCGTCAGCAGTGTCTGTGCATGCAGGGTGAGCACGGTGCCCAGCAGTATCAGTAAGATTGATTTTCTCATCTTTTGGTGATTTTTTGGTGTTTTTGTCCGCGTTTCACGATATAGATGCCCCGAGGCAAGGCATCAGTCTCGGCGTTCATCTTCTGTCCCGTGATGGAATAGACATCTGAGTCCGTTGCTGATGTATCTATACGGATGGTGTCTATGCCGGTGGAGATATTCACGGTGATAGTGCCCGACTCCGACACAGCGTTCTGATAGACGGCCACGATGCCGATGGTGTGTGTGCCCTCGCTCAGACCTGTGAGGGTGTAGGTGGGGATGAGGCTCTCGCCCACCTTCACGTCGTCTACATAGATGTCGTAGCGCACCACGTTGCCATAGTCTACGAATGTGGTCTCTCCGTCGGCAGGACCTACGGTGAAGTCGTCGAGTTGCAGGAAGAAGGTGTCGTACGAGATGTAGTGCAAGGCCAGTCGCACACGCTGCCCTGCATAGTCCGACAGGTCGGTCTCATACTGGGTCCATTGTCCGGCGGGGATGGCCTCGGCGGTGCTCACTGCTGTGAATTCGGAGGGGTCGGTACCGCCAGTCGACACGCAGAATTCGGCCGACTCTGGATACATCGCGTCATAAGACTTGAGCGTGGCGAGCAGTGTATATCCCTCATGGATGTCGATGGCGGGAGAGATGAGCCATTTGTCGGCCTTCGACCGCTGGGGGGAGAAGAAGATGACGGTCTTGTCGCCGCTGGGAGCCTGCACGGCAGGGTCGGTGGGCAGCATCGGCGGGGTAGTGCTCCAAGGATTGAACACCATCGGGGCGATGGGCAGCGGACTGTTGGCCGTGCCGGAGCCGGGGAAGGAGATGATGTTGTTGAAATCGCCCAGGGCGATGGGGTAGACGGGCATCTGGTCACGGTCTATGGTCTGCCAGCCTCCAAACTCGCCGGTGGCGAAGTCGTCATAGTCTTCAAAACTGTCACTGAAGAGCAACTCCTGGTTCCATCTCAGGGTCACCGTGGCATCATCACTGGTGTCGGCAGTGATGTGGTAGGGGGTAATCACACGGTCGGTCAGGGTGATGCTGACGCTCACCTCGCCATCCAGGTGGATGGACTGCTGCCAGGCGTTGAAAGCACCCTCTTCTATCCGGGCCACATAGTCGCCCAGGGGCAGCGAGGGGATGACGGCCTTGCCGTCGCTTACGCTCACGGTGTAAGTGTCGGTCGTACTGGTGTTGACCAGGCTGATCTCCTGACCGTCGGCACTGAGTTTGCTCTCTGTGCTGACCACAAAGGTGATGGGGGCATAGGCATTGTGTATCTCGGCTGTCGTGGTCACCAGTTCGCTTTCAGCGGCTATGTAGGTGGCTTTCACACCAAAGGTGTGCGTACCCTCGCTCACGTTTTCCACGATATATTCGTAGGCTTCTGTAGTACCCACTTCGCTGCCGTCGAGATAGACGTGGAAGAGTTCGTTGGGGTTGGCTTCCGAACGGGCGGGAGCACGGCGCGACCGGGCTTTCATCACCGCTGTGTCATAGTCTTTGGCCTGACCCACATAGATGTCGTCGATCATCAGCATGAACGAGCCGTAGCGGTTGTAATGGCTGATATAGCGGATGGCGAATTTCACTTCTTTGCCGGCATAGTCGCTCAGGTCGTACTGATAGGAGCGCCAGCCTTTGTAGTCGGCGGTCTCGTAGTTGCCGCCGTCTATACGCGTGAAGTCTTCCTGGGTGGGATGATCGGTATTTGTGGTGATGTATACCTGGAAGCGCTCGTCGTATTTATCGGCGGCCTTGCCCATGAACATCAGCACATGCTCCACGCCCACGGTCACGGAGGGAGAGATCAGCCAGTCGTCGTTGGCATTGCCCGAACTGGTGCGGGTGAATCCCACATACTGCTTGCCGCTGTAGGGGCGCAGGATGGGATAGTCATACCACCATGGGGGCGATACGGTCAGCGGGTTGATCACCTGGGCGTATTGCATCACACAACGGTTGGGATAGTCGCCCACGATGGGGGCGGCAGCCTCCAGGTCGGCATCGATGCCGGTCCACTCGCCAAACTGGATGGCGAATGGCTCATACGTCTCGAAGTCGTCGAAGAAAGCGGGTGGCTCGGTGTTCCAGCTGAGCCTCACGTGGTTCTGACCGGTGGTGGCATCATGCAGCGGCTGGGCGGTGAGTGCAAAGGGGGTGCGCACTTGTTCACTCAGGTGCAGCGTCACGCTGGCGGTCGTCTCGGCAGGGTCTACGTCAAATTCAGCGCTGGCCGGGGTGTAGCCGGTGCGCTCTATGCTCACCCTATGATGCCCTGCATAGACTTTTACACGGCATTTGCCCTCGGCATCGAGGGTCAGCGTGCCGTAAGAGAGTGAGTAGTCGGTCTGGATAAGGGTCAATGCCTGTCCCTCCAGATGGTCATCGGTGTCGGTGGTCACAGTGATTTCCAGTGTCTTGTCGCGTGTCTGCGCGCAGACCAGGGTAGATGGGACGACGGAGATCAGTAAGAGGAGTATGAGAAGTCTTTTCATATATTTTTTGTGAGGGTAGGTGAGAAGAAAATGGGTGTGCCAACAGCCTGTTGGCACACCCATATATCCTGATGGTTTATTTACGCACTATACGCAGCGTCTTGGTGTTGTCGCCGGCGTGCACTTTCACTACATAGACACCCTTGCCAAGGTTGTCGAGGGTCTTGACACCCTTGCCGCGTTTCACCATACTGCCGTTCACGGTGTAGACGCTCACATCGGAGGTGCTGTCGATGTCTTGTGCCGCGGCGTCGATGCCTACGGTGCCAGAGAAGTGGTTGAAGCTGAAGTCATCAAAGAAGGCCACGTTGCTCTCGCCATTGGTGGTGTGGCGCACCGCTACGTAGATGTCCTTGCCTGCCCAGGCAGAGAGGTCTACCTCATACTGCTGCCAGTTGTCCCAGTCGAGGAAGGGCACCTCGGTCTCTCCCATCACAGTGGTATACGAGGTGGTGCTTCCTGGGTTGCTCTCAGTCACCAGCACGCTCACGCGGTGCTGCGGGGCAGGCAGCACGCTCTGCAGGCATTCCCAGTTGCGCACGTAGAAGGTGAGGGTCGACTCTTGGGTGGCATGAAGCGATTTGCTCACAAGCCAGTTGTCGGCACTGCCGCTCTGGGGCGAGGCGGCCACCAGTGCCCAGTGACCCGACACCGGACTCATGATGCCGTTCATCTCATTGTCGTCGCCGGGCCAGAAGGCGAATTTCTGACCGCTCTTCTCAAAGCTGATCCACCATGACCCGAAGGCATAGGAGGTGGCATTGTCAGCATCGATGGTCGTGAAGTCGGTCCAGGAGTAGTCGAGGGGGTTGTCTTGCTCGAAAGCATAGTAGAGAATGTCTGAGGCCAGTGCCTCGCCCTCGACGGGCAGGGTGGCTGTGAGTCCACTCTCAAACTCTACGCTAAGCTGGTCGGTTACGGTGGCCGACGTGGTCAGGGCGTTGAACAGGATGTTGAAGACCTGGCCTTCGCCCGGGGCAATCTCTGTGCCTGCTGCGAGCGAGGTGGTGAAGTTGTCGGTGCCAAAGCTGACGCTCTTCACTTTCAGGGTGTTGACACCCTTGTTGAGGAGGGTGAAGATGTCGCCGGAGTTGACGGCTTTCTCATAGTTCACCTTGCCGGCCATCCAGCCGTTCTTGTTGAAGACGGCCTTGTCGCCTTCCACTTCTTCTATCACCACATGGGCGATGGAGGTGCCGCCGTCGCGGCCGGCGTTGTAGCTCTTGTGGGTCCAGCGGAACTGTACGGTCTTGCCGGCATAGGCGCTAAGGTCAAACTTCTCCTCTATCCAGTATTTGTTCTCGCCGTTGTAGCTGTCTTCAGAGATGGTCGAGAGGGTGGTCCATACGCCGTCGGCGAAGATTTCAAAGATACCTTCGCTCGTGCCGTTGTTGGGCTCCACATTGTGTTTCTTGGCCATGCCTGTCGGGTCTACTACTAAGTCACTGGGATGGTCGTCGCCCCACGCAAACGTGATGGCCATGGTCTTGTCAGAGGGCAGTCTGAACTCCTGCGTCGTCACATCGTTCTGGTCGCCTTCGTTCAGATAGCTCGAGGTGAGGGCGTTGCTCGTCACATCGTCGGTCTTGTAGGGATAGTAGGTGTTGACATACCATGTGCGGTTGTAGGAGTTGGCAGCGGCTGTCGACAGCCAGCCGGTGGGCAGTTTCTTGCCGTCGGCGAAATCCTCTACGTAGGGATAGTTCACGTTGGAGGCGTCGGGCTGCGTGGTGAATGTCCAGGTGGAGACGTCACGGCTGATGGCATTGCCATAGCTGTTGTAGGGCACTACTTTCCAGCGGTATGTGGTGGCATACTCGCACACGGGGATGGTATAGGTCAGAGCGTCGTGCAGGTCGAGGCCGTCGATCAGGTCGTTGGCCTGGCTGTTGGTGCCTACATAGAGTTTATAGCCCATGGCAAATTGTGCCGGACCCCACTCCAGTTCCACATTTTTCGGATAGATGTCGGTGGCTGCCAATTTGGGCTTGATCAGGTAGGCGCCTGTGGGCACGTCGTCGGCACCGAAGACATGGGGCAGCAGCACACGGTCGAAGTAGAAGTTGGAGAATTCCTCGGCACCGTCGTCACCGTAGCTGATGGCACTGTTCTTCCAGCGCACGTATGAGTTGTCGCTGCCCTTGCCGAGGTCTACTGTCACTGTCTCGCTGTGGGTGGCCAGCTCGTAGTCGAAAAGCCATTTCTGTGTCCATGACACACCGCCGTCGTAGCTTACTTCCAGCGAGATGTCGTTCATCTGGTAGGTGCCGCCCTCTTCGCTGTCAAACAGGTTGCGGTAGGTGAAGGTCACACTGCCGCCGTCGATCAGGTCAAGACGGGGCGAGGTGAGGTAGTTGTCGGTCAGCGAACCGGTGGCGTAGGCCGACACCGAGCCTTCAAGCTCGGCGAAAGCACTGCCCCAGCCGTCGTTTTTCCAGCCGGCAGGTGGGAAGTATTTCTCAAAGGTCTCCAGCATGTAGCCGTCGGGCACGATCTGCTTGTTGGCCTGAAGGGTGATGGTCACGTCGCCGCCGGTGGTGTGGATCACGGCAGGTGCCGTGGCCGGACTGGTGAGCGTGGCACTGTAGATCATACGGAATACGGTGCTCTCCCACTTGTCAAGGTTCACGCTCGAGGCATCGAGGGTGGTGCTCACGCCTTCAGGGAAGTCGAAGCCTGTCACCTGCAGGCCGGCTTTGCCTTGATTGGACAGGGTGATGTACTCGGTGTAGAAGGTCTCGCCTACATACACATCGCCGAAACTGTAGCGGTCCATGTCGAGAACGGCCACGGGTGTGGTCTCGGGGGTATGCTGCTTCACCGACACATCGTCCAGCCACACCACATTGCCGATGTTGGCCATCATCTTATAGACGAAGGCTATCTTCACCTTCTTGCCCTGCCAGTCGCTCAGGTCGATCTTGGAGGTGTGGGGGTCCCAGGTAGTGATAGGGTAGGTGAGCACGCCGCTCTCCTTGAGCATGGCCTGGCTCTGGATGGAGAAGATGGTCTCGGCATCGGTCAGGTTGTCATCTTCCACGACGCGCACCTGAAGGTCGTATTTAGAGTCGTCATGGGCGTTCATCGGGCTCACCTCCCAGGTGAAAGTCAGCTGGTAGGTGTTGTCAAGGTTGAGTTCGGGGGTCAGGAGTATCTCCTCACGGGGGCCGAAACCGCCGTTGGGTGCCGCTGCGTAGGTGGGACCGTCGCAGCCAGCCACATGTTTGCCGCTGATCGTACCGCGCTCGGAGTAATAGTTGTGCCACACATAGGTGTTATCACTGCCGGTATAGCTGTTCACGGTAGTCCATCCCTGAGCCACGGGCTGCGAGTATGTCTCTGTGCTTGCTGTCTCGAAGTCTTCGTCGAGCAAGGTCTGGGCTTGTGCCTGCGGCGACAGATACATCGCTATCGCAAGCATCGTTAAGAATGTGTAGATTTTTTGCATGATAAATGAATTTGAGTTTTTCTTCTGTCCACAAAAATAGACAAAAAAAATAAAAAAATCAAAAATAATACGATATTTTGTTGATGAGGCTGACTAATTTGTTGTTATTCCAAGTTTTTATCAAGTATTTAAGAATTAAGGTGTGTTCTATTAATTCTGTTTAATATATAGGCATTATTCTGCTCAATCTGTTTCGGTCGCTTTTTGTTTTTATTCGGTGCATAGTGTCAAGTCTCATCGGTCGTATAGCCCGCTATACTCCCTCTTCAACTTACACTCTGCACTCGACTAAAAATCAAAAATCGCCTCGACATAATTAATAGAACCCACCTTAAAGAATTCTCCTTGAGAGCAGCCACTTTGGTAACTATAATTCTTTAATTCTTAAACTCTTGATAATAAAGATATAGGACAGCCACTCAATCCACATTTAGGGTTCTCAGTCCCTGTGCTCCTTGATGATTGATGTCCAGCTGTTTTACTTCGCTGAGATAGTGCCGGGCTTTATCATACTCACCCAGACCATAGTAGCCCAGGGCGAGCATGTAGGCGCAGTGGATGTGGTTTTTGCGGTCCAGGGAGTCTTCCCAGATGAGCAGGTCGGGCAGCGAAACAGCAAAGTAGTCAAGTGTCTGCCGTTCGAATATATGCTGCCGGCCGAAGTTTACCAGCTTGTGAAAACGCCCCCGGGCTTCGTTTTGTCTGCCCAGGCGGAGCAGGGCCATGCCCTGATAGAAAATCTTGTCGGGCTTGGCATCGTTGTAATACAGGGCTGGTGACGGGTCCACAGGGCCGGTGGTGGCCAGTTCCCAGTAGGTCTTCGCCTCATCCATCCGGCCTTTCTGAGCGTAGGCACAGCCCAGGAAATAGTGGAAGTCGTTTTCCTGGGCACCGAAAAGTTTGCCTTCGCCCAGATGGGGTGGGTATTCCAGACATTCTTTCAGCAGACGGATGGCTTCATCGAGCTGGGCTTGGTCAGTGGAGTTGTAAAGTATTTTCTTGGCTTGCTCCACGCGGGATATCTGATACTGGGCGGAGACTTTTCCTTCACCGCCTTCCCAGGGATGGAAGTGGTGGCTGTCGAGCAGCTGCTGGGCCTCTTCATACTGACCTGTCTGGTTGAGCAGGGTGATCTCTTCCAGCAGCAGGTCGTCGCGCTGGGCTATGAGTGAGGGATACTGGCGCAGGTGGGCCAGACGTGCCTTATGGGGGCGCTGCAGACGGCGGTAGAGCTGGTCGAGCTCCATCAGTACACGGGCGTCGGTGCGGTCGAGGGCAAAGGCGCGCTCCATGTATTCCACGGCTTTTTCCTCTTCGCCGCATTTATTGAATAAGGCCAGGGCCAGGTTGCGCCACACCGTGGCAAACAGGGGGTCGAGCGTGGCCGACTCTTTCCAATGGCTGATGGCCAGGTCGTATTGTCGCTTGTCGTAGTACAGACAGCCCAGGTAGTAATGGGCTTTGGCACCGTCGGGGTTGACCACGGTGGCATGGTTGAGGGCAAGGATGGCTTCCAGGCGGTTGGGGAAGCAATAGCTGCTGTCCGTCTGCTCGGCCTGTTCAAAGAGGTGATTGGCCTCCACGGGGTCGCTCATCCTGCAGGCATAGCCCATGTAGTAGTAGGTCATAGGGCTTGCGGCACCTTCGCCGACGGCTGTCTGCCAGATGGCAGTGGCTTCGTCATAAAGGCCGGCTTGCAAGTAGTCAATGGCCAGTTCGTCGTAATTGTGGTTGCTCCGGCGCATGAGGGTCTTCAGTTCTTCCAGCAGCCCCTCGTCGTTCTGAAGGAGGTAGCGTTCGTACAGGCAACCGTAGTTGAAGCGGTCGAAACGGAGACTCTCGGCGATGAATGCCTCGCGCTCGGCGGCCGGCTTGTCCGTCAGGCGCAGGATGGCACTGCGCAGCGCGCGGGCTTTGTGGTTGTGCCAGTTGTGGCACAGGCAGCGATCGGTCTCTTCCAGGGCGTCTTCATAACGATGCTGCATGACAGAAATCTTGGCGGCCTCCAGATAGCCGGCGTCGGCAGTGGCTTTGTTCCATGTCGATTTCCAGAAATGGTCGTAGGCTTCGTCGTATTTGCCTTGGTATTTCAGGGCCAGGCCGAGATGGTAGACAGGCTCCCCGTCGTAGGGATTAGGGTTGCGGCGGGTGATCACGCCGACGGCATGGCGCAGGTATTCCTCGGCTCGCTCAAAGCGCCCGCGGCGGATGTACCACAGGCCCAGGGCGTTCAGACAGCGGTAGTCGTCGGGGTCGCGGCGCAGGGCTTCTTCGTAGTAGTCCAGGGCCGAATAGGTGGCGTGGCGGTATTGCTCTAAGTGCAGTCCGGTGAGATAGAGTTGCTCGTTGGTCTTCACGTCGTGGGGCAGGAGGGCGGCTTCGGCGGCACTGGGGGTGGGGCGGATGTCGTCGGGCTCGGCATGCCATGACAGACAGGGCCGCAGCTGCTGGCCCGTCGTGGGGTATATCAGCAGGTTCAGATGGTCCAGGTGAGCGCCTTTCACGTCTATCGTCTTGTCAAGCAACTCTTCGGGGGTGATGGTATGCTTCTGGTCGTAATAGGTGGTGCCGTCGTCGTCGCGCAATACCACGCTTACTTCTTGTCTGGAGGTGGCGAAGACGAGAAGCCTTGCCTGGCCTTCGTGCGCTTCGACATTGATGATGAGGTCTTTGCTGGCTTGCTTCACGATGCCCAGCTCGCGGTAGGGCATGAAATATTGTGTGAAGCGCTTCTCTTCGTAGGGCATCAGCCAGGTGAAGTCGGGCTGGTTTTCTGTATACACGCCGGCCATCAGCTCTATATACGGCCCGTCGCTGTCGGTCAGGTTGCGGTCCCAGGCACGGCCGAAGTCGCCGTTGCCCCATGTCCACTGCTTCTTGCCCGGACTGTAGTGATGGCTCGCCACATGCAGCATACCGGCATGGGTATCATTTTCATAGCCCCCCTCGAAGTCGTATTTGGAGTTGACGGCCATATAACTCGTGGGCACTTTGATGTTCTTGTAGTTGGAGATGTCAACGCCGGCGGAGTAGTCCATCTTATAGTAGGTGCCCGTGGCGATGGGGAAGGTGGAGACGGCACGCTTGCCATGGTCGAACACGGCATTGATGTCGGGAGGGAAGACACTCTGGTAGTGGTCGTTGACAGCCACGGCGGGATTGGCCCACCAAAGGAAGGTCTGGGGCAGGTCGGTACGGTTGTACACCACGCCTCTGATCTCTAAATAGGCACAGCCGGGGCGCAGCGTGAAGCCGGCCATCCCTTTCTGATGAAACATCCGCTCCATCTCGTTCACCCATACCGTCACGCTGCCGTCGGCATGGGTCTCTATCGTGCTGTCCACAGGCAGGAATGTCGACGGACGGTGATGCTGGGGCCAGTTGAACTCGATGCCACCGCTGATCCACGGACCGGTCAGACCCACCAGGGCGGGCTTGATCACATGGTTGTAATATACAAAATGGCGCTGCTTCACTTTGTCATAGGCCATCTGTACGCGGCCGCCAAGCTCCGGCAGGATCATCACTTTGATATATTCATTTTCCAGCCATATCGCCTGGTATTCCTTGTCTTCCTTCGTGTCGCTGATCGATTCGATCACAGGGTAGGGGTAGACCACACCGGAAGAACCTTGATACACTCTTTTCTCCAGGAAAATGGGGTTCTTCTCCGCTTTTCCAATCTCATAGGTGGGTATCGTCACCAACTCTCTCCATGCTTTTGTCATATCGTTTTATTATTACAGTTTCATTGTAGACTGTCCTTGTTCTTATTGATATTCTTATCAAGAATTTTAGAATTATCCTTGAGACCATTCACTTTGGTAACTATAATTCTTTAATTCTATAATTCTTGATAAAAATGAAACTTCAGTGGATAAGCTCCTTGCTCAGCTCTTCCAGTGATTTGCCCTTGGTCTCAGGACATCTCCTGATGAAGAACACCAGGCCGCAGAAGCAAATCAGCGAGTAGATCCAGAACGTGCCACTGCTGCCCAGTGTGCTGTTCAGCGTGGGGAAGGTGAAAGTGAGCGTGCAACAGCCCATCCACAGGGCGAAGGTACAGGTGGCCATAGCCACGCCTCGTATGCGGTTTGGGAAAATCTCTGACAACAGCACCCAGGTGACCGGGCCAAGAGACATGGCGTAACAGGCGATGGCGGCCACCACCAGGATCACCATGAAGAATCCGGTGATGTGCAGATAATAGCAGGTGCCCAGAATCAGATAGATGAGACACAGGCCTCCGGCGCCAAATAGCATCAGCGAACGACGACCCCAGCGGTCTACCGTATAGAGGGCCACAAAGGTGAACACTACGTTGGCGATGCCGGTGATGACAATGTTGAACAGCACATCACCCACCTGGTAGCCGGCGGCGGAGAATATCTCCTGGGCATAATTGAAGATGACATTCGTGCCGCACCATTGCTGGAAGACAGCTATCACGATGCCAAGAATGAGCACCGTGGCGTAGCGCTTGCTGAAAAGCACGCTGAGACCTGCTTGCTCTTCGCGGCTTTCGATGGCGGCACTCTCGCTGATGCTTGACAGCTCACTCTGGGCGTAGGCCGGGCCGCCTATTCTCGTCAGAGTATGGACGGCACGGGGGGTCATGCCGTGCAGGGCCTGCCAGCGCGGACTCTCAGGGATCAACAGCGACAGCAGAAGGAATAGGGCGGCGGGTATCGTCTCTGCCCAGAACATCCAGCGCCAGCCCATCTGTCCGTTCCACGACGACAGAATGTCGGCCTCGCTGAAGGAGGAGGGCACAGGGTCGGCCAACTGCCAGTTGACTATCTGGGCGCCTAAAATACCCAGCACGATGGTCATCTGGTTGAGTGACACCAGTCGGCCACGCACCCTGCTGGGCGACACCTCGGCTATGTACATCGGTGAGAGGGCGGATGCTACGCCGATACCGATGCCGCCCACAAAGCGGGCGATATTAAACAGGGTGAAGTCGTTGAACAGTCCGGTGGCAATGGCCGAGACGGTGAAGAGGACTGCCGACACTATCAGCAGTGGCTTCCTGCCGTATTTGTCAGACAGGGCACCGGCCACCATCGCACCGATCAGACAGCCCACCAGGGCAGTCGACATGGCCACTCCCTGCATCACCGGACTGTGGCTGATATCAAAGTAGAGCTCATAGAAGGGTTTGGCTCCTCCTATCACTACCCAGTCATAACCGAAGAGCAGTCCGCCCATCGCAGAGACAAGGCAAATAAAATAGATAAATTGTTTATTATATGTGTCCATAGTGGATGCAAAAATAGAAAAAAAAACTTTATTACTTTTTTTTTGCACCAATTTTTTCAAAAAAAATAAAGTTCTGTCATTTCCAATATCGGCCACTTTGTCAACAAAAAATCTTTAATTTTGAAAAAATCGATAAAAAGATAAATAAGAGACACCTTGTTAGTGAATTTTATGTAAATTTGCAGGATAGAACCTTCAAATCACAAGAATATGAAACATAAATGGGAGCTGCTGCTCATCTTCGCCGTCATGGTTCAGACAGGATGGGCACAAAACACAGTGGAGAGCATAAGAGAGCGTTATACGGCCATCAAAGAGCGGATAAGCAGCCGCAATGGTACCAATCCCAACGACGGTGCCGAATGGCTGGAATGCTATCACATGGAGGCACGACAGTTTCTGCCCGCCACAGGCGGACACATCGAGGATGTATATATGTACTGGGATGAGCGCGAGGAGGAGAAGATCTATCCCTCACACTACTTGACGTTTGCCACCAAGAAGTTCAATTTCGCGGCAAGGGAATATTACCAGGAGATGATGTTCGACCCCGACGGGCGGGTAGCCTTTATCTATGCCTATGACCCTATGTGGTCGCCCGACGACGGCACCGACGACGAGGAATACGAGTTCAGGTTCTACCTGAGCAAGGGAAAACTTATCAAGGGCACCGTCCGCAAACGCACCGACAGCAACCAAGCCTTCACAGAGGTCTATTCTGGAGCCACCCTGCGAAAGGAATATATGGGCTATTTCCAGAGCTGCATGGGCAGCGCGGAGAGCATCAAGAAATTGTTTATAGCCATCGAAGAGGAGGCTTATGACTACACCGAATAAATCTTAGGGGGAAAGCAGAAAATAAATTGAGGTGGGCGCTGATGTGCCCACCTCAATTTATTTTAGGGTCTTCCAAAGAGACTTATTTCACCATCAACTTCTGACCATTAGCTACGTAGACACCACGCAGGCCTTCAAGGGTCGTGGCCTGGCTGCGCACCAGGCGGCCGTCGAGGGTGTAGATGTCGACAGGCTGACCGTCGACAGCTATCTGGCGGATGTCTTGTGTGGTGATGGTGACATAGACCGTAGCGGGCAGCGACTCTGAGCCGTCAGCATAGACTGCGGTCAGATCGAATGGCAGGTTCTCACCATTCTCAAGCTTGTCCATATCCACCAGGTAGGTGGTAGCATCGCCGGCTACAGTAGCGATCAGGTTGCCCTGGAAGTAGACATTGTAAGAGGCCAGGTCGGCACCCATACCCTGATAGGTGATGTCGTCGAGCATCATACCCCAGATGTCGGGAGAGGTGTGGCGGATGGCGAAATACTTCGTACCTTCGGGCAGATCGACAGTCACTTCCTGCCATTCGGTGGTGGACAGGCTCTCATGGCGCAAAAGCTAATATCACCGAAGCTTCGCTTTCGCTCAACTTCTCCGGTTAAAAGGTTTCAGGTAAATGATGATACCTGACGGGCATTTGAAGACTATTTTTTCTTCGGCTTTCTACGTGCCCAGCCTTCTTCTGAGAAGTCGGGCTCGGCACCTTTGAGGATGATGTCATGGCCTTGGAAAAACTGACGCCAGTCATCGGGGCGACCACTCTCCATACGGGCCGCTCCACGGCTCCCGCGCTTAGACTTGGGGGCTGCGCCGGCCATCTTTTGCTCACGTTTCGACTTTTTGTCGAAGCGCTCGTAGTTGTAGCTGTCTCTTTGAGCTTCTTTGGGACTGACTCTTTCTTTGCGGTCGCCATTGCGGCGGGGATGATCGTCACCACGACGCGACCTGTCGCTGCTGGCAGTCGGTTTCCTGCCCCCACGATTGCTCTCGCCGTGTCCGCGCTCGTCGGCGTCATTGCAGCGCACATCACGGCCTTTGTAAGTGGTGCCGTCGAGCGACTGCATCACGAGCTCGGCGTCTTGCTCAGGCACTTCGATATAAGAGAATTTGCTCAGCAGGTCGATATGACCCACCTCTTGACGACCACTTACGTGCTTGTTGATAAACTGCATCACCTCGCCAGGATAGAAACCGTCAGCCTTGCCTAAGTTGATGAAAAGACGGCGGTAGCCTTTCTCTGCCCTATGATTGCCTCCCCGCTTGCCGTCGGCTTTCTTCTCTCCTTTCTTTTTCTCCGACTTGCCGCTGGGCTTCTCGATGATGGGGGCGTTGGCGTAATAGGCCAAGAACCGTCCAAACTGCAGCGACACGATTTTCTTGATGATATCCTCCTTCTCCATGTAATCAAAGTGACGGTTGATCTCGGTCATGAAAGGAGCAATCTCCTCCTCGTTTACATCGGTTTTCTCGATGATATCCATCACTTTGTAAAGCTGTTTGGTGCAAATCTCTTTGGGGGTGGGCAACTCGCCCTCCACAAAATCCTTGCCGATCTCTTTCTCTATGGCACGGATCTTAGACTTCTCACGGGTGTGGACGATAGAGATCGAGGTGCCCTTCTTGCCGGCACGGCCGGTGCGCCCGCTACGGTGGGTGTAGTTTTCGATATCCTCGGGCAGACCGTAGTTGATCACATGGGTCAGGTCATCGACATCCAGGCCACGGGCTGCCACGTCGGTGGCCACCAGCAGCTGTGTGAGGTGCTGACGGAATTTCTGCATCGTCAGGTCGCGCTGCTGTTGTGAAAGATCGCCGTGAAGCGACTCAGCATTGTAACCGTCGTGTATCAGTTTGTCGGCGATTTCCTGTGTCTCTATCTTGGTGCGGCAGAAGATGATGGCGAAGATGCGGGGGTAATAGTCTACGATGCGCTTCAGGGCCAGGTATTTGTCTTTGGCATTGACCATATAGTAGACATGGTTCACATGCTCGGCACCCTCATTGCGGCTGCCCACCACGATTTCTTTATGGTCGTGCAGGTAGTTCATGGCAATCTTCTCAATCTCCTTGCTCATGGTAGCGGAGAAGAGCAGGGTGTTGCGGTCGGATGGCACGCCTTCCAGAATGGCGTCGATACTCTCGGAGAAACCCATATTGAGCATCTCGTCGGCCTCGTCGAGCACCACGTTGCTCACCTGGTCGAGATGCGCCACGCCACGGTTCATCAGGTCGATCAGGCGCCCCGGGGTAGCCACGATGATCTGTACGCCTTTTTTCAGCGCGTTGATTTGGTTGACGATCGACGTGCCGCCATATACGGCCACCACGCGCACGTCGGGCATATATTTGGAGAAGTCTTTCAGGTCGTCGGTGATCTGAAGGCACAGCTCACGGGTAGGGCAGATGATCACGGCCTGGGTGGCCTTGTTGTCGGTATCGATTTTTTGCAGGAGGGGAATACCATAGGCGGCTGTCTTGCCAGTGCCAGTCTGTGCCAGTGCGATAACGTCATTTCCAATACCCAGTAGATAGGGGATTACTTCTTCTTGTACGGGCATGGGGTTTTCAAAACCCATTTCCGTGATAGCGTGGCGAATCTCTTCGCTGACGCCCAATTCTTCAAATGTCTTCAAATTTTAAAGTTTTTAATGTGGATAAAATCGCATCTGTCACTCAACAACGGTCATCATGTAAAATGGAAATGCGTCTATAAAAAGCTAATACTATTCGTTTGAGGGTGCAAAGATACTGAAAATAGGGAAAATACGCAAATTTCATGTCATATTTTTCTCTGCCAGTCATTCGGTGATAAGCGGATAGATAAAGGTGATTTTTATGGGCTCTCAAGTCTCTCAAGTCTCTCTACTCAATCTAGTCTCTCAAACAATGATGGATATATCCAGCCTCCCCTCCTTTGGAGGGGCTGGGGGAGGTTCCTATTTGGAGGGGCTGGGGGAGGTTCCTATTTGGAGGGGCTGTGGGGGAGGTTCCTAATCCTTATCAGTGTAAGGCCGTCGCGGAGGGGGAGGATGACTTTCTCTACACGGGAGTCGCGGGCCACATAGTCATTAAATGACTCAATGCCCTGTGTCTGTGGGTCGCGGTCATAGGCATGGTCTACCACATGGCCGTCCCATAACGTGTTGTCGGCCAGGATGAAGCCACCGGGGCGCACTACGTTCAGTGCCATCTCGTAGGCGGGCAGGTAGGTGCGCTTGTCACCATCGATGAAGGCCATGTCGAACGTGATGCCCAGACGTGGTGCCTCCACGACAGCATCGCCAATGATGAACTCGATGCGGTCGGCTACCGCCGAGCCTTCTATCCACGGACGGGTGAAGTCTTCCTGTTCGTCGTTGATCTCGAAGGTGTAGACTTTGCCGCCAGGCTCCAGACCCTCGGCCATGCAGATGGCACTATAGCCGCTGAACGTGCCCACTTCGAGGATATTGCGGGGGCGGATCATCTGGACCAGCATCTTCAGCAGGCGTCCTTGCAGATGGCCGCTGGCCATCCGCCCACGCAGCAGATGGATGTTGGTGGCGCGATAGAGCCGGTGCAGGTAGTCGCCTTCCGGATCGATATGGCTCAGTATGTAGTCGTCGAGGTTCAAGGTTCTGGGCTGGCTGGGGGTTATGGGGTTTATGGGCTGACTGGGGTTTATGGGCTGGGTCTTGGTTTATCTCAGGGCCTCTATAGCCAGCCGGTAGGAGTCGAGACCGAATCCGCAGATCACGCCCTTGCAGGCACTGCTGATCATAGAGTGATGGCGAAATTCCTCACGCTGATGTACATTGGATATATGCACCTCTATCACAGGGGCTTTCAGCGAACGGATACAGTCGTGGAGGGCGATGCTGGTGTGGGTGTAGGCTCCGGCGTTGAGTACGATGCCGTCGCAGCTGAAACCCACTTGCTGCATCTTATTGATGAGTTCCCCCTCGATATTGCTCTGGTAGTAGTCTATCTTGATGTCGGGGTAGCGCTCACGCAACTTGGGCAGATAGGTCTCAAACGAACTGCTGCCGTATATACCGGGCTCACGTGTGCCAAGAAGATTGAGGTTGGGGCCGTTGATGATGTGGATTTGCATATTCTGAGTATTCTGAGTGTTCTGAGTATTCTGAGTGTTCCGAGTATTCTGAGTATTCCGAGCTCTTCGACTGCAAATTTACGATTTTTTCTGGGAAATGTGTAGTAAGCCAACATTTTTCATTACTTTTGTTATCAAAAAGATATTTTTATGGAAATATGCGTTTTTTGTTCGGCCAATCAGTCGATTGACCCTGATTTCTTCCGGTTGACCGAAGAGTTTGGACATTGGGTGGGGCAGCAGGGGCACACCTTGGTATACGGTGGACACGACGGTGGACTCATGGAGTGTGTGGCAAAAGCCGTGCACGAGGCGGGAGGCACCGTCGTGGGAGTGATACCCCAGGTGCTGGTCAGTAGCGGGCATACCTCAAAATTTGTGGATGTCGCTATACCCTGTGAAAACCTGGCCGAACGCAAACAACTGATGATCGACCGTTCGGATGCCGTGGTGGCACTGCCAGGCGGCATAGGTACCCTCGACGAGGTCTTCACCGTAGCAGCTTCAGCCACCCTGGGCTACCATCACAAACGGGTGGTAATGTATGATATGAAAGGTTTTTGGAAACCGCTGGAGTCGTTGCTCAGTCGGTTGCAGCAACAAGGCCTCATGCGTGGTGACTACCACCGGCAGATCACTTTCGCTACGAACCTGGAGCAACTGACGGAGCTGCTCTGCGAATGATGACCATCAAGCATGATGGAGGCACTACGGGTCAGCGCCGGCCGCCCATGAGGATATAGGTGATAAAGGGCAGTCGGGTGCGCATGAGCCAGTATAAAAACAGGCCGAGACCCACAACCAATGCCACGGAGAAGAGGTAGATAAACAGTGCGAGATAGTCGTTGAACGGAGGGATGACCCCACTGCTGAGCAGCATGATGATAAACCCTAACACCATATAATGATAGGAGAAAATAAAGAAGCTGGCATTGGCAAGGGTCATGTTGACATACCAGGTGCCGGAGCGCACCATCATTGTGGTGAGCGACATGATGAAGACCAGCCCGGTGACATTCTCCAGACGATAGACAAACTCACAGGGCAGATATTGCTCGGTGATAATCAGTAAGACGAGCAGGATCAGCGCCGGAAAGGCGTAGGGCAGCATGGCTACGATAAACTCTTTCTTCTTGATGCCGAAATATGCCCCGTAGGCAAAAAAGAGCCAGCAATCGGCGTTGAAACCGACAATCTCTGGCCAGTAGCCAAAGGCATAGATAATGGCCAGGAAAAGCAGATAGCGCACCAGCGGACGCTTGCCGGAGATGCGGATAAACAGACTGATGGCGAAAAAAATGACGGGAGCAAACACCATGGCCACCATCAGGTCGCGTATAAACCAGAACTGTATGGCGACAGGTGCGGTGATGGTGCTGCCATTCTCGATCAGGGCTATGTTCCAGAATGATTTGAAAACGTCAGACCAAGACATGTCGCTGATCGGTATGCCCAGGATCGGTACTTCGCTGGTAAACAGCCCGATGATGATGACAAGGATGAGGTATAGCAGGTTCCACAGCACATAGGGCATGAAGAGCGACTGAAACCGCCGTGTGAGTTTCTTCAGCCAGATGTCGATGGAGAACAAGCCGGTCTTGAAAAACAAATAGCCGGAGATGAAGAAGAAAAGAGGCAGGGCAATGGGTGCTATACGCTGGGAGAAGACGTCGATAAACCCGCTGGCAAAAGGCAATGAGGCCCACTCCTCGCTGGTGGTGGTATAGTTGCAATGAGCAAACAATACCAGCACAATCAGCGGGAAACGCAAAAATGCTATGACTTTAGACTGTAAGTCGGTGGGTCTCATCTTGAGGGTATTGAGGGTTTCTGAGTATTCCGAGTACTCAGAGTTTTCAGTTGGCTCTCTCTGCAATGAGTCTTTCTGCCACGGCACGGCCCAGGGCCACGCACTGGGCGTAAGTCTCGGGATTCATGGCTTGCTTCATCTCAACAGGCTGGCCCACTGCCTCGAAGTGCAGGTGGTTGTCATTCCACTCCTGTATCTTGGCTACAGCCTTGCTGGCCCAGCCGTAACTGCCAAACCATGAGAGCAGATGGTTTTTCATGTCTTTGTGGGCTATCTCGGAGAGAAGCACGTCCATCTCATGATACAGGCTGGTGTTGTAGGTGGGGGCACCGACGATGAGCGACTTGTAGCGGAACACATCGCGCAGGATGTAGGAGTGATGGGTCTTGGAGACGTTGTACATCACGATGTTCTTGATGCCGGCCTGACTGGCGGCGCGGGCGATGACCTCGGCCATGCGCTCGGTGTTGCCATACATCGTGCCGTAACAGATGACGATGCCTTCCTCAGTCTCATAGCGGCTCATCTTGTCGTAAAGACCCAGCACACGCTCGATGTGCTCATGCCATACGGGGCCGTGGGTGCTGCAGATATAGTCGAGAGGCACGCCGGCGAGCTTCTTAAGGGCGTTCTGGACAGGGGTGCCATACTTGCCTACGATGTTGGAGTAGTAGCGTACCATCTCCAGCCAGAAGGTGTCGCAGCAAATCTCACTGTCAATGATGCCGCCGTTCAAAGCACCGAAGCAGCCGAAGGCATCGCCGGAGAACAGCACCTTGTCGCTACTGTCGAGGGTCACCATGGTCTCAGGCCAGTGTACCATCGGGGTGAGCACGAAGCTGAGGGTGTGATGACCCAGTTCGAGCGTGTCGCCATTCTTCACTTCCAGCTGGTTGTCGCTCACACCATAGAATCCGCTGAGCATGCCGAAAGTCTTCTTGTTGCCCACCACCTGAATGTTGGGATAGTATTTGCGGATGAGCGCAATCGAACCGCTGTGGTCGGGCTCCATGTGGTTGACCACGAGATAGTCGATGGGGCGGTCGCCGATCACCTCATGGATATTCTCAATAAATTGTGTGAAGAAGTCTACCTCGACAGTGTCGATGAGGCACACTTTGTCGTCATCAATAAGGTAGGAGTTATAGGATACACCATTGGGCAGGGGCCACAGGCCCTCAAAAAGCGACTTGTTGCGGTCGTTGACACCAACATAGTAAATCTTATTAGTAATTTCAATCATATTTTGAGGTTTAAAGGTTTTGAGGTATTCTGAGTAATCTGAGTATTCTGAGTAATCTGAGTATTCTGAGTTTTCTGAGCTCTCGTTTCCCTCCCCGAAGGGGAGGGATAGGGAGGGGTTTGAGGGTTCTACCATTCCAGATAAGTATCTTTCTCACCAATGGCGTCGCGGGCCATCTCTGCACCAAACTCCACCGATACCGAGTTGCTGATGCTTTGACAGCAGTTGGCAGAGAACATCTGCGCCCAGTGGATGATCTTGTCCCAGATGCGGGCGGGGATGCCACGGTCGAGAGCCTCGCGGGTGATGCCGTAGCGCATCAGACCATATACAAAACCGGCATTGAAGTTGTCGCCTGCGCCGATGGTGCTCACCACATTGGTCTCAATGATGGGGAAACTCTTCTTCACACCACGGGTGGCGCGCAGCTCTACGTTCTTCACACCATTGGTGCAGATGAAATTCTTGCAGTAGAAAGAGATCTCAGCGTTGTAGATGCGGTCGGGGTCTTCTTTGTTGTAAAGCACCTTGAAGTCATCGACACTGCCGCGCACAAAGTCGGCATACTCGAGGTTTTCCAGCAGGTTGGGCGTAATCTTCATCACGTCGTTCTTGTGTGACGGGCGGAAGTTGACGTCATAGTAGAGGATGGCACCATGGCTGCGGGCATGGTCGAGGAAACCGAGCACCTGGGGGCGAATCACAGGGTTGACGGCATAATAGGAGCCGAACATCACGATGTCGTCGGGGTTGACCTCGGGATAGACAAAGTCGAGCTGGTCGTGGCTGTGGTCTTTGTAGAAAAGATACTCGGCGTCGTTGTTCTCGTCGAGGAAAGCCAGGGAGATGGGCGACTTGCTCTCAGGGTAGACATAGATGTCGCGGTCGTCGACATGGTTGTCCTTTAGAAATTTCCTGATGTTCTGCCCCACACGGTCGTTGCCGGCTTCACTGATGAATGATGATTTCACCCCGGAGCGCCCGAGGGAAATGATGCCGTTGAACACCGAGCCACCGGGGACGGCGCCGATGGGCTGCTCGTTTCTGAAAATGATGTCGAGCACAGTCTCTCCAATTCCTATTACTTTACGCATGTGATTTACCTGTTGATTTCTTCTGGACTGCAAACTTACACAAAAAATCTCATATTCTACGTCTGTTGGTGGAAAAATGTGTAATTTTGCACACTTAAACTCCAAACACCACATGCAATATAATACTCATACCCTGACATGCGGACTCAGGGTGATACATCGCCAAGACCGATCGCCCGTCGTATACTGTGGATATGGCATCAATGCAGGGGCAAGAGACGAAAGACCCGGAGAGGAGGGCATGGCGCACTTCTGTGAGCATGTCACCTTCAAGGGGACTGCCCGGCGGCGCTCGTGGCACATCCTCAACTGTCTGGAGAGGGTGGGCGGCGACCTCAACGCATTCACCAACAAGGAAGACACGGTCTATTATGCCGCCATCCTGCGCGACCATCTGCCGAGGGCCGTCGACTTGCTCAGCGATATCGTCTTCCATAGCACTTACCCACAGGCGGAGATCGACCGAGAGGTGGAGGTGATCGCCGACGAGATAGAGAGCTATAATGATTCGCCTGCCGAATTGATTTACGATGAGTTTGAGAATATCATCTTCAGCGGCCACCCGCTCGGGCATAATATCCTCGGTGAGGCTGGAAGGGTGAGGACGTATACCACGGCCGACGCGCTGGCATGGACCGGCCGCTTCTACCAGCCGCAGAACATGGTGTTTTTTGCCTATGGAGACATCGATTTCAAGTATCTGATACGACTGCTGGAGAAGGCCACGGCCGGATTTCCGGAAGCCACGCCCTGTCTGCCCGACGATGCTTCAAGACTCACACCGCTCTCCTTGGAAAACGGGCACGCGGGAGTCTATGAGCAGCACCGGGGCACCCATCAGGCGCATGTGATGACGGGTAACCGCGCATACGGCATACACAGCGACCGGCGCATGGCACTCTATCTGCTCAACAACATCCTGGGCGGACCGGGCATGAACGCCAGGCTCAACCTATCGCTCAGAGAGCGACGCGGACTGGTTTATACGGTGGAAAGTTCGATGGTCAACTATAGCGACACTGGCGCGTGGTGTGTCTATTTCGGCTGCGACCACAAGGATGTGAACCGCTGCCTGCGTCTGGTGAGGCATGAACTCGACAGGGTGATGGCGCAGCCGCTCACCGACCAGCAACTGCTGGCGGCCAAACGTCAGCTCAAAGGGCAGATTGGTGTCTCCTGCGATGCGCGCGAGAGTTTCGCCCTGGGCTTCGGCAAGAGCTACCTGCACTATGGATGGGAGCGCGATGTAGACCGCCTCTACCAGTCGGTCGACGAGGTGACGGCCTCGCAAGTGCAGCAGGTGGCTCAGCAACTTTTCTCACCCGACACGATGACCACGCTCATCTATAAATAATGAGTATGCACACTTATTTATAAATAGAAAATACGCTCATTTATAAATAGAAAATACTCTCGTTGCCCTCGTTCATCAGCAGGTCAAGGATGCTCAGATTGGGCAGAAACCCATGCCTTTGCTCAAACACCTGATAATAGCGTTGAGGCACAAACATCGGGTCTGGCTTCGGGTGCTTAGGATGTATCACATCCCGATAGTCATCAAAAGCATCTCCCAGATCCGTCTTATTTATCATCTCATCTCCCATCCCAGCATGCTCCATCACACCTCCCCTCCTTTGGAGGGGCTGGGGGAGGTTATTCCTTTGGAGGGGCTGGGGGAGGTCTTGGAGGGGCCGGGGGAGGTCCAACAACTCACACATTTTCTTTGTGATGGCCTCGTTGAAGTCAACGAGAAATTCCCATCGTTGTTCGAAAAACGGTGCCAGGTCGTCGGCATAAAACTCAAAAAACGGCGATTCGCCATAAGCGGTGCGGATGGCATTCCAGTGCTCCTGGCGCCATTTGCCGTGATCGCTGATGCGGATATCGCGCACTCGGCAGGCCCCCGTGTCGTGTGTCACGGGGATGGTCAGGGCCTGAGTGCCTTGCGTCGTGGCGATCACGCAGCGGTTGCGGTAGGTCTGCTTGGCGAAGTGCTCATCGGTGTCTATCCACACCTCGTCATAACGGCGTAGTTTCTGATACCACTGCACCGGTCCGAAATAGGTGGTAGATAGCAGGCATGAGGACATGTTCGGCTTGGGCTTTGGACTTTTCGCATCGAGCGGCGATCGGCACTATTTAATATTGTCGACCAGATTGAAGAGACGGTGCCACCTGTATTTAGAGCCCACGGTCTCTGGGTTGACGGAGAGCCAGATGAAGATGGGTTTGCCCACAATGTGATCCTCGGGCACAAAACCCCAGTAACGGGAGTCGAGAGAGTTGTGGCGGTTGTCGCCCATCATCCAGTAATAGTCCATTTTGAACGTGTAGCTGTCGGTCTGCTTGCCGTTGATGTAGATTTTGCCGTCTTTCACTTCCAGCTCATTGCCTTCATACACTCTGATGGGACGCTCGTAGACTGCGATGTTGTCCATTGTGAGACGGATGCTCTTGCCCTTGGCGGGAATCCACACCGGACCATAGTTGTCGCGGGTCCAACCGGTGTTGGCGGTCACGGGATAAGTCTTGCCCTGGTCGGCACGGTCAGAGTCGTTCACCTCACGCACATACTCCACCAGGTCGGGACGCTGGGCAAGGGCTTTGGCAGCACGGTGTGTCATCGGCATATAACCATTCTGGCTGGCACTGGCCAGGTCTTCCATCGTGATGTCGAGTTCTTCCATCACAGCGTCGGGCAGACCTTGCTTGAAAGGTACGAAGTAAGTATACTGCACGTTGTCGGGCTCTTTATTGGCCTTGCCGTCGAGATAGATGATCTTGTCTTTGATCTGGAAGGTCTGGCCTGGAAGGCCCACACACCGCTTCACATAGTTCTCACGGCGGTCGGTGGGACGGGAGATGATCTTTCCGAAGCGCGACGAGTTGGCCTTGATGATGGCACCGCCATAGGCCAGCACCTCATGGTAATAGTCCCATCGCTGTTGCGGAGTGAGTGAATCGGTCTCTACGTTTTTACCGCCATTCTCCATGCCCAGCATATAGCAGGTCTGGTAGTAGTCCTGAGCCTGGTATTCCTCTGCCGACATCACGCTGTCGCCGGCAGGGTAGTTGAACACGACGATGTCGTTAAGTTGCACCTTGCCGAAACCTTTCGCGCGGCGGTAGTCCCAGTGGGGCCATTCGATATACGACTTGGTATTGACGATGGGCAGGGTGTGCTGTGTGAGCGGCATGGTGAGTGGAGTTTGGGGAATGCGCGGGCCGTAGCTCATCTTGCTCACGAAGAGATAGTCGCCACGGAGCAAAGACTTCTCCAACGAACTCGACGGTATGACGTAGTTCTGGAAGAAGAAGAGATTGATGAAATAGACGGCCACCAGGGCGAAGACGATGGCATCGACCCAGCTCATGATAAACCGGGTGGGACCCTCAGAGTCTTTCCACCACTGCCACTTGATTTTCTTGGTGATATAGACATCGAAGATAAACGGCACGACGATCAGGCCGAGCCAGCTCTTCAGCCAGAAAAGGAATGCAAGGTATAACAGCAGCACGACGATAAACTTCGCCCACTGCTTCTTCATATTGAGGTTGGCTTTTTGCTTGTCAATCATTATTTATTGTTTTTTTTGAGGGTTTTTATGGGCTTAATGGGGTGAATGGGCTCTATGGGATTCCCTCCCCTTGGGGAGGGATAGGGAGGGGGTCGGTTTTTTTAGGGAGGGGTCAGAACTTAAACAGGTCGCTGGTGGTGAGCAGCCCTTGGTGTGTGGCGGTGTATTCAGCGGCCAGGACGGCGCCGAGGGCAAACCCCTTGCGAGAGTGGGCATCGTGGGTGATGGTGATGCAGTCGGCCTCAGAGTCGTAACTGATGCTGTGTATGCCAGGCACCTCGTCGCGGCGCACGCTGCTGATGGCAATCTCGTCGGGCGCACACTCGGTAGTGCCGCTGACGGTGCCGTCGGGTGCCACCAGGGTACCTTTCACCCATGCTTTCTTGCTGTCGAGGCAGGAGATGAGGTCTTCGGCCAGGGTGATGGCAGTGCCTGAGGGGGCGTCGAGCTTGTGGATGTGGTGAGTCTCCTCCATGCTGACGGTATACTGTGGGAAGCCGTTCATGATACGGGCCAGATAGCGGTTGACGGCGGAGAAGATGGCTACGCCGATGGAGAAATTGGAAGCCCAGAAGAGCGTCTGACCACCCTCCGTACACATGCGGCGCACTTCATCGCCATGGTCTTTCATCCATCCTGTAGAACCCGACACTACTTTCACACCCTTGGAGAAAGCCTTTAGGTAATTGCCGTAAGCTGCTGTGGGTGAGGTGAATTCAATGGCTACGTCAGCCGACGCAAAAGCTTCCGAATCGAAGTCTTGCTGATTGTCGATATCGATGATGCTCACTATCTCATGGCCACGCTCCAGGGCGATCTGCTCTATCATCTTGCCCATCTTGCCGTAGCCGATCAATGCTATCTTCATATTTTCTCTTGGTTTTTTATGTGCAAAGCAACGGCGCTATTGCGGTGCAAAGTTAGACATTTTCAGAGAGATATCGGATGAAATAGAAGATAAAAAAACTAAACTTTCGTTTGTTTCAACTTTTTTATATAATTTTGTGGTTTAATTCATATTTACTCTTTCATCAATGGAAGCTCTGCTGCACTACTGCTGGAAACACAAACTGCTGCCCATGGGCCGTCTGCATACCACTGACAACAGGGAGGTGGAGGTGATCGACCCTGGACTGCACAACCGACATGCCGGTCCCGACTTCTTCAATGCCAAAGTGAAAATCGAAGGCACACTGTGGGTGGGCAACGTCGAGATACACGACCTGGCATCTGACTGGTACCGCCACGGCCACGACCATGACGCGGCCTACGACAATGTGGTGCTCCATGTATGTGGAAAAGCCGATACCGTGGTGAAAACCTCCCAACAGCGCACACCGCCACAGATGGAGCTGGCAGTGCCGGCATACGTGGCTGAAAACTAC
Organism: uncultured Prevotellaceae bacterium; assembly: GCA_946402905.1. Taxonomy (GTDB): domain Bacteria; phylum Bacteroidota; class Bacteroidia; order Bacteroidales; family Bacteroidaceae; genus Prevotella. The sequence continues at coordinate 75,077 of CAMIYC010000003.1, read as the reverse complement.
CAGCGGCTGCTCAGCGAAGACAGATATCCCCCCTGCTACCGCATCATCCCGGATCTCTCGTCGCTGAAGGTGCACAGTTGGATGAGTGCGCTGCAGACGGAGCGCCTGGAGCAAAAGACTGAGGCGATACGCCGCCGTGTGGAGCTTTGCGACGGGTCGTGGGAAGCCGCCTATTTCGTCACACTGGCACGCAACTATGGATTCGGTGTCAACGGCGACGCTTTTGAGGCATGGGCCATGAGCATACCACTCCACGCCGTAGACCATCACCGCGACGACCTCTTCCAGATCGAGTCGATCTTCCTGGGGCAGGCCGGACTGCTGGAGATCGCGTCGGTGCCGGAGCGTTACCAGAGAGACGCGCTCAACGAAGGCTATTTCGCCCGCCTGCGCAACGAGTATCTCTATCTGGCACATAAGTTTGCACTGAAACCCATCGACCACAAGCGGTGGAAATTTCTGCGGATGCGCCCGCAGAATTTCCCTCACATACGCATCTCACAGCTGGCCAACCTCTACTACTCACGCCATGCCAGTCTGAGCGCGCTGGTGGAGTGCGAGACACTGGAGCAGCTGGAGAAGATCTTTGCCACCAATGTCACGCCTTACTGGGAGACGCATTATGTCTTCGGCAGTGAGAGCGCGAAGAGCAGCAAGCACGTCTCGCCGTTCTCACGCAACCTGCTGCTCATCAATACAGCTGTGCCCATGCTCTTCGCCTATGGCAGGCACCGGGGCGATGAGCGGCTCTGCGACCGCGCCTTCGACATGCTGGAGCAGTTGAAGGCGGAAAACAACCACATCACCCGTATGTGGCGCGACTGCGGCCTGGAAGTGAACAGCGCCGGTGACAGCCAGGCGCTCATCCAGCTCAAGAAAGAATATTGCGACCGAAAAGACTGCCTTCGCTGCCGCATAGGATATGAATATATGAAGCTCAAACCCCTCCCTAACCCTCCCCAAAACCCCTCCCTAACCCTCCCCAAAGGGGAGGGAATCCCATAGAGCCCATCAAGCCCATTAAGCCCATCAATCCCATCAAGCCATAACTCTCCAAAAGAATGACCTATATTTTCGAGACAAAAATGGAGGTGCGCGACTACGAATGCGACATCGAGGGCATTGTCAACAATGCCAATTACCTGCATTACATCGAGCATACGCGCCACCTCTTCCTGCGTAGCAGGGGTGCCAGCTTCGCCGAGATGCACGAGCGTGGCATCGATGCAGTGGTGGCCCGCGTGAATATGCAGTTCAAGGTGCCGCTCCGCTGCGACGACGAGTTTGTGTCGCGCCTCGCCCTGAAGAAAGAGGGTATCAAATATGTGTTTTACCAAGATATCTTCCGGCTGCCTGACGAGACCCTTGTCTTCCGCAGCACGGTAGAGCTGGTGTGCCTTGTCGACGGACGGCTGGCAAGAAGTTCTGAATATGATGAAGTCTTACTCCAATGAACGAAAAGGAAGTCATTAACAGCATGATACTTGCCCGCTTGAGTTATTACAACCTGGCGGGTATGCTCCACCTCTACCGTGAGGCGGGCAGCGCCACCGCTGTGGTGGAAAATAGCAAGCATATACGGGATATCATACCCGATGCCACAGGCCGGCTGACGGAGATTCTCTCCGACTGCGACAAGATGCGCCCTGTGGCAGAGGCCGAACTGGCCTTCAACCAGGCCCACGGCATAAAGACACTGGTCATGGCAGACGATGCCTATCCCTACCGGCTCCGCGAGTGTGCCGACGCACCGCTTGTGCTCTACTATCTGGGCTCTGCCGACCTCAACCGGAGCAGGGTGATCAACATCGTGGGCACACGCCATAGCACTATCTATGCCCAGGAACTGATACAACACTTCGTGAGTGAACTTGGCCGCTTCTCGCCCGACGTGCTGGTGGTGAGCGGTCTGGCCTATGGCGTCGACATCTGCGCACACCGTCAGGCCCTCGATTGCGGACTGGAGACGGTGGGTGTGCTGGCCCACGGACTCGACGACCTCTATCCCAGCCGCCACAAGCCTACGGCCCGTAAGATGGTGACTCAGGGCGGGTTGCTCACGGAGTTTATGACGCACACCAATGCCGACAAGATCAATTTTGTGCGGCGCAACCGCATCGTGGCTGGCATCTCCGACGCTTGTGTGCTGGTGGAGTCGGCAGCCCATGGCGGCGGGCTGATCACCGCCGAGATCGCACGGGGATACGGTAGGGATGTGTTTGCCTTCCCCGGTCGCATCGGCGACATGTATTCCGAGGGCTGCAACAACCTGATACGCGACAATGGAGCCGCCCTGCTCACCGATGCCGCGAGTTTTGTCAAGGCGATGGGGTGGGAGAGCGACGCTGAGCTCTCCAAGGCCCGCACGGTGGGCATAGCGCGCGATATGTTTCCCGACCTCTCGGCCGAGGAACAGGCGGTGGTCAATGTGCTGAAAACCAACAATGACCTCAACCTGAATATCCTGGCGGTGCAGGCGGGCATGTCGGTGAGCCGGCTCACCGCCGTGCTTTTCGAACTGGAGATGAAGGGTGTGGTGAGAAGCCTCGCCGGAGGCACATATCATTTATTATCATGACAATAGGCAATATCCAATTCAACGACCTTCCTGTGTTTCTGGCACCGATGGAGGATGTCACCGACATAGGCTTCCGCCTGCTGTGCAAGCGCTTCGGAGCCTCGATGGTCTATACCGAGTTTGTCAGTGCCGAGGCTCTGGTGCGCTCCATCAAGAGCACGGTGGCCAAGCTGACCATCCGCGACGAGGAGCGGCCCGTGGGCATACAGATCTACGGGCGCGATGTGGAGGCGATGGTCGAGGCGGCGCGTATCGTAGAACAGGTGCATCCCGACGTGATTGACCTCAACTTCGGTTGTCCGGTGAAGAAGGTGGCGGGCAAGGGTGCTGGCGCCGGCATGCTGCGCAACATCCCGTTGATGCTCGACATCACGCGTGAGGTGGTCAAGGCGGTGAGGGTGCCGGTGACGGTGAAGACCCGTCTGGGCTGGGACAAGGAAAACCTGGTCATCACCGACCTGGCCGAGCAGTTGCAAGACTGTGGCATCAGTGCGCTGACCATCCATGGCCGCACGCGTTCGCAGATGTACACGGGAGAGGCCGACTGGACGCTGATCGGCGAGGTGAAACGCAACCCCCGCATTCATATCCCCGTCATCGGCAATGGCGACATCACCACGCCTGAGCAAGCCCGGCAGGCTTTCGAATGGTATGGTGTCGATGCCATCATGGTGGGCCGCGCCACTTTCGGACGACCTTGGATCTTCAAGGAGATACGCGACTATCTGGACGGCCGTGACCCCGACCCGGCGATGGACTTCTCCTGGAAACTGGATATCCTCGAAGAGCAGTTGCGCATCAACGTGGAGCGCATCGACGAATATCGTGGCATCCTGCACACACGCCGTCACCTGGCCGCCAGTCCTATCTTCAAGGGCATACCCAATTTCAGGCAGACACGCATCGCCATCCTCCGTGCTGAGAAAATGGACGAGTTGTTGTCCATCCTTGAAGAGGTAAGACAGCAGCTCGGCAAGTCTTCATAGGAGTCTTCTCTTCCAGTCCATCACTCCGCCATTCAGTCGTATAGATGAAACATCCGTTCCATCATCTGCCATTTCTCGTCTGAGGTGGCATCGCTGCGGCAGTCCTGGAAGAGTGCCATATACTCCTCCCATTCCTGTTGGCGGGGCAGGGTGGCCAGGCGGGCCATCGCCTCGTCCCAGTCGAAGTCGAGCGATGTCTCAACGATCATCACCAGTCGGGTGCCCAGGATATAGATGTCCATGTCGAGGATACCCACCTGGCGGATGCCTGCCAGGATCTCCGGCCAGGCGTTTTCGCGGGCATGTCGGCGTCTGTACTCCGCTATCAGCTCAGGATCGTCTTTCAGGTCCATCGTCTGACAGTAGCGTTTCACCGGCTGTCCATAGTTTTTCACACGAAATCCTTCGGTCATATTTTAAAAGTCAAAAAAGGTAAACGAACGGGCAAATATAGTGTTTTTTTAGGATAAAAGGGGGCTTTTGTCACCAATTATTTATTCAGCCGGAGCAGAAAGTAGCCCGGGAGTCTGGGATGGCATGTGTAAAATACGTAGTGTTTTTGACATACATCAGCCGCTCTGAGAAAAGAAAAGCGGTTTTTCTTTTTCATGTCCCATGTTTTTCGTAATTTTACCGCCAATTTTAGACTTGTGGCACCGGGGCATCAGTTCTGTGTAGGAAAAGTATTGCAGAATAGCCAGTGCCGCTGGTCATGCAAATAGAAACCATGAGGAAATTTCTTTTTGATGAGATGGGTGCCATGTCATTGAAGCCTTGCGTGGCAACGATAGGCTTTTTCGACGGGGTGCACCGTGGGCATCAGTTTCTGATCAGTCAGCTGGTGCGGATGGCCCGCCAGGAAGGGCTGGAGTCGACGGTCATCACCTTCGACCGCCATCCGCGCGAGGTGGTGAGCGACGGCTATGTGCCCGCACTGCTCAACACGCTGGAAGAGAAGATGGTCAGGCTGTCGAATACGGAGGCCGACAACTGCGTGATCCTGCCATTCGACCGCGAGATGGCTTCGCTCTCTGCACAGCAGTTTATGGAGCAGGTACTCGCCCGGCGGCTGTGCGTACGCAAACTGCTGATCGGCTATGACAACCGCTTCGGCCACGACCGCACAGAAGGTTTCGACGACTATGTGCGCTATGGTCGCCGTCTGGGCATCGAGGTGATGCAATACACTCCGCTTCTTATCGACGGACAGCATGTGAGCAGTTCGGCGGTGAGACGGATGATCGTACAGGGCGACATGGAGGGTGCGGAGCAACTGCTGGGCTATCCTTACATGTTGGACGGCACGGTGGTGGAGGGTTTTCAGCAGGGGCGCAAATTGGGTTTCCCCACAGCCAACCTACGGCTAAACTGCGCCCAAAAGCTGCTGCCTGCCAACGGCGTCTATGCCGTGTGGGCCAGGGTGGAACATACGGTGGAGATGAAGCGCGCCATCATGAATATCGGCATGCGTCCCACCTTCGACGGCCATGCGCTTGCCCTGGAGACCCATATTCTCAACTATGAGGGCGACCTCTATGGCGAGCGTCTGCTGGTGTATTTCGTGCGGCGTCTGCGCGAGGAGCGCCGGTTCGACGACATCGGCCAGCTGGTCAGACAGATGAAAGAAGACATCAAAGATGCATGGGGAAATTAAAAATTAAAAATTAAAAATTAAAAATTAAAAATTAAAATGTTTAGATGGAATAATGTGACCTCCCAACCTCCCAACCTCCCAACCTCATAACCTCATAACCTCCCAACCTCACAACCTCATAACCTCACAACCTTCTCATGAAACAAGCATTGAAATATCTGATAGTATTTGTGGCCATACAGTTTGTGACCACGTTTGTAGTCACACTGGTGTGGCTGATGGCCGGCGGCGAGAGCCTGAACCAGGCGATGACCCATATACTCCAAGGTACCGGAGAACTGACGGCACCGATGCTCATCACCGTGCAGGCCGCCTTCAGCATCGTGGTGATGATCGTGTTTTTGTGGCGCAAGTGGTGCGTCGTGTCCAACCACTACCTCAGCACGTGGCCCTGGGCCGTCTTTTTCTGGGCTGCCGTGGCCTCCCTTGGCACGCTGGTGCCCTCGGAGATATTTCTCGAACTGGTGCCCATGAAGGATGTCAACAGCGAGATGCTCGTCGAGATGATGTCGAGCCGCTGGGGATATCTCGCCATCGGCATTATTGCCCCGCTGGTGGAAGAACTGGTGTTTCGTGGCGCCATCTTGCGGTCGCTGTTGCGGTCGCTTGACCGTCACTGGGCCGCTATCGTGGTCTCCGCGCTGCTCTTCGCCTTAGTGCACCTCAATCCGGCGCAGATGCCCCATGCTTTCTGTCTCGGGCTGCTGCTCGGATGGATGTACTACCGCACGCACAGTGTGATACCTGGCATCATCGTACACTGGGTGAACAATACCGCCGCCTATGTCCTGTTTAATATCCTGCCCAATGCCGAAGACTTCCGTCTGATCGACCTTTGGGGTGGCAGTCCGCTGCATATCGGCATGGCAGTGGTCTTCTCTCTGCTGATCTTCATACCGGCTGTCGTGCAGCTGCACCTGAACATGAAACGCTGACTCTGAGAAACTCCGAGTGTTCCGAGTATTCCGAATACTCCGAGTGTTCCGGAAAAATTAATGAAATGATGAACGAAAGAATAATGCGTCTGCGCCAGCAGAATATGGACACTCCAGCTACGCTGAGCATAGAGCGCGCACTGATAGAAACAGAGTTTTATAAGGCCCACTATGGCACGATGCCTGTCGCTGAGCTGCGGGCACGCAATTTTTATGAGATATGCCGGAGAAAGACCCTGTATATCGGTGATGACGAGCTGATCGTGGGTGAGCGTGGTCCGAGGCCCAAGGCGGTGCCCACCTTTCCCGAGCTGACCTGTCATTCGGTGGAAGACCTGCACACGCTCAACGAGCGTACTCTGCAGCGCTACACCATCAGCCAGGCCGACATCGACACCTACGAGCGCGAGGTGATCCCCTATTGGCGTGGCAAGACACAACGCGAGCGCATCTTCGGCCATGTGTCGCAGGCGTGGCGCGACGCCTATGAGGCGGGTGTCTTCACCGAGTTTATGGAGCAGCGCGCGGCGGGCCATACCGCTATGGACGGCAAGATGTATCGCACAGGACTGCTTGAGGTGAAGGACCGTATCGCCCGTAAGATCGCTTCGCTCGACTATATCTATGACCCTGAGGCCACCGACAAGCAGCAGGAGCTGGAGGCCATGTCCATCTCGTGCGATGCCGCCATCCTGCTGGCAGAGCGTCATGCTGCACTGGCCGAGCAGATGGCTCGTGAGGAGACACGCCCCCGGCGCCGCCGTGAGCTGGAGCGTATCGCCGAGGTTTGCCAACGCGTGCCTGCCCATGCTCCCCGCGACCTGTGGGAGGCCATACAGATGTACTGGTTTGTGCACCTGGGCACCGTGACGGAGCTCAACGGCTGGGACTCTATGAACCCCGGCCACCTGGATCAGCACCTCTACCACTTCTACGCCCAGGGCATCGCCGACGGCACGCTGACCCGCGAACAGGCCAAAGAATTGCTTGGATGTCTGTGGATCAAGTTCAACAACCAGCCTGCCCCACCCAAAGTGGGGGTGACGGCCCTGGAGTCGGGCACATACAACGACTTCACCAATATCAACATCGGCGGTGTGGACCGCGAGGGGCGCGACGCCGTGAACGAACTGTCGTATATGATCCTGGAGATACAAGAGGAGCTGCACCAGCTGCAGCCTGGCCTGAGCATACACATCGCCCGGGAGACCCCCGACGACTTCCTGCAAGCCGGCATCCGGCTGATCAAGAAAGGGCACGGCTATCCCTCCGTCTTCAACCCCGACACCTACGTGCAAGAGATGGTGCGCGCTGGCAAGAGCGTGGAGGATGCCCGTGAGGGTGGCTGCTCAGGATGTATCGAGGTGGGAGCCTTCGGCAAGGAGGCCTATCTGCTGACCGGCTATCTGAACACGCCCAAGATCCTGGAATTGACGCTCCACGACGGCACAGACCCGGAGACTGGCAAGCTGATCGGCCTGAAGACCGGCGACCCCCGTGAGATGGCTACCTTCGACCAGCTCTATGAATCATGGTGGCGGCAGATGGAGTATTTCGTCAACCTGAAGCTGTCGGTCAACAACTATATCGAGCGCATGTTCTCGCTCTATGCTCCTGCCACCTTCCTGAGTCTGTGGATCGACGACTGTATAGAGCGCGGCAAAGACTATTACAGTGGCGGCGCGCGCTACAACACCACCTATATACAATGCACGGGGCTGGGCACCATCACCGACAGTCTCTCTGCGCTGAAGAAGCATGTGTATGAAGACCGGCGCTACACGATGGACGAAATGCTGCGGGCGCTGGACTCTGATTTCGAGGGGCAGGAGAAGATGCGGCAGTATATCATCCACCATACGCCTTGTTTCGGCAATGACGACGAACGGGCCGACCGTATCGCCGTGCGTGTATACGACGACCTGGTGCGCGCCATCGAGGGTCGGCCCAACACTCGTGGCGGCAAGACCCACCTCAATATGCTGAGCACCACCTGCCACAACTATTTCGGCAGTGTGTGCGGCGCCACGCCCAATGGCCGCCATGCCCATTTCGCCATCAGCGACGGTACGTCGCCCGCCCATGGCGCCGACACCCACGGTCCTACGGCTGTAATCAAGTCGCTGGGCAAGCTCGACCAGACCATGAGTGGCGGCACGCTGCTCAACATGCGGTTTGCGCCGCCCTTGCTCCGGAGTGAGGAAGACCGGCGCAAGCTGGGGCACCTGATCCGCGCTTATTTCAGGATGGGCGGCCATCATATCCAGTTTAATATCGTCGACACGTCGACGCTGCTCGACGCCCAGCGTCATCCTGAACGTTATCGCGACCTGCTGGTGCGTGTGGCCGGCTACTCCGACTACTTCAACGACATGACACAGCAATTGCAGGACGAGATCATCGCGAGGAATGAAATAGCGGGATTCTGATGATTCTGATTATTCTGAATACTCTGAATTCTCCGAGTATTCCGAGTATTCCGAATACTCCGAGCACTCGGGGTCATTTTTATGAGATATGATGATATTCGATATTAAGCGTTACGCCATCAACGACGGTCCGGGCATACGCACGACGCTGTTTATGAAAGGCTGTCCGCTGAGATGTGTGTGGTGCCATAATCCGGAGAGCTGGAGCACCGTGCCACAACTCACCTACAGGCAGGGGCGGTGCATCGGTTGCGCCACCTGTGTAGACACTTGTCGTCACGATGCGCTCACGCTGACCCCGGACGGTATAAAATATGCGGCCGAGGCGTGCCGGCTCTGTGGCCGGTGTGCCGAGGAATGCCCTACGATGGCCCTGGAGATCTGCGGCCGCGAATGGGGGCTGGATGAACTGCTGGCCGAGGTGGAGAAGGAACGGCTGGTGATGGAGGAGAGTGGGGGAGGGGTGACCCTCTGCGGCGGCGAACCGCTCATGCGTCCTCACGACACGTTGCGGCTGCTCCGTGAGCTGGGCCGGCGGGGATTTCACCGTGCGGTGGACACCTCTCTGTATGCGTCGGCGGCAGTGGTGGCCGAGGTGGCAGCTGTCTGCGACCTGTGGCTTGTCGACCTGAAGGTGATGGACTCCGTGCGTCACCGGTTGTATACGGGTGTGGACAACCACCAGATCCTGGACAACCTGCGGTGGCTCGCCTGTAATAAAAAAGAATTCCTCATCCGCATCCCACTGATAGAAGGCGTGAATGCCGATGAGGAGAATATGGAAGATACCGCGCGGTTTCTGACCTCCCTGCCTGACGGTAGTATGGCCACTGGTGGCAGTCCGACGTCTGGTGGCCGGCGTGTAGAAGTGCACCTGTTGCCCTATCACGACATGGGACGCGACAAGCACCGTCGTATGTGGTCGGTCTACAATCCCTCCCATGTCTCGATGTCGCCCCCCACGGAGGCGACATTGAAGCGTTGCCGGGCGCAACTGGAGGCCTATGGTCTGGTCGTAGTGACGCCTACTTCCTGACGGTCTTGCGTCCGCTGTCAATCACGATGCCGCGGGTCTGGTCGTTGGCGGGAGTGCCTGCTACGGTGTAGGCGTGGCTGTCGGCTGTAGTCTGAGCCTTGACGGGTGTGCCCACTTTGGCTGCTTTCAGGTCGGCGAACTCCTTGCGGGCTTTGGCCATCTGCTGCAGGAACCGCTCGCTGGTGTGCAGTTTGGCATAGGCTGCCGAGGCTGCCAGTCGGGCGGCATCGACATCGCTCTGCCAGTGATATCCGGCGATGATACGGCTGTCGCCGAACATATATCCACGTGCGAGCAAGGTGTCCTGCGCCTCGGGGTTGATCTCGGTCATCAGCAGGGCGGCGCTCCATCCCAGGATGGTGTGGCCGGAGGGATAGGAACCGTTGGTGAGGTGTGCCTCCTCCTGCTCGGGCACCAGTGTCGGCTCATTGAAGCGTGAGAAGGGCCTGCGGCGCATATAGTGCTCTTTGGGTATACGGCACACGCTGTCGCAGGTGGCGAGTCCGTCTCTGAGCACTTTGTATATCTCGGGCGTGCCCTCTTCGGAGATCAGCAGGCCGAAAGGTTCTGAAAACTCGTTGATGATAGTCTCCAGCCCATAGACGGCGTCGCGCTTGGCGATCTCGGCGCGCTCGGCGTTAAGGCGTTGTGTCTTACCCCAGAAATATTGCATGATATCGTTGGCAAACCGGCTGGATGTGGTGTCGGGCGGTTCGGGCAGGAATTTCTGCATGTCGGGCATTTCTGGTGCGGTGAAATAGGGCTGAGCCTCGCTTTGTGCGCTCACGGAGAGCGTGAAGCACGTCAGGAGGGCGATGAGCAAAGAAAATCTGTTCTTTTCCATTATGAATTTGTTAAGGTGAAAAAATCTGTTTGTAAAAATGTTCATGCAAAGATAGGAAAAAAACTTCTTATTTATGCCAATTGCATTTTTTTATTTCATGTTTTTTATGTAGTTTTGCGTCAAGTATTATTTTAGTCCATTTTTAATAGAAGAAGGTATGAGGAGAGTATACATGATGGCAGTCATGCTGAGCGTGTTATCCGTTGCGGCAAAGGCTGGTCCTGTGATTTTTCAGGCAGGAGAAACGCAGGTGAGTATCGAGTTTTTCACACCATCGGTCGTGCATGTGGTGAAAAATCCGGCAGGGCATGACTATACAAAAAAAAGTCTGGTGGTGATCGCCCAGGCCGGCGATGTGGACGTCAGGCAGAAAGGCAACACCCTGGAGAGCGACGCGCTGACTGTGAAGGTGGATCCCGTGACGGGAGCCGTGACGTTCAGTGCCAAAGGCAAGACATTGTTGCGCGAGAAGGGCGCCTGTAGTTTTGATCCCCGTACCGAGGGTCCCGATGCCGGAGCCTACCGTGTGACACAGAACTTCCAGTTGGACAAAGACGAGGCCATCTATGGTCTTGGCACGATACAGAACGGGCGCATGAACCGGCGCGGCACTCACCAGCTGATGGAGCAGTCAAATCTGGAAGACTATCAGAACGTGCTGCAGAGCATCAAGGGCTGGGGGCTCTTCTGGGACAATTACTCTCGCACGCAGTTTGACGACGATGCCGTGTCGGGGATGTCGCTGTCGTCGGAGGTGGGGCATTGTGTCGACTATTACTTGATGTATGGCGGCAGCGCCGACGGCGTGATTGCCCAGATGCGCCACCTGACTGGCGACGTACCCATGTTTCCGTTGTGGACGTATGGCTACTGGCAGTGCAAGGAGCGCTACAAGAGTTCTGCAGAGCTGCTCGGCGTGGTGAGGAAATACCGCGAGTTGCAAGTGCCGCTCGACGGCATCGTCCAGGACTGGCAGTATTGGGGCTCCAACTATCTATGGAACGCTATGGACTTCCTGACCGAGGAATATGCCGACGGCGGGCGGATGATTGAGCAGGTGCATCAGCAGCACGCCCACTTCATGATCTCGATCTGGGCCAGTTTCGGCCCCAAGACCAAAGCCTACCGTCAGCTGGACGAGAAAGGCCTGCTCTTCGACTTCGAGACGTGGCCTCAGAGCGGTCTGACGTTCTGGCCCCCGCGTATGGACTATCCGTCGGGCGTGCGCGTGTATGACGCTTTCTCGCGCGAGGCCCGTGACATCTACTGGCAGAACCTGAAGCCCCTCTTTGACAAGGGTACCGATGCCTGGTGGATGGACTCCACCGACCCCGACTTCTTCAACCCCAAGGAGAGCGACTACGACCATAAGGCCGGTGACGGCGGCACGTGGCGGTCGCTTCGCAATGCCTTCCCCCTGGAGACGGTGCGTGGTGTGTTTGAAGCCCAGCGCAAGACTTCTGAGGAGAAGCGCGTGTTTATCATGACACGCTCGGCCTTCGCCGGCCAGCAGCACTACGGCTCCAACATGTGGAGCGGCGACGTGGCCTCGTCGTGGGACATGCTGCGCAAGCAGATACCCGCCGGCCTGAGTTATACGCTGACGGGCAATCCCAATTTCAATACCGACATCGGCGGCTTCTTCTGTGGCTCGTACAACACCCGTGGCGGTGGTTCGGCTCCGCGCAACCCTCAGTTTCAGGAATTGTATGTACGCTGGATGCAGTATGCGCTGTTCTGCCCCGTGTTCCGAAGCCACGGTGCCGATGCTCCCCGTGAGATCTGGCAGTTCGGGCAGAAGGGCGAGCCTGTCTACGACGCCATCGAGCGCGCCATCCGCCTGCGCTACCGTCTGCTGCCCTATCTATACAGCACGGCCTGGCAGGTGACCAGCCATGACGGGAGCTATATGCGCCCGTTGTTTGCTGACTTCGCCGCCGACAAGCGCGTGTGGGACATGACCGACGAGCTGATGTTCGGCCGGAGCATACTGGCCGCACCGATCGTGGAGGCACAGTATACGCAGGAGCAGGTGATACGTGAGGACGCTATGACGGGCTGGGACAAGAAAGAAGCCCACGCCGCTGGCGACGGCCCGGCGGTCGACTTCACCGTCCCGAAGACGGCGGTGAAATATCTGCCCAAGGGTACCGACTGGTATGACTTCTGGACAGGAGAGCGTCTGAAGGGCGGACAGTCGGTGACGCTGACGACTACGCTCGACCGTGTGCCGATGTTTGTGCGCGCTGGCAGCATCCTGCCTCTGGGTCCAGAGATGCAGTATGTGGGCGAGCGTGACTGGCGTGAACTGGAACTGCGTGTCTATCCCGGTGCCGACGGCAGTTTTACTCTGTATGAGGATGAGGGCGACAACTACAACTACGAGCGAGGCGTCTGTTCAGAGATTACGATGACATGGGATGACGCTGCGCGCCAGCTGACGATCAGCGCCCGGCGCGGCAGCTATCCCGGCATGCTCAGGTTGCGCCAGTTTGTCGTGGTGCTGCCCGACGGCACGTCGCGTACGATCGACTATACCGGCGATGAGGCCGTGGTGAGACTGTGAAGGTGGATGATTTGGATTCAAAGTTTAATTTTTTTTCAAAAAAGATTGTCGGAATCGAAAAAATAATCTACCTTTGCAAAGTCTAATAACAAGACAGACAGTGAGACTCAACTGGAATTAGTTCCAGTTGAGCCGTTTTCGCTTACGGCTAAAATCCTGGCTGTCATCAACAACGTGAAAGAATGGAAGTCTGAATTCCGACGAGCGAAATTGTCGGGATTCATCATTTTTTGCATCATCTGTTAGATTAACTTTAAAAAACAAAAAATCATAAGATCATGACTTACATGTCTCAAGAAGGCTATGACAAACTGATAGCCGAACTCCAACATTTGGAGTCTGTGGAGCGGCCCAAGGCATCGGCCGCCATAGCGGAAGCCCGCGATAAGGGTGATTTGAGTGAGAACTCGGAGTATGACGCTGCCAAGGAGGCCCAGGGGCATCTGGAGGACAAGATCAACCGTCTGAAGCTGGCCATCTCTGAGGCCAAGATCGTGGACGTGTCTCGCCTGAGCACCGACGCTGTGCAGATCCTCTCAAAAGTGGAAATGACCAATATGGTGAACAAGGCGAAGATGAGCTATACGATTGTGAGCGAGAATGAGGCCAACCTGCGTGAGGGCAAGATCTCTATCAAGACCCCCATCGCACAGGGGCTGCTCAACAAGCGTGTGGGCGACATCGTGGAGATACAGATACCCCGCGGCACCATCAAACTGCGTATCGATAAAATATCTATTTAGCGACCTCCCCCAAAGACCTCCCCCAAAGACCTCCCCCAGCCCCTCCGAAGGAATAACCTCCCCCAGCCCCTCCGAAGGAGGGGAGACCGAATAGAGTGGAACAAGCAACTTGTCAACTCGTCAACTTGTCAACTTGTCACTTAGAAGTATCAACTTATCAACTAAATAATATGAGTATATTCTCAAAAATCGCCGCTGGCGAGATACCCAGCTACAAATGTGCGGAGAGCGATCGCTTTTACGCTTTCCTTGATATCAACCCGATGGTGAAAGGCCACACGCTGGTCATCCCACGTCGGGAGGTGGACTACATTTTTGACATGGACGATGAGGAGATTGCCGCATTTCAGGTGTTTGCCAAGAAAGTGGCCATCGCCATCAAGCGGGCTTTCCCCTGTGTGAAGGTGGGTCAGGCCGTGCTCGGCCTGGAAGTACCTCATGCGCATATCCATCTCATCCCTATGCAGAGTGAGAAGGACATGCTTTTCTCCAATCCGAAACTGAAATTGGAGGATGAGGAGATGAAGGCTATCGCCTCGAAGATCTACGCTGAATTCCAGAGCTTGTGATGCCCTGGTGAGAAACGGGTCCGCTCTCAGATGAACTCTTCGCCGAGTTTCATCTGCACTTCATTGACAAATTTACGTACTTGTGCTGATGAGTCGCCCTTGGGGCATATCATCAGCACATTGTCTTTCTCGGCAATGATGAATCCCTCAAGGCCGTTGAAGACACCCAGCCGGCCTTTTGGCAGTTTGATGATATTGCCCTTGCAGTCTTCCATGATGACGTCGCTGTCGAGCACTACGTTGTCGCCGTCGCATTTCTGCTCAGCCTCGTAGATGGAGTGCCACGTGCCCATGTCGGCCCATCCGAATCCGCAGAGCATGACATTGACGTTTTCTGCATTCTCGAGGATGCCGTAGTCGATGGATAGGTTGGGGAAGAGCGGGAAATACTCCCACACGGCCTTGGTCTCATCATCGAGGGTGCCGGCCTTGCCGTCGGCCTCAATCTGGCGGAATACAGGCGACATGACCTTTTTAAAATGATTGATCATGTGTCTGACGTGTGAGACGAAGATGCCGGTGTTCCACAGAAACTCGCCGCTGTCCATGAGCATGCGGGCGAAGTCGCGCTCCGGTTTCTCCAGAAACGACTTGACCGTGAAGAGGTTGTCCTCACCGCAGGGACAATGGTCGCCCATCTGTATGTAGCCGTATCCTGGCTCGGGTCTTGAGGGGCGCACACCCATGGCGATGATGCCGTCATGTCCGTCGACGAAATCGAGGGCTTCCTTGACATCGTGATGGAAGACGCTGTCGTTGATGACGGTCTGGTCAGACGGCGTGATGATGATGTTGGCTTCGGGGCAGATGCCAAGGATATGGTAGCAGGCCCAGGTGACGCTGGGTGCTGTGTTGCGGTTGACCGGCTCGCCCAGGAAATGGTCGTCCGGCAGTTCGGGGAGTTGCTCTTTGGCTATGGGTGCGAACTCGTCGTTGATAGTGACGAAGATATTCTCGGTGGGTATGATTTTTGCAAACCTGTCGAAGGTCTGCTGGAGTTGTGTCCTTCCAGTGCCGAAGAAGTCGATGAACTGCTTGGGATAGCCCACCCTGCTGCATGGCCACAGTCTTTTGCCTCTTCCTCCGGCGAGAATTACACAGAAATGATGGTTGTTTGTCGACATAGTCTCTACAGATTTAAAATAAGCATGCTTGTATACATTATACTAACGTGAAAAGCAAGAATTTAGTGTTTTTTCATGTAAAAATTTGTCAGTTCGGAAAATATGTGTATCTTTGCACCGAAAAAAGCCCAGATGGCGGAATCGGTAGACGCGCTGGTCTCAAACACCAGTGGGGCAACCCGTGCCGGTTCGACCCCGGCTCTGGGTACTTTTAAAAATCATTTAAAATCTCGCAAGAAGCTGAAAACAAGCAACTTGCGAGATTTTTACTTTTGTATAGGGTGCTAATTTGCTCCACATTTGCTCCACAAGTCCTGACAAGAAAAAAGGGGTATTGCGTTAAATAATACCAAAAAAGAAGGGATGGTTCCATTATATTTCCTATTTTTGCAGGTAAACATATTTTAATAAGAAAAACGTATGATAAAGATAAGTCGTTTACTTTATTTGACGGTGGCGATAAGCCTCATTTGTATGGTGTTGGTTTCCTGCGTTGGTTACAAGAATGACGGTAAGCAAGTGACTTTTCACGAGTTGAATGAAGCCAGTGGGCATAAAGTCACGGTTTTAGATGCCGACCCAGCAACTTTTGAGGATTTGGGTGATGGATATGGCCGAGATACTCATTATGCTTTCTTGGAGGGAAACAAAATCAAGGGAGCAGATGGAAAATCGTTCAAATATTTAGGTAAAAATTATGCTGTCGATGCCAGCCATGCATTTCATTTTGATTCAATAATTCCAAATATTGACCCTAAGTCATTCAAGGTGCATAGTGGTTGGCTGACAGAAGATAAAAAAGACTTTTACTGGAATGGAAAAGCCATACATGTGGCAGATAAGAAAACATTTGTCGTTATAGGGGATGACGATGATGAGGATTCGCAATGGGCGAAAGACAAATACAATGCATATTATATGGGATATCCTCCTGTTCCACTTGCAGACTATGAAAGTTTTCATCCAATAAAAGATCATACTCCTTTTATTTCAAGAGAAGGGGATTATGCCGCCGACAAATATCGCGTGTATTATAAAGACCATATTGTAGAGGGGGCAGACCCAGAAACGTTTAAGGAAGTTTTTATTCGTGTGGGGCAGGACAAAAATCGAGCTTACTATGAGTGGAAAGCCACAAAGATAAAGAATTATAAACAATTGTCAATAATAGGAGATTTTCGAACCGACGGCTTGAATGTTTACACTGATAAACTTGAAGTATTGGAAGGTGCAGACCCGCATACATTCAAGCAGTTAGAAGACAGTAAATTTTGGTATGTGGACAAAGACCATGTTTGGTATTATGATAGATTAGTGAAAGAAGCTGATGTTTCATCAATTCAACCAGTGTACCTTTACGAATTCTATCTTGGGAAAAAAGAATCAAGAGGAACAGATTTCTGGTACGGCAAAGACAAATATCATGTGTTTTATGAAGACTCTATCATACCTGGCGCAGACCCTGCAACATTTGAAAAAGTGGGTTTTGAAGATTGTGACTCGTGGACGGTCTTCGACAAGAACCGCATATATGAGGGTGAAAACTCAAATGATTTACAGCAATATTTGAGAGACAAATATGGAAGAATACAATAAAACATAATTTTATGAGAGCCAACTACATAACAATTCGCGTTGGAATACTATTAATTACTGTGCTGAGAAGACTCTTTCACTTCGCCTATACCATAATCTTACTGGCTATCTTCGCCATGGCAGCATGCGGCAATAGTATAAAAGAGGAGCCTTCTTCTCAATTGTTGATAGTAGAACGCCAACAGATGGAAGTCGGTAACTCACCTTTCGGTAAAGAAAAATTTTCTATAGACATTCCTCTTTCTGGTCCTATTATACTGAAAGACTCGGTGATGTCATTTCTCAATGAGCAGCTATATCTGTTCTGTGAAGATCAGGTTGGAATCAGAGGGACAGGTTTTTGATTCCTTTTGCAATAAATAGCGCCTTATCACGTTTTTTGTAAAAAAGCTAAAGGCGGAATTTTGCTATGCCAAGGAAAGGAAGAGAACGAAGCGAAACGGGAATTTATCACGTGATGTTACGTGGTATAAACCGTCAAGACATTTTTGAAGAACCGGATGACTATTGGGCCTTCATAAAAATATTGTCAACTGTTCAAACAAGATTTGCCGATGACCATTCTTCTCGGATATGTACTTCCCATATCCATGCTTACTGTTTGATGCCGAACCATATACATCTTTTGTTATGTGAGAAGGAGTGGGATTTGGGAGAGGTGGTGAAGTCAATAGCAGCGAGCTATGCTCTTTTCTATAATAAGAAGTATGGACGAATCGGCCATTTGTTTCAGGACCGGTTCAAGAGCGAGCCATGCAACAGCCCCGAGTATTATATGACACTCTTCCGTTATATCCATCAGAATCCTGTAAAGGCAGGTCTTGTATCGAAAGCGGAGGAATATGAGTATAGCAGTTGGAGAAACGATTATCTTGGCCAATCTGCAGTATCGGTATGCCATATTCAAGCCGCCATCAACAGATTCGGATTTGACGAGCTCACAGCCTGGGTGAATATGCCTTTACCAGATGACATTGTTTGCATGGAATTGGATGGGCGTAAGATTATAGCCGATGAAACAGTTCGGCAAATGATTATGATAAAGTGCGGAATAAGAGGCATGGCAGATTTCCAGTTATTCTCAAAAGAAAGGCGGAAAGAAATTGCTTGGGAAGTGATGTCGGAACTTGGTGCCGGACCACGACAAATGTCACGAGTCACAGGTCTTTCATACACACAAATCTACAAACTTGACAAGAAAGGATAGTTGCTTTTTATGCTAAGAATCAAAAACCTGTCCCTCTGATTCCTGGCATTTTTATTCTGCGAGGCGCAGTCCTATATCGTTGTGCCACATTTGCTCGGAGCATCCCCTGCGGTCAGATACGCGGAGGTGCTTGGCGAAGTCGAGGAATCCTCCTCCGCGCCTGACTTTGAATGCGGGGTTGGCATTTCCTTTGCGCTCCGGGTCATAGCTGTCCCAAGTGTCGGCGCACCATTCATCGACATTTCCGCTCATGTCGTAGATTCCCAGTTCGTTGGGTGCTTTGGTTTTCACCTCGTGTGGTCTGTTGCCACTGTTGTTGCAATACCATGCCACGGCGTCATAGTCGTCGCTGCCGGCGTATTTGGTGGGCGTAGCTTTGTTTCCCCCTCTTGCGGCGAACTCCCATTCCGCCTCTGTGGGTAGGCGGAAGTGACGTCTTGTGAGGAAGTTGAGTTTGAAGAAGAAGAGTTCGCAGTCTACGTATCTCATGCTTTCCACGGGCAGTTGCGGTCCTTTATATTGTGAGGTATTGCTGCCCATGACGGCTTCCCAAAGTTCTTGTGTCACCTCCGTTTCTCCGATGAGGAAGTTGTCCACGGTAGTGACGTGTGCCGGAATTTCGTCGATTTCGGCGTCAGTTCCTTGTTCTTCGGTACCTCCCATGGTGAATGAGCCTCCATTGACTCTGATCATGTTGAACGACACACCGTTGACGGTGATGGTTTCTATGGTGCCGTCATTGATGGTGGGTGCTGTGCTGGTGTCACTGATGTATGGTTCGTCCATCATTCGTCCCATGGGTTCCTGAGCCCGTGAGTTTGTGGTGATGGTCATGAACAGGCAGAATAGCAGGTAAAAGAGGATGGTTCTTGGTTTTGGTTTGTTCATTTCGAATGGATGATTTTCTTCATTGCTCGGAATTGGTTGCAAAGTTAGGCATAATTTTCGGTTTTCGGGTCTGCGGATGAAAGAAATTGCATCCTGAAGGAAGGATGTGCCGTGAAAAGATTTGAAGATTTTGGCATTGGTAGGGTGGAGGTGTGGGGTAGTTGGTGGTTATGATTTTTTGTTTTTAGTGTTTAGGATAGTTTCAAATTAATATTTTGCAGTGTAAAATGGGGAAAAATTGATATAAATCAAGAAAACAAAGGTTTTTTATAATAATTGTTGAAAAGTGTTGCTTATATTTTGAAAAACTTTTATCTTTGCAATGTGTTTTTCATAGTATTAGATTTAAGGTTAACAAGGTAGGGACTCGGCGGAGTCCTTTTTTTTGTGCCTTTTTTGTCAAGGAGCACACACTCCCCCTGACCCCCTCTAACTTAGAGGGGGAACCGCTGGCTGAGACACACTCCCCCTGACACCCCCTCCAACTCCCCCGTTTCCCGGGGGAGAGCAACCTCTAACTTAGAGGGGGAGTTGATTACCACTGCAAATGGAGTGTGGATGTGTAAGAAACAAATTGACCCCCCACTCATAAATTCTTTTCGTTCTCCGCTCGATTTGCATTAACTTTAGATAAGTTAAGCTTCATCTCGGGATAAGAAAAGAATGAATTCTTTTCGTTCTCCGCTCGATTTGCATTAACTTTGCAAAAAAAAGAGGATGAAGCTACGATTGATAATATGTTTGATGATGGTTTGCTGCTGGTGCCAGAGTTGGGCGTCAGACGATGAGTGGCTGTCTGGATTAGTCCAGCCGGGACAGTTTGCACCCCTGCCTCGTGCGGAGGATCCGTTCTGGCGCGACTCCATCCCCGAGCCCATGCGCGCCAGTTATATGAAATATGGTGAGCGATACCTTGGCAAGCCCTGGCAGGTGTTGCCGTTCAGCGTGTTTGCTGAGTTTAAGACCAATGGCAACCGCGTGAACTACGAAGCACTGTGTTTTGAGAAGCGCCGACAGTTGGCTGCCCTTGTGATGGCAGAGATCATCGAGTGCAAGGGTCGTTTCCTGCCCGATATCGTCAATGGCCTGGGCAGTTTCTGCGAGGAGACCTGGTGGGGATTGCCCGCACATTACGGCAAGAAGATACCGATGCGTGGCGATCAGAATGTAGACCTGTTCAATGCCGAGACCGCCAGCCTTATCGTATGGACCAACTATATGCTGCGTACGCAGCTCGATGCCTTCAGTCCCGACCTGACGCGCACCGTGGACAGCGAGATACGCCGCCGCATCCTCGATCCTGCCCTCCGTGGCAACTACTGGTGGAAGACCGCCGGTATGAACTGGAATCCCTGGATCTGCAGCAACTGGCTGGCTTGCGTGCTGCTGTGCGAGACCGACCGCGAGCGCCAGATGGATGCTGTGCGGCAGATTGTGGCTGCGATGCACGCCTTTATGGATGCCTACCACGCCGACGGCGGCTGTGACGAGGGTCCGGGCTACTGGGACCGCGCCGCCGCCTCCCTCTACGAAGAGCTCAGCCTGCTGCGCCTTGCCACCGGCGGTCGCTTCGACTGGAGCGGCGATGCCAAGTTGCGTGCCATGGGCAGTTATGTGTACAAGACCTATATCGGCCATGACTACTGCGTCAACTTCGCCGACTCTCACGATAACAAGACGCTGCAGCAGGTGAACGTGGTCTATCCCTTCGGCCTGTATCTCAATGACCCTGTGATGCGTGAGTTTGCCGCCTATCTGGGTCAGCGCAAGGGCATCCTCACCGATCCCGCTGCGCTCTACGACAAGAGCGGCAATTTCCCCACCCTGGGACGCGAGCTGTTTTTTCTCAGACATGTGAGCGAGTTTGCTCTCGAACAGCCCCGTGAGCCCCTGTTGCGTGACGTGTGGCTGCCCGATCTCCAGATCATGGCAGCCCGCCGCGGCCGTCTGTTTGTGGCAGTGAAGGGCGGCAACAACGGCGAGAACCACAACCACAACGATGTGGGATCGCTGGTGGTTTATGCCGACAGCGAGCCATTGCTCATCGATGTCGGGGTGGGTGAGTACACCTCTCAGACCTTCTCTTCAGGCCGCTATTCGATCTGGACGATGCAGTCGGGCTATCACAACCTGCCCCAGGTGAACGGCTTCGACCAGAAAGACGGCAAGCAATACGCCTCACGGGTGGTGTCCCATCAGCCCGGCCGGCTCTGTCTCGACATAGCCGGGGCTTATCCCCCTGAGGCCGGTGTGCGGTCATGGCGTCGCACGGTGCAGGCAGGCAAGTCGGCGGTCAGTGTCACCGAAGACTATGAGTTGTCTGCTTTTCAGACGCCTTCACGCCTGATGCTGCTCACTCCTGTCAGGCCCGTGGCGGGCAAGCCGGGAGTCATCACCCTGGGCGGCCACCGTCTGCGTTACGACGGCTCAGAGTTGTCGGCCGATGTGGAGGATATCAGTGCGCTGCTCGACCCGCTGCTCCGGCGCGTGTGGGGCGACGAGATGTACCGCATTGTGCTCACGGTGAAGTCGGCAGCCCTGAAAGGGAAAGTGAATTTTAAGATAGAAGAATGACAATAGTGAATGAATATAGGTGGGTTCTATTAATTATGTCGAGGCGTTTTTTGATTTTTAGTCGAGTGCAGAGTGTAAGTTGAAGAGGGAGTATAGCGGGCTATACGACCGATGAGACTTGACACTATGCACCGAATAAAAACAAAAAGCGACCGAAACAGATTGAGCAGAATAATGCCTATATATCAAACAGAATTAATAGAACACACCTATAGACTATGCCTCAGGAACAATCATCTGTGAAAGAGCGGCAGCGCACAGGGCTGAAGGAGCCCCGCCGCTACAAAGTATATATCCATAACGACGATTTCACCACGATGGATTTTGTGGTGAAAGTGCTGGTCCGTGTGTTTTTCAAGAGCGAGGCCGAGGCCGAGGCGCTCATGTTGCAGGTGCATCACAGCGACAAGGCCGTGGTGGGGATATACTCCTACGACATCGCCGTGTCGAAAGTGAAGCGTGCCACTCAGATGGCGCGTGAGGAGGGTTTCCCCCTGCGTCTGACGTATGAGGAAGACTAATATAGAGGAGATCAAGTAAGTTATGCCAAAGATAGAGAATACGATAGAAGCCAATGACGTGTTTGACAGCACGGTGAAGCTATGCCAAGTTTTCCGTCACCAGTTTATCATGCCCGAGCATTTGCTGTATGCCATACTGGGCACCGAGCCTATACATCAGGTGTTTATCGGTCTTCTTCTGGATTTGAAGCCCCTGCAGCAGCGTCTGGACGCTTATCTGAGGAATGAGGTGGAGCAGGTGCCCCAGGATGTGACGTATAGTCCGGAGCCTTCGGTGCAGATGAACCAACTCTTGCAGGTGGCCTACCAGCAGGTGCAGTTGTCGAGTGCCCGCAAGCTGGATGTGCCCCATCTAGTGTATGGTCTGATGCAGTTGGACGACTGTCAGGCCACCTATATGCTGAAGAGCTACCTGGGCGACGACGCCGACGATTTTATGAGTAGTGTGATCAGCGAGTACGACCTGGAGCTCGCTCCAGAGGAAGAGGACGAAGAGTCTCATGAGAGCGTGCCCTGGCGCATGTTGGTGACCTGCCTCAATGACCAGGTCTCTCAGCACAACCCCCTGATCGGCCGTGAAGCAGAACTGGAGCGCACCATCCAGGTGCTCTGTCGCCGTGACAAGAACAATCCGTTGCATGTGGGTGAGTCGGGCGTGGGCAAGACCGCGCTGGTCTATGGCCTGGCCTCTCGCATCGTCGAGGGCCGTGTGCCGGAGCGTCTGTCGGGCTGTCATATCTACCAGCTCGACCTGGGCACGCTGATTGCCGGTACTCAGTTTCGTGGTGACTTCGAGAAGCGCCTGCAGTCTATCATGGACGGCATCCGCAAGGAGGGCAATGGCATCGTGTATATCGACGAGATACACAACCTGGTGGGAGCCGGCCGCACGGGCGACGGTTCGATGGACGCCTCCAATATGCTCAAGCCCTATCTGGAGGGTGGCGAGGTGCGCTTCATCGGCAGCACCACCTACGAAGAGTACAACCGCTATTTCTCCCGTAGCAAGGGCATCGTGCGGCGTTTTCAGCAGATTGACATCGCCGAGCCTTCCGTCGCCGAGACCATCCGCATCATTGAGGGTCTGCTCCCGCGCTATGAGGAGTTTCACCATGTGCATTATGCCGATGGTGTGATCGCCTATGCCGTCGAGGCCAGTGCCCGTTTTATGAGCGACCGTTTCCTGCCCGACAAGGCCATCGACCTCATCGACGAGGCGGGTGTCTACCGTGAGATCCACCCCGACGAGTCGGGCACACGTGTGGTGGGCAAAGAGCTGGTGGCAGAGATCCTGTCAAAGGTGTGCAAAGTTGACGCGCTGGCGATGCGCGACGACGACACCGCCTCGCTTGAGACCCTCTCCGGGCGTGTGCTGTCGGGCATTTATGGCCAGGACGAGGCGGTACGTCAGGTGGTCGAGGCGGTGCAGATGTCCAAGGCCGGTCTGCTCGACGACGACAAGCCCTTGGCCTCGCTGCTCTTTGTGGGGCCGACGGGTGTGGGCAAGACCGAGGTGGCCCGTGTGCTGGCGCGTGAGATGGGCATCCAGCTGGTGCGTTTCGACATGAGCGAGTATACCGAGAAACACACTGTGGCCAAGCTTATCGGCTCCCCGGCCGGCTATGTGGGCTATGAAGACGGCGGTCTGCTGACCGACGCTATCCGCAAGACCCCCAACTGCGTGTTGTTGCTCGACGAGATAGAGAAGGCCCACAGCGATATCTACAACATTCTGCTTCAGGTGATGGACTACGCCCGTCTGACCGACAACAAAGGCCGCAAGGCCGACTTTCGCAACGTGGTGCTCATCATGACCTCCAATGCCGGTGCCCAGTATGCCTCTCAGGCATCTATCGGTTTTTCCGGGCGTGTGTCGGCTGGTGAGGCGATGCTGCGTCAGGTGAAGAAGACTTTCAAGCCCGAGTTTATCAACCGCCTGTCGGCTACAGTGGTGTTTAATGATATGGACCGCAGGATGGCCGGTATGATCCTCGACAAGAAGTTGCGCGAGCTGGAGTCGAAGCTCCATGCCCGCCGTGTGACAATGACGCTCGACGAGGCGGCTCGTGAGTGGCTGCTGGAGCGTGGCTTCACCCGTGAGTATGGTGCCCGCGAGATCGACCGCGTCATCAGCCGGGAGCTCAAGCCGCTGTTGATGCGCGAGATTCTCTTCGGCCGTCTGAAAGACGGCGGCCATGTGACCATCGGGATGTCCGGACAACCCGTAGCCACCGGACAACCCAGACAATCCGGAGCCACCGAAGCCCTCCGGATAGTGAGTATTTCAGAAAAAGAGCTGTTATGATATTCAGGCTGATAGACGATCTTGTTTTTCCTGACCCCCGTCTGGGCGAGGACGACGGACTGCTCTGCATCGGCGGCGACCTGTCTGTCGAGCGGTTGTTGCTGGCCTATAGCAACGGAATTTTCCCCTGGTATGCCTTCCGTGAGGGCGAGATCAGGTGGTATTGTCCTTTAGACCGTTTTGTCATCTTTCCCGATGAGATCCATGTGTCCCATTCGATGCGCACACTGCTCAACAAAGGGCGCTATGCGTGGAGCATCAACAGGGCTTTTGAGCAGGTGATCGGTCTTTGCGGCCAGTTGCGTGAACATGAGCACGGGGCCTGGCTGGGCGAGGACATGATCAAGGCATATACCGAACTGCACCGCCGGGGCTATGCCGCCAGTGTGGAGGTGTGGGAGGGCGACCGTCTGGTGGGCGGCCTGTATGGGGTGACCAATGGGCGTTGCTTTTTTGGCGAGAGCATGTTTTCGCTGGCGCCCAGTGCGAGCAAGGTGGCGCTGATCGCGCTGGCCCGTCAGATGCAGGCCCACGGCGGGGTGCTGATTGACTGCCAGTTTGAGACGCCGCATCTCAAGTCGATGGGTGGACGTTATATCAGCTACGACGAGTATATGAGCATCCTTCACCCAGGAGTCACTGCCCGTTGAGGCGGTCGAAGTAAGTGATGATTTCCTCCCATGTTTTGAAAGTGTCGCTGCCGAGCTGCAGTGAGGTGCCCATGAAGGCGTCGCAGGGCTGCGTGCTGACGAGATAGTCGCCGATGAGCAGTTGTGGTGAGTTGGTGAAGACGACGTGGTTGTAGACCGGAGCGTCGAAGTATTGCTGGAGCCAGTCCATGTCTTCTGTCATCTGGATGGGGACTGCGTGTGTGGCCGGTGCCACGAAATAGACGTTGTAGGTCTCGATCAGGTGTCGGAAAGCTTTCTGTGCGCTGCTACGCGGTTTGCGCCAGGTGTCGCACACGCTGTCGAGCGTGATGAAGACGACGGTGCGCTCTCGTCCGTTCTGAAGGTCGTCGATCCATCGTATCACGGGCATCACGGCGTGCATATACGAGCGGTCGTCCATGCGGTGCTCGCCGTGGAAATGGATGGCGGTGGGGTAGTGGCTGAGGAAGAGGTCGTAAGTGTCTACGGTCTTGTCTTCATCGCCGAAGAGTCCCCACACGCGTTTGCGCTCCTCCTCGTCGACACCGCTGAAGCAGTGCGAGGAGATCTCCTTATATTCCTTGACCATCGCCTTGTTGACAATAAACTGTTGCACCCCGTCCTTGCGCGGATTCTGGAAAGTCTGCAAGCCGGTCATGCCATGAGCCACCATGGTGTCGCCGATCTCGAAGGCAGGGTTGATCACGATGCGGTCGTAGCCGTAGAGCATCTCGGTATACATGCCGCCCATCGAGGTGCCGATGATGAGATCGGGGTGGTGCTCCTGACAGAGGTGGTGCAGCAGGTCGATGGCCTCTTGTGGGTGGAGCGGCATGTCCTCGGCGATGACGTTGGCCTGGCAGAGCACCTCGCGCAGCCGCCGCACGGTGCCCGACTGTGCCGACGATCCGAAGCCGTGCACGTACATGACGGTCTTGCCTGTCATGAGGTCGGGGAATTGCTTGACGTATTTGTTTTCCATTGGTCTGTTTGTTGACGGATTTATAGTTGGTGAATTGATATGTGGGCCCTGGATGTGGTCGGTAAGTGACTTCCGGCCTGGTGCAAAGGTAACGTTTTCGAGGGGTATTTCCTTCTCTTACTCGAAATTTTGCACTAAATTTAATAAAAATTGAATTTAGGCTGCAATTCGGAAATAAAAATGAATGGATTCTGAAGATTTTGTCCGCTTAAGGACAAAATCGTGTATTTCGCTCATTTTAGATAAATTTCTCCCGTTCAGAAATACAAATTTCTTTGTATTTCCTTCTCTTACTCGAAATTTTGCACTAAATTTGCAGGGAAAGTGGAAAAACGCATTATTTTACTTCGAATCAGTCAATCCTAAACCTATCATGACAAACTATTTTGCGAAGACGATGCTACTGTTTCTGATGCTGATGACTTGTCAGCTGACAGATGCGAAAAAAAACAAGACAGCCCCCCAAACCGATCGTCAATACTGGGCCCAACTGGCTTATAAGATGGCGCGTCCAGTGCTGGAAAATATGGCCAAGGGCGAACTGCAGAAGAACATGCAGACTGAGTTCAGCCCCAGTTTTGACAATCGCAACCGCAAGGTGGTTTACATGGAGACCTTCGGCCGCTTGATGGCCGGCATCGCCCCCTGGCTGGCCCTGCCCGACGACGACACCGCCGAGGGCCTTCAGCGCCGCCAGTTGCGCGAGTGGGCGCTGGCCTCGTATAAGAATGCTGTCGACCCTCAGTCGCCCGACTATCTGTTGTGGGACGGTGCCGGTCAGGCCCTGGTCGACGCCGCCTATATCGCAGAGAGTTTTCTGCGGGCTTACGACCAGCTGTGGAAGCCCCTCGACGAGGTGACCAAGCAGCGTTATGTCAAGGAGTTCACGGGCCTTCGCCGTGTCGATCCCCCCTATACCAACTGGTTTTTGTTTTCCTCCACCATTGAGAGTTTTCTGGCCAAGAGCGGTGCGCCCTACGATGAGTTTCGGGTCAATACAGCCTGCCGCAAGACCGAGGAGTGGTATGTGGGCGACGGCTGGTATGCCGACGGCCCCGTGTTTGCCTTCGACTATTACACCAGCTATGTGTTCCACCCGATGTACCTGGAGACCCTTCAGGCGATGGTCGACGCCAAGGCCAACACCCGTCTCGACTATAAGAAATACTATGACCGTGAGTTGCGCCGCGCACAGAAGTTCGCAGTCATCTTAGAGCGGTTTATCTCGCCCGAGGGCACCTTCCCCGTGATCGGCCGCAGCACCCCCTACCGCATGGCCGCGATGCAGCCGCTGGCGCTGATGGCGTGGTATCAGACCCTGCCCGCCGAGCTGAGCAATGGCCAGGTGCGTGCCGCGCTGACCAAGGTGATGCACCGCATGTTTGACATCCACGACAACTTCAATGCCGGCGGCTATCTCACCATCGGCTTCTGCGGCAGTCAGCCCGAGACGGCCGACTGGTATACCAACAACGGCAGTCTTTATATGACCTCGCTCTCATTCATGCCTCTGGGCCTGCCTGCCGACCATCCTTTCTGGACTGATGCGCCGCAGCCCTGGACACAGGTGAAAGCGTGGGGTGCCCAGCCCTTCCCCAAGGATCATCGCTGGGCCGACGAGATCATCACCAAGGATAAGTGGTGACGGTGAAGTGAAGAATAGAGAATATGGAATAGAAATTGGATGAAGATGAAAAAAATACTGATATCTCTGTTGCTGCTGTCGGTGCTGATGCCGCTGACCGCAGACACGCACACGAAGAAAGCCCGCAAAGTGATCGCCCTGATCGACCAGGTGAACACCTACTGGCAGAGCAATCATCCCGCCGAGGTGCGCTCGTTCTGGGACAATGCCGCCTATCATACCGGCAATATGGAGGCCTATTTCCTGACCGGTGAGCCGCGCTATCTCGACTATTCGCTGCGTTGGGCCGAGCACAATCAATGGATGGGTGCCACTGAGCCCGACCCCTCCAAGTGGTTGTACAAAAACTATGGTGAGAGTCAGCAGCATGTGCTCTTCGGCGACTGGCAGATCTGTTTTCAGACTTACATCGACCTTTACTGGGTGGCGATGGGCAAGTATGTGCCAGCCCCCAAAGGTATGAAACGTGTGCCGCCGCACGGCGACCCTGCCAAGCGCATCCGCCGCGCCAAGGAGGTGATGGAATATGAGGCCTACTCGGCGGCTCACGACTATTGGTGGTGGGCTGATGCCCTGTATATGGTGATGCCGGTGATGACGAAGATGTATCGCCTGACCGGCGACGAGCGCTACCTCGACAAGCTCTATGAGAACCTGTGCTATTGCGACAGCATCATGCTCGACACGGAGACCGGGCTCTACTTCCGCGACGGCAAATATGTCTATCCCAAACACAAGACTGAGGCGGGCAAGAAAGACTTTTGGGCCCGTGGCGACGGATGGGTGCTTGCCGGCCTGGCCAAGGTGCTGCAGGACATGCCCCGTGAGTATAAGCATCATCAGTTTTTCGTCGACAAATATGTGCGCCTGGCCCGTGCCGTGGCCGGACTGCAGCAGAAAGAGGGCTACTGGACCCGCTCGATGATGGATCCGCAGCAAGCCCCCGGCCCGGAGACCAGTGGCACCGCCTTCTTCACCTATGGCATGCTGTGGGGCGTGAACAACGGCTATCTGCCCCGTAAGGAGTTCAAGCCCGTCATCCGGCGCGCCTGGCGTTATCTCACCAAGACCGCCCTGCAGCCCAGCGGCAAGGTAGGCTATGTGCAGCCTATCGGCGAGAAAGCCATCCCCGGGCAGGTGGTCGACGCCAACAGCGAGGCCAACTTCGGCGTGGGGGCTTTCCTGCTCGCCGCCTGTGAGTATGTGAGGGCGATAGAGCATTGACAGGCTCTATAGTAGATATAGTAGGACTAGTATCTCCAGATGGCTCTTGAATAAAAAAAACTTGTCAACTTAAAAAATATATGAAAAAACAACTGATTACGATGCTTGCCATGCCGCTGCTTTCGCTGACGGCTATGGCCGACAATGTGCCCACCTTCACGGAATGGCACGACATGCAGGTGAACGACATCAACCGCTTCGCCCTGCATACCACGTTTTTCCCTTATGAGAGTACGGCTGCTGCCCTGCAGGGCGACATGAGCCGTCAGGACAACTACCTGTCGCTCCATGGCAAATGGAAATTCCACTGGGTGGAGAATGCCGACCAGCGCCCCACCGACTTCTACAGCGCCGAGTACGACGACTCGCGGTGGGGTGAGATGCCGGTGCCGGGTATGTGGGAACTCAATGGCTATGGCGACCCCGTCTATGTGAACATCGGTTTTGCCTGGCGAGGCCACTTCGAGAGCAAGCCGCCCCAGGTGCCTGTCAAGGACAATCATGTGGGCAGCTACCGCCGCGTGGTGACTATCCCCGACTCTTGGGATGGCAAACAGGTGATCGCCCACTTCGGATCTGTCACCTCCAATATCTACCTTTGGGTGAACGGTGCCTTCGTGGGCTATGCCGAAGACAGCAAAGTGGCTGCGGAGTTTGACATCACCCCCTATCTGAAGAAAGGTGACAACCTGCTGGCCTTTCAGACCTTCCGTTGGTGCGACGGTTCGTACAACGAAGACCAGGACTTCTGGCGCCTGTCGGGTGTGGCGCGCGACAGCTACCTCTACGCCCGCAACAAGAAAAACCATATCAACGACATCCGTGTCACCCCCGACCTGGTGAACAACTACCGTGACGGCGAGCTGAACGTGAAAGTGAATCTGGAGGGCAAATGCAACCTGACGATGCAGTTGCTCGACGACAAGGGCTATGCCGTGGTCGAGAAGTCGGTGCAGAACATCAAAGGCGGCGAGGCCAATGTGACGCTCACCCTGCCTAATCCAAAGAAGTGGTCCGCCGAGACCCCCAACTTGTATACCCTGGTGGTGTGCCCCACCACTGCCGACGCCCGCTTCACGCCCTACGAGGCCGTGGTGCAGCGCGTGGGCTTCCGCTGCGTGGAGATCAAGAACGCTCAGTTGCTCGTCAATGGCCAGCCCATCTATATCAAGGGTGCCGACCGTCATGAGATGGACCCCGACGGCGGCTATGTGGTGTCGCGCGAGCGCATGATCGAAGACATCAAGATCATGAAGCGTTTCAATATCAATGCCGTGCGTACCTGCCACTATCCCGACGATCCGATATGGTATGACCTCTGCGACGAATATGGCATCTACCTCTGTGCCGAGGCCAACCAGGAGTCGCACGGCTTCGGCTATCGCGACGACTCCGAGGCCAAGAAACCGCAGTTTGCCCTGTCTATCCTGCAACGCAACCAGCACAATGTGAGCGCCCACTTCAATCATCCGAGCATCATCTACTGGTCGCTGGGCAATGAGACCGTCGACGGCCCCAACTTCACCGCCGCCTACTGCTGGGTGAAAGAGGCCGACCCGAGCAGGCCCATCCACTGGGAGCGTGCCGGCAAGGGTCCCAACACCGACATCATGTGTCCGATGTATGCCAGTCAGAAGTGGTGCGAGGATTACAGCAAGAGCAACAAGCGCGAAGACCAGAAGCCGCTGATACAGTGTGAGTACAACCATGCGATGGGCAACTCGAGCGGCGGTTTCAAGGAGTACTGGGACCTGGTGCGCAAGTATCCCAAATTCCAGGGCGGATTCATCTGGGACTTCGTAGACCAGGCCCTGCATGGCAAGGATGCCCAGGGCCACGACATCTACACCTATGGCGGCGACTACAACAACTACGACGCCAGCGACAACAACTTCAACTGCAATGGCCTCATCAGTCCCGACCGCGTGCCCAATCCACAGATGTATGAGGTGGGCTACTACTATCAGAACATCTGGGCCACCGCCACATCGACCCCGGGCAAGATCAATGTGCGCAATGAATTCTTCTTCCGCACACTTGACAACGTGCGCATGGAGTGGGAACTGCTGCGTAACAGCGACGTGGTGCAGCGCGGCACGGTAGAGGACCTGCGTGTGGAGCCCCAGCAGTCGGTCGACTACCAGTTGGCCATCGACGCTGACAATCTGGGCGACGGCGACGTGCTGCTCAATGTATATTTCAAGCTGAAGAAGGCCGAGCCATTGATGGATGCCGGCCAGACCGTAGCCTACAACCAGATCATCCTGAGCGAAGGCACACCGAAGACCTTCCTGGCCAATGCCGCCGATAAGAAGATCAAGCTGAAAGCCGACAAGAAGAGCGGTCTGCTGACCGTGAGCAACAAGGAGTTCTGCGCCGTCTTCGACCAGCGCACGGGAGAGCTCACCCGCTGGGAGGTCGGAGGCAGCAGTCTGCTGGCAGAGGGCGGCACATTGCGACCCAGTTTCTGGCGTGCCGTGACCGACAACGACATGGGGGCCGGTCTGCAGCGTCGCTATGCTGCGTGGCGCAACACCGTGCCCACGCTGAAGTCATTCACCTTCGACAAGAAAGCCAAGTCGGTGAAAGCCGTCTACACCCTCAGCGGTGTGGGCGAGGGTGCTGAGGTGTCGCTCACCTATCAGCTGCATGCCGATGGCCGTATCGACGTGGAGGAAGCCCTGACTGCCGGTCAGGCCGACAAGCTGCGCTACATGCCACGTTTCGGTGTGGTGATGCAGTTGCCCTATGCCATGGATCGCAGCGAGTATTACGGCCGCGGCCCGGTGGAGAACTACTCCGACCGCAAACTGTCGCAGCTGATCGGTGTTTACCGCCAGACGGCCGATGAGCAGTTCTATCCCTATATCCGTCCGCAGGAGACCGGTACGAAGTGTGACATCCGCTGGTGGCGTCAGACCACCGTGTCGGGCACCGGCTTCCAGGTCGACGCGGCCCGTCCGTTTGCCGCCAGTGCCTTGCACTATGCCGTGGCCGACCTCGACGAGGGTGACGACAAGGACCAGCGCCATGTGCAGCAGGTGCCACGCAGCCCGTACACCAACCTCTACCTCGACTATGAGCATGCCGGTGTGGGTGGCATAGACTCCTGGAGCGGCAATGCCGAGGCCCTGCCTGAGTATCGTGTGGCCTATGAGAATAAGGTGTTCAGATTCTCGCTGACCCCCAACAGGTGATTCTGAGAGCTCTGAGTATTCTGAGTACTCTGAGTATTCTGAGTACTCAGAAAAGTTACAGACATCTTTTTATTATCAACCATAACCAATTATGAGAAAATTACAAGTTCTATTCTTGCTGGTAATGGCCTCGGCCTTCGGGCTGACGGCCAGTGCCCAGCGACAGCTAGTTGTTCAGGCTAAGAAGCCTGGCGCAGTGATTCAACCTACTATGTATGGAATCTTCTTCGAGGACATTAACTTCGGCGCCGACGGCGGTCTGTATGCCGAGATGGTAGAGAACCGCTCGTTTGAGTTTCCCGACCGCCTGATGGGGTGGAATATGTTTGGCAATGTGCAGGTGAGCCAGGTGCGCCCTGCCTTCGACCGCAACCCCCACTATGTGGTGCTGGGCGACTCCGGACACATCGAGAAGCGTACCGGCCTGGAAAACCGTGGCTTCTTCGGCATGGGTCTTAAGAAGGGCCTGCGCTACGACTTCTCCGTCTACGCCCGTCTGCACGATGCTGGCAGCAAGCCCGCCCGCATCCGCGTGGAACTGGTCGACTCTCGCAATACGATTGTGGGTCGCGAGCGTATCACCATCGACAGCCGCGACTGGAAAAAATACACCGCCTCGGTCACACCGAGCGTGACCGAACAGAAGGGTCTGATGCGCATCTTCCTCGAGACCGCCGAGGGTGTGGACCTCGACCATGTGTCGCTCTTCCCCTCCGACAACTGGCACGGCCTGCGTGCCGACCTGGTGAAAGACCTGGCCGACCTGCATCCCGGCATCTTCCGTTTCCCGGGCGGATGTATCGTCGAGGGAACCGACCTGGAGACCCGCTATCAGTGGAAAAACTCCGTAGGACAGGTGGAGAACCGCCCGCTCAACGAGAACCGCTGGAACTACACCTTCGCCCATCGTATGTATCCCAACTATTTCCAGACCTACGGACTGGGATTCTATGAGTTCTTCATCCTCTCCGAGGAGATTGGTGCCGAGCCCCTGCCAGTGGTGAGCTGTGGTCTGGCATGCCAGTTCCAAAACCGTACCGAAGACGCCCATGTGGCTGTCGACGACCTGCAGCCTTATATCGACGATGCCCTCGACCTGATCGAGTTTGCCAATGGCGACGTGACCACGAAGTGGGGCAAGCTGCGTGCTGATATGGGTCATCCGCAGCCTTTCAACCTCAAGCAGATCGGTGTGGGCAACGAGCAGTGGGGTGAGCTGTATCCCCCGCGCCTGGAGAAGTTTGTCAAGGCCATCCGCGCCAAGTATCCCAACATCAAGGTGTGCGGCACGAGCGGACCCTCTGCCGACGGCAAGGACTTCGACTATGGCTGGCAGGAGATGAAACGCCTGAAGGTGGATCTCGTCGACGAGCACTACTACAAACCACCGCAGTGGTTCTTTGACAATGCGGCCCGCTACGACAATTACGACCGCAAGGGGCCGAAGGTCTTCGCCGGTGAGTATGCCGCCCACGGCAAGGGTGAGTACAACAACTGGGAGGCTGCACTCTCCGAGGCTGCCTTCATGACCGGCCTGGAGCGCAATGCCGACATCGTGTGGCAGGCCACGTATGCCCCGCTCTTCGCTCATGTTGAGGGCTGGCAGTGGAAACCCGACCTCATCTGGTTTGACAACCTGAAGAGTGCGCGCTCTGCCAACTGGTATGTGCAGATGCTCTATGGCACCAACAAGGGCACCAACGTGCTGAAGCTGACCGAGGACGGCAAGCCCGTCACGGGTGCCGGCGGTCTTTATGCCAGCGCCGTCTACGACAAGGATGCCAAGAAATGCATCGTGAAGTTGGTCAACTCTGCCGACCAGCCTCAGAAGGTGAGTGTCACCTTCAAGGGTGTGAAAGCACTGGGCGCCGGCAAGTGTATCCTGCTCAAGGGTGACATGGGCAGTCAGAACCTGGTGGGACGTCCTGAGCAGATTGCTCCGGTCACCACCTCCATCCAGGCTGATGGCAATGTGCTCAATACGGAGGTGCCGGCACGCGCCTTCATGGTGGTGAGCTTCTAAGAGAACATCAAACGACTTTTATATTTCGGGCGGAAACCGACTCTTTCGGAGTGGTTTCCGCCCGTTTTTCGGTGGCGCATGTGCTGCATCCTTGCTTTCTCGGCACGAAAAATCCCCATGGCTTCACAGTCATGGGGATTCCAGAAGGGAATAATGAATAATGTTTATGTTTTTCTATGTTTTTGAGTGGATGAGTGGTTGGAAGATGATTATCTATCCATCGTGTCATCTTTCATATTTTTCACTCATCCCAGAGGTTGTTGGTGCTCGGGGCGAAAGCGGCATTGTCATCTTCGTCGTCCCATGCGTTGTTTTCATTGCCCCACATGGTAGTGGCGTATTCAGATGCGTTGCCCATGGGCAAAGTGTCATCAAGAACGGATCCTTTCAGACGTACGTTTACGCATTCTGTGATCGGTTGAATATATAGTTTTTTCATGTCTTTTTGCTTTATTTAGTTCGTATTATTTGATGAACACTTTCTTCCCGTTGACGATATAGATGCCCGCTTGAGACGGGGTTCCATTCAGTCTCTGGCCGTTGAGGTTGTAATATACATTCTGCTGAGCAGAAAGGATAGTTGCTGTTTGCGGAGTCGTGATACCGCTTGTCTCCTCCTCATCGACGAATACGAGTCTGAACTTATCAACACTGGCATTCGTATTGACGGGCAGGTAGCCTTGGTTTCCAGGGCTGGTGACACCATTGTTTCGCACTTTGAAGAAGCCTACATAGCCTTTGTCATACTCATCCACACCGACATTCTGATTATTATTGTCGGCATCGTCAGTCACCTGATAGGTCAGTACGTAGTTGGTTTTGCCGTTTGCGGTCTGCTGCACAGTTCCGGGGTTAAGTTTAGTGAGCAAAAGACTTCCCGACATATCCTTAGTGCTCTTTTTATTGCCATTTCCTTCATTTCCTTTCAAGTAGTCGTGCATGTCGGGCACAAACAGATGGAAGCCGTCATTGATGATTTTCACCTCTTTGTTATTAGTGTTATGTATGATATAAGCCTCTTTTTCGTCATCGCCATTCCTGTTTTGGGGCTCGTCGATATAAGCCTTTTTCATCACTTTGTTTTGGAGGTTCACGCGCTCCAGCGTCACTGTCTTTTCTGCAGTGTTAGCTCCTGTCACCACATAAGCCTCGAAAGGATATCCCGTCATATAAGCAGTGAGTTCGGGGTCGATCACGCGATTGCGGCTCTCTGTGGCCCAACCGTATTTATTGACACGTTTGGGGTCTTCAGACACAGCGATTTTCTTGATGGTGACACCTGAGAAGAAGAGGGTGACATTTGAGGTGGTAGAATTACCTGGGATGACATAGATGACATCGCCAGAATCATCACCTACGACATTATACATTTTCGGCACATTCCCTTCTGTGGCAAAAGCGGAAGAGGAAGTCTCATTATTGGCATCGCCATAATAGTAACCTGCATTGTAGAAGGGTATGTCTATTCTTTCTGGCTGACCAGGATAATTGGGTTTGTTATAAAGAGGATTGGGCACATTTTGCTGTGGCAGTCTGTGTGCCCTTACATATATGACATCTTGACTGGAGACCTGTGGTACAGTGATTCTCCAAAGCCACCAGCTGCGGATATCCTGGGCTATAGAAAGCCCCTCAGATGTGAATGTCATGGCATCATTGTAGGCTGCGTCATAATTGACGGGCGTGAATCCCAGCCCCGCTGTCTCTGGGATGATGGTATTGCCATACCACAATTGACTGCCACCGCAGAAGAGCACATTGTGGCCCGCGTCGACTGCCAGGCGATGCCCTATGCCGTCGGATATGCTCTCCCATTGGTTTCTTGTGAAATCCGACTGGTCCTTGAAGAGATTGGTGTTGTTCTTGTAGCCGTCTTCTGTCGCCATTCCATCAGAAGAATAGGTTTTTACATCTGTGAAATCCCATGTATAAGGATAATGTTTGTATTGCAGGTATCCGACAGACTGGGTGCGATAAGCGTAATCGGTGCAATAATGTTCATTGTCGCTGTTGTTATACGAATAGCAATTCAGCCGCATACGGAAAGTTCCAAATTCACCAACCTTTGATTGATATACGGTATTGAAGGCGTCGATGCTCTTAAACCGATTCTCATCGTATGTGACGGTGCCAGTGGTGGTGATAGTAGAATAGTCAAGTGAAGCCCGCTCTCCCATGCCATAATAGTGAAGATAATAAGTTCCTTTCGCACCTTCCTGTCCATAGTTGGCGTTGTCGTATTGGCCGTTATTCAACAGCTGATAGGTGTCGCCCAGTATGGAGTTCTCTGTGATCAAATCCTTTGAATCGTATAATTCCACATAGAGAAGCAGGAGCCAGTCTCCAGAGGTAGTGGTAATTTTGAAATCTTGATTCTTATCCTGAACGCTGAAATGGTATTCGCCCCGGTAGTTGTTATCTTTATAGGTATTGTAGTCTCTCCATTGACTGCCGCCGATGACATAATCACTTGTGATGTTTTGCCCTAAAGCGTCTTTTCCGTTTTGAATGGTCAGGTGACGCGCATCCCCCGCGCGGGTCATTTTAATGCGGATACGAGGATTCTCACATTTTTGCAGTTCGGATGCCGGTATGGTAATTGAACTACCTTGTCCAAAAGCGACATAACGGTTATACCGCTCGGTGCCATCGCCATCATGTGGGTCATTACAGCCAAATTTCTCATTGTCTGCCTGGAACTTCAGGCCTTCGGGTATGTTTTTAAAGAAATAAGTCGCGTCTGTGCCACTATCGACGGTATATTTATACGGGTAATACTGTCTTGTCTCTGAAGAACCATCTCTGTTTATTAAGTTGGTGGGGCCATTCCAATGCTCATTGGTTTCCTGCAATTCTAAGTATTTAGAATTGAAATCCCACTTTTTGTTGTAGCTGTTATAATATAGGATATATTTACACTCATATCTGTTGCCATCATGCTTTCCTTCGTTGACGGCAGTAATCTCTATGGTTCCTTTTGTGCCAGTGAATTGTACTTTTAGTCCACCTAAATATGTGCCATTCTCATTATGTGAGCCAAGGAAAGTGACATTCAGGTCACCTGATATGACAGTGGAATAGAAATCAAAATCCCTATAAGCCCAATCGTCAGGTAATGCCCCGTGTTGACCGGCACCATCATCGTGCCACCATATTTTCTGAGTAAATTCATGGGGGCCATTGCCGGACCCTGTCATTGAATGGGTTGATTCGGGGAACCATGTATAGCTAACTCCCCAGACACTCCCCGTGAGTGCCATTAGCAAAATCAAAAATGTAAATAGTCTTTTCATTTTTTGAGTTAATTTATTAGTTTATATTTTTTGATAGATTTTTTTCTGTAGTCGGTTCCTGCCCGATGGGAATCAGGGCGTGCTTGATTTCGGCGAGGATGCTGGAAAATATCGCCCATTTGATTGTGGCATGAAAATAATTCCGGCTGCAAAGTTATGCCGCGTAACAATTTCTTACATCTTCTTGTGTTTCATAAATTTGGCAGTTTGCATGTGCGATACAAAATACAAAATTCATGTAACATCGAGAAAAGGAAAAAATTGAACGAAAT
This sequence comes from uncultured Prevotellaceae bacterium, assembly GCA_946402905.1. Taxonomy (GTDB): domain Bacteria; phylum Bacteroidota; class Bacteroidia; order Bacteroidales; family Bacteroidaceae; genus Prevotella. Next base: position 37,236 of record CAMIYC010000003.1, on the reverse strand, counting down.
GGGGATAATTGGCAAAGTTTCGCCTTAAAGTGGCTGATTTTCAGTTATGATTTTATCTGTTCGCATGATACAAATCAGGAGTTTGTCAATGAGGAGATGACACTTTGCCTGGTTTCGTCATTGCGCAATAGGAGTGGTTGATGAAATGAAGAGGAAAGAATCAATTCGTATGCAAAAAAGCCCAAAATGCACGAAAATCACAAAAATATGTAAAAAATGAGATTTTTATGTGGTTCTGTAGATTTTTCATATTACCTTTGCTGCGAAGCAGCAGAAATATCGAAACCTAAGATAAATACGTATATGAAAAAATCATTGTTTGCAATCATCGTTGCCCTGCTGGGCATCGTGACCACCGCCAGCGCACAGCTGCCGGCAGTGACCCTTAAGACCATGGACGGCAAGACCATCCGCACCGACACCCTGAGCAACAACGGCAAGCCGATCATCATCGACTTCTTCGCCACCTGGTGCAAGCCCTGCAACCGCGAGCTGACCGCCATCAGCGAGGTGTATGACGAGTGGGTGGAGGAGACCGGCGTGAAACTCATCGCCGTATCCATCGACCAGGCCCAGAACATCAACAAGGTGAAGCCACTGGTAGACAACCACGGATGGCCCTATGAGGTGTTGCTCGATCCCAATAGCGACCTGAAGCGCGCACTGGGCATACAGATGATCCCATACGTGCTGATCGTCGACGGCAAGGGCAACATCGTGTATAAGCACAACGGCTATACCGAGGGCGCAGAGGAAGAACTGATTGAGAAAGTGCGAGAACTGGTGAAATGATGATACGCAAGAGTCTTTTTATCATCGCCCTCCTCTCGGCGTCGACGGCGGTCCCTGCCCAGGATGACAACAAGGTCACCTTCACGGGGAGCATCCAGAGTGATGTGCTGCTGCCACAGGAGGATGAGAAGATTGGAGCCGCCAAGTCGGACGAGTGGGGGCTGACCAACACCTATGCCGACCTGCACATGATGAGCAAATGCGTAGACGTGGGAGCCCGCGTGGAATTCATGCGTTTCCCCCTGCCCGGTTATGAGAACGACTTCAAGGGCTGGGGCCTGGCCAATATCTACGCCAAGATGCACATCGACCAACTGGAGATAACCCTGGGCAACTTCTATGAGCAGTTTGGCAGCGGATTCATCCTGCGCACCTACGAGGAGCGCAGCCTGGGTATCGACAACTCGCTCCTGGGCGCACGTGTGGTGGCCAAACCCGTCAAGGGCGTGCGACTGAAAGCACTGTCGGGATACCAGCGGCGCTACTGGAGCTACAACGACGCCCTGGTATCGGGCGGCGATATCGAATTGAGCATCTCCGACTGGTCGCAGGCCATGCAAGACCACGGCACCTACCTGACCCTTGGCGCCTCGGTGGTGAACAAGCATGAGCGCACGGAAGACATATACGCTGATGCCACCCACAAGCTCAACATGCCCGAGAATGTCAACGCCTTCGACGTGAGGGCACACCTGCAGCAGGGCAACTTCGGCCTGCTGGCAGAGTATGCCCAGAAGACTCAGGACCCCTCTTTCGACAACGGCTATATCTACCGCAAAGGTAACGTGGCCATGCTCTCGGCCTCCTATTCCAAGCGCGGCATGAGCGCACTGGTGCAGGCCAAGCGCAGCGACAACATGTCGTTTCGCAGCCGCAGGTCGATGAACGGCACCTCGTCGTTCCTCAACCACCTGCCGGCGTTCACCATGGACCATACCTATGCACTGGCCGCCCTCTATCCCTACGCCACACGCCCTGACGGCGAGTGGGCCTACCAGGCAGAGCTGGGCTATACGTTTAAGAAGAAGACCCTGCTCGGCGGAAAATACGGCACCAGCGTGAAACTCAACTACTCGCACGTGCACGCCATCGACCATCAGACGGTCGACATGCCTCTCGGCACCGACGCCGGCACCGACGGCTACACCTCCGACTTCTGGAAGTGGGGCGACCGCATGTATTACCAGGACCTGAACGTGCAGATCGAGAAGAAGCTGTCGCGCGACTTCAAGCTCAACCTGATGTACATGAATCAGTTTTACAACAAGACCATCGTAGAGGGCGAGGGAGGCATGATCCACTCCGACATCTTCGTGGCCGACGCCAAATACCGCATCAACAACAAGCTGACCCTGCGTGGCGAAGCCCAGTACCTGTCTACCAAGGACGACGAGGGCGACTGGGTGTACGGGCTGCTGGAGCTCTCTGTGCTGCCGCATTTCATGTTCACCGTGTCGGATATGTACAACTGTGGCGAGACCGACGTACACTACTATCAGGGACTGATCACCTTCAACGCCGGTGCACACCGCCTGCAGGTGGGATACGGCCGCACACGCGCTGGCTACAACTGCTCGGGCGGCGTCTGCCGCTACGTGCCGGCAAGCCGGGGCTTCACCATGTCGTATAACTATAATTTCTAACGGAGAGAGGTATGATGAACTTCAAGACTATATTACCGGCCCTGCTGCTGTGCGCCGTGGGCGTGCTGTCGTCGTGCGACGAGGTAGACGAGGCCGACCGCTATACCTATGTGAAACCCGCTGCCGTGGGACGCAACGTGCTGATAGAAGACTTCACCGGACAGCGTTGCGTCAACTGCCCCAACGCCACGCTGGAGATCGAAAAGCTGCAGGCCCTCTACGGCGACACCGTCATCGGCGTGGGCATCCACTCCGGACCCTTCGCCAAGTCGACCAGGGGCACGCCCTATGCGCTCTACACCGAGACAGGCAACGAGTATTTCGACTATTGGAAGGTGGAGTCGCAGCCCAAGGGGGTGATCGACCGCCGGGGCACCAGCGACTACACGTCGTGGGCCACGATCGTGAGGGATGAACTCTCTAAGGTGGCACCCGTATCACTCGACCTCACCTCGACATACGACGCTGCCACCCGGAAGGCTCACTTCACCGTGGCGGCCATGGGCGTGGACGGCAACAGCACGGGCAAACTGCAGCTGTGGCTGATCGAAGACGGCATCGTGGCATTCCAGTATATGCCCGACGGCTCCCGCAACCTCGAGTATACGCACAACCATGTGTTCCGCACGGCTGTCAACGGCACGTGGGGCACCGACTTCAGCATCGCCGAGGGCGAGCAGAAGGTGGTGGAGTTTGACTACACCCTGGAGAGTGATGAGTGGGTGCCGGAAAACATGGCGGTGGTGGCCTTCGTGTATAACAACAATGGTGTACTGCAGGTGACGAAGAAGGCTCTTCACGTGAATTGACCGGTTTTTTTCACGTGAATTGTTCGTGGATTGACTGGTAATGAGTTTTTCACGTGAATTATTCGTGAATTGTTCTTGAATTGTTCTTGAATTATTCGTGAATTGTTCTTGAATTATTTGAGTGTATTAACTGAAGTTTCCCACCCTTAGAGCGATTATAACAAATTGTTTATCAAGAATTTAAGAATTTAAGAATTTATAATCAATAAAAGTATTATCGAGAATTATCCGTCGCAAGCGACGGGAATCCCACTTGCGGAGAAAATGAAATGGCTTGCCATTTCTTCTCAAATTCCTATAAATTCCTGTATGAATGAAAATTCTTTAATTCTTAAATTCTTGATAAAATAAGGTGGGAAAGTTTAGGTATTAATATCAGTTTTTATTTCTTAACGTGATGAATCCTAAAAAAAATAAGGATGTGGTGTATCAGATTATAGGGGCTGCCATGGAAGTTCATAGTGAACTCAACTGGGGGTTGACAGAGTCTCTATATAATGAGGCACTGCACCTGGAACTGCTTGATAAAGGGATTGAAAACGAAAGAGAGAAATATTTGCCTTGCTTCTATAAGCATTATAAACTGGAGAAACATTTTCAGGTGGACATAGTTGTAAATGATGTCATTGTCGAGCTGAAATCTACCAGTGAGATTGTACCAGCACACCGTGCCCAGCTGTTTAATTATCTACGACTTACGAAGAAGCCCGTAGGACTGCTCATCAACTTCGGTCAACCAAGTCTGCAAGGTGAGCGCTACGGTTTTTTTGAGGAAACTAATGAGTGTGTCTTACTGGATAAAGACATGAATCGTGTCTTGTGAAAGTATTCAAATAAAATTCACGAATAATTCACGGCTAATTCACGTGAAAAAACCACGAGCAATTCACGACTAATTCACGTGAAAGACTCAATTCATGTAATCAATGAGTTGAGATATATGAGAAAGACGGAGGAGATGCGGATGATCGTACTCCTCCGTTTTTTCGTGCGCCCACTGTACTTCGAAAGGGATGTGAGCGGCATATCCGCCGAGCTGTAGCACCGGGGCGATGTCGCTTTTGAAGCTGTTGCCCACCATGAGCAGCTGGTCGATTCCGATGCCGAAGGTGCAACATAGTTCGCGATACTGTCGCGGTGTCTTGTCGGAGACCACCTCGACGCGGTCGAAATAGTCCCACAGTCCTGAGCGGATGAGCTTGTTTTCCTGGTCGAGGATTTCGCCCTTGGTGAAGACCACCATCTTGTATCGCGCCATGGCGCGGATGGTGCGCAGGGTGCTCTCCACGCCCGGCAGCGGCGTGGCGGGGATGTTGAGCAGGCTGCGCCCGAGGCGCTGTATCTGCAGCAGTTGTGTGGCGCTGATGCCTCCGCGGCTCATCTCTACGGCGTTTTCCACCAGCGAGAGGGTGAAGGCTTTGCTGCCATACCCCAGTTGAGGCATGTTGCGGGTCTCCACCTCGAAGAGGCGGGCCGAGACAGTGGCGGCATCGCCCCATGGGGCGAGTATCTCGCAGTACTGACGCTCTACGGCCTCGAAGTGCGACTGGCAGTCCCAGAGGGTGTCGTCGGCATCGAAGGCAATGAGCCGGATATTATCTGTGGTCATTATTTTTGGTTTTGTGGGGGGAGTCTTTCTAGTCTTTCTAGTGATACTAGAGATACTAAAGCTCCAAATTGAATCTTACGGGGTGGCGCCGCCTGTAGCGACGCCAGAAGGCGGCACGGTTGTCGAGCGCGATGCGCAAGGCCTCGTCGGGGTCGAAATGACGCAGGCGGGCATATTGGCTCACCGTGTCGATGATAAACTGCTTCGGTCCCCATAGACGGGCGAAGTTGGCACAGCCGCGTTTGATGTCGACGGGGCCGAAATACATGCGGTTGATGTCGACGACGGAGAAATGATATCCACTCTCGGTCTGCTCCCAGAGGATGTTGCCAGGGGAGAAATCGAGGTGCAGTATGCCCTGGCTGTGCATGTGGGCTACGAACTGTGCGAACGGCAGTGTGAGTGGTTGGTAGAAAGCTGCGGGCGCGTCGCCCAGTTCGTAAAACTCATGAGGGTACGGGCACTGGAGACTGATGAAATAAGACAGTCCGAGCAGGTGAGCGCGACGCTCCTCAAAATAGGCGATGGGCTCCGGGGTGTCGATGCCCTTGCTACGGAGGATGGCGGCATATTCATAGGCCCGTTGTCCTTTGGGCTTGGAGAGTCCGAAAGAATATATGGGGATGTTGAGCCAGTGGGGAGCATGGTAGCGCTTGACGTTGATGGCCGTGCCGTCGGGCATGACGAGCCGCTTCACCAGGTTGCGCCCGTCTTTGATCATCTCGCCCTGGCTCTCCAAGATCTCAGGGATACGCTCGAGGAAATCTTTATGTGCTTGGTATCGGTCGTTGATGATATGCATGGCTATTTCTTGTGGATGACTTTGCCGTCGACGACGGTGAATCTGCGGTCGAACTCCTCGTGTGTGCGTTTCCACCGGTCGTGACTCCACAGGTAGTATCTCGGGTCGCGGCGGATGGTCTGTTCGAGCAGTTGGAAGAAACGGCGTGTGATGGCATGCTCCTCCAGTTCGCCGGGCGTGCGTGTCATCAGTCTGAACGTCACGATGTAGTGGCCGCGTCGCGGTCGCTCCATGTCGACGTAGAAGACCGCGTTGTTGATCTTGCGCATGATCTTCTCGCCGTTGGTGAAGACCGGCGTGTCGTGGTGCAGGAAGGGCAGCCAGAGGTGGATGTTCTCCCATTTGGGCGCCTGGTCGGAGATATAGCCGAAGAGTGTCATGCGCTGCTCGCGTCTGTAGGTGAGCAGATGGCGCAGGATGTCTTGCTTGGGGATGCAGGTGCCCCCGAGATGCTGTCTGAGGTCGATGAAGAGGCGGTCGAAGATCTTGTTGTACAGGGGGTGATAGATCAGGCCCGTCACTGCCTCGTGGTGTCTCGTAAATCCCAGGCCGGTGGTGGAGAGATATTCCCAGTTGCAGTAGTGGCCGAGGATGGCGGCGCAGTGCTGTCCCTCGTCGAAGCACCGCTCCACCTCCTCCAGGTTGCGGAACTCTATGTGGCTGAGCATCTGCTCTGGCGTGATGGAGAGCAGCTTGAGTGTCTCGAAGAGGTAGTCGCAGAGGAAGTGGTAGAATCCCTGCTCGATGCGTTGCCGCTCGTCGGTGGTCATCTCCGGGAAAGAGGTGGCGAGATTGGTCCTCACCACTCGCCGGCGGTATCTGATAAGGTAGTATACCACCAGGTAGAGGCAGTCGGAGAGCAAGTAAAGCACGCCGAAGGGCAGCAGCGAGAGTGCATAGAAGGTAGCGTGAACGATGGGGTATAGGATTCTCATGAGGCCTGCATGTCGTGAAGTTTACGGTAGTAGCCGTCGGCGCTGATCAGCTGGTCGTGCGTGCCGCGCTCCACGATGCGCCCCTCATGCAGCACGCAGATCTCGTCGGCGTTGCGGATGGTGGAGAGCCGGTGGGCGATGGCCACGGTGGTGCGTGTCTTCATCAGGTGTTCCAGGGCCTCCTGTACCAGTCGCTCGCTCTCGGTGTCGAGGGCCGAGGTGGCCTCGTCGAGGATGAGTATGGGCGGGTTTTTGAGTATGGCGCGCGCGATGCTCACCCGCTGCCGTTGTCCGCCGGAGAGCCGTCCGCCGCGGTCGCCGATACAGGTGTCGTAGCCCTGCTCGGAGGCCATGATGAAGTCGTGGGCATTGGCGATGCGCGCTGCCTCCTCCACCTGTGCCGGAGTGGCATTGGGCACACCGAAGGAAATGTTGTTGAAGAAGGTATCGTTGAAGAGGATCGACTCCTGGTTGACATTTCCGATGAGCGAGCGCAGGTCGTGGATGCCCAGGTCGCGCACGTTGATACCGTCGATGAGCACCTCGCCCTCCTGTACGTCGTAGTAGCGTGGTATGAGGTCGACGAGTGTAGACTTGCCGCTGCCGCTCTGTCCGACGAGGGCGATGGTCTGTCCTTTGCGGATGGTGAGGTTGATGTCGCGCAGCACCCACTGCTGTCCGTATCTGAATGAGACATGACGGAACTCGATGCTGTGGCTGAAGGTGTCGATATGCCTGGGATGCTCCGGCTCCTGGATGTCTACCTCGGAGAGAAGTATCTTGTCGACGCGCTCCATGGAGGCCAGTCCCTTGGGGATGTTGTATCCGGCCTTGGAGAAATCCTTGAGCGGGTTGATGATGCTGTAGAGCATCACCATGTAGTAGATGAAGATGGGGCCTGAGAGTGTGTGGTTGTTGAGCACGAGCACACCTCCGAACCACAGTACGATGACAATCATCACGGTGCCGAGAAACTCGCTCATGGGGTGTGCCATCGACTGCCGGATGTTGACACGCATGATGTCGTTGCGGTAGGCTGTGTTGACGGCGTCGAAGCGGCGGTTCATCTTCTCTTCGGCGTTGAAAGCCTTGATGATGCGCAGCCCGCCCAGCGTCTCCTCCACCTGGCTCATGGTGTCGCTCCAGAGGGCCTGTGCCTTGATGCTCTTCTTCTTGAGTTTGCGCCCGACGAACCCCATCAGCCATCCCATGACGGGCACGATGACGAGGGTGAAGGCGGTGAGCTGCCAGGAGATGAACATGAGCATGGCGAAATAGCCGATGATGAGGATGGGATTCTTGAAGATCATCTCGAGGCTCGACATGATGGAGTTTTCGATTTCCTGCACGTCGCCGCTCATGCGCGCTATGATGTCGCCCTTGCGCTCCTCAGAGAAGAATCCGAGTGACTGTGAAGTGATTTTCTGGTAGAGCTGGTTGCGGATGTCTCTCACCACGCCGGTGCGTATGGGCACGATGGTGGCCGAGGATAGGAAGTAGGCCCCAGTCTTGAGTGCGGTCATCAGCGCCAGGAAGAGCCCGATGATCAGCAGCGTGGTAGTGGGCCCGATATCGGCTATCATGCCATTGACATAGTAGTTCATGTTGTTCATCAGCACCTCCTGGGCGTGGCTCCAGTCCCATGCCATCAGCGTGGTGGCTGTCTTGGCGTCATCGGTCTTGAAAATGATCTGCAGGATGGGGATGAGCGCCGCGAAAGAGAAGATGTTCAATATCACGGAGAGGATATTGAACAGTACGGAAAGCACAAGATATTTCTTGTAGGGTGGTATGAACCGCCGTAGTATTTGCAGGAATTGGCGCATCTTTTTGCTGGTATTTATTCTATGGGTTTCCCCAGGAGGGTGGCACTGGTGGAGGATGTGATCTCCACCCTGACGGTATCGCCGATGTGGTAGTGTCCACGGTCGAATACCACAGCCTTGTTTTGCTCGGTGCGGCCCATGAGCTGAGAGCGTGAGCGCTTGCTGTAGCCTTCGACGAGCACATCGAAAGTCTTGCCCTCGTCGCGGCGGTTGGCGACGGCCGATAGCTCGGTCTGAAGCTGTATCAGTTCGTTGAGCCGCCGTATCTTCACCTCCTCGGGCACGTCGTCGGGGAGATGCTTCGAGGCATAGGTGCCGGGCCGCTCGCTGTATTTGAACATAAAGGCCGAGTCGTAGCCCACCTCGCGCATGAGTGACAGGGAGAGTTGGTGGTCTTCCTCGGTCTCGCTGTGATATCCCACGAAGATGTCGGTGGAGAGTCCGCAGTCGGGTATGATGCGGCGGATGGCCTCTACGCGGCCGAGATACCACTCACGTGTGTATTTGCGGTTCATGAGCCGCAGGATGCGGTCGCTGCCACTCTGCACGGGCAGGTGGATATGACGGCACACGTTGGGTGTGTCGGCGATGACGTGGAGCGTCTCGTCGCTCATGTCCTTGGGGTGTGAGGTGGTGAAGCGGATGCGCATGTCGGGCACAGCCTCAGCAACGGTGCGGAGTAGTTGTGGGAATCCCACGTCTCGTCCGTCGGCGGTGAAATGGTAGGAGTTGACATTCTGTCCGAGCAGCGTCACCTCCTTGTAGCCTTTCTCCTGGAGGTCGGCCACCTCGCGCAGGATGCTCTCCACGTCGCGTGAGCGCTCACGCCCGCGGGTGTAGGGCACGATGCAGTAGTGGCAGAAATTGTTGCATCCACGCATGATGCTCACAAATCCGCTGATGCGGTTGCCGGCGATGCGTCTGGGCACGATGTCGCGATAGGTCTCCGTGGTGGAAAGGTTGGTGTCGATGGCTTTGTTGCCAAGCTCGGCTTGTGCGATGAGGTCGGGCAGGTTGAGGTAGGAGTCGGGGCCGGCCACCAGGTCGGCATGATGTTGCTCTATGAGGTCGTCTCTCACACGCTCTGCCATACAGCCCAGCACTCCGAGGATGAGTCGTCGCCCCTTGCGTGTCTCTGCGTGCAGGGCTTCGAGCCGCCGGTAGATCTTGTTTTCTGCGTTTTCACGCACAGAGCAGGTGTTGAGGAATACGGCATCGGCCTCCTCTACGGTCTCGCATGGCTCATAGCCAGCCATTTGCATGACAGAGGCCACCACCTCGCTGTCGGCCACATTCATCTGGCATCCATAGGTCTCGATATAGAGTTTCTTCATTTCTCGTAGTTGTTGTTCTTGTCGACAAGCGAGGGTGGGCTTCCTCGCCCGCGCTCTTAAGCGCCGCTGCAAAGTTACGAAATAAAAAGCAAAGAAGTGGAAAATAAATCAAATAGATGAAGGGTTTTTAGAATTGGTGTCTTAAATATTACATTTTATGCCGTAGTGAGAAGATGGTGTCGTGAATTTTTGTGTATCTCGAAAAAAATGGCTTACTTTGCAAACTATTATCAAAAAAGGCACTTTTGTGTCAATTTAACACAGAAAAACGACTGACATGAAAAAAAATCTTAAGATATCCTCACTTTGTGTGCATGCAGGATATCATGCTAAAAATGGCGAGCCGATAGAGTTGCCGATTATCCAGAGTACTACCTTCAAATATGACGACTCTGACGAGATGGCTCAGCTCTTCGACCTCAAGAAGGAGGGCTATTTCTACACCCGTCTGCAAAACCCCACCAACGACGCTGTGGCCGCTAAGATCGCTGCTCTGGAGGGGGGCGTGGGCTGTGTGCTCACCTCCAGCGGTCAGGCTGCCAATTTCTATGCTATCTTCAATATCTGCGAGGCCGGCGACCATATCGTGGCATCCAACGAGATCTATGGCGGCACGTTCAACCTTTTCGGCGTGACACTCAGGAAACTCGGCATCGACTGCACCTTTGTATCGCCCGAAGCCAGCGACGAGGAGATCCAGCAGGCATTCCGCCCCAACACCAAGGTGCTTTTCGGCGAGACCATCTCCAATCCAGGATGTGCCGTGCTCGACATCGAGCGGTTTGCCCGCATCGCCCACCGCAACGGAGTGCCCCTGATCGTGGACAACACCTTTGCTACACCGGTCAACTGCCGTCCCTTTGAATGGGGTGCCGATATCGTGACCCATTCCACCACCAAATACATGGACGGGCTGGCCACCCAGGTGGGCGGAGCCGTGGTAGACAGCGGACAGTTTGACTGGATGGCACATGCCGACAAATACCCCGGCCTGACCACCCCCGACGATTCCTATCACGGACTCACCTACGTGAAGGCTTTCGGCAAGATGGGCTACACCACCAAGCTCGTGGCGCAGCTGATGCGCGACCTGGGCAGTATCCCCGCCCCCCAGAACTCGTTCCTCCTGAACATGGGGCTGCAGACCCTGCACTTGAGGATGCGCCAGCATTGCGCCAATGCGCAGCGGGTGGCAGAGTTTCTGCACGACGACCCACGCGTGGCATGGGTGCACTACAGCGGACTGAAAGACGACCCCCACTATGCCCTCGGGCAGAAATACCTGCCACAGGGCTCCTGCGGCGTGATCGCCTTCGGCCTGAAGGGCACACGCGAGACAGCCATCCAGTTTATGGACGCTCTTGAGATGATCAATATCGTGACCCATGTGGCCGATGCGCGCACTTGTGTGCTCCATCCCGCCAGCCACACCCATCGCCAGCTCTCCGACGAGCAGTTGCGTGAGGCCGGCGTGGCACCCGACCTGATCCGTCTCTCCGTAGGCATAGAGGATGCCGACGACATCATCGACGACATCCGCCAGGCTTTGGAGCGTATTTAAACCCCTCCCTATCCCTCCCCAAAGGGGAGGGGATTTGAATCCCTCTCTGTCCCTCCCGAAGGGGAGGGGATGTGGTTTAAGTTGAATGATATGATATAACTGTTAAATACAAGAAAAATGAAAAATGAAATTGTAAAGCCTGCATCGGGGCGACTCGGTATCCTGGTCGTCGGCAACGGTGCCGTGGCCACTACCTTCATGGCAGGAGTGCTGATGTCGCGCAAAGGTCTTGCCCGACCTATCGGCTCAATGACGCAGTATGACAAGATACGCGTGGGTAAGGGCCCTGACAAGAGATATCTGAAGTATGCCGATATTGTTCCGATGGCACGTCTCGACGACATCGTCTTCGGATGCTGGGACGTCTATCCCCAGAATGCCTATCAGGCAGCTGTCTATGCCGAGGTACTTAAAAAAGAAGATATCGACCCTGTGCGTGACGAACTGGAGCAGATCGTGCCGATGACGGCCGCCTTTGACAAGAATTTCGCCAAGCGCCTCGACGGCGACCATGTAAAAGACTGCCAGACCCGCTGGGATATGGTAGAGCAGCTGCGGGAAGACATCCGTAGGTTTAAGTCGGAGAAGCAGTGCGACCGGGTGGTGGTGCTGTGGGCCGCCTCTACGGAGATCTATGTGCCGGTGGATGAAGAGGTGCACTCGACACTCAGTGCCCTGGAGGCCGCCATGAAGGCCGACGACCGCCAGCATATCGCCCCCTCGATGTGCTATGCTTATGCCGCCCTGGCCGAGGGAGCTCCCTTCGTGATGGGTGCCCCCAACACTACCGTGGATATCCCCGCCATGTGGGAGATGTCGGAGCAGACCCGCGTGCCCATCGCCGGCAAGGACTTCAAGACTGGACAGACGCTGGTGAAATCGGGCTTCGCCCCGATCATCAGCACACGTTGTCTGGGGTTGAACGGATGGTTCTCGACCAATATCCTGGGCAACCGCGACGGCCTGGTGCTCGACGAGCCTGCCAATTTCCGCACTAAGGAGGTGTCGAAACTCTCGACGCTGGAGACCATCCTCAAGGCCGATGAGCAGCCCGACCTTTACAACGACTATTATCATAAAGTGCGTATCAACTATTATCCCCCTCGCAATGACAACAAGGAGAGCTGGGACAACATCGATGTCTTCGGATGGATGGGTTATCCCATGCAGATCAAGATCAATTTCCTCTGCCGCGACTCCATCCTGGCCGCACCGGTGTGTCTCGACCTCTGTCTGCTCATCGACCTGGCCGCCCGTGCCGGCCGCTACGGCATACAGCGCTTCCTGAGTTTCTTCCTGAAGAGTCCGATGCACGACTACACACAGGGCGAGGAGGCCGTCAACCACCTCTACCGCCAGCACACCATGCTCAAGAACGCCATCCGCGAGATGGGTGGCTATGAGCCCGACGAGGAGATGGACTGAGGAGACTGAAGAGCCTCGGCACTGCCGAATGAGCGCCTGAGCACATTATACACAACCTGCATTTGGAGCTGTTTGTAACATCCAAATGCAGGTTGTGGTATAAAATAATGGATGATCAATTATCTCCTTCGCTTGGCAGCGGGCATGGACATGCTCAGCACGAGATAGCAGAGCAGGCCGCTGACGAGGCCGGCCAGGGCATCGATGGCGTAGTGGGCGCAGATGTAGACGGTGGAGAAGAAGAGCAGGACGGCGAAGGGGAGCAGCGTGTAGAAAAGTGTGAGGCAGCGGCTCTTCCATGCCAGGATCATGCACACGAGGCATACGCTGACATGGCTGCTGGGGAATGCCGCCACGGGGCGCTCCCCGGCGTCGTGTGCCGAGTCGACCATGGCGTAGAAGAATCCCTGGCTGTATCCTGGGCAGTCCATGCGCTCCTGGTGCAGGTTGAAATAGTCGTGCAGGTTGGGGAAGACCCCTTTGGCGATGTCTTCCATACCGACGGCGGGATAATAATACTGCGGCCCTGTGACGGGCAGCAAGATAAAGATGACGTAGTGGATGAAAAACGTGCCGAGGATGATGTAGACGACGCGGTCGAAATCCTGGTTGCGGAAGAGCATGTAGAAAACCGCCACGACTGTCATCATCGGATAATAGCAGGTATAGCCCAGGCACATCAGTTCGCTGAACACTTTGCTGCTGCATACCTGCGCGAAGAGCAGCGCCGGCTGACAGCCGAAGAGTGCCTGCTCCCATGATGCGAAAAGATGGTCGAGATTGGGGAAGAGGCGGTTGAGCTCGAAGATGTCGGGATACCACCAACTGAGCAGTGCCATCTGCACGATGGCGCGCACGGCCTTGATGGCTTTGCAGGGCAGCATGCGGTATACGCCCCAGAGTGCCAGTGTGATGGCGAGGATACGGAGGCGCCCCCACACCATACTGTCGGCGTTGGGCAGCCGTGTATACATGAAGAGCACCATCGCCATGGTGGCCGTGAGGTATGCGATGACAATCCACTCGTATGGCAGCAGACCGCGTGTTGGTTTTTTTTCGAAAGTGAAGAATTCTTTTATCATATCCATTGGTTGGCCTTATACCATGCCACGGTGCGGCGCACTCCCTCCTCGAGTGTCACTTCCGGACGATAGCCCAGGAGGTTGATGGCGGGCGAGATGTCGCATCGCCAGTTGCGCTGCCGCATGATGTGATACTTGTCGTTGTTGAGTGCCGTCACCTTGCCTGTGAGTCGCCCCCAGTATTCGCCGCAGAAGGTGACGACGCGCAGCAGCCAGATGGGTGCTTTGATGCGCAACAGCCATTGGTCGCCCAGCTCATGTCGCAGGTAGTCGCTGAAGGCCCTCGACTGATACACCTCGCCGTCGCTGAGGAAGTATTTGCTGCCGGTCTTGCCGTGGGCGAGGGCGAGGAATACTGCCTGCACCACATCGCTGACGTAGACGAAGGTGATGTCTTGACGGCGGTATCCTACAGAGAAGTCGACATGCTGGCTGATGCTCTTCGCCATCATGAAATAGTCGCGCTCACGAGGGCCATACACCCCTGTGGGCCGCAGGATGACGTAGGGCAGGTTGTGGCCCTGGGCGGCGAGGCTGTCGAGATATTGCTCGGCGGCCAGTTTGCTTTTACCATAGGCGGTGTTGGGCCGAGGTGTGTCGCTCTCGCGTATCTCCTGATAGGGCTGTCGCTCACGGATGGGACCGTAGACGCTCAGCGAACTGAGGTATACGAACCGCCTCAATGGCATGTGGCTGGCCAGGATGGCATTGACGAGATGTTGCGTGCCGAGGGTGTTGACCCTGTAGAAGTCGTCTTTGTGCAGGCATTTGGTCACTCCGGCTGCATGTACCACATAGTCGAAAGCATGTTGCTGCAGCTGGGCTGTGAGCCTTTCCTCGTCCGACAGGTCAAGTTGGATAAAGTGTATGCGCTCATCCTGTAAGAAAGCCTTGCTGCTGGTGCTTCGCATGGCGGCCCATACCTCCATGCCCCTGCGTATCGCCTCCTCGACGATGAAGCTGCCGATGAAGCCGCTGGCCCCTGTCACTAAGATCTTCTCCATGATAACCTGCTGTGTGGAAATGTCTCGAAATTTTTACACTGATTTGCTTGCAAAGTTAGCAATTATTTTGTTAATTTGCAAACAACACCGTAAAAGTAGCGAAATCTAAATATATATACTATGGGAAAAGGAAAAAAAGGCGGCAAACGGATGAACAAACGCCAAATGACAGACGTGCTTGTGAGTTTTTTTCAGACGCAGCCAGAGGCTACGTTTAGTTTCAAGCAGATCTTCAAGTCACTGCATCTTGACACCCATCCACTGAAGATGCTGGCCATCGACGTGATGGAAGAGTTGGCATGGGATGACTTCCTGAGCAAGGTGTCGGAGACGTCTTACCGCCTGAACCTGAAGGGTCAGGTGCAGGAGGGCGTGTTCAGGCGGAAGCCCAACGGCAAGAACAGTTTTATACCCGACGATGGCGGCAAACCCGTTTTTGTGGCAGAACGCAACTCGATGTTTGCTCTCGATGGCGACCGTGTGCGTGTGTCGTTCAACGCTCGCCGCGCCCATCATATCAAGGAGGCCATCGTGACCGACATCCTCTCGCATGCACGCGACACCTTTGTGGGCAAACTGCAGGTGGAGCGCGACTATGCCTTCTTGCAGACGGAGAGCAACCTGTTCGTGCATGATATCATGGTGCCCAAGAAGAAACTCAAGGGAGGCACAACGGGCGACAAGGCCGTGGTGCGCATCACCCAGTGGCCCAGCAGGGAGTCGAAGAGCCTCATCGGCGAGGTGATCGACGTGCTGGGAAAGACGGGCGACAACACCGTGGAGATGCACGCTATCCTGGCCCAGTATGGCCTGCCCTATAAATATCCGAAGGCCGTGGAGGAAGCTGCCGAGCGGATCCCGGCTGAGATCACGCCACAGGATCTGGCCGAGCGTGAAGACTTCAGGGATGTCTGCACCTTCACCATCGACCCCAAGGATGCCAAGGACTTCGACGATGCCCTTTCTATCCGCCGTCTGGACAACAAACTTTGGGAGGTGGGCGTGCACATTGCCGACGTGTCGCACTATGTGAAGGAAAACTCCATCATCGACAAGGAGGCCCAGAAGCGTGCCACGAGTGTCTATCTCGTAGACCGCACCATCCCCATGCTCCCGGAGCGTCTGTGCAACTATATCTGCTCCTTGCGCCCCGACGAGGACAAGTTGTGCTACAGCGTGATCTTTGAGATGGACGACAAGGCCGACATCAAAAACTGGCGGCTTGTGCACACCGTGATCCGCAGCAACCGCCGTTTTGCCTACGAGGAGGTGCAGCAGATACTGGAGGCCAACGGCGTGAAAGACGGCACGGGCACCCCGGCACCTCCCGCCCCCAAGGGTGGCTATCAGGGCGAGCTGGCCGATGAGCTGATCACGCTCGACAGGCTGGCCAAATGCCTGCGCGAGGCCCGTTTCAAAAATGGTGCGGTGAAGTTTGAGCGTGAGGAGCTGCATTTCGACATCGACGAGACCGGCAAGCCCGTGCGCTGCTACTTCAAGGTGTCGAAAGACGCCAACAAACTCATTGAGGAATTTATGCTGCTGGCCAACCGCACGGTGGCCGAGAGCATCGGGAAGGTGAAGAAAGGACAGAAGGCGAAGACCCTGCCTTACCGTATCCACGACGCCCCCGATCCCACCAAGCTGGAGAACCTGCGCGAGTTTGTGGTGAAGTTTGGCTATAAGCTGAAGACCGCCGGCACCAAGGGAGCCATCTCGAAGAGCCTGAACACGCTGATGGCCGACTGCAACGGGCGCCGTGAGCAAAATCTCATCCAGACCGTGGCCCTGCGTGCGATGATGAAGGCTAAATACAGTGTGCACAACATCGGCCACTATGGCCTGGCCTTCGACTATTACACCCATTTCACCAGTCCTATCCGCCGCTATCCCGACACGATGGTACACCGTCTGCTCACCCGATATCAGGCGGGCGGGCGCAGTGCCAATAAAGACCATTATGAGGAGCTGTGTGAGCACTCCAGCGACATGGAGCAGACAGCAGCCAATGCCGAGCGTGACTCCATCAAGTACAAGATGGTAGAGTTTATGGCCGACAAGGTGGGCAATGTCTACGAGGCGCATATCAGCGGCATACAGTCGTATGGCATCTACTGCGAGATTGACGAGAACCACTGCGAGGGTATGGTGCCGATGCGTGACCTTGACGACGACTACTACGACTTCGACGAGCGCAACTACTGTCTGGTGGGCCGGAGGCATCATCACAAATTCCAGCTGGGCGACCCCATCACCATCAAGGTGGCCCGCGCCAATATAGAGAAGCGGCAACTCGACTTCACGCTGGCATAGCCCGGAAAATCCGGAAAGCCCGGAATCCCCGTAAAATCCGGCCCCATGAAAACAAAAAGTCCATGAGCATCCGATACACGAAGAGAGAGGAGCAGGTGAACACCTGGTCGCACGCTGCCGGCATCTTGCTGGGGGTGGTGATGGGTGTGCTGTTTCTGGTGATGTGTGCGGGTGAGGGCTACGGCTGGGCCCGCCTGGGCGTGGTGCTCTATCTGGTGGGCATGATGGGGTCGTACATCTCGTCGACCGTCTATCATGCCCTGCCGCGCCGCAGCAAGTGGAAGGAGCGTATGCGCCGGTGGGACCATGCCGCCATCTACTGGCATATCGCGGGCTCCTACTCGCCCATAACGCTGGTTGCCCTGCGTGAGGACGGATGGTGGGGATGGGGGCTCTTCATCTTTGTGTGGGCTTGCGCCATCGCCGGCACCGTGACCAGTTTCGTGAGGCTGAAGGAGCATAGCAACCTTGAGACTTTGTGTTTCGTGGCGATGGGGCTCAGCGTGCTGGTGGCTTTCGGGCCTCTGCTCCATCATGTGAGCACCGCTGCCGTGATATGGCTCATCGCAGAAGGCGTATGCTATATTACGGGAGCGGTGTTTTATAGTATGAATAAGCGACGCTATATGCACAGCGTCTTTCATTTTTTCGTGCTTGCTGGTTCGGTGTGCCACATCGTGGCGGTATGGGATGTGCTGGTGGGAGCTATCTGACGACGGCTATCTTGCAGACGGTGCCTTTCTTGCCTTCTGAGGTGGCGGTCTCGACCATATATACCCCTGATGCCACGCGCCGCCCATTGAGGTCGCATCCGTCCCAGGTGTACGACCCTCCGTTGCTTCTGCCCTCATTGACCAGTGTGCCGCTTGTGGTGACAATCTTCACGTCGGCGTCAAAGGAGAGGCCGGTGACGGTGATCAGGCCGGTATAGTCGGGCTGCACGGGGTTGGGATAGGCATATACATTGTCCTTGGTCATGCTGTCGTTGGTGGCACTGGCGTCGCTCATATAGGAGCATAGGCCATTGTCGGTGCCGATATACACCTCGCCGGTGGTGTCGTTGATGGTGATCGACTCGATGTTGTTGGAGAGCAGACCGCTGTTGGAGGGCAGGAAGTGCTGCACCTGGGTCATGTTGTCCTCGCTGATGAGGTAGATGCCGTTGCCGTTGGTGCCAAACCACTTGCGCCCGGCTCCGTCGACGGCCATGCAAGTGACGTCGACACCGCTGAGCAGGTAGTCGGCATAGTTGGTGCCGTCGTTGCGCGGCACCTTCACCTGTGTGAGTACGGCATTGGAACCCTCGCTGAGGCTTGCGGCGGGCAGCATCAGCGGTCCGATATTGGTGCCTACCCATATATTGCCGTCTCTGTCTTCGGCCACACATCTCACGCCGGTCACTTTGAGCGTGGTGCCGTCTTCGTTGACAAAGGTCTGGTAGTAGTTGATGGCGTCAGTGGCCGGGTCGTAGCAATAGAAGGAGGGCAGGGCCCAGTGGTTGTTGACAAACCACAGGTATCCGCGGCTGTCGAGGATGAGGCATTTCAGGTTGCCCAGGCTGCGGTTGTTGTCGTCCATGAGCACTTGTGTGTGATGTGAGGTACATGTGCCGTCGGGGGCGATCTGCAGTATCGATGCCGTCTTAGCCTGGCTGTTGAGGCACCACAGGTTGCCGGCCCGGTCGTATTTCACGCCCGTGGTGAGGACGTAGTTGGGCGACTCGTCGTCGAGGGCGTATTCCAGCAGGCTGTTTTTGGGTCCGTAGTATTTTTCAAATTTTCCGTCGAGATATTCATAGAGTCCGTTTCGTGCGCCCACGAATACGTGTTGCGGGTTGGCCGGGTCGTAGTCGAGGCATAGCATGTCTTCCAAGCGGCATTCCAACTGGTCGGCGAAGTCGTCTTGGTATATGGTCCACTCGCCGTCGCGATACGTCTGTACGGTGGCCTTGCGTGTGAGTACGGCGAAAGAGTCCCATCCACCTCCGCAGCTGTAGAGCTGGTTGTTGGCATAGCGCATGAATCCGAAGTAGTTGTATTTTGGTCCGTCGGGCGCGATATTGGTGAGTATCGGCACGATGTCGTTGCCGTCGAGCTGCAGCGAGCAGAGCCGCATGTTCTCGTCATGGCTCCAGTAGCAGTCGTTGTCGGGGTCGTAGACGAATGCTTTCACGTCGTAGCTGTCGTGCGGGATGGTTTTCAGGTCTTTCGGAGAGTCGAGTATCCACACGTTGCGGTATTGTCCTACGATGAGTTTTTCGCCGCTGAGCTGGCAGAAATGATAATGCCGGTCATAGCGTTTGGTCCACTGGTCTCCCTCTTTCAGGTAGATGGCTCCGTTGTTGAGAGCCATGAGGCTGCCTTTGAGCAGGAATAGATGGTCGATGATGAGTGGGGAGTCGAGCGTCCAGTTGCCTTTGTCGAGCAGGTTGACGCTCATGTCGCCTCTGAGGATGCCCTCCGAGGTGGCAGCGTATAGCTGACGGTCGGCGATGGCCGCGGAATAGACTTTCCTTCCCAGGTTGTAGGTGGCGCTGATCTCCGCATCGGCGACGTTGACGCGCAGCACGCCGAAGTTGGTGGAGAGATAAGCGTCGGAACCGATGATTTTCAATTCGTTGACGGTCTTGTCGGCGGTCATCGATTTGTTGTAGTAGTCGGAGATGTTGACCACGCCCCCTTGGTCGTCGAGCAAGTCGATGTTTTGGTCTTCGTAGACGATTACCAGCCGTCGGGCCGCCTTGCAGTAGGCGATGTGTTGTATGTTGACATCGCTGAGTGCGTTGATCTTGTCGTAGGTGTCGATGCTCTGGTCTTGTGTGTTGTATGAGAAAAGCCCTTTGCTGCTCAGTACATAGACCATTTTGCCGGCTGGCTCAATCTCTGTGATGTCGCTATAGGCCGGGAAGACGCACCATGAGCCGATGGGGGCAGCCAGGGCGTGGATGGCTCCGATGATGAGCAGCAGTGTGGAGAGGATGATTTTTCTCATTTTTTTAAGTGACAAGTTGACGAGTTGACAAGTTGACAAGTTGACGAGTTGACGAGTTGACAAGTTGACGAGTTGACGAGTTGCTTGCTCCACTCTATTCGGTCTCCCCTCCTTTGGAGGGGCTGGGGGAGGTTTTTGGGGAGGTTAAATACTCTGCCAGCTTTTGCACGGCTTGGGCGCGGTGGGATATCTGGTTTTTGATGTCATTTCCCAATTCGGCGAACGTCTTATCGTATCCGTCAGGCAGGAAGATGGGGTCGTAGCCGAATCCGGCTGTGCCGCGCTGCTCGCGGATGATAGAGCCGGGTGCGATGCCCTCAAACTGCCGGCGTACGAGCGTTTCCTCTGTTTCGTCGCCCTCCTTTACTAACAATAACGCAATGACGGTGCGGAATCTTGCCTTTCGATTGTTATTTTCTCCTAATTCGTGGAGTAATTTCCGCATATTGGCCTGGCTGTCGTGCCCTTCGCCTCCGGCGTATCGTGCTGAGAATACTCCCGGGGCACCGCCGAGTGCGTCGACCTCGAGCCCGGTGTCGTCGGCGAAGCAGCTGATGTGATAGTGGTTGTAGATATACTCAGCCTTCTGCAAGGCGTTGCCCTCGAGGGTGTCGGCTGTCTCGGGTATGTCGTCATGGCATCCGATGTCAGCCAGTGAGAGTATCTCGACGCTTGTGCCGAGTATCTGGCGTATCTCGGAGAGTTTGTGTGCGTTGTTGGTAGCGAATACGATTTTCATTTTTTGTTGTTTTTGATTTTCACTTTCATTTCGTCGAAGCCCTCGCCGTAGACACCGATGACGCTGCTCTGGCTGACGAAGGCGTTGGGGTCGATCGACTTGATGAGCCTGAACATGCTGACGCTCTCCCTCTTGCGTGCGAGTATGCAGAGCACCTTCACCTCCTGTCCCGTATACCATCCATGTCCGTCGAGGATGGTCACGCCATGCTGCATCTCTGTTCCGATGGCATTGGCGATCTCCTGGTATTTCTTGGAGAAGATGAAGAATTGCACCGACTCTCGACGTGAGTTCATGACATAGTCGAGCATGAAATTCTCGATGACCATGGTGCAGAGTCCGAACACGATCTTGTAGGTGGCCTGTATGACGGTGAAGTCACGTGCCAGGATGAAGACGGGGAAACTGCTGCCGATGATGAAGAGGTCGACGATGATGAGCACTGTGCCAAGCGACATGTTGCGGTATTTGTTGACCACCGCCGCCACGATGTCTGTGCCGCCCGTGCTCCCGTTGTGCAGGAAGACGATGGCCAGCGAGGTGCCGGAGAAGCAGCATCCTATGATGAGCGACATGAAGTCCTGGTCGCCGAGCAGGCGTGTCATCGAGCCGTCGTCGTTGGTGACGATGTCCTGTGCCACGCCCAGCATGAGCGAGAGCATGACGATGGCGTAGATGGTTTTCATGAGGAATTTCCATCCCAGGATTTTCAGTGCCAGTATGAGGAGCAGCGCATTGATGGTGAAGTAGGAATACATGATGGGTATGCCGTGCCCCGCGCCGTTGGTGGCGTAGAAGATGATGGCCGAGATACCCGTCACGCCACCTGTGACGATCTCGTAGGGCAGGAGGAAGAAGGTCCACCCGATGGTATAGATTAAAAGGCCAAGGGTTATATAGAAATAATCCTTGGCTTCGTTGTATAGATGTGTCTTGATTTGTTCTGCCATTACTTGATGACTACGTTAATGATGCGCTTGGGCACGATGATCACTTTCATCACCTGCTTGTCGCCGATATATCTGGCCGAACGCTCATCGGCGAGCACGGTCTGCTCGATGGTGGCGTTGTCGGCGTCGGCGGGGAACTGTATCTGATAGCGGGCCTTGCCGTTGAACGAGACGGTGAGCTGCATCTGGCTCTCCACGAGGTATTTCTCGTCGTAGGCGGGCCAAGCGGCGTCGCACACAGAGCCTTGCTCTCCGAGTGCCTCCCACAGCTCCTCTGCGATGTGTGGCGCAAAGGGTGCGATGAGTGCCACCAGTGTCTTGAGCAACTCGCGGTTGCGGCATTTCATCTGTGAGAGTTCGTTGACGCAGATCATGAATGCTGAGATCGACGTGTTGTAGGAGAATGCCTCAATGTCTTGCGACACTTTCTTGATGAGCCGGTGCACGCTCTTGAGCATGTCGGGAGTGGCCTCGCCGTCGAGTGGCTGCAGCGTGTCGCTGTTGTTCTTGCCGGCTCCGAAATAGAGAGCCCAGAATTTCTTCAGGAAGCGGTGGCAGCCGTCTATGCCGTTGGTGTCCCATGGCTTGCTCTGCTCCACCGGTCCGAGGAACATCTCGTAGAGGCGCAGGGTGTCGGCGCCGTATTTCTCGACAATCATGTCGGGGTTGACGACGTTGAACATCGACTTTGACATTTTCTCGATAGCCCATCCGCAGACGTACTTGCCGTCTTCGAGCACCATCTCCGCGTCGTTGTATTCCGGGCGCCATGCCTTGAATGCCTCGATGTCGAGGATGTCGTTGGATACGATGTTGACATCGACGTGTATGGGCGTGACATCGTCGTATTGGTCTTTCAGTCCGAGGCTGACAAATACCGGATGGCCTTTCTGCTGGCTGGCCACATTGTCGCGGTATACAAAGTTGCTGCGGCCTTGTATCATACCCTGGTTGATGAGCTTCTGGAAAGGCTCTTCCTTGCAGCTGTAGCCATAGTCGTGGAGGAACTTGTTCCAGAAACGGCTATAGATAAGGTGACCGGTGGCGTGCTCCGTACCGCCCACGTAGAGGTCTACGTTCTGCCAGTATTCGTCTATCTTGCTGTCTACGAGAGCATGGTCATTGTGCGGATCCATGTAGCGCAGGTAGTAGGCGCTCGAACCGGCGAACCCAGGCATGGTGTTGAGCTCGAGCGGGAAGATGGTGTCGTGGTCGATGAGGCTCTTGTCTACGATGCTGTTGGTCTTGGTGTCCCATGCCCAGCGGGTGGCGTGTCCGAGTGGCGGACGGCCATCCTCGGTAGGCTTGTACTGGCTCACCTCTGGCAGCTGCAGCGGCAGGCACTCTTCCGGGATCATATAGGGCATGTCGTCCTTGTAGTATACAGGGAAGGGCTCGCCCCAGTAGCGCTGGCGTGAGAAGATGGCGTCGCGCAGACGGTAGTTGACCTTCACGCGGCCCAGATGATGCTCGGTGACGTATTCCTTGGTTTTCTGTATGGCTTCTTTGACGGTGAGCCCGTTGAGCGAGAACTCGCCGTTGGAGCTGTTCATCACGATGCCCTCTTTGGCGTCGAAGCTCTCTTCTGAGATGTCGGCTCCCTCGATGAGCGGGATGATGGGCAGGTCGAAGTGCTTGGCGAAGGCGTAGTCGCGGCTGTCGTGTGCCGGCACGGCCATGATGGCTCCGGTACCGTATCCTGCGAGCACATATTCTGCTATCCATACAGGTATGGCCTGGCCTGTGAGCGGGTTGATGGCGTATGAGCCGGAGAACACACCGGTGACGCGGTGGTCCATCTGTCGCTCACGCTCGGTGCGTTTTTTCACATAGGCCAGGTATTCGTCTACCTCGGCCTTCTGCTCTGGAGTGGTGAGCTGTCCCACCAGTTCGCTTTCCGGTGCGAGCACCATGAACGTGACGCCAAAGATGGTGTCAGCGCGTGTGGTGAAGATGGTGAACTCGATGTCGCTGTCTTTGACGTGGAATTGCATCTCCGTGCCCTCAGAGCGGCCTATCCAGTTGCGCTGTGTCTCCTTGAGCGAGTCGGTCCACTGGATGGTGTCGAGCCCGTCGAGCAGCCGCTGTGCGTAGGCCGAGACACGGAGGCACCACTGGCGCATCTTCTTCTGCACCACGGGGAATCCGCCGCGCACGCTCACGCCGTCGACCACCTCGTCGTTGGCCAGTACGGTGCCCAGTCCGGCACACCAGTTGACCATGGTCTCGCCGAGATAGGCGATGCGGTAGTTCATCAGCACCTCCTGCTGGCGCTTCTCGTCCCAGCTGTTCCACTCGTCGGCGGTGAAGGTGAGTTCCTCGCTGCATGCCACGTCGATGGGATTGCCGTCGTCGCCGAGCGAGCCCTTGGTCTGGAACCGCTCCACGAGTTTTTCTATCGGCATGGCCTTCTGGCATTGGTTGCAGTAGAACGAGTCAAACATTTTCTGGAAGGCCCACTGTGTCCAGTGGTAGTATCCGGGCTCGCAGGTGCGCACCTCGCGGTCCCAGTCGAAGCAGAACCCGATCTTGTCGAGCTGCTCACGGTAGCGCTTGATATTGGCTTCTGTCGTGATGGCGGGATGTTGTCCGGTCTGTATGGCATACTGCTCGGCGGGTAGTCCGTATGCGTCATATCCCATGGGATTGAGCACGTTGAATCCCTTCTGCCTCTTGTATCTCGCATAGATGTCGGAAGCGATATATCCCAGCGGGTGACCTACGTGCAGTCCGGCTCCCGATGGATATGGAAACATGTTGAGCACGTAGTATTTCTGACGGCTCTCGTCTTCTTTCACTTGATAGGTCTTTTGCTCAACCCATTTTTTCTGCCATTTCTTCTCGATTTCCCTGAAATTGTATTCCATTCTTATGATTGTTTATGTATTTTTCTTTGGGCTACAAAATTACATCAATTTTCCAAAATACGTGACGGTTGGCTTAAGAATCTTTGTCTCAATTCCCTCAAAATGTTGTAAATCAAAGCAACGAGCCGGATACCGGCTCGTTCGCTCCTGTGCTTCTTCACTTCTGTGCTTCTTCACTTTTTTCGAAGCGATAGAGGTGGAGGATCTGTTTGGAGACCGGTTCCTGCCCCGAGGCGTACAGGTGCTTCATGCGATAGCCTTGCTGCCGGAAATCCTGGAGGCGCAGGCTGGCGTCTTTTTCGCCGATGAGCAGGTAGCCTTGCACCGGGCGCTGGGTATGGAAGTTGCCGATGCGGTCGTGCAGGTAGAAATTGAGTTCGTAGTAATGCACGGGGTCGCCTTTGGCCTGCACACCCTCTTCGATATACTCGTAGAGCTTTCCACGCTCCGTGGGCACGATGGCCTCTATCTGCCGTGCGATATGCTTCACCGACTTGGCATTGAGTATGGCGGGCTTCAGCGTGGCGTCGAAGCACAGATAGAGTGCCAGGGTGAGCACCACAGTCATGTACAGGCGGTTATTGCATGAGCGCACACTTCTCTTCAGCCGCCACCAGTAGATGCATCCAGCAATCAGCAGCCCCATGGCAAACCAGGGGATGAAACCATTGACAGCCGAGAGGTTGCTGATCATCTCAGCACTGTCGTAGGCATTCCTGCCGTGGAACAGACCGGAGGGCACGCTGATGAAGTGCAGGGCGACAAACACCACCGCCACGAGCAATCCCAAGACAGACAGCACGCTGCCATATACTTCGACCGCGCGTGGCCTGCTCCCGGTCAGACGCTCGATGTATCGAGCGATTAGATAGGTCAGAAACGGGTAGAGCGGCATGAGGTATACGCTGCGTTTGCAATCGGGTATGGTGAAAAAGACGAGTGTGACCACCACTGCCGTGGCGGCATATCGTGTGAGCGGGCTCCATTGCGACAGTCGGTGTGGCAGCGACCTGAGGTCTTTGCGGCTCAGGCTGAAGAGCGAGAACAGCAGCAGCAACGTCCATGGCAGCAGTCCTGAGACCACATACACCAGGTTCATATACCATGCGCCCTCATGCACTTGATAGCTCATGGTGTTGGTCATGCGGCCCACGTTCTCCTCCATCATCAGCGTGATGAACTCGTCGCCCGACTGTCTCCAGGCGGCATAATACCAGAGGGCGGGCAGGAGGAGTGAGAGAGTGCCGATGAGAGCCATCCAGCCGAATGCTTTCAGGAATCTCTTGATGAGGGTGCTCTGAGAATTCTGATTACTCTGATTACTCTGATTACTCTGATTACTCTGATTATTCTGAGAATTCAGATTACTCTGATTATTCTGAGAATTCAGATTACTCTGAGTACTCCGAGAACTCTGAAAAACCATAAACACCCCCATGACGAGGCAGGGCAGGAGTGAACCGATGGGCCCTTTGGTGAGGGTGCCGAGGCTCATCATGAGGATGGCTGTCAGAGGCAGGCTTCTCATCCCTTTCTCCCACCAGCGATAGAGTCCGTACATAGCCGCCACGATAAAAAAGGTGAGCAGCATGTCGACCCGGCAGTTGAAGGCCTGGCGGTGTAGCTCGTATGTGGTGAACACGATGGCAGCCGTGAGCAAGGCGGTGCTCTCCTTGCTCCGTCTTGTGAAGAAGAGGTAGGTGAGCACGGTGAGCAGGATGAAAGCCACGGCCGAAGGCATGCGTGAGGTGAACTCATTCACCTCGCCGGCCACGGCCGAAGTGGCTGCCACGGCCCAGTGGAAGAAAGGAGGCTTGTAGGCCATCTCTCCGACGCTGTTGCGCGGCAGGATCCAGTTGCCCGACTCGAGCATGTTGAGAGCTACGAGCGACTCCCGCGGTTCTCCTTTGGTGTTGTAGTCGTAAGTGCCCAGGAAGGGAATGACGAGGAGGATACATGCGAGGAGCAGTATCCAGCATTTCTTGCTGACTGACATATCTGTAGATGTTGGTTATCTGACCCCTTTCATCGAAGAGACGAAAGCTTTGGCACTGCCGAAATTGAGTGTGATGTCGATGCGTACGGGCACATGCTTTTTGTCGTCAGTGACGAAGAAGGTGGCATATTGTCTGTATTTCTTTTTCTTGTCGCTCCACTCCGAATAGCTGAGTTTCAGGCAGTTGTATTTCACGCCATTGTCGCCCTGCACACTTTCCTTGCCCTCGTACTTGAGTCGGGCAGTGGTCATGCCGTTGCCGTCGGCCACAGGCATTTTGAGGGTGAATCCTTTTTTCCATCCTGAGGGGTCGAAGCTGCGTGCCCTGGCGAAGAGGTTGAGCATGTCGTAGACGCACTGGTCGCTGGTTTTCTCGCTGCGGATATGGGTCTTGTCGTTTTTCAGGCGGTGCATCTTCACCTTGCATTTGCCGGCGGGATAGGTGTACCACACCTCGTCGACCGTGTATCGGTCGCCCTCCTCGGCACCTTTGCGGAAGTAAAGTGGCGACAGCGTGGGGGTGACGTATCCCAGCAGCGTGTCACGCATGATGAAGAATTTGTCGAGCTTGCCGTTGCCGCGTGTGATAAGACTGCTTCTGAAAGCCTCTTTGCCCTCATATCTGGTGGCGACGGTCGACATCGAGGCGGTGCCCACCTTCACCCATACAAATTTCCAGTTATAGTATAAGTTGTAGGAGAGATACTCGCCCGAGGTGAAGGCCGTGTTGGTGAGTGGGCACTGTGCCTGTGTGACGGTTGCGGCCAGCAGGAGCGACCATAGTATGATGAACTGTTTTATGGTTCGCATAGGCGTTGAGTGACTAAAAGTGTTGGGGTATGTATTGAATGCCGAGTTTTTGTGCCCTCTGCACATTCTGGTTTTTTATCTTCTTCTCTTTGTCGGGCTTTTGCTTGATGATGGCTGATGGCTTCTGCCGTGTGCCCGGCAGGGACGCGGTGTTCCAGCTTTTCTCGACGGGCCAGTTGGCCTTGCATTCTATCTTCTCAGGGTAGTAATACACGGTCTCGGCCTGGCGGTCTTTGGCATATTCGCCGGTGTCCCACCGTCCGTTGTTGTTGTCATCGCGGAAGGCGCGCAGATAATAGTCTCCTGGCTTGACATATTGAAAACGCAGTGTGCCGTTGTCAGAGACGACCTGCCTGACCACCTTCTCCGAGGCGTCGAGCAGTTGTCCTATGTAGGTGGCGTCGCCGGCATCGGCCAGTGTCATGGCGATGGTGCCGAAGGCATCGTCGCCTTTCAGCACGATGGGTTTCTTAGCCATCAGCGAAGCCTTGCCATAGATGTCGGTGAAGGCTGCCGAGTCGATGTCCAGCCGGTATTCCGTGTTGGTGGCCCACAGCTTGTTGCCGTTGTCGCACCTGAGTCTGAGTATTCGCTGTGCCTGGTTGTTGTGCAGGCTGTCTTCGGTGTTCTTGTCGACCAGTGTGTAGGGGCAGTCCTGCCACAGCGTGTCGTTCTTGATGGAGAGGTGTATCTTGGTGGTGTCGATGACGGCCAGCGGTGTGGGCGACTCGAGCTGTATCACGCTGCCTGGATGTAAGTCGGCGGGTATGGTGATGTTGATGTTCAGTGGCGTAGGAGGCATCTCGGTGAGGTAACTGTTGCCTTTCTTCTTGGTCTTCTCTTGTTGTTTCTCCCATTTCTCCACTTCTTTGGCATGTTCTCTCATGCGTTTGTTGTAGGGGTTCTTGGAGAGCACCTCCAGCGTGTCGGTCTGGGGGGTGAGCATGCCGAGGGTGTCGGTGGCGTGGAAGGTGACCACCATCCGCAGTGTATCTTGATTGACGAGTGCCGTGTCGGCCATCCAGTAGTTGAGCGTGTCTTGTGCCTGATTGGTCTCCAGGATCAGTCCGGTGCCGGCGTCGAAGTTAAGCCCTTCTATTTGTGGCAGCTCCTCATGCCCGTAACTGAAAATCATGGTGAGGCATTCTGCCTCTTTGCGCTCGTTTTTCACCAGGTATCGGTCGGTCAGTGTCTCGTTGAAGGCCCTGAGCACG
This sequence comes from uncultured Prevotellaceae bacterium, assembly GCA_946402905.1. GTDB lineage: Bacteria > Bacteroidota > Bacteroidia > Bacteroidales > Bacteroidaceae > Prevotella. Next base: position 8,534 of record CAMIYC010000003.1, on the reverse strand, counting down.
ATGTCGTCGGGCAGGAAGTGGGTGTATCCCACGCGCTCGATGTCGGCGATATGTAGCGAGTCGGCCCAGATGGTGTCCTGTCGGAAGTCGGGCTTGCAGGATGGTATGATGATGTCGTGGCTGAAAGCGAGTTTCTCGCTTTTCTGTGAGAAGGTGTAGTTGCCGTCGGCGTCTTGCAGCGCATAGCAGCGGTATTCGCCCGGTGCCACCCCCTTGATGACAAATCGCCCTCGGCTGTCGGTGCGCGACACCCTGAGCATGGGTTGTGTGGTGAATGCAGTGTCGCTGAGGTTGCTGTAGAGCCCTACGAGGATACCCTTGACGGGTTCCAGGTTTTCCGATTCCAGCACGTGGCCAGATACTTCGAGAGTGTCGATGTGCCCGCCGGTGGAGAAAGAGTAGGTGTAGTTGCCCATGGGATTGCCCTCATTGTTGTCGGAGATGGCATCAGAGAAGTCGATGGTGTAGGTGGTGTTGGGCTGCAGCGAGTCGTTGAGCTGCACCAGGATGCGACGTCCTGCCCCTCTGATGTCGGGAGCCTCCAGCTGTGGTGGTGAGACGACGACCTTCTCAGTGGGATTGTCTATCTTGATGTATTCGTTGAAGAAGATGTTGATCCTGTTTGCGTTGACCCCTGTGGCCTGGTCGGCAGGTATGCTTCCGACGACAAAAGGCGGTGTCTCGTCATACCATCCGCCGTCGGGCTGTCCCATTCTGGCACAGCCTGTGATGGTGAGCAGGGTCACGGTCAGTAGGAATATCGTCGCATTTCTTGTCATCTGTCGTTATTGGTTGAGCTGGAGCAGTTCGTCGATATACCGCCGGCTGTTGGAGAGCCTTGGCACTTTGTGCTGTCCGCCCAGTTTGCCCTTTGCCTTGAGCCAGGTGTTGAAGAGGTTGTGCTGTGCCTTGACGATTTCGAGATGCTGCAGTGTGACGTTCTTGTATCGCTTGGCCTCATAGTCGCTGTTGATCTCTTGCAGCTTCTGGTCGAGCAGGTCGGCGAAACGAGCCATGTCGTCGGGGTCTTTGGCAAACTCGATGACCCACTGGTGCCGGCACTTGGCGTGGTTGTCCATGAATACGGGTGCAGCGGTGTATTCCAGCACTTCGGCTCCGGTCTGCTTGCAGGCGTAGTCGAGTCCTTTCTCGGCATTGTCTACGATGAGCTCCTCGCCGAATGCGTTGATGAAGTGCTTGGTGCGCCCGGTGATGACAAATTTGTAGGGGTTTTTGGAGGTGAAGGTGACCGTGTCGCCGATGATGTACCTCCAGAGTCCGCAAGAGGTGGAGATGACCATGGCATAGTTTTGCCCGATCTCCACGCCGGTGAGCGGCACCACGGTGGGATGCTCATGATGCAGCTCCTCCATGGGTATGAACTCATAGAAGATGTCGTAGTCGAGCATGAGCATCATGGCGGGGTCGTTGAGGTCGTCTTGCTGTCCGAAGAATCCTTCGCTGGCATTGTAGGTCTCCATGTAGTGCATGGTGGAGGAGGGGATGAGTTCCTCGTACTGCTGGCGGTAAGGTGTGAAGGCTACGCCACCGTGGAAGAACACTTCGAGTTCGGGCCACACCTCGTTGAGGTGCTGCTTGCCGGATATCTCGAGCACGCGTGTGAGCACGGAGAGCATCCATGATGGCACGCCGGAGAGGCTGGTCACGTTTTTGCGGAAGGTCTCCTGCGCGATGCGGTCACGCTTGACCTCGAAGTCGGAGAGCAGCGCGGTCTTTTTCTGGGGCACTCGGATGAGGTTGACCAGTGGGTTGATGTTTTCGATGAGGATTGCGCTCAGGTCGCCTACGAGACTGTTGGTGAGGTTGTAGTTGGGTGCGTGGCTTCCGCCCAGAATGAGGGCCTTGCCGTCGAAGATGCGACTATGAGGATGGCTTCGCAGATAGAGTGCCACGGTGTCAGTGCCTCCGGCGTAGTGTATGCGCTGCAGTCCCTGGTCGCTCACGGGTATGAATTTGCTCTTGTCGTTGGTGGTTCCCGACGACTTGGCAAACCATCTCACGGTGCCGGGCCAGAGCACGTCGCGCTCGCCGCGTCTCATGCGCTCAATGTCGCCCTTAAGTTCTTCGTAGGTGTTGAGGGGTACGTTTTGTGCGAACGACTCATAGTTGTGTGTGGCTCCAAACAAGTGTTTGATGCCGTATTCTGTGTTTTTGGCAGAGTTTATCAAGCGTGTCAGCACCTCTTGCTGCAAGGTGCCGCCCTCATTGAGATGGCGCTCAAGTTCTTTCTGCCTTTTGTGAAAAAGTTTCTCAACTATATATGTAACACTCATTACTGTCTTATTAATGGCATCAATATGCCTTTTTGGGTGTATTCCGCAATAACGGTGCAAAATTACGCCAAACTTTTCTAATTGAGTTGTATTTTACTATTTTTAATATTTAGTTGACAAGTTGACGAGTTGACAAGTTGACGAGTTGATTCTTTAAGTGACAAGTTGACGAGTGGACAAGCTGATGAAAAGACAGATGGGGCTACTCTGCTGCGAAAGCAGCTTCCTCTGCGGCAGCGATGATGCTTTCACGCGACTCCTCCTTGGGTGTGGCGGTGATATCGTCGAGGTCGAGGTTGTCGATTTCTTGTTCTACGACCGAAGGTCTCTCGGCTTTTGCAATGGCTTGCTCAGGCCTGCCTTTGGGTGCCACGCGTGTATTGTCGGCCTTCTCCGGTTTGGATTGCTGGGGGATGATGAAATCATCTTTTGCCTCGGTGTCAGGCACATTCTCCACGGGCTCCTCCTCCATCTTGGTGCGGTTGGCCTTGGCGGCGAAGATGGCGTCGATAAACTGCGGCTCGCGGCGCAGTCGTTGCAGGGTGAGCTTGGAGGCCGTCTGCTGACTCTCTTTCTTGGAGTAGCCTCCGCCCTTGCCGCCCTCGATGCCCTCGATCATCACCTGGTAGTTGAAAGTGGGGCTTCCGCCCTCGTCTTTTTTCTGCTCCAGGAGCCGGAAGTCGATGTTGACCCTGTTTTTCTGGCTCCACTCGATGAGTTTGCTCTTGAAGTTGACCTCCTTATAGGCCACCTTGTCGATGTTGATGAGCTGTCCGAGGATGCGTTTCTCCATGAATCTCATACAGGCGTCGTAGCCCTTGTCGAGATAGATGGCACCGACAAGTGCCTCGAAGGCGTTGCCGCCGAGGTAGCTGTTGTGCGACGAGTTGTGACCCGAAGAGAGGATAAGGTTGGTGATGCCTAGCTCTTGTGCGAGTTTGTTGAGTGTGTCTCTCTGTACGATTTTGCTGCGGGTGTTGGTGAGGAACCCCTCGCGCTTGCCCTCGAAATGTCGGTAGACGATATGCCCCACCACGGCGTCGAGGATGGCGTCGCCGAGAAACTCAAGCCTCTCGTTGTTGATGGGCTTGCCTTTCTCGCGTTTCATGATGCTTTTGTGGAGTAGGGCCTGTTTGTAATACTTGATGTTTTTGGGATAAAAGCCAAGTATCTCGTACAAAGACGAATAAAGCTCCTTCTCCTTACGGAAAGGGAGCTTTATCCGGTCGATAAAGTTATTCAGCATATTTCTTGAATACCACGCAAGCGTTGTGGCCGCCAAAGCCGAAGGTGTTGCTGATGGCCGCACGCACGGTGCGCTTTTGTGCTTTGTTGAATGTGAAATTTAGATTGTAGTCGATCTCCTCATCCCGGTCGTCTTCGTCGTGGTTGATGGTAGGTGGCACGATGTCGTTCTGCACGGCCAGTACGGCCACCATGGCCTCCACGGCTCCGGCAGCACCAAGCAGGTGTCCGGTCATCGATTTGGTGGAACTGATGTTGAGTTTGTAGGCAGCATCGCCGAAGACATCCTTGATGGCTTTGGCCTCAGAGATGTCGCCCACATGGGTGGAAGTGCCGTGCACATTGATGTAATCGATGTCCTCGGGTTTCAGCCCGGCGTCGGCGAGTGCATTCTCCATCACCAGGCGTGCACCCAGTCCCTCAGGATGCGAGGCTGTGATGTGATAGGCGTCGGCACTTTCGCCCTCGCCCACCATCTCAGCATAGATCTTGGCACCGCGTGCCTTGGCGTGCTCCAGCTCCTCAAGGATGAGGCAGCCGGCTCCCTCGCCCATGACGAAGCCGTCGCGGCTTTTGCTGAAGGGGCGTGAGGCGCGTGCCGGGTCGTCGTTGCGTGTGGAGAGGGCATTCATCGAGTTGAATCCTCCCACGCCGCATGCGCAGATGGCCGATTCGGCTCCACCGCTGACGATGGCATCGGCCTTGCCCAGCCGTATGAGGTTGAAGGCATCTGCCAGTGCGTTGCTTGAGGATGCACAGGCGGATGTGGTAGTGTAGTTGGGGCCGTGGAATCCGAAGTGGATGGAGATATAACCGGCGGCGATGTCGGCGATCATCTTGGGGATGAAGAAGGGGCTGAACTTCGGTCCGTCGGCAGCATGTGCGCCATAATAACTCACCTGCTCCTCAAAAGTCTTGATACCTCCGATGCCCACGCCATAGATGACTCCGATGCGGTTTTTGTTTACTTGCTCCAGGTCCATTCCGCTGTCGTTGATGGCCTGGATGGCGGCTACCATGGCCAGCTGTGTGTAGCGGTCCATGTTGCGTGCCTCTTTGCGGTCGAGGTAGTCGGTGACTTTGAAATCCTTCACCTCGCAGGCAAAATGACTCTTGAATAGGGTGGTATCGAAACTTTTTATCTCGGCAGCGCCGCTCACTCCGTCGAGCAGGTTTTTCCAAGTCTCCTCAGGGTTGTTGCCGACGGGGGTAATGGCGCCAAGGCCAGTTACTACAACTCGTTTTAATTCCATTACAAAAAAATAAGTGTATGATAAAGTAAAAAAATGCTTGAGTGTCTTATTGAATTTATGGTTTATAGCATCGGCAGAAGATAAAAGGCTGCCTCATACTATAAACCATAAACATCGAAGAATATCGAGTGGGGTTATTTGGAATTCTCCTCGATGTAAGCGATAGCGTCGCCTACGGTTGAAATCTTCTCAGCTTTGTCATCAGGAATAGAAACGTTGAACACGCGCTCAAATTCCATAATCAGCTCCACTGTGTCCAATGAATCCGCACCAAGGTCGTTGGTGAAACTTGCCTCTGGCTTGATTTCCTCTTCACTGACACACAGTTTATCAACGATAATGTCCTTGACTTTCTTCTCAATTTCTGACATAATACTTTTTCTTTAAATTGTTTATAATTACCTTAAAATATTATTCCGCCTTTCAAATGTCTTGTCGCCAAATGGGTGATACCCCCATATTTTTCAAAGACCAAATCAAAAGGGTTGCTTTCAAAATTCGGGTGCAAAGGAACAAATTTTTATTTAAGTGTGCAAATATTTTCCAAAAAAAAGCGTTTGGCCTTGCACAAACCACCCCCATGTGTGCAGTTTTTTTGCCTTTTTGAAAAAAGGCGGCTATTTTTTTTGTACTTTTTCGATTATTTCTTATATTTGCATTCTATGTATGAATACCTGGGCCATGCCTTTGTATAGTTTCAACCACCAAAATCATTGATTATGTCAAACACGGATATCTATAACAATGTGTTTAATAAGGCGATCAGCGACTATCATATCACCGACAATGTGGACACGCCGATACGCAATCCATACGACAGGGACTCTTTGGAAAACCGACTTTATCTGAAATGTTGGATAGATACCGTGCAATGGCATCTGGAAGACCTCATACGCGACCCGCATATCGATCCGATAGAGGCTCTCTCGCTGAAGAGGCGTATCGACCGTAGCAACCAGGACCGCACAGATCTGGTGGAGCAGATAGACTCTCATTTCCTGCATCAGTTCAGTGATGTGAATGTGCAGCCTGGTGCCAGGATCAACACGGAGAGCCCGGCTTGGGCCATCGACCGTTTGTCGATCCTTGCGTTGAAGATCTACCACATGCGTGAGCAGGTGGAGCGCGACGATGCCGACGAGGCCCACAAGGAGAAATGCCAGAGGAAGCTCAGCGTGCTGCTGGAGCAGCAAAGCGACCTGAGCATGGCCATCGACCAGCTGCTCGACGATATCGCCTCCGGTCTGAAGTATATGAAGACCTACCGGCAGATGAAGATGTACAACGACCCCAGCACCAACCCCGTGCTGTATCATAAAACCTCCCCAAAAACCTCCCCAAAAACCTCCCCAAAAACCTCCCCCAACCCCTCCGAAGGAGGGGAGCGCGAATAGAGTGGAGCAAGCAACTTGTCAACTTGTCAACTTGTCAACTTGTCACTAAAAAATGAAAACTGAGCATATACTGATCATACGTTTTTCGGCATTGGGTGATGTGGCCATGCTGGTGCCTGTGGTGCATTCGCTGTCGCAGCAGTATCCACATGTGCGTGTCACGGTGCTCAGTAGGGAGATGATGCGCCCCCTCTTTGACAACCTGGCCCCGAATGTGGGATTTATGGAGGCTGACCTGAAAAAGGAGTATACGGGGCTGCATGGCATGAACATGCTCTACAGGCGGCTGAAAGCGAAGCATTTCACGGCTGTGGCCGACATGCACGACGTGCTGCGCTCACAGTATCTGCGCATGCGTTTTGCCATCGACCGTTTCAAGGTGGCCCATATCGACAAGCACCGTTCCGGCAAGAGGTATCTGGTGACGAAGAGCAAAAAGCGGTTGATACAGCAGCCCACGTCGTTTCAGAATTATGCCGATGTGCTGGCAAGCCTTGGCTATCCTGTGCGCCTGGAGTTCACCTCCATCTTCCCAGGCTCAGGTGGTCCTTTGCGGTCGCTGCCATCGATGCTCAACGAGAAGAAGTCGTTTCAGACGTGGATAGGCATCGCACCCTTTGCCGCCCATGCCGGCAAGGTGTATCCCCCCGAAAAGATGGAGATGGTGATAGAGCGTCTGGTCGGCACTCATCCCAATGGCCGCGTATTCTTGTTCGGTGCGGGCATGAATGAGCGGAAGTTTTTCAAAGCGTGGAGCGAGCGCTACCCCCGCGTGACTCATGTCTCCTCTGTGCTCAACAATATAACCGAGGAACTGGTCCTGATGAGCCATCTTGACGTGATGGTGTCTATGGACAGCGCCAATATGCACCTGGCCTCGCTCGTCGATGTGCCGGTGGTGGGGGTATGGGGCGCCACCCATCCCTATGCCGGGTTTATGGGCTGGAACCAGCAGGAAGACAATATGGTGCAGCTGCAGTTGCCCTGCAGACCCTGTAGTGTATTCGGCAACAAGGCGTGCTACCGTGGCGATATGGCCTGTATGAACCGCATCACGCCGGAGATGATAATAAATAAGGTGGAAAACGTGCTCAAGAGCGCAAACCGATAACCGATTTACTAACTATAAAAACAGAAACATTATGAAGTATGTATGCGACACATGCGGGTATGTCTATGACCCCGCAGTAGGAGATCCGGACAATGGCATAGAGCCAGGCACCGCATTTGAAGACCTGCCCGAAGACTGGGTGTGCCCCCTTTGTGGTGTAGGAAAAGAAGACTTCACTCCGGAGGACTGATCTGGAATATCTGAAGCAGACTGTCCTTTGTAGTTGGCCAATAGTCATAATAAGTATTATAGAATTATCCTTGAAAGCAGCCTCTTGGGTGACAAAAATTCTATAATTCTATAATTCTTGATAAAAGATATTGGACCGTCTATATCTGAAGTCAGGAAACAAAGCGGCTCAGGAGTAGAGTTCCTGGGCCGCTTTATTTTTAGGTGGGTTCTATTAATTATGTCTATATATCAAACAGAATTAATAGAACACACCTTTAGTCTACGCATTTCAGGTTTTTCTCCAGTTGTGCCACGCTGCTGGCCCCTATGAGCACAGAGGTGACGCCTTTCTGGTCGAGGATCCATCGCAGGGCGCTCTCGGCGAGTGTCTGCCCGTGCTTGATGGCCTCTTCGTTGAGCTGGTTGAGATGTTGCAGCAGCTGGGGCGTGAGCATCGACTCCTTGAGGAATTTTCCTTTCGACATGCGCGAGTCTCCGGGGATGCCGTTGAGGTATCTGTCGGTGAGCAGACCCTGTGCGAGGGGTGAAAATGAGATGAACCCGATGCCGTGCTCGTCGCAGTAGTCAAGGATATGCTCGTCGATGGGCTCACGGTCGAGCATGTTGAGTTTGCCCTGGTAGATGAGCAGTGGCACATCTCGGTTGCGGAGATATTCGTCGGCTATGCGGAGCGCCTCCAGAGGCCAGCGTGAGATGCCCACGTAGAGGGCCTTGCCGCTGCGCACGATGTCGACCAGTGCCTGCAGGGTCTCCTCCAGAGGCGTGTCGGGGTCGTAGCGATGGCTGTAGAAGAGGTCGACGTAGTCGAGGTTCATGCGTCGCAGACTCTGGTCGAGGCTGGCCATGAGGTATTTGCGTGATCCCCAGTTACCGTAGGGTCCCTCCCACATGTCGTATCCCGCCTTTGTGCTGATGAAGAGTTCGTCGCGGTAGCGGCAGAAGTCATCTTTCATGAGCTGCCCCATGGTCTCCTCGGCGGTGCCGTAGGGCGGGCCGTAGTTGTTGGCCAGGTCGAAGTGGGTGATGCCGTGGTCGAAGGCATAGT
>CAMIYC010000002.1 GCA_946402905.1 uncultured Prevotellaceae bacterium | reverse complement strand
ATAATGTTTTGCTTATGCGTGGCTCCCGCCACGCAATCTCACTGCAAACGTAGAGAAACTTGAGTCATATTATTATACCCCCTAATTGTTTTTTATATTTACACCACCAAGGAAATTACTGGCAACAATGTGCAGGCAGGGCGCACCGTCCTTGATATTGCGATTCGTCTCATTGCCCACACCGCCGATGAAACTGCGGCTCTTCGTCTCGACATTCAGCGAATCGGGCACTATCAATTCCACGCCACCCATGAAGGTGTGGATGTCTATCTCCTCGTCCTCCGTAATGACAGCCTCGCGTAAGTCCAGACGAAGCCCTCCGCAGAAAGCGTCAAGTCGGGCTCCGTGGAACGGCTCGCCTTTATATATATACTCGTCGCCGCCATAATGAACCGAACAGCAGATGCGCTTGCCCTCTTCGGCTGGCGGAACAGGTCGCTGCAGCCATTGGCTTGGGTCGCGACGATAACTGTCGATAACAAGATGTGCCCCGACATACAGCAAAATGAATATGCTGAAATACATGGCCCATCGGCCTTCCGACATGGTTTCAAACCATCTCCAATGGAGAATGCCCCATAATGTGGCTAACTTCAACAGAGCGGCCATGATGAAAATAACGCCCATAAAAGTTCTTCTTTTCATAACCTCTAAATCATTTGATAGTTTTTGCAAGATTGCAGTTGCAAATTTAAGAGGCATCTGTGGAAGCAGCAATTTTCTGGGATATTCTGCATCATTATGTGATGAATGGCAGGAAATGGTGTGATAAATGGTACGAAATGTGACGAATGCGCAAACCCATTTTCTGTGTTGATGAGTTCACCAATTCGCTGGTCTTGTTGCTGAGCAGAAATCATCAGAGAGGATAATAACGACAGCAGGATTATAAAAAAGTCGTAACATATTAATTTGACTAAACTTTCTTATTTTATCAAGAATTTAAGAATTAAAGAATTATCATTCATACAGGAATTTATAGGAATTTGAGAAGAAATGGCAAGCCATTTCTTTTTCTCCGCAAGTGGGATTCCCGTCGCTTGCGACGGATAATTCTCGATAATACTTTATTGATTATAAATTCTTAAATTCTTAAATTCTTAAATTCTTGATAAACAACTTGTTACAATCGCTTTAAGAAACTTCAGTTAATTTGATTGTTCTTTTTGCATGATGTGTAGGCAAGTGCCAAGCCCGATTTCATGTGCTGCCAGCATCATGGTCAGGAGCACAATGCTACCGTCGTAGATATCGTTGACATATCCCCTGTCTGTGAGTACAAAAATGATGGTAGGTGGAAATTTGAATTTACATATCATGCAGAATATACGGAATTGCCCAGTTCTCAATTCCCCAAGCCCGATATTCTCCATTTATAAAATAAACTTTCCATGGATGATAGGTCTTTAGCGCCTCTGCTATCTCTGTGGCAAGTTGTGGGTTGACATCAGGCTTTACCACCTGCACATCACATTCCAAAAGATTCCCCTTCTCGTCAACTCGGGCTCGTTTAACTCTAAAGACCAATCGTTTTACATGGGCCAGTTCGGGATAGTGCTCAATATGCAGAGGGAGTATTTTGTGCAGCATCTCTTGGGCTCCATTCTGTTGTAGTTTGTCGAAGGCGAACCCGTCATTGACGAAATTGTGATATGCTTTCATTTCTATCACTTCACCATGGTTTATAGTAAGAATCTTTTCTTCTTCATAGTAGCGTTCAAATCCTGTGTGCTGGTAGTATATGACTTTGCCTTTAACCACCCGAAACTTGCCTGACACCCAACTGGCAACTATTCGGTTCCCTGCGCTATATCTGTTGAAGATGCGATATAAAGTTTCAGACGGGATGCTTTCACCCACTACTGCCTTTACATTGGGGTCATAGGCTTCACATCTGACACTATCCAGATAGAGCCTATCATTGTTCATGCTCCAATAAGCGGTAAAACCATCCCAATTAGATGTGCGAATAGGCCGGCTTGATGGCAGTTCGTCTTTTAGTGTATGATATAACGTGGAATCAAGGCAGATAGGTCTCCCCAGCAACTCCAATCTCTCTCCATTGATATAAATGACATCTCCTTCTTGCCCTGTTGCATAAGCTGCTAAAGCAAGGAACATCAATTGTGCGCATAATAATAGTCTCATCATACTGCTAAATCCCTATTTTCTGTAATATACCATACAAAGGTAAAACTTTTTTTCGAAGAACCCTTTCGTATTAGCACATATTTGCATCTTGCGCATCATCTTTCTTGTTCTTCCACCATGGCGGCTAATAGTGTTGGCTATGCTCAGGGAATTACTGGCAGCAAAAATAAAGCGGCACCGTCAGAAGAAGCAAATATCCGGGATATTCTGCATCATTATGTGATGAATGGCAAGATAAACGGAATGAAATTTGACAAATGGTTTGGTTATATGGCAAAATAGTAGTACCTTTACCGACCTATGGATCAAGGACAGAAAGAGATCATCCGCATGCGTGTCGTCAGCACCGCCTTTACGACACTTGCCCTTGCCGTTTTCAAGCCCTTCGGACTTGACGCATGGCATTGGCAAGGCTATATGCATCTGGCATGTATTTTCGTTTTGGGTGTCGTCGTGTGCATGCTGACTGATGCCGTGATGAAATATCTTGTCCGCAAACCCGTTTGCATGGACGACAGCAGGAAGGATGTCAATTTTTTTATCCGCCGTAATCTGTACTTCCAGATTATCAACACCCTATTGGTGTCGCTGACAATCTGTCTCTATCGCCATTTCGTGATGAGCGAGCATATTCCTGCAAATCATCTTTCATGGAGCAATTTTTTCGAGACGCTTTTGATTATCGCCTTCTGCTCTTTTTCCATCGGGCTGTACTGGCGTTTCAAGTTCCGTAGTCGCTATCTGGCGGGGGAATTGGAGGAGACCAAACTGCTGAATGAGCAGTTGAAGGCTATAAAGCCCTCACCTGTTTCGTCTGATCCGTCAGATATTACTCTATCCGGCACGACCAACGAGACTGTCACGCTACAGGTCTCTCACCTCTTGTATGTAGAGGCTGTAGGAAACTACGTGAAGATCTATCACCTACGTGACGGATCTGTGCGTGCCGACATGCTCCGTGCCACTTCCAAACAGATAGAAGAAGAGTTGCACGACTATCCGATGGTTGTCCGCTGTCACCGTGCCTTCCTCGTCAACCTCGGCCAGGTAGAGCAAATCGCCTCAAAGTCAGGCAGTATGCAACTCATCTTGAGGCATAGTCCTGAAGTGATCCCTGTTTCGAGAAGCAAAATCTCGCTCATCAAGGAAGCAATCCTTAAATACTCCAAATGATTTTTGGAGTAATTTGACGCCATACTGAAGATATTTCCGGAATATAAATAATCAAATCATACAATGAACAAAAAATTTCCATACGGCTACGATGTGAATGCCTACATCGACAAGGCATTTGAGCAGATGAGGGAAGATTTCCCCTGGGCGACGAGAGACATGATAGCGGAGCACACCAATTATGGCATTGAGAAAGTGGGCGACGACTATCAGTATGTCTCTTATCATACGAAGTATGATGGCACGTTGGAGGCACGCCCGAATGACATAGACAGTGAGGAGTTTATCCGTCGACTATCCAGCGGCCATGACTGGGAACTTGAAAGCACGAATCCCGTGAAGGAAACAATGGATGTGCCTGCTTCCTGCAGATGCAGCGGCGACTGGTTCCTGGAGGTCTACCGGATCCAGAAGCATGAACTGGGAGGCTTTTCGGCACACGTCCAGGCAGGCAACCGCTCGGCAGGCGGGTCGAGAACGTTCTTCATTCCTGCTTCTTACTTCAAGCTGCCGTGGGAAGTGTTTCTTGACAAATATCTCGAACTGGTACCCCCAGGCTCTTTCTATGTGGACAGGGATGATCTTGAAAATGCCGTAGGGCTTAAAGAGTTTCTCGGCTTCTAACCTGCAAATTTCAGGCTCTTTCTCATACAGTTACCAATGACCAGCACTTCATCACGAAGCTCTCTCCTTCAAGAGTGTTTCTTCATCGATGACAGCCATACGTTTACCGTGTATTCATTGAAAAATGACACCTGACATAGTACTAAAAGGCACATTCAGTAAAAATGGTAATTCTATCAGTAAATTTTATCACTGTTATTTGAAGGATTCTTAGTACTTTTGCTGCCGTAATATAGTGAATGCCGACGATTAGGCTAAAAAACAGATTTTTCAAACTATCCGAAAAAATGAAAAAAATCATCATCATGCTCGCAGCACTGTTGGCCGTCAGCCTGAGTGCTTGTTCGCAGAGCGACAAAAAGAAAGAAGAAAAGACAATGAAAAAAACACTGGTAACTTATTTCTCCGCTTCGGGTGTGACCAAAGGCGTGGCTCAGCAACTGGCAGAGGTGGCAGGTGCAGACCTGCATGAGATCAAGCCCGAGACGCCCTACACGGACGCTGATCTCGACTGGACCGACAAGCAGAGTCGTTCGTCCATCGAAATGAAAGACAAGAACTCACGGCCAACCATCACTGGCAAACTAACCAACATGCAGGACTACGATGTGGTGTATGTAGGTTTCCCCATCTGGTGGTACACCTGTCCGACCATCATCAACACATTCATCGAAGCCTACGACTTCAAGGGAAAGACCGTCATCCCCTTTGCCACATCTGGCGGCAGCAACATCAAGAAGGCTTGCGACGACCTGAAATCGGCCTACCCCGACATCAACTGGAAGGAGGGCAGACTGCTGAATGGACCGTCAAAGGCCGATCTGCAAAAATGGGTTGAAGACAATCGCTAACGGATCAGACAGCATGGACCGACATGAGTTGTTCATGATTCGATCCATGCTGTTTGACCAATGAGTATTGTTCCCGTCAGACTAAAGCTTAAGGTGTGTTCTATTAATTCTGTTTGATATATAGGCATTATTCTGCTCAATCTGTTTCGGTCGCTTTTTGTTTTTATTCGGTGCATAGTGTCAAGTCTCATCGGTCGTATAGCCCGCTATACTCCCTCTTCAACTTACACTCTGCACTCGACTAAAAATCAAAAATCGCCTCGACATAATTAATAGAACCCACCTAAAGCTTAAATTTTCTCCCATTCCATTTTAATATTTTCTTGATTGTGGAGCCGTCTTCGTTCCACTGGGTGTAAATGATGTCCTTGCCGACACGTGGCAGTTCATATATGCCACCGTACTCAATTTCAAACCCAGGAGGTTCACAGCCTACCATACGCTTCGTGGCGTTATTGTAACGAAAGAAATAAAAACTACTCGTTTCGGTCAGGCATGGGCTACCGTCTGTCAAGCTTGCCAAATCATTGAAGGCAATGAGTTGATGCTTCCCGTCCGACTCATTCCAGTAGCACACTTCCAACCTGAAAACATGATTTACGACTTCATCGTATACTTGCTCAAATAGGATGTATCCGTTTTTTGAGTCGATGGTCAATGTCTCGCCTTCCTCTTGTGGTAGGCCTTTTCTGTGACGCTCCAGGGCATTCTCCAACGCTTTCCATGGGCGGTCGCCACTCTCTTCCTCGTCTTCATAGTTCAATGAAGGAAATGCGGCCCACACAAAATCTGTGATGGTGGGCTTGGAGCCTTTAAAGTTCACTTTGATACCATTCTGTGCCATCAACGACAGTGTGAGACAACAAAAGATAATTGCAGATACGATTCTTTTCATATTTTGATAGTTTTATATTTTTAAACAACAGCTACTTTTTCATTACGTCAAATTCCACTTTATACATCCCGACGACGGCGGGAGTGTCGATATTGGAAGAATCGGCTTCTTTCACTTTGACAGGTGAATCTACAGAGACCCATTTGAACACGGAGACAGGACGGTTGCGATTAGACATGCCACCATAAATTTTGTCTCTGGTGAGTGGGATACCCACAGCCCGGATGTCATTGGTCAAGTCATGGAAGAATTGGTCGGCCTCTTCTTTTGAAGCAAAATAGAAATCATAGTATGTCCTTTTGCTATACCAATCATAATAACACACACCAATGGAGACGCCACGGTAGGTGAAATCAAGGGCGTCGCCGGCATGGAGACCAGGACATAGGTTGACGTCTTCGCAGGTGCCGAAAGTATTACTTATTTCTTGCCAGGCCGACTCCTTTGTTGGCATCTCAGCATTCAGACAGGAGAATGGGAAATAAAGCATATCGTAGATGGTGCGTTCTGTGTCGCCTACGGGTGTGGGGGTAGAATGTGGGTTCTGACGTATCGCCTGCTTGCCTATAGTTCTCTTGGTAGTAGTCGTGGTATGTTTACGGCCTGTTCGATTCTGAGCCTCTGCCGTTGTCGGAGAGGAGAAGAGGAATGCTCCTAAAAGGAATGTACTCATGAGGAAAAGAAAACGCTGTCTCATAGGTTTGGGGATATTAGGTGGGACAAATGTGAATGAGACAAGGGGAAGTTTCGGCCTCGCCTTGCCTTTTTGCAAAGATAAAAAAAAATTCTAAGACTCTCACCCGAAAGCAAAAAAATCTCTTTGATTGATACACTATTCTGTTCTGGCTTGCCTCTGCCATCCGTTCGTTTGGGAAGACTCCATACCTGTCAGTGACAGGCAACTGGCAGGTCAGGACACAAAACAATATAAATAGGACGTGGAGATCAGGATAAACATCAAAGGGGCGGCTCCATTTGGAGCTGCCCCTTTGATATTTATTCAGATTTTCACCTTATGAGACCTCGATGGCCTTGGCCTGCTTCTTCTCCTCTTTCTTCACCTTTGGCAGTGTGATGGTCAGGATGCCGTTCTCCACCTTGGCGGCGATATTGTTTTTCTCCACATCCTCGGGCAGCGTGTAGGTCTGCTCGTAGTTGGAATAACTGAACTCGCGGCGCAGGTAGTGATGCTTCTTGTCGCCCTCCTTGTGCTCCATCTTGTTTTCGATGGCGATGCAGAGGTTGCCCTCATCATCGATGCTTACACGGCAATATTCTTTCTTGATACCAGGAGCGGCCAACTCCATGGTATAGGAATTCTCATCTTCTTTGACATTGACTGCGGGTGCTGTAGTATTGGCACGAGGCATAAGATCAGTGTTCAGGAATTCATCAAATACTGTTGGGAACCAACTGTTTCTAAAAACTGGTAACATAATCAATACCTCCTAATTATACTTTTGTTAAACGATGTTTTTTGAATGGCCTCTGCGCTGACTTCTGCCTTGCGGCGTCTGTCTTATCATCGGCCTTCACCCTATATGATACAATAAGCGTGCCACTGGCCGAAATATGCCATATCGTCATTGCATCATGACAGATTGTCATGATGCAACACATTCACAGGTCCTACCCACCCCAGCAAATCTCATCGGAAAAAAGGAAGAGCAACGTCAATGCCTTTCACCCGATTATTCGTTTTTTATGAGTTCGGAGAAATCGATGCGTAAGGTTTTTTCGAAGTCGATGGGGTCGTCGATCGACACTGACCCAATGGCTGCCAACGCCCCATATTCGAGTATCAAGGGCAGTGGCTTCGACGGTTCTGCCAAATATGCAGTATGTGTGATCGACCCCTCCAAAGACCTTCCCGCCGTGACCGTGGCTGGCGAATACGATGATGCACGTGTCATCTCGGGATGCTACATCTCACCTACAGCCGACCTTCCTTATTATCTCGAAAACGGACGTGGGTTCATGGATCGCAACCCCTATGCCGATGGCGACTGGCTTGCCGTGGTAGCTACAGGTTATGATGCCGACGGTACTGCCACCGGCACTGCCACCTTCTATTTGGCCGACTATAGGGATGCCAGTGTGGCAGACAAATGGGTGAAAGACTGGGCATGGTTTGATCTCACGGGTTTAGGAGCTGTAAAGAAAATCAGTTTCGGTCTCGCTGCCAGCGAAAACCATGTGCGCTCTTACAATAACCAGGTACTTACCACCGCCAGTTTCTGTATCGACAATTTCGAAGGAACAGCTCCCGACCCTTCCAACATCATGGCTGTAGGTTCTGACAAGGCTGTGAAAGCGCAGTCATTTTTCACCGAGGATGGCAAACAGGTGAGCACACTCCATCGGGGAGTCAATGTGGTGAAGACTGTCTATGCCGACGGCTCTTCTAACACTAAATAAGTGATAAAATAACTGAACTCTCTACCTTTTTTTATCAAGAATTTAAGAATTAAAGAATTAGGGTGTCCTTTTATTGTAGTATAGATGTCATGTGAATGTTTCTTATGAAACATACACACTCCCCCTACCCCCTCTAACTTGAGGCTGCTGAAAAAGTAGGTTAATCCAATTTTTCATATCTCGATTATTCGTACCCCTATCTTGGAGCATAGTCAAAAATTGAAATCTCAGAGGCCACTTTTGATAGAAACAGGACTTTTTCAGCAGCCTCAACTTAGAGGGGGAACTGATTACCACTGCAAATGGAGAGTGGATGTGTAAGAAAACAAAGGACACCCTATTAAAGAATTGTTCATTCATACAAGAATTATAGGAATTTGAGGAGAAATGGCAAGCCATTTCATTTTCTCAGCATGTGTGATTCCCGTCGCTTGCGACGTATAATTCTCGATAATACTTTTATTGATTATAAATTCTTAAATTCTTAAATTACCTCCCGTTGGTCAGTGGGTCTTCGACAAATCTCTTGATAATCAATTTATTACAATTCCCTATTCAACACTTCGCTGACGTCTGCCGTTTCCGGTTGCGGCTGCCAGCGGCTCATGATTTCACAAACCGCCACGCCCTCCACCTCATGAGACGAACCGGTCGCATCAGGATCCGAGCGTGTCAGCGTGTGAATATAACCGCCATCAGCCGTGCGCGACATGCGGCACGTCAGGGTGTCATCGAGATAAGTCTCGTGCAGCCAGTGCACCACAAGCGATGTCAGCGTCTGTGAGGCCAACACCTCGTCGGGCATCGTCAGCAGGGCAATGCTGACGTAGCTGCGGTTGCTGACGTGGAAATTGAAGTCGAGATCAAGCCGGGTAGCACGATGCTCCATCTGCATGTCGAAAGACTGCGGCTTGGGGAAGCGCACTTTCTTATGACTGGCGGTCGTCAGTTCGGGCACTACTGTCAACCTGTCGGTAAGGAAATCCGTAGATTCCAGACGCTTGGTGTCAAGGTTCAGGATATTCCACTGACTGGTGCCCGAAGCTATCAGTTGCTCATCATCCTTGCGAACGATGCGAAAATCGCAATAGATACGAAGCGGAGTCAATTCGCTCACCCATAACTCTACAGTGAATTCCTCCGACCAATACGTGACTGTCGGATGAATGTCTATCTGAACCTCCGTGATGACCCACATCCGTCGCTGCTTGACGATATCAAACGCCGCCACGCCATGGATGGTCATCAACCGTGCAAAACTGTCCTGGAAGTACATCAGCAGGGCATTAGGGGTTAGTCTGTACAATGGCGTAATGTCTGATGCCGTTGCCGTGTAGGTATGTCTGTATTTCCCGTTTGATTTGCTGAATGTCGTCATTTGATTAATTTTACAATTTGTTTCTCCGTTGCAGAAGGCAGCATCTGTGAAAGGTGCGTTATGATGCGATCATAAGATTCTTCAGGCTGCCGCTCGCAAAGGCATGCCTCCCTGCCCAACAATCTTTCAGGCGTGGTGAGCAGCGACCAGCCAAATCCATATTCACGTCCGTGTTTGTCGACGGGATAGACGAAATCCTCTGTCACGATATAGGCACCCATCTGCAGACGGCTGACATAGGCATCGAACTTGGAGCGCATGTTCTTTCCCGTGAAATCACAGGCAGCACGCAGCCGACGGGTTATCATGCTGCCATGCTCGCGCAGCATGGTCAGGATGGTATCCTCGATACTACCCTCTTCGGGTACAGGATGCTGGCTACGGCGCCAGTTATAGAAGTCGGGCCACCACTCACGGCTGATGAATCCTGCCTTACCTGCAAAAAACTTGCCATAGACGCAACCTCCATCGCGCACCACCGAGCCCTTCCACTGCCACAGGGGCCACTCCCATGAGCCATCCTCAAACTGAGTGAAACGGCATTCCTCAGCCATCAAGCTCTCTGCGGCATAGCCTTGGATACCGCATGCCAGGAGAGGAAGGAATCCTACCTGCCGCACACATTCCATCAGCTCAGGGCACGAGTGTATACAGCCCGTTGTACCGTTGCGTTTCTGCATGTTCTTGAAATACTCTACAAACGCACTCATAAATCTTGTATTCTTCCAAAATTTATGCAAAAATAACATTTTTTTCCTATGTATCCGTCACCGACACACTTTTTTTTGAGCAAAGCTCTTTTTGAGGAAAAAAAGAACAACGATATGCACAAAAATATGTATTTTTGCACAAGACTATAGCCACTACGACCAATAAAAGCCGCACGACGGTCAAGTCAATGTATATGAAACAGATCATGGAGCCATCTTTCAATGGATCATTGCCCTATAATGATTACGGACGATGGATCAGGAAGCGAATGGGCATGAGGATGCAAAAGCTCCCTGTCAACGCCGGATTCAGCTGCCCCAACAGAGACGGGCTGTTGTCCACAGAGGGATGTACATTCTGCGACAACAGCAGTTTCACCCCGCCATACTGCCAGCCCAAAGCCTCCATCACCCAACAGTTGGAGGCTGGCAAGCGTTTCTTTTCACGCAAATATCCCGACACAGGATATTTGGCCTATTTTCAATCATTTTCCAACACCTACGCAGACATCGACACGCTGCGCGCACGTTATGAGGAAGCGCTCGCGGTGGATGGCATCCGCGGACTTGTCATCAGCACACGACCTGACTGTCTCCCCATCGCCTGTCTTGACTATCTCGAAGCGCTGAGCCGGCACCATTTCCTCACAGTCGAGATAGGCATCGAGTCGATGAACGACAACACATTGCGAAGCCTGAACCGCCAACACGACACGGCGTGCGTGATACACGCCACAGAGGCTCTGGCCTCTCGCGGCATCATCACATGCGGGCATGTCATTCTCGGACTGCCTCAGGAGAGCGAGGAGGAGATACTCCGTCAGGCCCTGCAAATCTCACGGCTGCCCATTCAGATACTCAAAATCCACCAGCTACAGGTGCTGCGTGGAACAGCCATGGCCAAAAGCCGGGAGCAAGATGATCTCCATGTCTATACCCCAGACGAATATCTTCTGCTGCTGGCACAATATATCTGCCGGCTGCGGAGCGACCTCGTGCTGGAGCGTTTCTTTTCCTCCTCCCCCATGCACATGGTGATAGCTCCACAATGGGGCATACGCCCGTCTATCCTCAACAACAGGCTGACCGAACTGATGAAGGGGAAAGGATGGTGTCAAGGATGTTTATGTAGCTGAACTTTCTATCCGCAAATGGGTTGTAAGAATCTGTTTATCAAGAAATTTGTCACAGACCCACGAGGAACGCAGTATTATAAGAATTAGACTGTCCAATATTTTTTTATCAAGAATTAAAGAATTTAAGAATTTTACTTACCAAAGTAGTTGCTCCTTAAGTGAATTCTTTAATTCTATAATTATTGATAAAAATATTGGACAAATTATACCAAAATAGTTGCTCCCAAAGTGAATTCTTTAATTCTATAATTCTTGATAAAAAAATATTGGACAAACTATACCAAAATAGTTGCTCCCAAAGTGAATTCTTTAATTCTATAATTCTTGATAAAATAATATTTGACAGTCCAATTCTTGATAAACACGCACACTTTTTTACTTGACGACTACTTTCCGACCATCACAAATATAGACTCCCTTAGCGGAAGGCTTCCCTGCGAGACGGCAGCCGTCGAGCGTATACCACCCCTGTGCGATGACCTCATTCATCTCATGGCTCCTTGCTTCCAAAGACCGGATAGAGGCAGTCTCCATGTCATCGAAATTCATCACGAGACTGACACCCGCCGCAGCCTCATCATCCTTGAGGACAAGTTCTTTGAGTTGGAAATATCCTCTGCACGACTGGATGGTCATCGCCTCACTCGGATAATACAAGGTATTGTCAGCGCCCAGATAGAGCTTCGTGAGATCCTTGCCACTTATTGAGACAGGCGAAGTGCTGCCGATGAAATCCACGTATTCCGTTACCACTGGCGGGAGGTCACTGCTCACCGTGGCGTGCATGAAGACAGGGTCGGGAATATTCCCATCGATGGGCTGCTTCCACCTCACAATATACGGCTTGCCTGCCTCCATTCTGGTGACCGGCTCGAAGTTGAGTGTCAGCGTTCCAGCAGAGAATGTCGTATTATCCAGCGTCATCACCTCTGCGCCGGCAATGGGCGAATAGCCCGAAACGCCGCCTTCAGGGATGGCGAAAGGCAGGCAGATTGTGTTCCAGAAGCCGTCGGCGTAAAGTGTGCGTCCGTTGAGCAGAATGTTTTTTGTCTGTCCGTTGTTAGTGCGGACTACCTGGCTATTGCTCGTTGCGTTTTCAATACTTATAGGCTGTGTAGTGTGTGTGGTCAGGCCATTCGCGTAGAAACATCCCTTGATATTGCCTAGGACAACGTCATTGTTGCCATAGAGGGGATAGGTGTACGTTTTGTTGGTTCCGCTTTCGTTTTTTATTACATTTGAGCGCATGAAGCAGTTCTCAATGTATCCTTTGTTGTTGCCTACGATGCCGCCGATGAAATTATCAGTCTTGGCCACACCATACACATCGCCCAGGTTGTAGCAATTCTGCACCCTTCCGCCGGTGTTGTTCTTGCCTACGATGCCGCCGATGCGGACTGTCCACGAAGAGCCAGTGACAAATGCCGTATTGGAGCAACCTACAATGGTGCCATCGTTGATGCCGGCGATGGCACCTAAATAGCAGGTCAGCTTATCGGGATTACTGCTGATATCAATCTGGCCGCCCCTGATATGCACATCTTTGACGACACCGTTCTTCCCTATCTGCCCGAAAAGACCGGCGACGCCACCGTCCGTACCGAACGAAACATCAACCCTCAGATTGGAGATGGTGTGACCCTGACCGTCGAAAGTGCATTTGAAGGGGACGGCAATGGTGCCAAAAGGAACCCAAGTCCTTTGCGTATTGTCTATTTTGAAGTTGAGGTCAGCGGTCAACTTAATCGTCAAGCCTTCATAGTATTGTTGATTATGTCCTGAGTTATAATCAGCAACACATCTTAGCATGTCATCGACGCTGCCTATCTCCAAAACATTATCAGCCTTGACTGCCCCTAAGGCAGCCAAGGCAAAAATCGTGCAAATGATTCTTTTCATATCTTAATAACTGGTAGTGAAACAGGGGCGGTACATTCTACCCTCGCCCGTAGGCGTGGTAGAGGGGTCGAAGACAGCCCAGTTGTTGATGGTGAAGATGCGGCGCAGCTGGTCGCAGTAGTAGTGGAGGCTCACCGCCATGTTAGTGCCGTCGCCCGCGATGCTCAGCGGGTAGTAGGTCACCCCGCCCGTGGCCTGCGGTGGGGTCACGGCCCTCACCTCGCCATCGATCTTGGCGCACATCAGATCGCCACCGCTCTGGTAGTAGGCGAGCGTGTCGCCCAGCTGCACCTGCACGGCCATGGTGATACCGCCATAGAGCGTATAGTCCGGGGCTTTCCAGTCGGGGCGCTGGTCACTGCCCGGGGTCAGGTATTCGTAAACTGTAGGTTCCGGTTCCTTGTTGCCGCCGCCGTCGTCGGTATCGTCGTCCGAGCCGCATGCCCCCGCCATGAAGGCGAGGGCTGCGAGCATGAGTATCGGAAAGAATTTTTTATACATCATCATTTGATTGTTACTTTTTCATGATTGTGGATATATACGCCACGCTGGCTGGGGCGCTTGTTGAGTTTCACGCCGCTAAGGTTGTACCAGCCGTCGGCGTCCATCTCATCGACAGGCAGGAAGCTGATGACGGTGGGCGCGTCGGGGGTGCCGAGCGCGTCGTTCACCCTGTAGTTCAGCTGTCGGCTGGTGGTCACGGCCTGCACCTCATCGTCACGCTCCAGGGTGAAGGTGAGTGCCGCCGAGTCCATCTCGCCGGGTGCGGCATTGCTGCCACCTACCACCAGGTAGAACACGCCCTCTTCGTCGGCCTCCGCCACGCCGCAGATTTCTGCTCCGCGGTATGCCACGAGGCGGTCGCCAGGCTTCACCTCAGTGCCTTCTGCCACAGCCACCACGGTCATGTTGGTGCCGCTGATGTTCACGTGTGCCGGGGTTCCGAGTGTCTCGCCGCTGTAGCGTGATGCCGACAGGTAATTGGGATAAGTGAAGGTGATCGTATCGGCGCTGGCACTCTTGAGCATGTAGCCCTCGCCTACTTTCAGGAAGGTCAGCGTGCCCTTCCAAGTCCTGTTGCCGCCGGCGTCCTCTGAGAGGACGGCAAACTGGCTCTGGCTCTTGATGATATCACCGGGCTGCCCGAGGTCGGCATACCGTGCCATGGCTGTACCTAAAGGCAGGTTGAGCTTGGAGATGTAGCCGATGCGGTTCCAACCTTTCGTGACTTGGATGAGGTCTTCGCCGGTGAATCCAGCGAAATAGCCCACTTTTTCATTATTGGAGTAGAAGCGGTACATCTTGCTGGGATTGATATTGATGACAGAGTCGGCACAGTCCCAGGAGTACAGCGGTGTGGTGGGGTCATAAGGATTTTGCGTCACCTTGTAGGTCAGCACGCTGTAGCTGCCGTCGGGCTGCTCTACTTCCAGGGCGTCTCCCACCTGCCACTGAGTGGCGTTGTTGAGGAGTTTCCTCACGGTAGCACTGTTGGGTGTGACATTGAATGACACCCAGTTCCACCCCTGTTTCAGTGGTACAGCCTGCACCACACCGTTGTTGTAGCCGAAGATTACAGGATGATCGGTCGTACCAAGCACGGTGTCTCGCTTGAAGACGATATTTTCAGCCAGCATCTGATGTATGATGCCTGTAGAGGCATCGAAGAACTCGAAATAGAGCGGTGTCGCCGAGTAGTCATTGTTGTAGACCGTGAGGTATACCAGGCCGTCGTCGACCAGACCATTTCCCTCACCCGACAGATGCGTCAC
Organism: uncultured Prevotellaceae bacterium; assembly: GCA_946402905.1. GTDB lineage: Bacteria > Bacteroidota > Bacteroidia > Bacteroidales > Bacteroidaceae > Prevotella. The sequence continues at coordinate 132,597 of CAMIYC010000002.1, read as the reverse complement.
GCCCATCAGACGGTGATTCTCGTCGAAGGCGGCCAGCATGTCCTCACTGTTGTGGGCTATCCCGCTGCTGGTTATCACCTGTCCGATGATGCTCATGGAGATATTCGTCTGCAGCAGGTTTTGGTCGACTGCCCAGTCGGGGCTGTCGCCGCGTACCACGATGTTCAAGGGCAGTGGCTCGGTCATGCCGTCCTCACCGACAAGGTAAATCACTTCGTCGTAATTGCCGATGTTGATATACGGAGAGACGGTGAATGTGATCAGCTGCTCGCCCAGCGGGCCGACCACGCCACTGGTCTGTGAGGCCGTCACCCATACGGGTAGTCCTTCGATGGTGTAGCGGCAGCTCCTGCCGCTCTGGTTCTCCACACTGGCTGTGAATACCACATCCCATCCGTAATAGGCTTGGGTGGTCACTTGCTTGATATTCCAGCGCAATGGATTGCGATATACATAGAGGTCCATGGTCACGGGCGATGCCAGGAGGTTGCCGTTCAGGTCGGCCACGTCCTTGACCGTCACGATGAGATTGGTCTTCTCTATTGAATAGTCAGGCACGTCGAGGTTGATGAGCAGGTCTTTGCCGTCGGCCACGAAACTGTATTTGATATTCTCCAGTGCCACGCTGCCGCTCATGGGGGCGTAGTGCTGGCGCGAGGCGAGCCGCTCCACCACCTCCTGTGCCACCAGCGTGTCGCGGTCGTTGATCCACTCGCCGGTAGTGTTGTCGCGGTAGCGTTTCAGGCTTACGCCTGTAGGCATCAGCCGCTGCAGGTTGTTGTTCTGGGTCTCGTTTTGTCCGAAGCCGAGGTAGGCGAGCAGCCCCAGTTCCTCGCCGCTGAGACTGATCGACGACGTGGCTTTGATCATGTTCTCGGGCAGGGCCATCTCATACATGGCGATCTCGTCGATATGACCGTTGATGGGCCGCTCCACCTGATTCTCGCCGAGATAAGTGGCTCCCGCGGCGAGGTATCTGCCGGTGATACCGCCCAGGGTGTCGACGGCGAACGTCTTCCTGAGTATCTTGTCAATATAGAGCTTGCCCACATTGCGCGAGCGGCTCACGGTCAGTGCCACATGGTGCCAGACACCATCGTTCACAACCGTATTGGAGTGCAATTCGCAGCCTCCCAGTCGCAGGTTGAGCGAGCCATTGTCCACGCCGAAGTTGAAGTGATTGCGATAGTCGCCCTCGTGCTGTGCCTGTCCGTTGCTCAGGAGTGTGCCATCATTGTCTGTGGTGCGGAACCAGAAGGTCATCGTATAGTCGTGATAGTCGGCACGGCTGAACTGCTGCGGCTCGATACGGAAGCCGCGCTGGCCGTCGAGCGTCATGGAGATGCCGTCGGGCACGTTCCACTCGGCGCCTTCTATATGCAGGTCGCCACCACTGTCCACCGTGTTATAACTGTAGACTCCCTGTCCCTCGTTGAGCGGGAAGTTGTCGAGCAGGCCCAGCTCATAGCCGGTCAGGCGCTTCTGGCGGTATTCGTTCATCTCGCCCACGGAGAGCGCGCGGTTCCAGAGCCTGAACTCCAGCATCTCGCCCTCCAGAGTGCTGATATCATGCGCCACATTAGGATTAGGACTGCCCAGGTAGATGTGTCCTGTGCCCAAGTAGAGAGCGGGATACTCGAAGCTTCCGATATGCTTCGTCCCGTCGTAGAAGCTCACGGTGGTCTTACGGTCATCGGCGTCAGCGTCGAGCACGTATTCCACCTGATGCAGCGCGCCAAACGACACCGTGTCGGTGGAGTAATAGACCTCGCTGCCGATGGCGGCCATCAGCCTTCGATCGGCCGAGATGCCGAGCTCGAGGATGTTGTCGTCGCTGCCATGGCTGAAGAAGGTCATGTTCTTGCCATTGCGGTCGGGGTTGACCATCAGGTCGACTGTAAATGACTTGGCTCCCAGGTTGCGAGTCGATTCCGACCTGACCACATTATTGCCGTTGAATCGCAGGCAGGTCGACAGCGAGATGTTGCTCGAGTTGGTCTGACCCAGCACCTGGAAGTTGTTCAGGTCGCGCAGGTAGTTGCCGGCAATAGGCTCCGAGAAACGCAGCATGATGTCTTCGCCGATGTCGAGGATGCCGTCCTCGGGCCTCGGGTTGCCGAAGAGCTGCGGCCGGCGCGTGTCCTTCACGCCGGTGAGGATGTTCGACGAGCGGGTCAGGTAGCCGCCGCCATAGCGGCAGTAGTTCACGGCACGCAGGTCATACTGCTGCTCCACGGGGTCGCTCTCGCCGTAGAAGCTGGCGATGATGTGCCCGTCGTCCTCGATATACTTGCATTCTCCGGTGGCCTTTGCCAGGAGCGTCGAGTCTTTGTAGAAGGAGCATACGTTCACCCAGTCTTTGTCGCCCTTGGTCGAGAGCTTGTACTGCAGCTCGATGTGGTCGAAGTTGCGGTAGTTGACGTCGAAGCCGTCGATGCGCACGGGCATGTAATACTGCTGCCGCTCGGCGTCATACTGCGACTCGGTGTTGACCACCCACTTGTCGCCGGGCAGCGAGATGTTCACCTTGCCGGCGGCGGGCACGAAGTGTGCCGAGAGGTTCATGCGCGATATACGTTTTTTATCACCGGAATCAAAGAGGCAGAGGCCGATGTTGTCGTAGTCGAACTCGCTGCTCGGATAGATTTCCACTTCCTTGGTCACCACCTTGCCAGCAGGCAGGAACACGCTGTAGCCCTGTCCGGAGAGGGGATTGCCTTCCACCATGACCTTGGCTCCCTTGGGGTTGGAGGAGTCGTCGAGGAAATAAGTGAAGGCTTCATTCGCCAAGGCCGGCAACTCGCTCTCGTTGGCCATGTGGATGGTGAAGCGTGCTGGCTCGCCGAAGGGCACGTTGCTCACCGAAGTCTGGTCGGCCCAGATGCGCAGGTTGTCTACGGGCACGGTCTTCTCGTCGAGCACTCCATTACCGTAGTATTTTGCCCTGCGCTCGTCCTCGTAGGGCTGGCAGGTGGCACCGCCACGGGTGCGGAACACGAGGCTGCGGTACTGTGTGGGCATGTCTTTGAGGTAAGAGCACACGCCATAGAGCGAGCCTGCCGGACCGTAGTCTTTGCCCGACTCGCCTCCGTGCTGCACAAACTGCACATACTCATCTGTGAGATACTGGAAGAAGTAGTCCTTGGCATCTTTGTAGCCGTTGGCCTCCATCGAGTCGACGCGCAGGTCGATTTCATTCTTATCCATGACTGCACGATAGACATCGACGGTGAGATTAGAGTTCTTGCTGGGGGCCAGCGTGAAGCCTACCTTCTTGGTATGGTTCTCCGACTTGCCATAGTTGTAGTTGTAGTCAAACGACAAGACGGGAACCATCCTCACGTTGACGCCAACTTTGAAGATCTTGAATTCTATGGACTTGACATTTCCATCATTGTCTTGGCCATTATGCACTACGACACCATCAGTGCCTGTACCTCCGGCATTGGGATTTAACTCCTTGAATGTCATACCATTGCCGAAGGAGATATTTCCAAATCCAGAGCCGACAAGCGGTATCTGCCAATAGCGGCTCTCCGAAAGCGAGGTGCCGAAGGTCTCGGTGTAGGAAACGCTGCTACGCCCGTCCACCTCATAGCGCTTCACCAAGTCGTTGGCTTGCAGCTTCTCTTTCTCATTGGTGGCCAGGAAACCGATCCAAGTGCTGATCTTGCTGTTGATGGCAGCAATGGAGTCGGGATAGTAGCCTTCATCAGGATTAATCTGAGTGTAATAATCCTTGCCGAGTCCGAAATTCTCGTCTTCCATCGGCACCTTGCTGATGTATACGGCGCAGCCCTTGGTCTTGGCCACAGCCTTGGCATCGGTCTCGGAGGTACCCTTAGGCAGGATGAGCGCATTGCGCAGGTTGAACAACTCGGGTATGAGCTCTTTCTCGATGTATGTCTGCGAGTGTACGAAGGTACTGTTCAAATCGGTATAGAACCTGAGCACCTCGTCGCGCACCAGATAGACCTTCTTGCCCTTGCTGTCCTTTCCCTGGGCCAGCACTTTCATGGTGCCCTGCTTCACGCTGAAGTCCACGCCGTCGACGGTGTAGGTGCCGCCCGCATGTGTGGTGAGCATGTTGTAGGTGTCTTCGTTGATGGCACGCACGGCGATGGCATCCTCCATGATGCTGCTGCGCGTCATGCCAATAAACAAGTCGGCGTCGCGGCCTACGTTGGTGTTGTTGCTGGAGGTGCTGATACGCTCCGTAGTCTCGAAGGAATAGCCATACTGCCAGCTGTTATAATAGGTAGTGACAAACGACATCGTGAAATAATCGGTCTGCTTGACGTTCACTTCCTGTGAACCATATACATCACCGGCTCCGTTGCCCGTCCAAAAGCCATGCCATACATTATGATCGCCATCGCTCCTGCCGAAAGTGAATTTGCCGCCGATCTGTACCTTCAGGTTTTCCGAGAAGGTGTAGTTGAGCTTGGTGCCGGTCTCTATGAACGCCGAAGAGCCTGCTCCAGGCGGGTCGCGCAGGATGTCGATCAGATAGGCGCCGCCGTCGTTGACCACGCGGCGACCATTGCTCTTGGCTTTCGAGGCCATCACATAGCCCTGCAGCGGCTCGTCGTTGAAGGGCTGCACGTCGTAATAAGTGCCGTCGTAGAGCAGCGTCATAGTGAGCGTCTTGAGTGCCAGGTCGCCCTCCTCGGTGAAGGTCAGGTTTTGAGGCGTGAAGCGGTAGAGGCACTCGCCGAGGCTGTCGAGGGTGAGGGTCTCTTGTTCATTAAAGCTCACGAGGGCGTTGTTGATACGCACCTCGCCACCGCTCAGGTGCACGATGTCGGGTTCACGCTGCCTGATGTTGTTGTTATAGTAGTATTTCTCCACCGCGGCCATCGTCATGATGATGGGGCTGCCCGCCATAAAGACGGGATAGCCAAAGGAATAGGTGTTGGTGGAGTCGTTCCACAGCTCGATGGTGACCACCTTGCCGGTGTTGTCCATGTCGGTGTAGCTCGGGATGCCAAAGTAGGGCTTGCCCGTGAGGTTGAACTGGCTCACGGAGAGCGTCGGGGCGGCGTGGTAGATGCGGCTGTAAGTGGCCGTGTCGCCCTGCACATAGTCTGAGAGGTCGATAGTCTGCCCCACCTCGCCCGTCTGGAAGAGGGTGGCATAGCCCTCGGCGTAGATCTCCGTCACCTTGTATTTCACCGGCAGCATGGGCACGCAGTATTCACCCGTCACAGGGCTGGGCTTGACGACCAGCCGCTGGCGGTAGGTGTCCATGTGGCAGGTGTCGAGCTGGCTGGTGGCGAACATATAGTCGGTGTGGCGCTCCGTGACACTGGGGTTCTGCTGGTCGCGCACCAGCCACGAGGCGTTGTCGCCCTCGAGCTGCATGACGATGGTCAGCGAGTCGCCCAGGTTGTTCTGCGACATGAGCTGTCCCAGGGGCTTGTCGCCCTGCTCGTTGCCGCCGGCCACGCGGCCTTGCAGCATCACGCGGGTCTGGTCCCAGAACACATAGCCCGCCACCGACTTCTGCCAGCTGGGGTGTGTCGTGTCGGCGGCGTCTGGGTCTACATAGAAGCCGCCGTCGGCGAAGACGTGTCCGTCTTTCACCACACGAATACTGTGCGGTCCGGCGGGCAGCGATACGGAGAACTTGCCCTGGGAGTCGGTGATGACCGGCTTGCCGGAGCCGTTGTGCACCAGCTCGCCGTCGCGCTCAAACTGCGCGCCGATGACGGGCACCGAGGTGCCCTCGTACATCACGTAGCCCGAGAGCAGGTAGTAGGTGTTCATGGTCACGCGGGCATCGGTCACCAGGTTGCAGTCTTCGCTGAAGTTGGCATAAAACGTGGTGAATCCGCCCTCTTCGCCGGTGTTCTCGGCGGTGATGATATAAGTGCCCTGACTCTGGTAGATGAGGCTGTCGATCTCGAAGAAGCCGGTGTCGTCGGTGATGGCTGTGCGCAACACACCCCCGTACTTCTTCGTCGAGTCGTCGGGTTCGGCCGTCACTTTCACTTGCCCCAAGCCCGTGCCGTCGGTCAGGCGCACGTAGCCGCGCACCATGCCGGTGGGCTGGCACCATCCGTCGGCGCTCGAACGGCTCACATGCAGTCCCTCACAGTTGGTCACGCCCTCCACGGTGTAGACATACACATGCTGCGCCTTGGGGGTCTTGTCGATATAGGTGTTGATATTGTAGGCACTCTCCAGCTCCACTTCCTCGCCGGTAGCCTTGTCACGGCGCAGGACACGGAAGTAGTCGCCAGTGCCCGTCACCTTCCAGGTCAGTATCACTGAAGATTGCTGAGTGGTGCATTTGAGGCTGTCGACCTGCACATTGCTGCTGAACTCATAGCGGGCGAGCTCACCCGTCTCAGTCTTCTTGACTATCGCACCCAGGGTATCGGAAGGCTCAAGACGGGAGTTGCGCTGCTCCACCACGAAGCGGAAATCATGATCCACGCAGGAGGTCACCAGTTCATAATGCAGCTTACCCGACTTGCACTCGTCTTCGGTCAGCTCGCGCCGCTCGGTATATTTCACCTCGCCGTCGACCGATTTATTCACGATAAGTGTCAGCAGGGCACGCTGATCCCACATAGTGGCAGCAAGTTCAGGGGAGGAGGATGTATTGAGTCGGGGGGTAGGATACACACCACTGTGCTCCCACTGATCACCCAGCGCTTTGAGCAGTAGCGAGGTGCTCAAGTCCTGAGCGTTGGTGCCTTGGCCGAGCTCGACTTCTGTCAACTTGGGCACGGCAAGCAAACCGAAGGGCTGCCAGTTGCCGGATCCAAGCTTGGCGACCAGTTCGTTGCTGCTGAGACCACCTACAGCGTTAGTCTCACCCCATCCATGGGTAGACCAGCCATTGGTGCCGCCGTAGGCACTACCAGAAGCGACATAGTTCATACCGGCATGGTTGAAATTGGTATAGGTGCCGTCCTCCAGATTGTTTTGTATTACATTGGACGTGCCGCCGTCTTCCCAGCCCATAAAAGCACCGGCATACGAGTTGACGTTGTAGTACTCAGCCGTAATAGTGCCGTCGAAGAGGCAGTTGCGGATATAGTTCTTGGCAGAATGTCCGTGTCCCATGATGCCGCCGGCATGATACTCTGTGGTGATGATGTCGGCAGCGACGTGGCAGTTGTCCAAGTAATTGGTCGAACCGTTCTCTGCCATACCCACGAGACCCGCAGTGTGGATGCTACCCCTGAGGAGACCTCTCACCGTGACATTCTTGATGGTGGCATTTTTGATGCGTGAGAACGGAGCTATAAAAGCCGACTGGGGGCTGTTGATGTTCACGGTCAGCGTATGGCCGTTGCCGTCGAAGGTACCGCGGTAGGGTACGTCGTTACGGTATCCAATGGAATATACTGCCACGAAGTCATTGGCCATGATCGCATTGACATCACTATTGCCTCCGGCGTCCAGCACTTTCTGCCTGAACTTATCCCAGTCCTCGGCATTGCGCAGGATATAGTAGCCCTTGGAATCGGTCTCCAGACCTTCTATGGATGTCAGATAGCTACAGTCTTGTATCTCAGCAGAATTCCTTACACGGGCAAAGTTGCGGCATGAAGTGAGAGTGGGGTCTATCTCGACCTTCACAGGAGCGAACAGGCAGTTCCTGATGACGGGTCTGCCTTCTGACCATCCGATGAAGCCGCCGAAGCTATGGGCTTTGGGACCTACCAGAGAACCATCGAAGATACAATTGTCGATGTGAGTAGCACCTATTTGCTGATGGGATACAAAGCCACCGCTGGTAGCGTCGCCTGTGATCTTGGTGGTCAGCGATACAGAAGAGCGGCAGTTGTTGATATATGTGAAGCTGGAGGCAAGTCCGATCAGTCCGCCGGTGAATTTTTCTTTGGCGAGGATCGTACCCGCCACATGCAGATTGCAGAAAGTGGGACTACTCGTCACATAGGCAAAAGGAGCTACGTATTGGTGGATGGTGTCTACATAATGTACCGTCAGGATATGTCCGTTGCCGTCGAAAGTGCCGCGATAGGGACGTGATTTGGTACCGATCATCGTCTGGCTCTTACCCAGGTCGATGTCGGATGCCATCACCACATTGATATCGCCGGTGCGGCTGTTGACCAGCTGGGCCAGGGCCTCCCAGTCGGCGGCTGTGCGCAAGATAAAGCGTCCCTGACTGTCGTATTGCGGACCACCGAAACCGAAGGTGAAGTCGATGGGATGGCTGACGTCACTCCAGGTGCCACGGGTGACGGTGGCGTCACCAACGGCAGGCAGCATCACCACGTATGGCAACTGCGTCTGGGCATAAGTGCCCTCACGCCAGTCCCATGCCGCGGTGGAGGTGCGGCGCACACGGTAATAGACCGGCTGGCCCTGGTAGTCGGAAGCCAGTGTGAAGTCGGTGGTGGTGTAGGTGGTGTCGGTATTGAGAAACGACACGGGGTCGAGCGAGACCCATTTCGCAGTGGCATTGAGGGCACCGGTGGTGTTGCGCTGGATATCCCACGTGTCGTTGGGATTGATGTCGTTCCACTCTTTGTTGCGGCATTTCCAGCTGATGCTCACCGTGCCGTCTTCCTGCAGCGTGGCCGTAAGGTCGTAGGGCTGGTGAAGCGTGGGCACGACGATAGGGTCGGAATCGGCCACACGCACCTTACCCTCGGAGTCGACGTATTTGGACTGGAGATAGACATCCTTGTAGCACTTGGAGGCATCGAGGGTGAGGAAGCCCGACATGTCGGAGTCTAAGAATTTCTCCCGTCGTGTCTCACTTTTCCCATTCACCTCGGTGTAGAATGCCTTCATGCTCTTGATATCGCTGGAGGCCATGGTGTAGATGACCATCGTCTCTCCAGCATGATCGGCGTCGAAACCCAGCATCGGTTCCATCAGAGAAGGCTTGGTGAGCTCGGGAGCCGCGGAAAACCATACAGTCGTGGGGTTGATGTTGATATCACACGTACTCTCGCCGGCAGGGCCAATAGGACCATTACCCTTCTTGTGGACAGACCATGAGATCTTAAGCGACTTGCCACGCATGGAGTTGGGTACCGTCCACGTAAGATAGAGCTTGCACACATTATTTGAAGACCCTGTCATGAAAGGAATCTCGGCTTTCTGCTCAGAGGTCGTCACCGTCACGTCGGAGTAGTCACGGTCGCGCTTCAGCACCATGGGGCCGTCGACGCCCTTGTAAAAATGGGCCGTAGGGTTGTGGCTGGCTTCTTTGGTGTAATAGCGCAACAGGGTCTGCTTGTTACCCCCCTCGGGGGTGACATAAACCCAGCCGTTGTCTATCCAGCCGTCGTAGCCTTCGTCGTCATAGATAGGCATCTCAAATTTCAACTGGTCTATACCAGCGACGGTCACCATGTAGAGTGCCGTGTTCTCATTCTCGTCGGCCAGTGCCGCCCGGGGCACAGCCGACGCAAACAATGCCAATAGAATGGCCAACAGCTTAAAGGCGCTTCGCCTGTGCTGATGTCTTGTTTTCAAATCATTGTTCATATTCCGCAAAAGTATAATTTTTATCAATATATTCAAAAAAGAGAAGACAGGTGTCTACTGAGAGTAGAACTGGACAAGGTTCATGCAAAGATATCTGTTTTTCTCATTGCCTGCTGACTTAAAATTACATTTTTTTTCACTTGTTGCGACATCAGCAAGGATTTTGCGACAAAATGAAGAATAGGCTACGAAAATTGACGCATCCTTCGCAGACGTTGATGGTGCTGATCTGTCTGTGGATAATAGTTAAACATTGTGCAAAAATAATAAAAAAAAATAAGAAAAGGCAGACTTGCTGAAAAAATCAACTCTTTTTTCTAATTTTTGGGAGTTTGTAAACAGACATACCACAAGAACGGAGATTCGGATACGATTTTTCATCACTATTTCTATAAAAAATGTGATAAAATGGCTGAATTCTCCTAAAAACAAGTCAAGTCACCGACGTTTGAATATTTTTTTTTATCTTTGCAATCACAGTGTAAATAGTGTAAATGATTTTACACATAGATCTTCGACATAAAAATTATAAACTAAGAAAGATGATGAAAATGAAGATGAAAAAAATGTATGTGCTGGCCACAGCGTTATTATTCTGTGGCATGGCCAATGTCCAGGCTGCTGGCGATGAAAAGAACGGACATGCGTATTTTACCAAGGCTCAACTGCCCAATATGGCCAATATCCTGCCGGCACCGCCAGAGTTTGAATCTGCAAGGTTTGTAGCCGACCAGTCACAGTATCTATGGGGGAAACTGATGCGGCTCGACGAGGCACGCTGCGCCCAGGCCAAGCGCGATGCCGTATATAGCATGGCTACAATCATCGAAGAGTTTGGAGGCATCTTCGGACTGGAGATTACCAAGGAAGACACCCCTGAGATATATAGCATCCTGCAAGACGTGTGTGCCTCGTGCGACAGCATCTACTCTGACGCCAAGGCTTACTTCAACCGCATGCGCCCCTACGCCTACTACAATGAGGGCACCATCGTGCCTGAGAAGGAAGAGAAGCACCGTCTTGAGGGCTCGTATCCCTCTGGCCATACCGTGCTGGGTTGGACCTCAGCCCTGCTGCTGGCGGATATCAACACCTCGCCGGAGGCCATGGAGGGTCTTCTCACGCGTGGCTATGAGTTCGGTCAAAGCCGCGTCATTGCCGGCTATCATTGGCAGAGCGACGTGGATGCCGGACGGATGGCTGGCACCGTACTCTATCAGATGATACGCAACCATGAGCGTTTCATCGGACAACTGGCCCGAGCGCGTGCAGAATTCAAAGAGAAGACAGAGGGCATATCAAAAGTGACCCACTCCCCCACCTTGCAAAGGGAAGGCTCTGCACAAATCTACCGTATCGACGGCACACCCGCCAATAATAATGAAAAAGGTGTAATGATTGTCAACGGGCACAAAACCATCAGGAAATAAAAACTACAGACTCAAGAGGCATCGACCTTTACATCCATAAGGGCAGCGGAAGCGAGCCCGTCGCTGACTGCTGCGCCCACCGACGCCCCTATACGGCAGCATAGGCCCTCGCCCCTATACAGCAGCATAGCCCTGGTGCCGCCCCCTCCGTTCCGTTTGTTGCGTTGTCAACGCAACAGACAGGACTGAGGCATGCCTTTTTTAGTCGCCATATCTGCACACTGCGACGGCCTGCAAAAGGACACCCTAAAAAAGAAATAAGAAAAAATCAACCAAAAATGATGATTATTTCCTTTTTTTTCCTATCTTTGCTGATGATTCAGCATAAGCAGTCTTTGTAACACTTTATTCATCAAATCGTCATGAAAGCACTTTTAAAGCATTTTTGTATACTGGCCGCATTTCTGATTGGCGGGAGCACGGCTCAAGCACAGTTGCCCAATGAAAAATTCGGGAAGCCGTCAAGCATGGAATGGGAATACACCGGATGGGGCGACGCCATCAATGCAGATGCCATCATTCTATGCAAGACCATGAAAGTCACCTATCAACTTTCAGATCAGTTGTTCAACACCAACCAGGCTTTCAACGATGTCAGCCTTGACAATCTGATGGATTTTGGCAAAAACGATATCGAAGAAAGCAATATCCTCGTAAAATATGAGGTGAAGCTCCGCACAAAAATCCTCAGACCAGAAGGAGCCAGGCACGCCAACATCGACATCACCTACTTTAATGCCGACGACAGTCTATCCTTCTATAGTGACGAGGTGTCGGATTTGAGCATCAAGGTTTTCACAAAGAATGAGAAAGGAAAAGTGGTAAAAAAGACCATCAAGACCGACTCTTACACAAAAGAACGCCTGGACGGCAACTATATGGTCATGCACGTGGTGGTGCCCGACATCGAAGCCGGCAGCATTATCGAATATCAATACAATATCACAAGCACCAGACCCACATTCCTCTACGACTGGGTATTCCAGGAGCGCATCCCCACGGTACGCTCCAAATGCGAATACGATATACCGGCCTTACTGCAGTTCAACATGAATGCCCCCATCAACAAGCTCATCAAGTCGAGCGTCGAGGTGGGGCAACTGACCTACGACAACTACAGGGCTGACATGAAAAAAGCCAAGACATGTGCCACCAACCATTACACCATCGTGGGAGACTACATCCTGCCCGAAGGCTATGGGGCTGTAAAAAGCACTGGTGATTACAAGGGAAAAGAGGGAGCGGAGAAGATAGCCATTCTCACCAGCAAGATCAACATGCCCAACGTCACACCACCAGCTTCACTGCCCAACGGGCATACGCACCTGAGTGTGAAATAGCCAAATGTAAGACTTGCCCGGATACCATGAATGACACTTTCTGATAATAGTCTTCAAAAGGGCACAACACTCCCGAATGCCATCAAATATCTCAATTTGATTGTAATTTGAAAGAATGTTGCAAAATAAAAAGTTTTTGAAACACACAAAAATCAAAAATTTCAGCATTATTAATAATTTTGTACCCAATATTAGCCAAAATTTGTCAAAATTTAAAATTATTATCTTATCTAACTATAGCATTATGAATCAAAATCTGTCAAAATCTAACAATCTAAAGCAACTGATTAGACAGACCATTCCCGCTATTCTGATGCTGTTCGTCTTCAACACAGTGCTATATGCACAGGGCAACATCAATGTAAGGGGTACAGTCACAGACAACACCGGTGAGCCCTTGATCGGAGCGACGGTAATAGTAAAAGGACAAAGTGCCCTGGGAACGGTAACTGATATCGACGGTAACTTCCAGTTGACAGTACCCTCCGAACAGTCGGTGCTGGTGTTCTCCTACGTAGGCATGTCTACAAAGGAGACCAAAGTCGGAAAACAGCGAAACATCCAGGTTGCGCTTGAAGAAGACAACCAGTTGGAAGAAGTCGTGGTTGTGGGATACGGTCAGCAAAAGAAAGCCTCTGTGGTGGGAGCTATCACCCAGACCACGGGCGAAGTGCTTGAACGTTCCGCAGGTATCGGAAGTGTCAGCGCGGCCCTGACTGGTAACCTGCCAGGTATCGCCACCATCGCATCCACAGGACAGCCTGGCGAGGAAGACCCCCGTATCTACATCCGCGGCGCGGCTGCATGGAACCAAGACGCCCAGCCTCTCATCCTTGTCGATGGCGTCAAGCGTGAGATCAAGTCTGTCGATATCACATCCGTTGCAACCATCTCTGTGCTCAAAGACGCATCTGCCACTGCCGTATACGGTGTGGAGGGTGCCAACGGTGTGATCCTCATCACCACCAAGCGCGGTGTGGAAGGCAAGGCAAGAATCGACGTAGGATTCAACGCCACGCTCAAGGCGGTGTCGAAACTGCCCCGTAAATATGACTCGTACGACGGCTACATGCTGCGCAACCAGGCCATCGAGCATGAGCTTGCCCTCGGCGGTGCAGCCTCATGGGCTTACTATCGCCCACAAACCTTCATCGACAACTTCCGCAACCAGGACTATACAGTGAAGCCCAACTACAACGCATACGGAGACTACCTGGGCGACTATAGTCAGGCTGAGCGTTATCCTAACATCGACTGGCAGGAAGAGATGTTCAAAGACTTCACCTTATCTTATAATACCAACATCAATCTGTCTGGTGGTACCAAATTCGTGAAATATTTCGTGGCATTCGACTTCCAGAACGAAGGCGACATGACCAGGATCTGGGACAACCACCAGGGCTACGAGGGCGGATATTCTTACAACCGCTTGAATGTGCGCTCCAACCTCGACTTCCAGATCACGAAGACCACACAGTTCAGGGTCAACCTCGCAGGCTCCAATGCCCAGCAGAAGACACCACGCTATTATTATGGTAACAGCGGAGAGTTCTTCCAGCAGCAACAATGGGCCGGAGCATACCGCATGCCACCCAACGTCTATCCTGTAAGATTTGCCAACGGTGCATGGGGATACTCCAGGCTGGCAGCCTCCAACATGGCCAACTCGCCCATGAACGTGGCCACATCGGGATATGAACTGGGCACCATCACCCGTATTTTCACTGACTTCTCACTGGAGCAAAACCTCGATTTCGTGACCAAGGGACTCATCGCACGCGGTACCATCTCATGGGACAATGAATTCAGAGAGGGGAACCGAGGTATAGCCAACGGACCCAACGGAGGTGGCGGCCACGTCAACAACACGGCCTACATCAAGCCTGAAGACGGACAACTGCTTTTTGAGAACGAAATCTTCGCGACTACAGGCTTCGACTTCTTCGAAAAACGCGACTGGGAGCATCAGGCAGGTAGAGTCAGTTCCACAAGCCGTGCTACCGAAATGTCGCTACAGCTCTTCTGGGGGCGCGAATTCGGCGTACACAACATCACAGTGATGGGCAACTGGAAGAGACGCATCAACGCCGGCAACGCCGACCTTGAGTTCAAACGTGAAGACTGGGTGTTTCGTACCACATACGACCTGATGGACAAGTACTTCGCCGAGTTCAACGGTGCATACAACGGCTCACAGAAATTCTCCCCCGACAACCGCTTCGCCTTCTTCTGCTCAGGAGCAGCAGGATGGATGCTCTCGGAAGAGAAATTTATGAGAAGACTCAAAGAGAAGCGCATCATCGACATGTTCAAAATCCGCGGATCTATCGGCGAGATTGGTGACGACAGCGCGGGAGACCGCTGGGCATACCTCACCAACTGGCAAGTGATAGGACCCTTCACCATGAACATCGACAACTCCCAAAGCATCTTCACAGGATATAAGGAAGCAAGCGTAGCCATGCCCGACCTCCGCTGGGCCACCGTATCCAAGAAAAACCTCGGCTTTGACTATGCCATCCTCGGTGGCATGTTCGCAGGTAGCTTCGACTGGTTCCGCGACGACCGATACGACATCTTCATTTTCGGAAGCGACCGATCGGTACCCTCCTACTATGGTGCGGCCAAGACACCGGACATCAACAAGGGTAAGATCAAAAACACCGGTTTCGAATTCGAAGTGCGCTTCAACAAGGTGCTCAAAAACGGCATGCGCTTCTGGACCAACGCCAACTACACCTACGCCCACAACATCATCAAGCTGAAAGACGACCCCGCGTTGATACCGTCGTACCGCAAGGCACAGGGCTATTCGCAGGGGCAGTATACCTCATTCATCGACAATGGATTTATCGGCAACTACGATGAACTTTATAGCGTGCCTGAACGCGAGTCAAACGACAGCCAGGTGCTCATCGGCGACCATTACATCGTAGACTTCAATGGTGACGGCAAAGTAGATGAGACCAACGACCAGGCTCCTTACGGATACACCGGCACACCGGAGCACACCTACAACGCCACTGTAGGATGGGAGTGGAAAGGATGGAGCATGTTTGCGCAGATGTACGGTGTGACAGGCGTCACACGCGACGTGACCCTCACCTCCTTCCCCGATCAGCTCCTCACCGTATACGACAATGGGAAATGGTGGAATCCGGCAGACGGCACAGGAAAGGTGGTCGTACCGAGATTCAACACACAGGTGTCCTACAACAACGGCACACAATTCCTCTTCGACGGCTCCTACTTCCGACTGAAAAACGTGGAGGTCGCTTACACATGGACAAAGGGATGGATCAAGAATCTGGGCTTCACAAGCCTCAAGATTTACCTCAATGCCAACAACCTCTTCCTCATCACCAAGATGCCCGACGACCGTGAGAGCAACTACGGATGGAGCGGCGGCGGAGGTGCTTACCCCACTGTCAGGCGTTATAACATCGGTTTTAAGCTTTACCTATAATTGCATTATTATATGAAATACTATCATAACATCAAAACCATTTTGTGTGGCTCACTGCTCATCATGGCAGGCGCAGCTTCACTCACCTCCTGTTCCGACTGGCTCGACAAGGATCCGGAGTCTATCGTGGCACAGGATGAGGCATTCAAAAACTACCGCAATTTCCAGGGGTATATCGAGGAAATATACAATCTGATCCCCGATAAGGAGAAAGTCAACTACTGTACCGCATGGAATTTCGGTGACGATGCCGTACACAACCCGGAAGGCTATGCACACATGGACCATCAGGTAGACCTCGGCAACTACCGCAACTGGATGCAAAACAACCAGTGCTGGCTGAAAGGCAACAACTATAACGGCAGGGTGCAGTCTCTCTGGGACAACTCCTGGTACTGCATCCGTAAGTGCAATATGGGTATAGAAAACATCAAGTCGCTTGTCGGGACAGACGAAGAGCGCGACCTGCTCCTCGGACAGATGTACTTCTTCCGCGCATGGTGGCATTTCGAGTTGATGTGCTATTTCGGAGGAATGCCCTACATCGACCAGGCTTTTGAGGCCACAAGCATACCAGAGCTTCCGCGACTTTCATTCCAGGAATGCGCCGACCGATGCGCAGAGGACTTCGAAAGAGCCTATAAGCTGCTCCCACTCGACCCGACAGGATGGGACATGACACTGGCCGGTATGCAGACCATTAGCAAGAACGACTTGCGCGTCAATGGTTTCATGGCTCTCTGCTATCTGGGCAAATGCTATCTCTGGGCCGGATCACCGCTCATGAAAGAGTTTGAGAAAACCAAGGACGGAGGCAACGCCCAGCTCTTAGGAGCAAGCTCCAACGGCAAGACCTACGATTATGACGTGGCATACTGCAGAAAAGCTGCCGAAGCCCTGGGCAAAGCCCTCGACCTGGTCAACAGAGGCGCCGTCAGCTACAAACTGGCAGAGTATAAGTATTCCGACATATACAATCACACCAGGGACGACAATTCAGATAGCAACTACTCGGATATATTCTATACCCACAGGCAGAGCTGGCTCATGCCTGGCTCTACGGAGGCCATCTTCCGAGGAGCCTATCCGGGCGTCAACTCCGCCAACTGGAACTGCTCGAAGATTTTCGGCCCCAAAGTGGCTGGTCTGGTGGCACACGACAAAATCATCCATCACCCCACAGCCAACGTGATCGACCAGTATGGAATGGCCAACGGACAGCCCATCTACCTGGTGCGCAACGGCGAATATGTGCTCAACCCGGAATCGGGCTGGGATCCCGAGCACCCCTATAAAAACCGCGACCCGCGATTCTATCACGACATCATCTTCGACGGTTTCCACTATGTGCTCAGCACCGACGCATTAAACGCCGACCAGAAAAAGCTCGAGTATTGCGACCTGTACACCGGCGGTGCCATGCGCTCCATAGCCGACGGAAGCAGCACGGGCTATTTCATACAGAAACTCATACCCCACCAGTGTAACGAGGGTGACAAATGGTATGACTACGACCATGCATTCCAAAGCTACCTGCCCTATATGCGACTGGCCGACGTTTACCTGATGTACGCCGAGGCACAAGCAGTCGTCGCCAACGGCGTGTCAGAGCTGACACAAAGACCGGAATACTGCATCACGCTCTCGGCCGTCGATGCCATCAACGCACTCCACGACCGCGTCAACTCGTCAGACTATCCCATGGAGCACGTGCCTGCCAACCTACGCGACACCAAGCAGCACTTCATCGACGAGGTGAGACGTGAGCGTGCCGTGGAGCTCTCCTTCGAGGGATTCCGCTGGTGCGACCTGCAGAGATGGCTTCTCCTGACAGAGCCTCCATACACGGTCAAATACTCTCATGAGTTTGAGCGCCTCGAGACTGCCGACTGGTTCAAAACACACGACCCCAAGGACGCAAGGATCGGAAACTTCCACAAAGAAGAACTGATCAAACGTAATTTCGAAGCAAAGCACTACTGGTTCCCACTTCCCGACAAGGACATTTATCTCTACGAGGGATATAAACAGAATCCGGGATGGTAAGACAACTGAAAATGGAAAATTGAAAATGCACAATTTTATGAAAAATATAAAAACAACCATATTTCTCTTTGCCACGTTTGCTGTTGCGCCTATGACAGCCAACGCCCAGGTTGCTGACGAGAACAACGACAACGCCGACTCCGTCGTGGTGAAAAAGAAAGTCCATATCGCTTTCCGCGACAAAGACCCCGACCATCTGCTCGGAGGCATCTCGTATGTTGACATGGAAGAACTGCAGAAGAAAGACTATACCATGGGCAGTCTTGAAGACATGTATGCGCTGGTGGGAGGATGGAACGGCAACAACCTCTGGGGTATGGACAACGACCGCCTTGACAACAACGACAACAGCAACCTGCCGCTCGTCATCATCGACGGTGTGAAGAGGCCGTCCAATAATGTACTTCCATCGGAAATCGAGCAGGTCACCTTCCTCAAGGGTGCACAGGCCGTAGTGCTCTATGGAGCAAAGGCCGCCAAGGGAGCAATCCTCATCACCACCAAGCGTGGCAAGGTCGACGGGCTGCAGATCACTGCCAACGCCAACACCGGCTTCCACGTGGCCAAGGCATTCCCCGAATATCTTGGCTCGGCTGAGTACATGACGCTCTACAATGAAGCCTGCGTCAACGACGGACAGGATCCGAGGTATACACAGATGGACATCTACAACCATGCATCCGGGCTGAACCCATACCGCTACCCCAACGTCAACTACTATTCAGACGAGTATGTACGCAAGGTGTACAACCGCTCTGAAGGCACGCTGGAAATACAGGGCGGCGGCACCCGGGCACACTTCTACACCAACATCAATTACTACCGTAGCGAAGACCTCATCAACTTCGGACTGGGAAAGGACAACTACACCGACCGCTTCAGCGTGAGAGGCAACGTCGACCTGGTCGTCAACAAGCTCATCAAAGGCTTTGCCAACGCCAGTGCCACCTTCTACAACGCCAACAAAAACAAGGGCGACTTCTGGGCACAGGCCGCAACAGCAAGGCCCAACTTCCCTGAAAACGCAGCACCGCTGATCTCGATCGACATGGTAGACCCTAACGCCTCAAAGGCACTTGCCATCCTGGGCAAATCACTCAACCTGCTCGACGGGAAATATTTCCCCGGAGGTACCATCACCACTCAAAGCAACGTCATCGCCGACTGCTATTTCGGAGGAAGGACAAGAGATGTCAGCAGACAATTCCAGTTTGATGCGGGCATCATCTACGACATGAATAAATTTGTAAGGGGACTGTCGTTCAAGACCTTGTTCTCTATCGACTATGCCGCTGGCTACAGCCTGTCGTACGACAACCAATACGCTGTGTTCATCCCCACATGGAGTAATTACAACTCAAAGGACGCCATCGTAGCACTCACCCAGCAGGGCGATGAAATCGTAAGGGGACACATGGCTATGTCCAACTCTACCTATCGACAGACCATCAGCTGGAACGGACACTTCGACTACGAACACACCTTCGCAGGCAAGCACCACGTGACCGGCATGCTGCTCGCCAACATGTTCACCACCACAAGAAGCGGAGAATATCACCGCTATGCCAATGCCAACTTAGGCCTGCAGGCCGGATACGACTATATGGGACGCTACTTTGCCGACATGTCGATGGCCGGCGTGCATTCCGCACGGTTGCCAAAAGGCCATCGCGAAGCCATCTCGCCATCTTTCACCATCGGCTGGAACCTGGCCAGGGAGAATTTCCTCCAAGGGAGCTTCGTCGACGACCTCATGATCAGCGCCTCCTACAGCAACCTCAACGAGGATATGGACGTATACCTGAAAGATGAGACCTTCTACCTCTATGCACCACTCTGGACACAAGGTGGAAGCGGTTTCTCATGGAATAATGGAACGAGTGTCAACCTCACCAACTCACAGATAGGCAGCAACCCGGCCCTCGACTTCATTCATCGGAAGGAATACTCGGTAAGCCTCCGCACCTCGCTTTTCAAAAAGCTCATCAGTGCCGACATCACCTTCTTCAACACCGACCTGGACGGCATTATCGTAAAAAGCCTCACGACATTCCCCTCCCATTTGCAGAGCGGACTCAACAATGGAACCTTCATGCCGGCTATCAACAACAACGTACAGAACCGCAAAGGCCTTGACTTCAGCGTGACAGCGCAGAAACAGTTCGGTAAAGTACACGCCACACTCGGTGTGGTCGGCACCTACCTCACCACCAAGTATACCAAATATGATGAGCTGGTGCAAGAGGGACTGGAATACCAAAAAGTAGAGGGGCATACACTCGACGCTATCCGGGGATATAAATGCCTGGGCTTCTACACCGCCGACGACTTCAATGTGAGCACCACCAAAGAAGGAAAAACCAAGTATGAAATCAAGCCCGACCTGCCCAAACCTAATATTGGAGGTACGATACAGCCCGGCGACCTGAAGTATGAGGACATGAACCACGACGGCAGCCTCGACGACAAGGATAT
Source organism: uncultured Prevotellaceae bacterium (assembly GCA_946402905.1). GTDB lineage: Bacteria > Bacteroidota > Bacteroidia > Bacteroidales > Bacteroidaceae > Prevotella. The sequence continues at coordinate 112,357 of CAMIYC010000002.1, read as the reverse complement.
GGTCGACCTTGGCAAGAGCGGCACATACGGCGCACCACTCACACTGGGAGTCAACCTCACACTGAAATACAAGAATTTCACCCTCTTCGCACTGGGCAACGGCCAGTGGGGAGCCTACGGGATGAAAAACAACAGTTATTACTACATGTGCGAAAACGACAAGTACTCCGTCAACGTACGCGGTCGGTGGACCCCTGCCACTGCCGACGTGGCCACGCATCCTCGCCTTTCTATCGGAAGGTCGGGCAACAACAGTGCAGCCTCCACTTTCTGGATCTACAGCACCGACCGTTTCAACATCCGCAAGATACAGCTCACATACGACTTCCCGAGCGACATGTTCACCGGCAAGTGGGTGAAGGCACTCTCTGTTTATATCAACGGCAACGACCTGCTCACCATTTCCAAGGAGCGCAAGCTGATGGAGACAAGCGTAGGCTATGCACCACAGACCCGCTTCTACAATCTCGGTGTCAAGGTAACCCTCTAACAGAAGACAGTAATCAGAAAAATGAAGAAAATGAAGACAAGACATATTATATTGTGTTTCATCGGTCTGCTCGCTTTCTGCTCATGCGATGACATGTTTGAACCCGCAAAAAGAAACTTCCGGCAGCTGGAAGACATGACCGAGGAATCTGACTATGCACATGGACTGCTGATGTACGGATACGGAAGTCTTCCTTATATGAGCACCACACAAACCGACATCGCCACCGACGACGCTGTCACCAACCTGCTAACCAGCACATATCTCAATATGGCTGCTTTCGGCACATGGAGGTCCGACAACAACCCCATGTCGCAATGGGACCGCTGCAAGGGGGGCATCCAGTATGTCAACCTGTTTCTCACCATCGTGGAGAAGACCAAGTGGGCACCAAGCGCAGAGTCGAAACAGAAAATGTTTATCGACAGACTCAAAGGTGAGGCCTACGGAGTCAGGGCACTTCTCTACTACTACTTGCTGCAGGCACATGGAGGTTATGCCGATGACGGCGTGCTCTACGGAGTGCCACTGCTGACAACACCCGAAGACGGAAGCTCGGACTACAATCAGCCACGTGCCACCTTTGCCGACTGCGTGAAACAGTGCTTCATCGACTGCGACAGCGCCATGTTCTATCTCCCGGCAGAATATGAAGACATCGAAAGCGATGAGGAGATTCCTGCTAAGTACAAAGCTCTCGGAGCCAATTACTCCAGCTACAACCTCGTGTTCGGACTCAGGTCCAACGGACTCATGTCAGGCAAAATCGCAGAGGCTGTCAAGGCACAGATTGCGCTCCTGGCAGCAAGTCCGGCATTCCGCGAGCAGAGCGGGGTGACCTCGGCAGAAGCCGCTACACTCTGTGCCAATGTGCTCAAGCGCATCGGTGGACTGGAAGGATTTGACCCGACAGGCAACATCTGGTATAAAAACACATCGAAATTAGGCCCCAGCGCCTCGGAGATGCCCGAGATACTGTGGCGTGAAAGCCGTGTCGACGGACATAACAACTCAGATCAGGAAAGTGACAACTTCCCACCCTCACTCTATGGCTTAGGACGCGTCAATCCATCTCAGAATCTCGTCGACGCATTCCCCATGCGCAACGGACGTCCCATCAGCGACGCCAACTCCGGATACGACCCCAATGATCCCTACACCAACCGCGACCCGCGCCTGAGCGACTATATCCTCTACAACGGCACCACATTCAGGAGGTCGGTCATCATCACGGGCAACTACGACGAAGGCACGAAACAAGACCACATCAACAACACACCTTCTTTTTCGACGAGGACAGGATACTACCTCAAAAAACTGCTGCGTGATGATGTAAGCCCGGCCAGAAGCCAATCTGAGATCAAACAGTGGCACATCTACCCGCGCATACGCTATACAGAGATGTTCCTGGCTTACGCCGAAGCCGCCAACGATGCCTGGGGACCCAACAGCGACCCCACAGGAGTAGGCTTCACCGCTTACGACGTGATCAAAGCCATACGCCAGCGCGCCGGCCTTGCCACCAACGAGATCGGCATGCCGCTCCCTGAAGGCGACACCTATCTTGACGAGTGTGCTGCCGACCAGGCCAAGATGACCGACCTGATCCGTAATGAGCGACGACTCGAGCTTTGCTTCGAGAATAAGCGTTTCTGGGACATGCGCCGCTGGATGTTGCCACTCAACGAACCTATCATGGGTGTGGAGATCAAGCTCAACGATAACACCAACGAACTCACCTACCGCATCTTTGAAGTAGAGCAACGACAGTTTGACAGCTCTTATCAGTGGTACGGCCCCATCCCCAAGAGCGAAACTCTCAAATGGAGCAAACTCCTGCAAAACAAGGGTTGGTAAGCGTATTATTGAATATAGTGTATAGATTATATAAGGTTTTATAACAGTAAACCATAACAATGATGAAACTTAAGAATTTTGTATACGGAGCAGCACTGGGAGCATTCACCCTCGCTTATACTTCTTGCTATAACGCAGACCAAGAATTCCCCGACTTTGAAGGAGGCACGACAGCCTACTTCGCATATCAGTTCCCCGTACGTACACTCGTGCTTGGCAACGATATCTACGACAACACCATCGACAACGAGCACAAGTGCCGCATCTGGTCGACCATGGGTGGAGCATACGGAGGGCGAAAGGCATTTATCGATATCGCTGTCGACGAGTCGCTATGCGAAAACCTCTGGTTTGTGGACGGCGGCGGAAATCCATCGACACCTGTGCTACCTATGCCGGCAGCCTATTATAAACTCTCATCCAATACCATCCCCTACAATGGAGAGATGAGAGGCTATGTGGAAGTGCAGTTTACCGATGCTTTCTTCAATGACCCCAAGGCGGTAGAGAACACATACGTCATACCGCTTGTGATGAGAAACGCGCAAGGCATAGACCACATCCTTACCGGCACACCGCGCTCAGGCCTCACACCTTCGCGCACCAACACAGAGAACTGGGATGTACTGGCGAAGGACTACGTGCTCTACTGCGTGAAATACATGAACCCCTGGCAGGCCAAATATATTCGCCGAGGTGCTGATATCGTGACCGAAAACGAGGTCAGCACGACTGTGGTGAGAAAGGATTTCTCACTGGTCAACTCCGACATCGACCACTACAAGGAGAACCCCGTCAACCAGAATGACGAAATCTGCGGCATCATTACCAAGAATATGACGCAGTGTGTATTCCCCGTGGCCGTCGGCATTGGCAAAGACGACGCCGGCATCAGGCCATCTCAAAACTGCAACCTCATCCTTTCCTTCGACGGCAATAAGTGTACCATCGTCGACGACGGATCCGACGAGACAGCCATCTCTTCCGGCTCAGGAGAGTTTATCGTAAACGGTACAGAGAAGACCGAATACAAAGACTATCGCTGGGGCAACTTGAACGGAGAGCCTGTCAGTCGCGACATCCTGCGACTGACATATAATGTGACTTTCAAGAAAGGTAGGGTCATCGGCAAGAAGACAGTCAACGGCCGGGAAGTGGACTGGGTGCTCGAAAATGATGTACACGTCTCCACCAACGACACTCTTGTCGTGCAGACCCGCGAGTCTAACAAGAAAGAATTCTTCTCACCCAAATACGTTACACCATAATAGGAGGCTATGAATATGAACAGATTTTTTAGAGACAGTCTCTTCCTGTTGGCGACAGGAGCACTTGCAGCATCCTGTGCCGAATATAACGTGACGGACGATTTCCAGGCAAGTCCTGATCCCAGTTTCGTAGAACCCTACAAGGATTTGGAGCCTGTCAAATCGTACATCGACAGAGCCAAGTATCCCAACCTGACACTCGGAGCCACGCTCAGGGTAGCCGATTTCAACAAGCAGGAACTTGCACATGCGGCGGCGATGACCAATTTCGACAACATCGCTTTCGGAACGACCCTGATGTCGGGAGCCATTGTCAACAGCAGAGGTGTGATGAACTTCCTTGACATGAAAGACCTTCTCGACCATATAGACGAAATAGGAGGAGAGGTGTTCGGAAGCCCTATCGTGGCCAATGCCAACCAAGCCGACGGTTGGCTCAACACACTTACCGCACCTGTCGAAATCATGGTCGACTTCGTCGAGGGCAAGTCGGTAGACTACACCACCATGACCTCATTCGACGGCACTGCTGACAGGGGAAGCGCCACAATCGTAGATTTTGACGGACAGAAAGTCCTGAAAATCAACGCCAAAGCACAGATAAGAATCATCGAGGGATTCGAAGTAGACCCCCTGGCCAAATACACTACTACATTCTGGGCACAGGCCCCTGCCGACAAGGAGAAAGTATCCTTCAACATCACATTCTCCGGCAAAAAGGTGGACGGTAGCGGATCGGAAGGCAAATGGGAAGTCAAACCCGGAAAATGGACCAAATTTGTCATCGAGGCACAAAGTGCCGAAGACGTGAAAGACGGCTACCTGAGAATAGAGAACGGACCCAATGGCGCCATCTATGTACAAAAGGTTGAGGTGGGCTACTATCCCGACAACCACCGCCCGCAAACCGAAAAAGAGCGTACAGACACCATCAACTATGCACTCAACGAGTGGTGCGACGGACTGATGAAGATCAATGAGGGGCGCATCAACTCCTTCGACCTCATCGACGAAGCCATCGACACCAAATCCGAGCTTGACAATGGGTTCTACGACATCAAGCACTCGACGAGCAGCATCTTCTGGCAAGACATCCTCGGCAGTGAGAATTATGCTCCAGCCGTGTCGAAGTCTGCAAGCGCTGCCTATGAGAGGTATGGAGGCAACCCTGCTGAACTAAAGTTCTTTATCAGCGAGTCTGAGCTTGACAATCCCAAGAAAATGGAGAGCCTGAAGTACTGGATAGGTGTCTGGGACCGCAACGGTGCAAAGATCGACGGCATCAACGCGAAATTAAACCTCTACTACAGTGAGGACGCCGCTACTCAGGCTGCCAACGAGGCCGTATTCAACACCATGCTCGACAACCTCGCCGCCACAGGCAAGCTCATCCGTCTCTCCAACTTGGACATCAAGTACCTGGATGCCACGGGAGTGAGTGTCACTTCCGAAAAGATCAGCCAAGACCAGCGCCAGAAACTGGCCGACTACTATGGCCGCGTGATCAAGAGCTACATGAGCAAGATACCCAACGACAAGCAGGCTGGTATATGCAAGGGCAACCTGGTCGACACGACCGACCCCGTGGGGCTCTGGTCTATCGACAAAAAGAGCAGAGACTGGGTGCGCACTGCCACCTACAAAGCTTTCTGCGACGCGCTCAGCGGCAATTAAATACACGACGACAGATAATTGCCAGTGGGCAAATGGAAACACGTCACTACTCCTGGCAATTATCTCTCCATGTCGAAGAATCACAATGACAAACATCAAATATCTTTTATTTATTAACTAAACTTTTCTAATATGAAAAAACTATTTACTCTTATTGCTCTCTTGGCTGCATTTGCAGGAGCCAAGGCAGCAGAGTGGGTGGAAGATTACAAAATCGACTACTCACAGAACACGGGCTTCCCGTTCTACGTGATGGGCTACGTGCCAGAGTGGAAAGACGGTGTGATGACCGACTATGGTGCAGATTACAGGTATGCCACACAGGCTGACCTTGATGGCGATGGCGATGCCAAATGGAAAGACGGAGAATCCTCTGTCGGCACTGTCACGACTCAAGGTGGAACAGAGTATCAGAAAGTAACAGGTGCCGGCCCATATTGGCACCAGTATTTTATCGCCGACGGTATCCCCACCGAGATCGACGGCTCTTACACCGTCAAGGCCATGGTGAAGGCCTCTGAGCCTGTCTCCATCACCGTCAACATGGGCTGGGGTTGGGGCGATGGCCAGCAAGCCAAAGCTTCCGTAGCTATCGGCACTGAATGGGCTGAGGTAGAATGGGAGTACAACGGCATTGGCGGAGCCTCCTGCAACCTCGTGGCACAGCCTGGCACTTCTACAGCCACCATCGAGTGGAAGTATGTGACTGTCTCTCACCTGCAGAAGGAACAGAGACCCGTCGTCTGGCAAGAGTGGCTCACAAGCGATGGCCAGCCTGTCATCGTCGACGGCAATCCTATCCCCACTTATATGGGCGACGCCGAGACACCATGGCCAGACTCCAACGTGAGATTCAACGATCAGGAGAAAAACCACCTGATCTGCGCATGGGCTAAGGAGAAAGGCCGCAACATGAATGATGAAGGCGGATGGGATCCATTCCCCGCCGACATCGAAGAAGTGGATGGCAGCCACGTATTCGTCTGCCACGGCAAGCCTGCAACCACCGAGGGTGATCCATCCGCATGGGACAACCAGTTCTGGATCCAGTCGCCCAAGGAGTGGAAAGCCGGCGACCAGGTCAAGATCCACTTCCGCTACAAGGCTTCAGCTCCCGTCAGCTCGACAGACACACAGATTCACAAACACAACCCCTCCGACTACCTCATCTGGCATGCTATCGGCAACATTGCATTCACCACAGAATGGCAGGAGTATGATGGCATCATGACTATTGCCGACGACATGGTCGGTGGATGGTCTATCGCATTCAACCTCAACTCTGTTGTCAAAGACGCCGTCGACTTCTATTTCGACGACCTCTCCTGGCAGAGCATGAAACTCGACGAGGGTTACTTCGTAGCCGGCTCCAACCCCAACACCGGTCTTGAGTATGACTTCGACAATGCCGTGCAGTTTGAGTACGACGAGGCTGAAAACATTTATACGGCTACAATTGGCAGCGACAATGAATACGTCTCGCAAATCATGATTTCCACCGTACGCGGCAACGATGCCGCATTCAAGAGTGCTACGCTCAAGCCTTCGGGAACCATCACCAACGACAAGGAAAACTGGCTCGACTACGCTCCATCCAGCCTGGCCAAACTGAATCTGCCGGGTGAGGGTATATGGAAAATCTACCTCGACGACGAATTCAAGTCGATGGCATTTGAGATGCTCAAGGGCAATATTCTTGAACCGAAAGAAATCAACCCCAACCCCACTCTCATCGTTATCAATGCACTGGAGAGAGACGACCTCGCTGATGCCGAAGACGGCACCGTCAAAGAAGAACCGGGTGGAACAGGACAGCCCTGGGACAACCAGTTCTGGATCGTAGCCAACCGCACACTCAGCGCCGGTGAGACCACCGTCGTACAGTTCAAATACAAGAGCTCCATCCCCGCCAAAGTGAGCACACAGAGCCATGCCGATCCGGGCAGCTATCTGCACTGGGCTGCTATCGGTGATGTCAACTTCACTGAGGAATGGCAAGACTTTGAGACCACATTCACTGTAGCCGGCGAGGCCAACGGCATGAAGTCTATCGCATTCAACATGGCTGAGATCAAAGATGCCTGCAAGTATGAGATCAAGGACGTGGTGTGGAAACTGGAAGACAACACTGAGTCGCTCATCAATGATTCGGGCACACAGAACTTCTTCGTCAAGGTTCTCGGAGAGGAACCACACCAGTACGTCGATCCCGACGGTATCAGCAGCGTGGTCAACACCAACAGCGTACCGACCGTCACCTACAACCTTGCCGGACAGCGCGTTTCGAAAGACTACAAGGGAATCGTAGTGAAGAGCGGAAAGAAGTTTATCGCCAAGTAAGCTCCATATTCTTAAGTTGAAGGAGCGGCAAGCTCCTACATAGCATCATCGTGCGTCACGTACCAGCGTCCTGGCATCATCGTGACGCACGATTTTTTTAAGTTTTTTTTGCGGTCGAGACACACAAATGTATAAAATTTTGTATTTTTGCATGATTCATGTCTCAATCCGGTAATTTGACTTCAGCGGTTATGAAAAAACTATCATTCATGGCGGTATGGATCCTGGCACTCCTCGCCATCGCATGCGCCCTGCTGGTGTATGACAACGACCTGCTCTGGAAAGTGCAGGAGATGAACCTGTTTCTCAACACCTCGCTATATTTCAAACAGCAGATGGTGACGGCCGGAGGAATGCTCACCTATCTCGGCACCTTCTTCACACAGTTTCTATACCATCCAGCTGTGGGGGTGACCATGCTCTGCGCATGGTGGCTGCTGATGATGGCACTGGCCAGGCGAGCCTTTCAGGTGCCAGGCAAGTGGGCGGCACTGATGCTCATACCCGTAGCACTCATCCTGCTCACTATCGTCGACATGGGCTACTGGGTCTATCTGCTCAAACTCCGCGGACATTTCTTTGTCACCACCATCGGATGCACGGCGGTGGCAGCACTGATGTGGTGCTTCCGCTGTCTGCCCACGCGATGGCTTCTTACATCGGTGTTCCTGGCGGCAGTCGCAGTGGCAGGATATCCGCTGATGGGCATCTATGCCCTGGCCGCAGTGCTGCTGATGGCCATCTGGTCTTGGCGGCTGTACAAGCGCGGCACAGCCATACTTCACACCTGCGTGGCTCTCGTCTGTATCGTGGCGGTCCCCCTACTCTATTACCACTACGTCTATTACCAGACCAACATCACCAATATCTACTTCACGGAGCTGCCGCTTTACTACCTTGCTGAGGAATATCACCAGTATTATATTCCTTACTATCTGCTTCTGCTATTCTTCGTCGCGATGGCATGTGTGCCCTGGCCGAAGATGAAGACTACTGACACCTTCACAAAAAGACCTGTGGAATCAAGTGGTCAAGACCACGTGGCAGAAAGCATCTCCAAGCCGCAGGGAGATGAGAAGAAACAACCACGGCGGATGCAAGGCAGACAAGAGACGCCGAAGAAGCAAGCCCGACAAGCGAATGAGAAGAAGCAAGCCCGACAAGAGACGGAGAGAAAGAAGCCGGCAAGAGACAGCCGATGGCTCCGCCGGGCCAAAGACTATGGATGGACTGCAGGCATCGTAGCCTTGCTGGCCTGCGCTGTGGCACATTTCTGGTACAAAGACTCCAATTTCCGCCGCGAACTGCGCATGCAGCACTGCATCGAGCGCCTTGACTGGGAGGGGGTGGTCAGCGAAGCAGCAGCACAGACGGATGAACCCACACGAGCCATCGTGATGATGAAAAACCTGGCGTTATCCCGTCTGGGACGCCAGAGCACCGAGATGTACAAATACCGCAACGGATCCAAAGCGAGCAACGCCCCCTTTGGCGTGCGCATGATGCAAGTCGTCGGTATGCTGATCTATTATCAGTATGGCAAGATCAACGACTGCGCACGTCTGGCCATGGAGATGGGAGTGGAATACGACTGGCGCGTGGAATATTACAAATACCTCACCCGCTGCGCCATCCTCGACGGTGACAAGCCACTGGCAAAGAAATACATCCATATCCTCAGACAGACCACCTACTACAAGGAATGGGCAGACAAGGCAGAACGTCTGACCGACCATCCCGGCCTCATAGCCAAAGACCAGGAGATGGAACCCATCACCCACATGCTGCACTACCCCGACGAACTGGGTTCCGACCAGGGATACGTCGAAAAATACCTGATGCAACACCTTGCCCACACCAACTACACCGGCGACCCGCTCTTTCAGGAGCAGTGTCTGATAGCGGCCATGTGGATAAGAGAACCCCAACTCTTCTGGTATCAATTCCACAATTACATCAGGCTGCACCCCGGCGACAAGATGCCACCCTACTACCAGCAAGCCGCATATACGTTTGGAGTGGAGAGTGGCAACATCGACCTGGAACGCATGCCTTTCGACCCTGGAGTGAAAGATATCTATGAGAGATTCTCACAGGATGCCGCCAATCTCGACGGAAGGGATATCACGGAGGCAAGAGAAATGCTGTATCCTCTATATGGCGACACCTATTTTTATGATTACTACCTGATGTCAGACCTACCCCAATATTAGACGATTATGAAAACAATGAGACTATGGATGGCCCTCATGGCCCTCAGCATGCTGACGGCATGCCACGAGGTGTCTGTACCTACCGAATACACACAGTCGGATGCACTGCCGGCCATCTATCCTGACTATGTCAATGTGACCATACCCGTGAACATCGCGCCGCTGACCTTCGAGGCCGACCAGCCCACCGACGAGATGGTGGCCTGCTATACCGCCGGAGGACAGGAGATTGTCTGCAGCGGACAGATGCAGCCCGGTATCGACGAGTGGCGGGAGATGACCGCCAAGGCGAAAGGAGCAGCCATCAAAGTCGATGTTTATATGCGCAAGGAGGGACAATGGACCCGATACAAGCCGTTCAACCTGTATGTCTCGCCCGACTCCATCGACCCCTATATCAGCTACCGACTCATACATCCCTCATTTGTCACCTATGAATCCCTCACCATCAACCAGCGCTGCCTGGAAAACTACGACGAAAGCGTCATCTACGACAATTTCCTCTGTGGATACGAGAAGGACGGACAGTGCATCAACTGCCACCACTTCCAGAACTACAACCCGGAGCGCATGCAGTTTCATGCGCGGCAGTACAGGGGAGGCACACTCATAGCCTATGACGGGAAAATGAAAAAGGTCAACATGAAAAACGACTCCATCCTCTCAGCGGGGGTCTATCCGGCATGGCATCCTTCGCTCAATCTCATCGTCTATGCCACGGACAAGACATTTCAATATTTTCACACCGTCCATTCCAACAAAGTGGAAGTCTACGACCTCTCAAGCGATATCATAGCATACGACGTGGACAACGACCTGGTGACCAACCTGGAGAATGACCCCAAGGAATACGAGGTGTTCCCCTGCTGGGCTCCCGACGGCAAAACGCTCTATTACTGCAGCGGACACTTCATCGATGCCGACTCGGCAGCGTCTACCCACAAAGAGATGGCAGCAAGATACAACCGCCTGAAATACAATATCTATCAGAAAAAATTCGACCCGCAGACCATGAGTTTCGGGCCGCGCGAACTCGTATTCGATGCCATCGCCGACGGACAAAGCGCCGTACTGCCGCGCATCTCCCCCGACGGACGCTTCATGCTCTTCTCCAGCGCCGAATACGGCTATTTCCACATCTGGCACCACGACGCCGACTTATGGCTGATGGACCTCAGAAGCGGAGAAGTGCGAAAAATGAACGAGTGGAACTCACCCGACACCGAGAGTTACCATTCCTGGTCGAGCAACGGACGATGGGTCATCTTCAGCAGCCGGCGCGACGACGGGTCCTTCACACGCCCCTTCATCGCACATTTCGATGCCGACGGACATGGCAGCAAGCCTTTTGAGCTGCCCACCGCCGACGCCGACTATCACCGGCAATTCATGCGCAGCTACAACATCCCTGAGTTCATGCGAGGCCCGGTATCCATCCGTCCGCAAGACTTCGCCGAGGTGCTCAAGGGAGAGGGCGTCGACGTGGAATACAGACAAAGACTGATGAAGCCCCACTGGATGGAGAAGTGAGGTGGATATACTTATGCAAAGATAACTTTATTTTGGAAAAATGTCAGAATTTGAGTATCTTTGCCCCTAATTATAAGCAATTATTTATTTTCCCCAAAACACACCCTTACACAACATGAAAGTATTACTCATCAACGGAAGTCCACGAGGAAACGGAAACACATACATGGCACTCAGCGAGGTGGCCCGGACACTCAACGCCGAGGGTATCGACACCGAGATCATCAGCATCGGAAAGCGCGCCGTGCAGGGCTGCATCGCATGCGGCATGTGCGGAAGGACCGGCAAATGTACTTTCAACGACGACCTCTATTATAAAGTCTCGAGAGCTATCAACGATGGCATCGACGGTCTGGTCATCGGATCGCCTGTCTACTATGGAGGCCCCAACGGCTCACTGTGCGCTCTGCTCGACCGTGTCTTCTACTCGCTGGGCAGAATGCTCAGATACAAGCCGGGAGCGAGTGTCGTGGTGTGTCGGCGCGGCGGGGCTTCTGCTGCCTTCGACCGGCTCAATAAGTATTTCACCATCATGAACATGCCCGTAGTCAGCTCTCAATACTGGAACATGGTCTACGGACAGACACCCGGACAGGCGACACAAGACGAAGAGGGCATGCAGACCATGCGCACACTCGGCCGCAACATGGCGTGGCTCATCAAGAGGCTGGACATCCCGGAGCAGGGACATCCCGAGCAGGAGCAGCCCGTATGGACCAACTTCATCAGATAAGCCCCCCTCCGGGAAACCCGGAATATCCGGAAAACCCGGAAACCCCGGAATATCCGGAAAACCCGGTTCACCACAAATAATACCCCCGTATATTTCTGCATATCCAGAAAAATGATTAATTTTGCCGACTAAAAACAAGCAGATGGACAACAAGAAGGCCACTCTGGAGCTGGGTACCAAGCCCGTGGGGAAACTGCTCCTGCAATACGCACTGCCTGCCATCGTGGCGATGACAGCCTCGTCGCTCTACAACATGGTCGACAGCATTTTCATCGGACAGGGCGTGGGAGCCATGGCTATCTCAGGCCTCGCCATCACCTTCCCTTTCATGAACCTTTCGGGAGCCTTCGGCGCATGCATCGGGGTAGGTTCGGCCACCAGCATCTCTGTCAGGCTCGGACAGAAAGACTACGACTCGGCCAAAGAGATTTTCGGCAACAACATCAGCCTCAACGTCATCATCGGACTGCTCTTCGCCGCCGTCACACTCACCTTCCTCGATCCCATCCTGATGTTTTTCGGAGCCAGTGAGCAGACGCTGCCCTATGCCAGGGAATACATGCAGGTGATCCTCCTGGGCAATGTGTTCACACACCTCTACTTCGGGCTTAATGCCATCCTGCGCTCAGCCAGCAAACCGCGTGAGGCGATGTATGCCACCATCTTCACCGTGGTGCTCAACACCATACTCGACCCCATCTTCATCTATGGACTCCACATGGGCATCAGGGGAGCCGCCATCGCCACCATTCTCTCTCAGATCACCGCGCTCGCCTGGCAATGCCGGCTGTTCAGCAACCCCAAAGACATCCTACACTTCGAGCGCGGCATCTACCGACTCAGGGCAGAACACGTGAAGAACATCCTCGCCATCGGCATGTCACCCTTTCTGATGAACGCCACATCTTGCCTCATCGTCATCTTCTTCAACAAGAGCCTCGTACACTACGGAGGCGACCTCTCGGTAGGAGCATACGGCATCGTACACCGCATCTCGTTCCTGTTTCTCATGATCATCTTCGGCATCAACCAGGGCATGCAGCCCATCGCCGGATACAACTACGGAGCCATGCACTTCGACCGGCTCTTGCAGGTGCTCAAACATGCCATCATCGCTGCCACGGTCGTATCCACGGCAGGATGGATAGTGAGCGAGGCCATGCCCTACTACTGCGCCCGGGTGTTCACCACCGACGCACAACTCATCAGCATCGCCGAGCGAGGACTGCGAGTGGCCAACATCACGCTGCCCATCGTGGGATACCAGATCGTGGTGACCAATTTCTTCCAGAGCATCGGAAAAGCCAAAGTGAGCATCTTCCTCTCCCTCTCCCGACAACTCATCTTCCTACTGCCACTGCTCATCGTACTGCCCACCCTCTTCGGTATCGACGGCGTGTGGGCATCACTACCCGCATCCGACATCGTGGCTGCCATAGTGGCTTTCGTCATCATGAGAAAATACATGAAAGAACTCAACACGCTACATCAACAACAACAGAATGGCTGAACAACATATCATCATCAACGTAGGCCGCCAACTCGGCAGCGGCGGGCGCATCATCGCACAAATGCTCGCACAAAGATTCGGATGCAATTTCTACGACAAGGAGATACTCAACCTCGCCGCCAAAGAGAGTGGGTTCAGTGAGAAATTCTTCGAGCAAAACGATGAGAACAAACGGTTCTTCAAGTCAATCTTCCACCTGCATGCGCAGCATGTGAGCGACGGAAATTTCTACCCCAACCGATTCTCGCAGGAAAGCCTCTTCCAGTTTCAAGCCGACGCCATACGCAAAGCAGCCACGCAGGCCGACTGTGTCTTTGTGGGCAGATGCGCCGACTATATCCTCCGCGACTTCGAGCGAGTGGTCAACATCTTCATCACCGCACATCTCGACGAGCGCATCCAGCGAGTGGCAGAGCGCGACCAGTGCGACCACGACACCGCGCTCAAGATACTACACCAGAAAGAGAGCAACCGTGCCTCCTACTACAACTACTACACCGGCAAGAAATGGGGGCACAGCGAGGGCTACGATCTCTGCATCAACAGCAGCCTTCTCGGCCTCGAAGCCACCGAGCGCTTTATCGCCCAATTCATCAAAGAAAGACTGAAAATCAACCCTTGAAAAAAATCGGCATCATCAGCGACACCCATTCCTATTGGGACGACCGCTACCTCAAATACTTCGACTGCTGCGACGAAATCTGGCACGCAGGCGACATCTGCTCCACACAACTGGCCGAGCGGCTCAACGACTTCCGTCCGCTCAGAGCCGTCTGCGGCAACTGCGACGGGGGCGACCTGCGGCGCATGTTTCCCGAAGTGCTCAGATGGAGATGCGAGGAGGTAGACGTGCTCATGAAACATGTCGGAGGATATCCCGGACATTACGACGCCAGCATACGGCGGCAAATCATCGAGCGACCGCCACAACTCTTCATCAGCGGACACTCTCACATCCTGCGCATCAAGTACGACCATACCCTCGGACTGCTGCATATCAATCCCGGAGCTGCCGGCTTGCAAGGATGGCACAAAGAGAGAACTTTGGTCAGACTGACCATCGAAGGCAATAAATTCACCGATTGTGAGGTTATTACTATAGAAAGAACCAACAGCATCAAGCTATAAACTCCATCACACCCATGAACAGGAAAAAAGCCATACTCATGCTCTCGCTCGTAGAGATGATCATCCTGGCCGTCATAGCCATATTATTCGTAGAGGAATTCATACCGCTGAAACTCTTCCTCGCACTTGTCATACTGGTGGGCGCACTGTCTTCCACCGCCGTAGTGATCATCATTAGAAAATTTAATCCATAGATAATAATTAAGCAAGTCATGAAAACTATCGTCATCACCGGAGGAGCCGGCTTCATCGGAAGTCATGTGGTGCGCCTCTTCGTCAACAAATATCCAGAATATCACATCATCAACCTCGACAAACTCACCTATGCCGGCAACCTGGCCAACCTGCGTGACATCGAAGACCGGCCCAACTATGAGTTCGTACGCATGGACATCTGCGACTTCGAGGCGTTTTACCAACTCATGCAAGACCGCAAGGTAGACGGCATCATACACCTCGCGGCTGAAAGCCACGTCGACCGCTCCATCAAAGACCCCTTCACTTTCGCCAAGACCAACGTGATGGGCACACTCTCGCTCCTGCAAGCCGCAAAACTCTACTGGGAGTCGCTGCCCGAGCGATACGAGGGCAAACGATTCTACCATATCTCCACCGACGAGGTGTACGGGGCACTCGAGCTGACCCACCCCGAAGGCATCAAACCGCCCTTCACCACCACGGCTTCGTCGGCTGAGCATCACCTGGCCTACGGCGATCAGTTCTTCCGTGAGACTACCAAATACAACCCTCACTCACCCTACTCCGCCGCCAAAGCTGCCAGCGACCACTTCGTACGCGCCTATCACGACACCTACGGCATGCCCGTGGTGGTGACCAACTGCTCCAACAACTATGGCCCGTACCAGTTTCCCGAAAAGCTCATACCCCTCTTCATCAACAACATACGCCACCGCAAACCCCTGCCTGTCTATGGAAAAGGCGAGAACGTGCGCGACTGGCTCTTTGTCGAAGACCATGCCCGCGCCATCGACCTCATCTTCCATCAAGGCAAAATAGCCGAGACCTACAACATCGGCGGGTTCAACGAGTGGAAAAACATCGACATCATCCATGTGCTCATCAATACCGTAGACCGACTGCTCGGACGTCAGGAGGGGGAGGATATGGACCTCATCACCTATGTCACCGACCGCGCCGGGCACGACTTGCGCTACGCCATCGACTCCACCAAGCTACAGCGCGAACTGGGATGGGAGCCCTCGCTGCAATTTGAGGAGGGCATCGAAAAGACCGTACGCTGGTATCTCGACAATCAGGAGTGGCTCGACAACGTCACCTCCGGCGACTACCAGAAGTATTACGAGAATATGTACGCCAACAGATAAGCCATGTCTGAAGAACAAGGACGCATGATCGACCTGCCCAAAATCATCGACCCGCGAGGCAATCTCACCGTGGCCGAGCAACTGTCGCAGGTGCCGTTCGAGGTGGCACGTGTCTACTGGACCTACGACGTGCCGTCGGGAGAGTGCCGCGGCGGCCATGCCCACCGGCAATGCGAGGAGATGATCGTGGCCGTGAGCGGATCTTTCGACGTCACGCTCGACAACGGAAGCGAATGCCGCACCTTCCACCTCAACCATCCCTATCAGGCCTTGTATGTGGGCACAGGTATATGGCGCACGCTCGACGACTTTTCATCAGGCGCCGTATGCCTCGTATTGGCCTCGCTGCCATTTGAGGAGGAGGACTACATACGAGAATACGACGAATACCTCGACTATCTCAAATGCCGGAAATCATAAGATATACACCCGACAGGGCCACTGAATGGAACCAGTTTGTGTCACGGTCGAAGAACGCAACTTTCCTCTTCGACCGTGGCTATATGGACTATCATGCCGACCGCTTCTGCGACCACTCGTTGATGGTCTACCACAAGGGCCGGCTCTATGCCGTCTTGCCCGCCAACGCCGATGCCGACATGCTGTGGTCACACCAGGGACTCACCTACGGCGGCCTACTCACCGGCCCCGAGGCCACCACCGGCCACGTGTGCGACATTTTCATCGCCCTCAACGACTACCTGCGCCGCCAGGGGTTCAGGCGCGTCGTCTACAAGGCTACGCCCTGGATCTATCATCTCATGCCGGCGGAGGAGGATCTCTACGCTTTGGTCAACGTATGCGGTGCCAAAATCATCACACGGCATATTTCATCCACCATCGAGCGCGGCCATCTCCTCGCTTTCACCGAGGCAAGGCGCTCCGGCATACGCAAAGCCAAAGCTTCGTCACTTCAGGTAGCTGAGCCGGGCATCGAAGGCATCAGCCTGTTCTGGCCCATACTCAACGACAACCTGGCCGGCAAATACGGAGCCACCCCCGTGCATACACAGGCAGAGATGCGCCTGCTCATGAGCCGATTCCCTGAGCACATCCGCCTCTTCACTGTCGACGACGGAAACCAGACCGTAGCCGGCACCGTCATTTATGTCACGCCTGAAGTGACTCACACGCAATATATCTCAGCCTCACACCGCGGGAAACAGACCGGGGCGCTCGACCTGCTATTTGACTATTTATTAAAAGAGGTTTTCTCCCATAGCCACTTCTTCGACTTCGGCAAGTCAAGCGACGGCGACGGGCATGACCTCAACCGGAATCTCATCTTCCAAAAAGAAGGTTTCGGAGGACGTGGCATTTGCTACGACTGGTACGAATACCAACTGGTAGAGTGATCAGCGATTTTCCATATCTTTTTATAGGAAGTGATGGATAATAACGGCCCCACCACTGTACTCAGCCCCCCGGGCGCTCATCGGGATTTGTAATCCCGATGTATATAATATAAGGATTTTTAATCCGATAATCGCATTGCAAATGCTTATAGGTGTGTTCTATTAATTCTGTTTGATATATAGGCATTATTCTGCTCAATCTGTTTCGGTCGCTTTTTGTTTTTATTCGGTGCATAGTGTCAAGTCTCATCGGTCGTATAGCCCGCTATACTCCCTCTTCAACTTACACTCTGCACTCGACTAAAAATCAAAAATCGCCTCGACATAATTAATAGAACCCACCTATATTCAATGCGTGCGGATTGCAAATCCGCACGAGCGGCGTCATCCTCCAAAGGTCGGCCTATCGGCCTCAAAATCATACAAAATCTATAGTAAAATCTACCAAAATAGAAGCAACGTGAAAGATTTTATATTTGATTTTGAAGGATTTTATATTTGATTTTGAAAGATTTTGAGCGCAGTCCTAAAAACGAGCTATGATGAGGTTATTACTTACCACTGCCAAAACCGTTAATATAGGTTAATTTTGTAATTTTTATAGTACTATGTATTGCAAGGTACTATAATTATTCATATCTTTGCATCGTCGTCAGGAAAATCACTCCTGGCGTCGATAAGAATATGAACATAGACAATGCCAAATCACAAATGCGTAAAGGGATGCTCGAATATTGCGTCCTGCTATTGCTCAGGCGACAGGCATCGTATGCCAACGACATCATCACGCAGCTCAAAGACGCACACCTGATAGTAGTGGAAGGCACGCTCTACCCGCTGCTCACCCGCCTGAAAAAAGACGGCCTGCTCAACTACGAATGGAAGGAGTCGATGCAGGGACCGCCCAGAAAATACTACGACCTCACCGACGAGGGAGTGCAGGCGCTGAAAGCCATGGACGAGACATGGCAGTCGCTCGCCGGCACGATCGAACTGCTAAAAAGCAGAATCCCCATCATCTGACACTCTTACATTAAAACATTCAACCAGTCCCACCCACAAAAAAACACAGAAAAATGAAAAAAAATATTTCCGTCAACATTTTCGGCACCATCTACCCTATTGACGAAGACGCATACGAGCTGCTTCAGAAATACAATGCCAACATGAGGTCGTACTACAGCCGCAGAGAAGGAGGTGAGGAAATCGCCGACGACGTGGAGCACCGCGTGGCAGAACTGCTCAGCGAACTCCGCGCGCAGGGTGTCATGGCCATCACCATCGAGCATGTGACCGAGATCATCAACCGCATCGGCGACCCACAGCAGATGGATGAGGCGGAGAACGACACTTATACCAACGAAGAATCCTCAGCCCCAAACGACTCGCAGTCGCATTTCAACAGCCAGGACAACACCACCAGCGCATACACAGGCAGTACCCCACCCCCTCCACCGGCTGGAGAACCCTTCATAGACAAGAAACTCTTCCGCGACCCGGAAGACCGCATACTCGGAGGTGTACTCTCCGGACTGTCCCACTATTTCGGCATCAAGGAGCCCCTCCTGCTGCGTGTCATCACCATTCTGCTCGGACTGCTGTCGCTCAGCACCATCGCCATCCTATACATCATCGCATGGATACTGATACCCGAAGCCATCACGCCCGAAGACAGGCTGCGCATGTACGGCAAGCCGGTCAACGCAAAAAGCCTCAACGAGGAACTGCTGCGAGGGGTGCATAACGCCAGCAACTTCGTCAACAACCCACAAAATCAGGACAAGGCGCGCGGATGCCTCTCAGCCCTCCTCAAATTCATCATCATCTGCTTTGCCATCTTCATCTGCTTCATACTCTGCTGCATATTGTTTGTATTCTTCACGGCCATCACGGGTTTAGGCATCGCCTCCATTGCGACTCCCTCAGGCATCACAGAATTTGACACCTTACACAACATCCTCGCCACGATACCTTCATGGCTCATCGTAACATGTGTCACCAGCGTACTGTTGCTCATCGGACTGCCGCTCTATGCCATCATCAGAGGTGTCTTTGCCAACAACAAGAAGTCTCTGCCGCCTGCTGTCAAGACAACCCTCATCCTGCTCTGGCTGGCTTCCATCGCTGTCTTGATCGGGTCGGGCATATCCATCGCACAGATGTGGCACCACAAATATGAGATCATGCAGAAAAATGAAAACACCCGCGACGGCATCTACATCGAGAGCGACGGATGGTCACTGCTCGACCAGCAGGGATGGGATGTGGTCGAACTGCAAGGTATCAACCCATGGATTACTTCATGGGGGATCAACCACCATGGCGACGATGGCTCTTACATACAGTTCGAAGCCCAGGGCAATCCCAACAAGATGAAATACGACCTGCGCCAGAGCCGTGAGCTCAAGCCCGGCAGGTATGTCATCGAGGGATACATTAATGCCGACGGTGAGGGCAACGCACTATATGCCATTATACCCGGAAGCAATACAGAAGTGACCGTGGACATACCCGCACATACCGACAACAGGAATATCGTCGAGACCGACACCCTCAGCCTGGCATCAGACAGCGGCGTGGTCATAGACAGCAGCGACAACGGCCTGCGAAAATGGACACATGTCGAGAAAGAATTCGACATGCCACTCGAAGGAAAACTGGTCTATGGCATCACCAACAACCCTGCCTACACCCTCTCGCCATGGAGCTGTCAGAAAATTGCCATCAGCGGGGTCAACCTTAGGAAAATTGAATAATAAAGGTGTGTTCTATTAATTCTGTTTGATATATAGGCATTATTCTGCTCAATCTGTTTCGGTCGCTTTTTGTTTTTATTCGGTGCATAGTGTCAAGTCTCATCGGTCGTATAGCCCGCTATACTCCCTCTTCAACTTACACTCTGCACTCGACTAAAAATCAAAAATCGCCTCGACATAATTAATAGAACCCACCTAAAAAGAACATCATACGCCTCTACGCATCAATCCACATCCAGCTTCCGCCGAATGTGGATTGATGCTTTTTTTATCGAAAAATATTTGGCGTTTATCAAAATATTCCCTAACTTTGCCAAGTAATTATTATGAAATGACACAACAACACATCCAACCTTGCCTTAACGACCTTTTCATCAACATCAAAGAGCGCGACCATTTCGCACTCCGCCTTTTCAGCCGCATTTAATCATACAAGTGCCCCGATCATCATCTACGACTTCACTCATGTCGCGCCAGTGCTGCGTGACCCGCATCGTGTATGGTGAAGCCTATCCGACCTGGGTACATCTTACAACCAACTTTCTAAAAAACCAACAAAGACTATGGAACTTCCATTCGCAGAATCCTGGAAAATAAAAGTGATAGAACCCATACGCAGAAGCACCCGCGAGGAAAGGGAGCAATGGCTCAGAGAGGCACATTACAACGTGTTTCAGCTGAAAGCCGAACAAGTGTATATAGACCTGCTCACCGACAGTGGCACCGGCGCCATGAGCGACAGGCAGTGGGCTGAAATGATGGTCGGCGACGAGAGCTACGCCGGAGCCACCTCTTTCTATAAGTTTGAGGCCATGGTGCAGCGCATCTTCGGACTGCCCTACGTCATACCCACCCATCAGGGACGCGCAGCAGAGAACGTGCTCTTCTCGCTCCTTGTAAAAGAAGGCCATGTCGTGCCGGGCAACGCCCATTTCGACACCACCAAGGGACATATCGAGTCACGCAAGGCTACGGCCATCGACGTCACCTGCGACGAGGCGCACGACACCCAGCTGGAAGTGCCCTTCAAAGGCAACGTAGGACTGGAGAAACTGGAGAAGGTGCTCAAGGAGAACACCGGCAAAGTGCCCTTCATGGTGCTCACCGTCACCAACAACACGGTCGGCGGTCAGCCTGTCAGCATGCAGAACATCCGCGAGACCTGCGCACTCTGCCACCGATACGGCGTGCCCGTGGTCATGGACTCCGCACGCTTTGCCGAGAATGCCTATTTCATCAAGACACGAGAGCAAGGCTATGCCGACAAGTCGATCAAGGAGATCACACGAGAGATGTACTCCTACGTCGACGCGGCCACCATGTCGTGCAAGAAAGACGCCATCGTCAACATGGGTGGATTCATCGCCACCAGGAAAAAAGAGTGGTACGACGGAGCCAAGATGTTCTGCATACCCATGGAGGGATATGTCACTTATGGCGGACTCAACGGCCGCGACCTCAACGCCGTGGCACAGGGACTTGACGAGAACACCGAGTTTGACATGCTCGACACACGCATCCGTCAGGTGAGACACCTGGCCGAACGTCTCGACGAGTATGGCATTCCCTATCAACGGCCCGCCGGCGGACACGCCATCTTCGTCGATGCCGACAAGGTGCTCACACATGTGCCCAAGGAGGAATTCCCCGCACAGACACTCACCTGCGAGCTCTACCTCGAAGCCGGCATCCGAGCCTGCGAGATCGGTTATATGCTCGCCGACCGCGACCCGGTGACTCGAGCCAACCGCTTCGGGGGGCTCGACCTGCTGAGGCTGGCCATACCACGCCGTGTCTACACCGACAATCACATCGACGTGGTGGCTGCAGCCCTCAAGAATGTCTACGACCGCCGTGAGAGCGTCACGCGTGGCGTGGCCATCGAGTGGGAAGCACCACTGATGCGCCACTTCACCGTTCAACTGCGGCGATTAGGATAAGGTGTGTTCTATTAATTCTGTTTGATATATAGGCATTATTCTGCTCAATCTGTTTCGGTCGCTTTTTGTTTTTATTCGGTGCATAGTGTCAAGTCTCATCGGTCGTATAGCCCGCTATACTCCCTCTTCAACTTACACTCTGCACTCGACTAAAAATCAAAAATCGCCTCGACATAATTAATAGAACCCACCATAAATCTTTCCACACCCTTCAAGGGTGAATTTGTATCAACATGTACGAGAAGAGTGACAGCGGTCTCTCCACCATCCCCTCCCAGGCGTGGGAGGGGATTATTTTTGCGTCTTATCTGCCTGCACGCGATATGACATACGGATCATGTTGCAAAATGACACAGAGGTCGGTTATCTTTTCCGCTGAAGGCAAGGGCTGTTATTTACGGCTACCAGCTATTGAAATAACCATAGGACAGAGTATGTAGTCTGATGGCTATATGCGATAGCCCACGGTGAAGGTGAAGAAACTATTTTTCTCTTTGGGCAGGGTCTTGTCTTTATAGATGCCACGCAAGCCGAAATGGTAACGTGCGTCGAGGATCACGTTCATATACTCATAGGAGACACCGACGGGGATGGAGATGTCGAAGGAATTGTGCATGTCTTTCACGTCGTTATTCACCTTGTTGGTGTATTCGCGCTCACGGCTGCCGTCCTCCTTCAGCTTAAAGCCAGTCTCACGGTAAGAGATATGGGCATCGGTCAGGAAACCAAACTCTACGCCCGCTTTCACAGCAAATCCACTCGCCAGATACTGATTCACCAAGAGAGGCACCTGCACATAGTCAAATTTTTCACGAAACTGGTCGGTACTCGAAGCCGTGCGGGCATCCTTGACTTCAAACTCGCTGAAACGGCAGCCCTGCTGGGAATAAAAGGCACCGACTGAGAAACTGGTCAGGGGGAAAGCCTGGTATTCCAGCTCCATGCCACCAACAAAGCGGGCGTTATACTTGGATTTCAAGGAGTGATCATTCGTGCTTAAACCATAGTAAATCTCATTGTTCGTAAAATTGGCTACGGACGCTCCCACACGTGGAATTAGCGAGAAAGAACCCTTGGCCTTTTGGGCAGTGGCCCCGGAAGCCACCAATGACAGACAGAACAAAAACAAAAACTTTTTCATCGTATTCTTTTTTTTAAAAAAACGGTGTTCTCTGCCGTTTTATTACATTTCGTTGAAAATAAACACCATTTAACTGAAAATTGTTGCACGACAGAGAAAAAGTTCATACTTTTGCCATGTCAAGCAATGAATCTATTTTTTATCTATAATTCTTACGTTATGAGAAGACTACTCACCATTCTGGCAGTGGCATTCTGCGTGACAATCACACAGGCCACAGACTACAAATACCTTATCATTGAGACCACCGATGGCACAGCATACAACCTGACCGCCACCGGACAAACGATCACTTTCGAAAACGGCAACCTGGTGTCCAGCGACGGCACCACCATCGCCCTGACCTCTCTGGCCAAGATGTATTTTTCTGAGACATCTGGCATCAGCGAGATGACAAGCAGCGAAATATCCGGACAGCCCGTGACCGTATACGACACCAAGGGGGCTCTCATGGGACAGTTTGCCGACATGGCCGCAGCAAGGCAAGTCCTGCGCAAAGGGGTCTACGTGATAAAAATAGAAAATGGTGATTCAATGAAAATGGCTGTGAAATGAAATCATACATATCTCTTCTCGCCGCCCTGCTGGCCACAGGTTGGGCCTCCGCACAGACTGTCAATGTCAACATGGGCGATGTGACTTACGCTATCCCCGCCACACAGGCGGGTGATATGCTTTTCCGTCAAGGCAGCACGCTGACCATCGGACAAAAGACCTACTCCATCGCCGACATCACCAGCATCACCACTGACAATAGCAGCGTGACCGACAACACGGTCGACGTGACCTACAGCAGCTCGGGCGCCAAAGTGAGGGTAGCCGGCAATATCGCACAGCATATCATCGCCAGGGTCAGCGGTGCGCATGTCACTGTCATCGCCGACGATGCACTGGCCAATGAGGTGACCTACACACTCAGCGGCACATCATCCAACGGATCGTTTTACATGGCGGGCAGCTACAAGATGAAGCTACAGCTCAACGGGGTGACACTCGTCAATCCCGACAGCGCGGCCATCAACATACAAAACGGCAAGCTCATCAGTGTCATCCTGCCTGCCGGGACCTCCAGTGCGCTCACCGACGGTCTGACCAGCGTCAGCGACGACGACACCGACGCACACAAGGCGGCTTTGTATATCGACGGCCACTCCGAATGGAGCGGAACCGGATCGCTGACACTGACCGGCAAGGTCAAACACGCTTTCTGCGCCGACGAGTATGTCTTGTTTGGAAGCACGCTGGGCAACGTGACCGTCAATAGTGCCGCTGCAGACGGATTCCACATCAACCAATACTTCCAAATGACAGGCGGCAACGTCAGCATCACCTCCACAGGAGACGGCATCGACGTGGGAGCCAAGAAGACAGAAAAAGAATACAACGGACAGCTGATGCTCCAGGGCGGCACGCTGAAGGTCAGCACCTCAGGACCTGCCACTAAAGGCCTGAAATGCGAAGACAATATGACCATCAGCGGCGGTATCATCACCGTCAGCACCACCGGATCGGCCTACTACGACACGACAGAAGCCGACATCAGCAGTGCCGCGGCAGCCAAATGCGACGGGGCGTTCACAATGAGCTCCGGCACCGTGAGCCTCAGCAGCACAGGAGCTGGAGGCAAGGGCATCAATGCCACAGGTGCCGTCAACATCAGCGGAGGCACACTCAATGTGCTCACCACAGGAGCCGTCTACACCTACGGAGCCGACGACACCAAGCCACAGGGCGTGAAGAGCGACACCAACATCACCCTCTCTGGCGGCACCATTCTGGTCTGCGCCTCTTCCGACAGCGGCACGGCATTCAAGACCGACTACAGCGTGCTCACCAACGGAGCCACCGTGATGGGTGTAGGCGGCAAAGCCACCACCCCGGGCGTATCCTCCACCCATGGATATAAGAAATACTCCGGCGTAAAGGTCACGGGTGGCAGCACGCTGAGCTACGACGGGGTCAGTTTCACCATCCCGTCGGCCTACTCCAATTCCAGTGCCAAGGTGCTCGTCTCATCACCCTCGATGTGAAAAACCATTCATAGCCAATATACAAACGTCAGCCCCGCCGGATCCGCTATGCCGACGGGGCTTTTGATATTTTAGCTTATCATGCTAATATCCCCGCCGGTTTTGAAAGCCGGCGGGGATATTCTATACTCACACTTCTTTTCTTAGTCTTCTATCATCTCCTTAGGCAATACCGGCATGGCACCATTCTGCGTGCAGACATAAGCACTTACCTGGACAGCAGTGTGATGGGCTTGAGCAACGGATTTGCCGTTTAGGATACTACCCACAAATGAGCCGGTAAAGGAGTCTCCTGCGCCAACAGTATCTGCCACCTGCACCTTCGGGGTTTCCTGGAACGATTTCTGGCCTGGGGTAAAGACATAAGAGCCATTGGTGCCGCAAGTCAGCACAAGCATGTCGAGGTTGTATTTGCCCAGGATGAGCCAGCATTTGTTCTCTATATCAAGGCCGGGATAGCCAAACATACGGCCCAGGAGCACCAGTTCCTCATCATTGATCTTCAAGATGTTGCATCGCTGTAGCGACTCACGGATCACCTCCTGAGTATAGAACTGCTGACGCAGATTGATGTCGAAAATCTTCAAACAGTCAGCGGGTGTGGCATCGAGAAATTTCTGAATAGTCGCACGGCTCACCACGTTGCGCTGAGCCAGCGAGCCGAAACAGACGGCGCGGCAAGAGCGTGCGATGGCGGCGATGTCGTCATCAAAGGGGATATTATCCCAGGCCACGTTCTCCTTGATATCATACGTGGGGATGCCTTGTTCGTCAAGCTGCACCTGCACGGTGCCCGTAGGATAAGGCACACGGGGCAACAGGTCGTTCAGCCCATGCTCCCTCAGGGCCTCGATGGTCTCTTCGGCCAGCTTGTCAGTACCCAGCGCACTCACGGCAATAGTGTTGTCCATACCTAAGAATTGTCCTGCATGATAAGCGAAATTGGCGGGTGCGCCACCCAGTTTTTTACCTTCGGGAAGTACATCCCACAGGACTTCTCCGAGTCCTACTACATAACGTTTGTTCATATTCTATGCGTTTTTCAGTTGTTTGATATAAGTGAAAAGATAGCCCACACCGACTGCCATCACCAGCACGGCGCCGATCTGACCGATGGCATCGCTGGCAAATCCCATAAGCAGCGGGAAGATGGTGCCGCCGAAAAGACCCATGATCATCAGTCCCGACACCTCGTTCTGCTTCTTGGGCATGGCTGTCAGTGCTTGTGCGAAGCACATCGAGAAGACGTTGGAGTTGCCGTAGCCCACAAGGGCGATACCGATGTAGAGCAGCATGGTCGTGTTGCCCACGCACATCAGCACCATCGAGGCTGCCATCATCACCACGGAGATGATGAAGAAAGTGCGTGTCTTCAGCACACGGAGGAAATAAGATCCCGTCAGGCAGCCGATCGTACGGAAGATAAAATAGAGTGAAGTGGCAAAACCAGCCTGGTCGAGTGTCATACCCGTGCGCTCGATGAGCAATTTGGGAGCGGTGGTATTGGTACCTACGTCGATACCCACATGACACATGATGCCCAGGAAGGAGAGCAGCACCACAGGTACGCCCAGCAGACGGAAGCAGTTGACAAACTGTGTGCCCACAGCCGGCAGTTGTTCCTTCGATGTTTCGTCTCCATGGATAGGCGTTGTCCAGAGCAGCAAGGTGGCAGCCACGCTGATGACAAAATAGATGGCGAAAAGCACTCGCCAGTCGAGCCCGAATGTAGGGATGAGAGCCTTATATCCCCAGCCGGCGATGAGAGGGGCCATAAACGAGGCGATGGCCTTGACAAACTGCCCGAAGGTGAGTTGTGATGCCAGATTCTCACCTCCACTCACGAGAGCCATCAATGGATTGAGCGAAGTCTGCATGAGTGTATTGCCGATGCCCAGCAATGAGAAAGCGATCAGCATCAGTGGGAAGCTGTTGCCGAAAACAGGCAGCAACAGCGACAGGGCGGTGACGACCAGCGAGAGCAACACGGTCTTCTTCTTGCCGATCTTATTCATCAGCACACTGGTGGGAACACTGAAGATCAGGAACCAGAAGAACACCAGTGAGGGCAGCACATTGGCCACGCTGTCGCTAAGGCCCTGCTCAGCTTTTACGTAGTTGGATGCGGTGCCCACCAAGTCGACGAAACCCATGCAGAAAAAACAAAGCATGAGCGATATGAGTGCGAGTTTCTTATTTTGACTTGCCATAATGATTGGTTAAAATTAAAATTCAGAAGTTTTGACTGTCTTAAGTGACCTAAACGTATGATGATTATAGATTCACTTGATAAATAGTGGCCTTGCCGCCTTTCACCTTGAGGGTGTTGTAGGGTTCTGAGGGGAATACCAGATTGGTCATCGCCATGCGACCCTCTGCGTCAAAGGCCTCGACACTGCAGTGGTCTACGAAGATACGCAGTTGCTTCATATCGCCATAGACAGGGGTGGTGGTCACGACCGGGAAAGCCTCGCTGAACGAAGCGTCGCCGCTCTTCGTGCGGTCCATCGCAAACTCATGCTTGTCAGCGTCATATTTCATCGTCACCTGCTCGCCGCGGGTGTTAGACAGCACGATCTCGGCATCGTTTTTCACATCCACCACGATCTCGCATGCCGGAGTGGGACGTTTCACCTTCTTGCCACGCACCTGAAGCAGTTCTTTGGATGGGGTCACGGCACAATAGATGTCACCGTCGTATTCCACCAGGTCGAGGTCGCGAGGCACGGAGTTGGCACTGCGGAACTGCTGCGTGGGCACCTGGTTGGCATACTGCCAGTTGCTCATCCAGGCCAGGGCGATATGACGGCCGTCGGGGGCGTTGTCGAAGGTGACGGTGGCATAGTGGTCCTTGCCATAGTCCATCCATTTGGTTTTCACGGGTTTGTCAGCCACAAAGCGATGGCCGTCAAAATCGCCGATGAAGTATTGTGTGGCTGAACCACCGAAGGGACCGCCGGGGTTGATGTTGCAGATAAGCATCCACTTCTGGCGGTCGGTGCCACGAACCTGCAGTTTCATCAGGTCGGGACATTCCCACACACCGTCGTGGCAGCCCACACCCTCGCCGAAGGCACTCTCATAAGTCCAGTCGCGCAGGTTGGGCGAAGAGTAGATGCGCATCTCCTGACCGGCAGCCAGGATGAGGTTCCATTTCTGGATTTCAGGATTCCAGAAGGCTTTAGGATCGCGGAAGTCGGGCAGGTTGCTCACGAGAATGGGGTTCTCGGCCACCTTTCTGAAGGTCTTGCCGTTGTCGGTGGAGAAAGCCATCGACTGCACCTGGCTCTGCCCGGCAGAGGTGTAGAATGCTACCACGGCGTTCTTGCCGTAACCGGATGTATTGTTCTTGTCCACCACACACGAGCCGCTGAAGATAGAGCCCAGGGCATCGGGCTCTATGGCGATGGGCTGTGCCTCCCAGTGCAGCAGGTCGCGCGAGGTGCTATGGCCCCAGGTCATATTCTCCCACATCGACCCGTAAGGATTAAACTGATAGTAAAGATGATACACGCCGTCTTTGTAGAACATGCCATTGGGGTCGTTCATCCAGCCATACAACGGTGTATGATGGTAAGCGGGACGGAAGCGCTCCCTGTTGGTGGTATCAAATGTGTCGCTCTGCTTCATCTCACGCCAGCAGATGAAGTCTTTCATCGCTCCGGTGGCACGGCGGTCGCCGTGGAAGTTGATGTCGAGCAGGATTTTCTTCGCGCCGAAACGGCGGATATCGAGTGGCACGTAATAGTCCACTTTGTCTACCGCAAGACGCAGATTGAAATTCTGCGCCTGCTGGTTGTCCACCAGCACGCGCACGTTGGCGTTCTCTTCTTTCTCTTGCACAGGCAACAGCAGATACTGCCGGTCTACATTCATCCGCCACATGGCATGATTGTCACCAAGCACCTGAGGGGTCTGTGCCGCCATGGTCAGCGTCATCAGCAGAGATGACAAAACCACAAGTGTTCGTTTGAAGGTCATCATATAGTAGTTATAGATTTTTTTGATTGCAAAAATAGTGATAATTTTTTTTGTCGGGGATAAAAGATGACACAAAAATGATTACAAATCATTGTTTGCATCATCTTTTTGGGGATAGCACATATTCCCGCCGCTCAGTTCCATATCCTCCGCAACTGGCGCATCTGTGCTTCGCAGTCTGCACCGGTCACCGTCAGGCGATCATACAATGACTGTGGAAACACCAGATTGGTCACTGACATGCTACCATCGGAAGTGAAGATTTCGACCGATGAGCGGTCTACGAAGAAATCGAGCGTCACACTACTCTCTTTCGTATGCAATGGTGCCTGAATGGATGGTATCGAGAAGGTGGATGAGAAGCTGCTCTTGCCCGTACTGCCATTGCGGTGCACACTGAGGGTTTTCTGACTGTGGTTGACATCGACAACGAATTTCTCACCATATTCATTGGACAATGTGATGACAGAGGAACGGTCGAGTGCAATCTTCAGACGCAACTGATAGGCGTCTCCTGCATCCATTTCCGAATTCACCTTGACCCACGTTCTCGCCAGAGTCTCTATCTCAGGCACGACGATGTTAGCCAGCAACGGATGTCCTTCGTGTTCTATCAATTTCAGTTCACGCGGCAATGTCATGGCTGAGCGCCAAGGACTGCAAGGCACGTCGCCGGCATACTGCCAGTTGTTCATCCATCCGATAAGAATCTTGCGGTCGCCGGTACCCGACCAGGTCACGCCGGCATAATTGTCCATACCATAGTCGAGCCATAAGGGATAGTCCATGTCGTCTGCAGTGAATGTCGTGCCGTCAAAATCGCCTACAAAGTACATCGTGCCGGAGCCAAGGATGGGACCGCCGGGATTGACGCTGACAATCATCACCCATTTCTTGCCGCCCTGATAATCGAAAGAGATCAGGTCGGGGCATTCCCATTGAAGACTCGGACGGCCAGGCAAGGCCTTGAAGAAAGTGCTCAGGTGATGCCAGTTCTTCAAATCTGGCGAGCCGTACAGCTCCACACCCATTTTCCAGCCCTTGGCCAGCGCCATCACCCACTGACGGCTCTCCTCATGCCAGAACACTTTGGGGTCACGCAGATTGTCGTCGTCATTCTTGATGACCGGGTTTGACGGATATCGTGTGAAGTTCTTGCCCCCGTCGGTACTATAGGCCAACGACTGCTGCTGCACGCTACTGGCCGAGGTATAGGCCACCACCATGGCATTGGCTCCAAAGCCGGCTGTGTTGTTCTTGTCGATGACAGCCGAGCCCGAGAAGATATCGCCCAGCTCGTCTCTTGTGAGGGCCACGGCCTGTTCTTCCCAGTGCACCAAGTCCTTGGAAGTGGCATGTCCCCAGCTCATATTTCCCCACACATTACCCTGCGGGTTGTACTGATAGAACAAATGATACACTCCGTCGGCGTACACCATGCCATTAGGGTCGTTTATCCAGTTTTTCTCGGGGGTGTAATGTATCTGAGGGCGATAGGCCTCATTGCGTCCGCTAGGGGTATTCGGCGTTTCTGGTGTAGGATTTTCTTGTTGTGGATCATCTATCAGCGGATTGTAATCCTGGCCGGATTCCTCACTGCCGCAGCCTATAATGGCAGCCGTCATGATGACGGCTACCATTGAAAGGTTCCATTTCCTGATATTCATAGTATGATAGTTTTGGTCGAACAATAAATTACCGGGTCTTCAGGTACTCCAAGGAATTCTTTGCCAAGGTGAGCACATTGTCCTGGAAGATATTGTTCTTGGGATGTGCGCTCTTGTCGGGAGTGCCGTCGGCATTCTTCATCGAGAATTCGCAGCCACCATTACCGATACACAGCACAGTACCCTTGAAGTCGGTGTTGCCCTGCTGAGCTTCAAACACATTCATCTGGCTCACCCAGTCGATCTGTGAATCCCAGGTGCCGAGAGGATAAATGCCATAGGTCTGTGTAAGCTGAGTGTAGCATGACTCTTCCTGATTGCCAATACCTGTCAACAGCGACGGAAGGTTGAAGAACAAGCAGTTGTGGTCTTCTGTCCAACCCGGCCCCTTGAAAGCGATCAGCTTCGTACGATCGGTGCTCTCCACTTCCAGCCCTTTATAAATAGGATGGCTCGAATGGTCTTTGGAGAAGCGGCCGCCGGGATTGAGCTGCACAGCCATCTTCCACACGTCGTTGTTGATGCCGCCACCGCCAGTGCCGATGGCATGGTCGTTGGCCTTCATATCTTCAAGGTTCAGACGACCCAGATGACCGATATAGGTAGTGGCATGGCTCCAGAGCAACAGACTGCCTCCCTGCTTGTACCACTCACGGATCACAGGAGTAGCTGCCGACACCACTTCGGGCACACCCCAGACGACATCCTCGCCCACGCCCTCGACATCACGGAGCCAGAACAGCACACGGAAAGGCTCTACGTCATCGGCGCTCTTCACATCGCCGAAGTAGACATACTGTGCGGTGGGATAAGTCTCGTGCAGCCACAGCCAGGCGGAAGCTTCGTCATCGTCGCCGTTCTGTATCAGTTCCTCTGGAGTAGCATAGATGCTGAGGAATCCGATGGCTGTCTTGCCGATACGGAGTGAAGAACGTGTGGCAAGGGCGGTGCCTTTCTCATTCTTGGCCACAAGGGATACGCTCCACACATCACCGGTGTTCACATCGCTTATGACATAGCTGGTGGCACTTCCTGACAAGGTCTCCTTGATCACACGGCTGCCATTGGTGGCCTGAAAGTCGATACTGGTGGCATCGGCCGAGCGGTTCCACTCTACCAGGGCATCATAGCCTCCGGCTTTGTCCAGCTGACTCATCTGCACGCCAGAGATACTCGTCGCACCCTCGCGGAGATAGGTCTTCACCACGCCCTGTGAGAAATTCGTGCCATCGGTCACCTTAAAGACATACTCAAAAGGTACGTTGGTGGGCACATCACGCTGTGTATAGCTTGTGCCGTTGACGATCTCACTGGCAGAAAGCGTACCGTTACGGTAGATCGTCACCTGCATCTGGCTGGCTTGTGAACCCCAAGTCCAGGTGTAGTCATCGCCATTGAGTTGGCCTGTGATCTGTGAGGCGTCGGGTGTGCTGAGCACCATTGCCTGCCTGTCGATATCCTTGTCTTGGCATGATGTCACGACAAATGCCAGCACCGTCAACAAAAGGATTGATATCTTTTTCATATTCGTTTTCATCGTTTAGTAATTCTTGTTCTGTGTGTAAAGACCAGGCACATAGAAGAGCTGGATATATGGAAGGGGGAAGTACTCATTCTTACCGCTGGTGAAATGGGCATCCTTGTAATACTGGGCATAAGCCTGACCGTCGTAGACAGAGTTCTGCTCTTTCTCAAAGAAAGCATTGAGGGTCTTGGAGGCAATGCCCCAGCGACGAAGGTCGAAGAAACGGCCATTCTCCATGGCAAGTTCCAGACGGCGCTCCCACTGCAGACACTGACGAGCCGACTCCTTCGTCTGGAAATAGCTGGCGGGATAGAGGGCTATCTCACACTGGTCGGCGGCATAGGAGATATGCTTCGACACAGAGTTCTTGGCACGCTGACGGACATCGTTGATGATGGTACGGGCTTCCTCGAGCGAACCGGTCTCGATGAGAGCCTCGGCACGCATCAGCATCACATCGGTATAACGCAACACGTAGTCGTTCATGGCGAATGCCTGCCATGGATTGTCGAAAGTCTCACCCTGCGAGCGCTGCGGCACTTCCTTCAAGGAGGCGTAGTAGCCGTATGTATTGGGCGTACGGGAGTTGTCCTTGGTCATGGTGAATGCCTCTTCGTATTTATAGGGGAAGGTAGGCATACCCACGGTATGGAACAGACGCGGATCCCACTTCTGGGCTGTAGGAACACCATTCACAGGATAATCGATCTGGTCGTTATAGTCGTTGAACATAGGAAGTCCGTCCTTGGTCTTAAAGGCATTGACCAGGTTCTGTGACGGCTTGTGGAAGTCCCAGCCGCACGACCACATGCCCCAGCAACCGTTAAGCATATTACTCCAGTTGGCACGGCCGTAAAGAGTGTTGTCATCCTGATAGTCAGAGTGCTGAACAGCGAAGATGCTCTCTTTGGAATTCTTGTATTCAGGCAGGAAGATATCGCCGAAGTCCTCCAGATAGCCATAATGCGACTTGGCCACCACGTCGGTGTATTTCAGCACCTCTTGCATATACTGCTGGTTGATGTGGCTCACGCCGGTGGCATCTTCATAGCCATTGCCCCAGGCCATGGTCAGATAGCATTTGGCCAGATAGGCTGCAGCGGCAATCTTGTTGGCACGACCGCCTTCTTTCTGGGTCTCAGGAAGCACGTCGTAGGCAGCCTTAAAGTCGGCTACGATCTTCTCCATCAGCTCCTCATGGGTGAACACATTATTGGGGGTCTGCTCCTCGGTGTGGTTCTTGTATACTTCCTCGTCCACCCAGGGCACCTGATTCCAAATCTGCACCAACTTAAAGTAGAAGTGGGCACGGAGGAATCTCACCTCACCCTCACGCACGGCTTTCAGCTCTGCGCCAAGAGCGTTGTCGCCATATTCGGCCAGTGACACCAAAGCACGGTTGCAACGGCTGACGGAGCAATAGAGATGATACCACATCTCGTCCATATGGTCGGGGGTGGAAGCCGTCAGTGTCGACCACACCTCAAAGGGATGATAGTTGGTGTCTGTAGTACCTGAGCCACCTTTGAGGGCATCGTCGCTCGTCAGGTCGCCGTAAGGCCACAGATTGAAGGGATAGGTATACCAGTCGTCACCCAGTTTGGCATATGCTGAAGTGACCATGGCGTCGGGCTGACTCATGGCGAGGTCTTCGCTGATCACACCCTGGGGATCCACATCAATGAAATCATCGCATGAAGTCAGCATACCACTGATGAGGGCCACAGCACATAATGATTTTAATATATTGCGTATCATATCGTTTTATGTATTGAAATGGTTGATAATTGCTTAAAATCCTACTTGAAGTCCGAAAGAGAATGAGGTGCTGTTAGGATAAGCCCAGTTGGGATTCTCTGGATCAGAGCAGGTCAGGCTGCTGCTCTTGATGGTCAGCAGGTTGTGGCCTGACACATAGACACGTGCACTTGTGATATTGGCACGGCTCAGAAGGCTGGTTGGGAGATTGTAGCCCAACTGCACCTGACGCAACTTAGCATAAGAGCCGTTTTCTACAAAATAGGTGCTCGCACGGCCCTCATTACCGGTGTTATTGGTAGTCAGGGCGGGGATGGTCGAAGAGGTGTTGGCTGTAGTCCAGGCATCGAGCATACGGTTGCCTTTGTTTGAGCCGGCATCGGTAATGCTGTAGAAGTCGGTCTGGAATTTCTGGTTGTTGTAGACATCCTGACCGGCAACACCCTGCCAGAACATGGAGAAATCAAAATCCTTATAACCCAGCTCGAAATTCAAACCCCATGAGAAATTGGGCACTGGATTGAAAATCCAGGTCTGGTCATGCTCGTTGATGACTCCGTTTCCATCGAGGTCGGCATACTTCAGACCACCGACACGGGCATTCTCCTGACCACTGGCCAAGACCTCCTCACGGTTCTGGTACAGGCCGTCGACCACATAGCCCACGATGGAGCCATAGGGTTTCTTGGCTTCCACCAGGTTCTCCTTCGACGTGTGGACGTAGGAACCGGTGGTTGTCTCAGGCAGGTAAGTCACTCTCTGGCGGTAGAAGTCGAGGTTGCCGTTCACATTGTAACGCAAGCCGAAATCGGTCGTGCCGCGATAGCCAAGGGCAAACTCCATACCCCAGTTGCGCAGGCTCGGTCCGTTGAGCCAGGAAGCACCACCCTCACCCATCGAACCGAGGTAAGCGGGATTGATGAGCATGTCTTTCACATTTTTAATATAGGCATCGACAGAACCGTAGATGGAGCTGTTCAGAAGCAGATAGTCGAGACCGAGGTTATACTGCTCGGTGGTCTCCCACTTCAAGTTGTTGTTCTGCGACTGTGTGGCACGGAAGCCAGATGGGAAGATACCACTGCCGGCCAAAGCGAGGTCATAGGCTGTCGACTCATTGCGACCGCCTCCGTAAGTAGCGGCATAGAGTCCATAGCGGGCGTAATTGGAGATAGCCTGGTTACCGGTCTCACCCCATGAAGCACGCACCTTCAGGTCACTGATCCAGTCCTGATGCAGGTTTTCTGACAGACGGTAGCCCAAGGTGAAGGCTGGGAAGGTACCATAGCGGTTGTTCTCACCGAAACGTGATGAACCATCTCGACGTATCGTGAACGAGGCAAGCAGCAAGTCTTTCCAGTTGTAGTCAATCTTACCGAAGAGCGACACCAGATTGTAACCCTCACGGATACCACCGGCACGCTGTGTGCCCGTTGCGGCGTCTGGCCACATGTAGTCATAGTTCTCAAGGGCATACATCTGAGCATAGGAGTTGGCGCGGTCTTCCACATCGCGGTGAAGCTCCAGACCGGCAAGCAGGATGAAGGAGTGGTCGTTGGCGATGGTAAAGTTGTAGTTGGCCGTGTTAGACCAGGTCCATTTCACTGAGGTCTTGTTGCCCAGATTGGCAGAGGGTGTCGAGTTGTTCACCACATCTGAGTGCCAGGTATAGGTCACACTGTGAATGAATTCCGACCAATAGTCGAGACCGAAGTTGGAACGGAGCGTCAGGCCCTTGATAGGCTGAATGTTCACATAGGCATTACCAAAGATACGCCACATCTTCAGACGGTTGTCACGATTGTGGTAGAGTTCGCGCAGTGGGTTCTGACGGTCGCTCATACCACCCACAGGACCAGAGAAGGTCACGCCATCCTCTTCATAGACAGGCAGCGTGGGAGCCATCTTCAGCGCATTTTCCAGAGGCTGGCAGTCCACCTGGTCGCTATAAGTGATCGTGGCATTCTCACCTACGGTCACAATCTTGTTCACCTTATAACTGGTGTTGATACGTCCGGAGAAGCTCTCAAAGTCGGTATACTTCAGGATACCGTTGTTTTTCTTATAACCGAAAGAGAACAGGGCCGACGACTTGTCAGTGGCGTTGGAAATGCTCAGGTCGTAGTTTTGTGAGAAACCCGTACGAGAGATTTCGTCGAGCCAGTCTGTATCGCTGAAACGCATGGTCTTCTTCGAGTTCACATAACCATCATAGAGGCCGTTGACAGTGAACTGGCGCATCTGACCCGTGGCGGGGTCATAGGCAGAGATGGTCTTGCCGGCGGCGGCATTGAGAGTCAGTCCGTAATTGTTGGCATACTGTTCGGGATCCAGACCGTCGTTCATAGCTGCCTGAGCCATGGCTGTAGCATAATCGGCGGCATTGGCCAGATTCATCATGGTCTGCTTGTTATAGAACTGGGCGGTCAGGTTGGCGGAGAAGTCTACCTTGACCTTATCTCCCTTCTTACCAGAACGTGTGGTGATGATAATCACACCATTTGCAGCGCGGCTACCGTAGATAGAGGCCGAGGCGGCATCCTTGAGCACCTGCATCGACTCAATGTCGTTCATGTTCAGTGTGTTCAGGTTGGTTGTCGTGGGCACGCCGTCGATAATGAACAATGGGTCTTGGGAAGAGTTGAACGAACCGCCACCACGGATACGAACCGTACCGGCGCCAACGGGTGAACCATTGCTGGTGATGGTCATGCCTGGCACTTTACCCTGCAGGGCACGCATAGGGTCGGTGTCGGAAGAGGTTTTCAGCTCGGCGGTCTTCACCACAGCCACCGAACCCGTCAGGTCGGCCTTACGCTGGGTCTGATAACCTGTCACCACCAATTCTGCCAGTTCGCTGGCATTCTCTTTCAGTTGCACTTTCATACCTGAAGTGGCAGCGACTTCCACTGGGTCGTAGCCGATGTAAGTGATGACGAGGGTAGCACCATTGGCCACCTTCAAGCTAAAGTTTCCATCGAAATCTGTCACAGCACCATTGGATGTACCTTTCTCCATGACAGTGGCACCGATGACGCCCTCTCCGGTCTCATCGATCACCGTACCAGTGATGTCTGTTTGCGCGTACATCATTGATGTAACAAACATAAGTGCGAGACTCAGAAGAAATCTTTTGCACAAATCACTTACGTTCGGCCTGAGGGAAGATGACTTTCCAGGCCCTCTTTTACTCGTGATTTTCAAATGTTCCATTTGCATTTTTGTTTTTGGTTAATAATTAGATTTAAATCTGATGCGAAATTACGTCTTATCTGTCCTGACACATATAAAAATTCGTTCGTAACACCCGATAATTGTTACCAAGTAACATTTTTGGCATCAAATGAACGATTTTTGCAAGCACATATATCATCTGTGTGATACCTTTGCATTCGTCAGGCGATACTGATCGCCAATCGTCGCATCATACAAGGATATGTTCATATTTAGGTATTTTTAGGTTAGGTTATGATTTAAGATTGTAGACAGGATCCTGATTTCATAGTATGAAAAGGTGTGGACGAAGCATTTCACTTTCGAACCAGGTCTGCGACAACCTCAGAATAGATGAAACGCCAGTCCACACCATATTTATATAATATGGTGAAGTCCTGCACTCTCTATTCTATTCCCAAGGTCGCAGTTTGGTCCGAAAAGAGTCAGCACTCTATATTATCCACAATGTCTTTATTCGAGAGCCAGAACTTGCATTATCATCCTGCATCTCAACTACAGCAGCAAAGATACGAAAAAAAAGGAGGAATACAAAAGAAAACTCTCTTTTTTTCCTTTACAGGCACTCTCACACTCTCATCTCTCCTGGCACCACGCCATACTCATCCTTGAAACACTTAGAGAAATAAGACGGAGA
This sequence comes from uncultured Prevotellaceae bacterium, assembly GCA_946402905.1. Classification (GTDB taxonomy): domain Bacteria; phylum Bacteroidota; class Bacteroidia; order Bacteroidales; family Bacteroidaceae; genus Prevotella. Next base: position 74,244 of record CAMIYC010000002.1, on the reverse strand, counting down.
GGTGAAGCCCACCTTGTAGGCTATCTCGCTCACTGTCAGGTCGGTGTCATTCAGCAGGCGACGCGATGCCGCCAGACGGGCTTTGCGCAACATATCCACAGGTGTGCATCCTGTCAGGGCCTTCACCTTACGATACAACTGCACCCGGCTCAAGCCCATCTCCTGACCGATCATCTCCACACTCAGGTCGCTGTCGGAGAGACGGCTCTCCACTAACGACTTAAACCGGGCAATGAAAGGACTATCCTTATCAGCAACTTTCTCTTCCATGGCAGGCTTTTCGGGTTCACCACCCATGGCAGATGAGGCGGTCTCCTGATGGGAGTCGCGCTCCCATAGGTTTCTGAGCTGATGACGGCTCGACAGCAGGTTGTCAATCCGCACCAGCAAAAGTTCTGACGAGAATGGCTTGGTGATATAAGCGTCGGCGCCACTCTGATAGCCCTCTATCTGATGCTGACTCAGCGCGCGGGCGGTGAGCAGGATGACTGGGATGTGGCTGGTCACGAAGTCCTCTTTCACACGCTGGCAAAACTCCAGACCGTTCATCACGGGCATCATCACATCGGAGACTATCAGGTCGGGCACGACACGGCGAGCCAACTCCAATCCCTGCTGGCCGTCTGAAGCCAGCACCACCTGATATTTGGACTGCAGGATGGCATGCAGGTACGTACGGATATCGGCATTGTCGTCTACGATCAATAGCGTGGGGGCGTCTTCAGGGGTAGGCACCTGCGCTGTCAGGGCCTCTTCACTGGCAGACGACGGAGCGGGGAGAAGGTCGGTTTGCCCGGAGGCCAACTCGGAAAGGGGCTTGCCCACTTGCATGTCGAGCAATTTGTTGACAAGCAAGGTCAACTGGCGAGTGTTGCGCCTCACGATGTCAAAGAGGCGCTTGGCATTGTCACCAGCCTGACGCGCATCAGGGGTGGCGGCCAACTCTGCCAGCGGGCCCTCTATCAGCGTCAAGGGGGTGCGCAACTCATGGCTCACCTGGGCGTAGAAGTCCAGCTGGGCGCGTTCCATCTTGCGCCGCTCTTTGCTCAAGCGCCTGCGCTGGCGGTTGTAGAGGTAGACGGAGGCAGCAAGCCCGAGGAGCAAGGCTATGAAGCCTACAGCCAGCAAGGTGATGATGCGCTGATAATTGAGTTTTTTGAGATAATCGCTGGCTTTGTCGTGCAGGCGGTCGAGATACTCGGCCTGACGCATCACCTCCTCGTTCTGCATCAAGAGCACGTTGGCATTGTCATGGGTGACGAGGGCCGACATCAGGAGCGTCTCCTTTTCATAAGGATTTCCTTCGAGGATATCTACTGCCAACTTGATCAGCTGGTCGCCATGCGTGGGGTAAATATAAGAGGCATCGAGAAGTGAGTCGCGCACCAGGCGGATACCACCTTTCTCACCTGGCAAGCCATCAATGCCACAAAAACGCGTGCGGGCATTCTCCCAACGCTCAAAAAGGGCTTTGCGAGCACCCATCGCCATACGGTCGTTCTGACCGAAGACAAAATCGATGTCGGCCAGCGAGCCGTCATACCTCGACATGGCATTATAGGCACTCTGCTCAGTCCAGTCGCCCTGAAGCGTGGCCACCAGCTCGACCGAGGGATATCTGGCAATGGCGTCGGCAAATCCCTTATGACGCTCTATCGCCGGTGAAGAGCCTTTCAGCCCCATCACTTCCATCACCCGTCCGCGGCCTTTCAGCTTCGAGGCGATATACTCTCCCATCAGCCGACCCATCTCATAATTGTCGGCTCCAATATAGGCGGTGAATTTCTTAGAATTGGTCTTACGCTCAAAAACGATGACAGGGATGCCCTTGTCGAAGGCGCGGTCGATGGCGGGCGTGACGGTGGCCATCTGGTTGGGGGCTACAATGAGCAGGTCGATGCCTTCTGCCACCAGACTGTCAATCTGCTGCACCTGACGCTCGTCGCTGTCGTAGGCGGTGGCAAAGCTCAAGTCTACATTCTCATAAAAGTAGGCGCCCATCTTCAACTCCGAGTTCTGCTTGTCACGCCAGATATCCTCAGAGCACTGCGACACACCTATATGGTAGTCCTTCTTGCTGGTCGTGCATGAGGTCAGCGTGACTGCACATAACAGAAAGAATAAAAGTCTTCGCATAAATTTAGTTTTATCTTTGCAAAATTAGTGTTTTTAGGAAATATAACCAAAAAAAGGATGATTTTTTCTGCGAAGACACACTACCAAAAAATGTAGCGACGATCATATACCGCCGCTACATTTTCTCATTTATAGCAACATTGTGTCAGATGGCAATCACTTCACCATCACCTTTTTGCCATTAACGATGTAGAGCCCCCTCAGCCCCTCTGTGGAAGTAGCCTGGCGGCGTACCAGCTTGCCGTCGACTGAATAGACATCCACTGGATGACCATCGACGACCAACTGACGGATACCTGTGGTCACGCTGATAGTGGCAGTGGCCGGTTTGGACTCCTGACCATTGGCGTAGACGGCACTGACAGCGAAAGTACGCTCTCCTGCCTCCACCTGGTCGGCAGCCACCGTATAAGTGGTCACACCGTTTTCAACGGTCGCTATCAGCTGTCCCTCGTAGTAGATATTATATCTGCTCACCTTGCCGCCATTATAATTGAAGGAGATATCGTCGACCATCACGCCGAAGACGTCGGTAGAGGTATGACGGATGGCGAAATACTTCGTTCCCTCTGGCAGGGTGGCAGTGAAGAGAGTCCAGTCTACTTCATCGGTCATAAACTGCTCTATGAGTGAGAAGCTCTCACGACGGTTGTCGGTCATGGATGCCCAGACCTCAAAACTCTCGCTGCCATACATATTGGAGATGGCACGCAGATAGAAACTGATCTCCTGCTCTGCGCCCGACAATTCGGGAGAGATAAGCCAGTGGTCGGCGGCTGGAAGCATACCATCCTCGCCAGCCTCCATCGGACACATCGACATCATCACCTGTCGTCCGCTGCGGCCACCGATGTCTTCAAAGCCGGCACCGTCGGGATCAAACACCATCCAGGCCGACGCGGCATTCTGATTGGGATAAGTGACGCTGGCAGCATCCCAGCTATACACCATCTTTCCATTGCCGTCGTAGACCGTCCACTCACCGATTGCTCCGGCATGCTGTGTCTCAGTCACGCCTCCGATGGTGAAGGGTTCAAAAGCTTCAGTGTCATCAAACTCCTCGGTGTAGTCGAGCATCCCGGCGACGGGGGCTTCCCATGCCAGGTCTACGCCCTCGCCATTCTTGTCCTGTGCGGTCAGCTGACCGGGAGCAGCCAGTGCAGACTCTTTAATGGTGATCTGGGTCTCAGCCTCATTGTCACCGGCAAACTGTTCCTGAGCATAGTCCACCTTGACTGTAAGGGTCCTGTCGCCAGGCTCATCGAAAATCGTGGTGGCAAACTCGGTGTCAAACTGCATGGTGGAGAATGGTGCCAAGCTGGCACTCACGGTCTTGCTCATCAGTGTCGCGTCGGCGGAAGTGATGGTCAGCGTGAAGTCCTTGGCTGCTTGCTCACCCCAGTTGGTCACAGTGGCACGGACAGAGGCCGATTTGCCGGCCTGCACAGCTGAAGGAGCGGCGATCTCAGCGGCAAGGTTGTGGTCATAGAGGTCAAGTATGCGAATATGGTCGATGACGACGGCGTCGCCCTCTTCCTGAATCTCGCTCGTCCAGTCATCGACGACAGTGGGATTGACTACGTCAAACACAAAACCGATCTGAGCGTAACGTCCATCCTTGAGACTGGCGAGAGGCACTTTGACGGTGGTGTAGTCCTGTGTCAGGTTCACTTCCGACAAGGTCTCAGCCTCTGTGCCGCCGTCCTTGTTACCAATCACCAGGAGGGTACCCACGCCATAGCCCTTCACATCAAACAGCAGTGTCGGATTGGAAGCATCTTTCACATTCAGCTTGCCAGAGGTGAGATAGACTGGTTCGGCAAATCGTGAGGTCATCGCCACGGCTGAGCCGTCGCCGTCACTATGGTCGTTCGACTGAAGCACCATGGCATTGGTATCCCAGAGATAGTGGATGCTGCCGTTCTGGAAGCCTTCCACCACAGGCAGGTCGTAGGGTTTTCCTACAAGCAGATGGGCAAGTGTGCCCTCCTCATTCTCACCAGCCTCGTTGGCAGTCTTGATACCCCAGTATTTATACTGCTGATCACCCTCATCAGTGTCGCAAGTCAACTCGCACGAGTCTGCGTCGCGGAGCACTGCCAGCGGGTCGCCGACAAGCGAGTAGCCAAACCAGCTCTCCTCCACATCATATATCATATAGTCTACGTTGGCAGGGTTCACATACATACCGTTGCGGCCTACTTCGCCCACCTTGTCCCAAGTGAGCAGCACACTGCTGCCACGGTCTGTGGCGCTGACCGACTCGAAATCGACATCCATCGGCAAGTCCACGCCGACGTAAGCACTCACCACCTCGCTCTTCTTGCCGAAGCCGGCGGCATTGTAGCCCTGGGCATAATAACTATACGTACCCATCGACTCCATCGTGTTGTCTTCAAACTCGACAGTGGAGCCGGGAGCGACATTAGCTCGCTCTGCAATCAGCTGACCGTCACGGTAGAGTTCTATCTTGCTGAGGTCGCCGGTCAGGGCGTCGCCACCCATGGAGGTGGTGGGGGCTGTCACGGTGATGACTGCAGACAGACCACCCGTGGCATCAGCTGCCACTTCAATGGCAGGAGCGGCAGGAGCAGCATTGTCGGGACCTGGCTCCACCGTCAGCTTGTTGATCCAAAGCTCATACAGGTCTGGGTCTGAGATACAGTGGATGGCCACATAGTAGATGCCGTCTTCCTCGGCAGTGTACATCCCGTCAAATGGCTTGTCATCCTCGTCGGTCACCACCGCATCTTCTATGACCTTGGTGGTCAGCCCTTCTACAGTGGGCGACTTGCCCACCAGCACTTCGAAGCGCTCAGGATAGCCCAGCGAACCGGCATTGACCACAATGTCATAGTTCTTGCCGGCCTCCATACGCAGTGGAGGTGAGATCAGATAGTCGTCGGCAGCATGCTCTGAATGATAGCTGTAGAAGGCATGATGCACGTCTTCATTCTCATTCCACATCCAGGTGAAGAAATCCTCATTGGCGTCAATACACATAAACTGGTCGAAAGCTTCGCGCTCACTGAAATCTGCCACGTAGGGGATGCTCATGACCTGCACAAGATAGGCGGTCACGACCTCGCTCTTCTCACCACGGCCGTCGGCGTTATAGGCAATCACCTGGTAGGAATGGGTGCCGGGCTTGATGTCGTCGGCATCATCGGTGTATGACAGGGGAGTGCCGGGCGCCACGTCTTCAAAGGTATGAATGACCGCATTGTCACGCAGCAACTCTATCTTGGTCAGATGACTGGTCAACGGGTCGCCACCGATATTGGTTGCAGGAGCCGTGAAGGTGATCACAGCCTTGGGACTCCCTTCATCCGGAGTCACCGTCAGGTCACTGACCATAGCGGGGGCAGTGAGCACGACTTCCTCCACCAGGAAGTTGTCGACAAACAGCACATTCAGGTAGGCATCGGATATGGCGTGGATGCCAAAATGATAATAACCGGTCTCACCGACGGTCAGTTCATCATTCTTCAGGGTCTGATACTCATCCCACTCGATGTCGGTAGAGGCAATCACCTGCTGGGTCATGGCATCTACGGTGGGGGCAGTGCCCATTTTCACCTCCATACGCTCCACGTCACCCTGGGAATGGGCGTCAATGGCAAAGCGATAGTGCTTGCCGGCCTCCAGCTTGATGGGCGGAGAGATGAGCCAGTCGTCGGCGGCATTCTCCATGTCGTAGTAATAGCGGCCCTGCTCCTCGTAAAAACGCCAGGTGTGACTGTCGTCGTTGGCATTGATGATCGTAAACCACTCCCAGGCATCGCGGGTGTCAAAACTATTGGCATAAGGCAGTGTTTCAATGGGTGGGAATGGGTCTGACTGCGAGATAGTGATATCCGAGATCCAGAGGCGGTCGTCGATGTCCTCCTTGTCGGCATTGGCCAGCAGGATATTGGCTGAAGTCAGGGTCTGGCTCTCAGCGTCATAGGTCATGCTGAAGTCGAGAAGGTCGCTGCCGTCGGAACCCACGGCATAGACGGCGGCCTCACCGTCTGCGCCCAGTAACTGCAAGCCACTGAAAGTGACGGTTCCCCCGTCTACACTACCTTTTATCCAGGCATCGGGATACTCAGGAAAGAGACCTTGCAGATAGACATCTTGTCCGTCAAAACCGACGGTCACGTTGCCCTTGAAAAACTCTTCTTTGTCGTTGCGGTATTCTGAGCCAGTATAATAGGTATGCCCCTTGGTATACCAGGTGGTGGTTTCCAGGCCTGAGGGTGGTGTCACCGTACTGACAGGCAGCGGCGCATAGTCATGGTCGTAGGTCCAGACGGTCTCCCAGTCGCCGGAGAAGGAGAAGCTACCGTCTGAATCCCAGAAGATTCCCATGAACACCTCTTCCGAGGTACCTTCCAAAGATATCGTGCCGGCCGCATCATCAACGTTGAAGGTGAAGGCGTCCAGATAGCCGTCATAACGGGAGTAGCCAAAGTCGTTGATGCCCCAGTAGAGGCTGCACGACTCATCCCAAGCTGCATCGTAATAAACGGTCTGCTTGATGGGTACGGTGATGGTGTTGCCTTCACGGGTGCCTTTCGTCCAGGTACCTTTCGACATACCCAGCACAATATTACGGATATACACCGTGCCGTCTTCACACTCCACAATCTGCACATAACCGCTTTGGGGCACATTGGATTGCACCTCGCCGTTGATATCCCTCACAGAGAAGCCTGAGCGCGCATACACTTTTCGCACGCCTTCGCCGGGCTTCACGATGATGCCATGATCGTCGATCACCTCACCATTGGCACCACTGACGTAGGTGCGACGAGACAACTGTGAGGCATGCCTCACCACTGGCGGGGTCTCGTCGGTGGCTTTCTGAAAAGTTCGCTCCTGACGGACACCACGGAAAGGAATGCCCTGCGAGGCTTTCTTCGTGACCTCGACCCATGTCTGTACCTCACTGGATGAAACGGTCGTCTGTGATGACGGCTGGCGGTGCATTTTCACGGTCTTAGTTTTCGACGCAGTCTCTTTCTTGGAGATGTCCTGGGCCGAAACAGGTAGTGCCAGCAACAAAACAGCTGACACAACCAAGGATGATAACGTTCTATTACCCATGATTCTTTATATTAGTAAACAATAAGATTACATGCCGGATACCCTCTCACGGGGATGTCTACAAGATTGGTTAGATGTTTTTTGAGGGTGCTAAATTACATTTTTTTTCACAAACCACCAAGTTTCTTACGATTTATCTCTTTTCGCCCCCCTTAACAACCAGAATGAAAAGAAAGCCAAGCATTCCTTTCTCATGTATCTCGCATGTCTGGCGTTTCTGGCGTTTCTGGCGTTTCTGGCGTTCATATCGTTCATATCGTTCATATCGTTCATATCTTTCATATCGTTTTCTCCATAGACTTTGGCAAAGCCAAAGTCTCTAAAAAAAAACAAGCATTCCTTTCTCATTTCTTTCATTTTTTCGTAACTTTGCCTTTTAAAGACAAAGATGACTCCATCTCTGCATCAAAGACAATACCCAAACATCCATAACATAAAAAAACAAACTACATGAAGAAAGCAAAAACACTCATCACCGCCATCGGCATGACGCTCTTATGCCTCTCGATAAGCGCGCAAGACAACCCCTACAGGAAATACACACAGAACCTGCCCTTCAGCATGCAAGAAGTGAAAGCACCGGTGTTTCCCAATCGCAGCGTCAATCTGCAGGACTTCGGTGCCAAGGGCGACGGCTCGTCCCTCTGTACTGAGGCCTTCGCCAAAGCCATCGACGCTCTCAGCACAAAAGGAGGCGGCAAACTGATCGTACCTCAAGGGGTATGGTTCACCGGCCCCATCACACTGAAGAGCAACATCAACCTCCACCTGGAAAAAGGCGCCGTCATTCTCTTCTCCGGCGACGAAAACCTCTACCCTATCATCAAAACTTCATTCGAGGGACTGGACACACGACGCTGCCAGTCGCCTCTGTCGGCTTTCAACGCCACCAACATTGCAGTGACAGGACAGGGAGCCATCGACGGAAATGGTGTCTACTGGAGACCCTTGAAAAAGAACAAGGTGACCGACGGACAATGGAAACGCATCACATCGCAGGGTGGAGTCTTCAAGCGTGACGACTTGTGGTATCCTTCTGCTGGTTATCTGAAAGGCGACTCTCTGGCACACATGAACGTACCACAGAATGTGCGCTCTGAAGAAGAATGGCTCTCTATCAGAAGGTTCCTCCGCCCCGTACTCGTCAGTCTCGTCGGATGCAAGAACGTGCTGCTCAAGGATGTCATCTTCCAGAACTCTCCGGCATGGAACATCCATCCCCTCATGTGCGAAAACATCATCATAGACAATGTGCTGGCGCGCAACCCGGCGTACGCACAGAATGGCGACGGACTCGACCTGGAGTCGTGCAAGAACGCACTGATCGTCAACAGCACCTTCGACGCCGGCGACGACGGTATCTGTATCAAAAGCGGCAAAGACGCCGACGGGCGCAAGCGTGGCATACCCTGCCAGAACGTAGTGGTGGACGGATGCACCGTATTCCAAGGTCACGGAGGATTTGTCGTGGGCAGCGAGATGAGCGGCGGCGTACACAACATACTGGTGCAGAATTGCCAGTTCCTCGGCACAGACGTAGGCCTGCGCTTCAAGAGTTGCCGCGGGCGTGGTGGACTGGTAGACAATATCTTCATCCGCAACATCTCCATGTTTGACATACAGGCCGATGCCATCATCTTCAATCTGTATTACGGTGGCAAGTCGGTCATCGAGATGATGCGCGACGGCGACCAGCCCAACAATCAGGACATACGACCTGTCGATGAGACAACCCCTGAGTTCCGGGACATCCATATCGAGAACGTGGTGTGCCGCAACGCCAACCGCGCCCTCTTCTTCAACGGACTGCCCGAGAAACCCATCGAAAACATCTTCCTGAAGAATATCAGCATCAGCGCAGAGCATCCGTCTGAATTCCACAACTGCAAGAACATTCAGAAAGTCAATGTCGTGACAGAGTAAAAAAGACACTTGCTCTGACTGCAGAGATAATCAAGGGGGCTGGTTCTTGTATAAAATTCAAGAACCAGCCCCCTTGATTAGGCAGAAGTGGGAAAACTACTCACACGCTCAACGTGCTCGTTTCACGTAACGGCCGTCGGATGTCCTCACTATCTTCACTCCCTGATGTCTTTTGTCTTTACGGATGCCGTCGACACCCATCACCCATTCTTCAGACGAAACCGGGAGCTGAATAGGGCGAACGGCTGTCGTCTCCTCCACGACACTCTTGAAGTCCCTCCAAAATTCTGCTCCGGCATATGCCACATGACAGCCTTCGGGCACCAGCAGCACACACTGACTCATATCCGGGTTGTGAGTGCTGCCCAGCAACTCGGCCTCCTCATCAACAGCCTGAGGTGGTATGGTCGCATCGCATTTTACGAGGGTCAGCGACGGGCATTGTGAGAAAGAACAGACATCTACTTTCTGAGCAGATGAAGGAATACCTACAAACTCCAACTCAGGACAGTCGAAGAACGCATACTTCCGGATGGTGTGGGTGGACGATCCGATATAGACTTTGCGGATGCTGCTATGGATGAAAGCCGCAGCCTGAATCACCTCCACAGAGCGTGGGAGCGTCAATTCCTCGAGAGAGGTCGTGTTAGCAAACATGTACCAGGATATCTGGTTGGGGGCGTTGATATAGCGGTTGGGCGATATGGTGCCCATCGCATCGTAATAGTAATATTCTGCTTTATCGCCCTCTACGATATCGGCTTCCGAGAGGTCGAGCACACGCAGCGTCTCCGTATAGACTTCATCTTCCGGCATCTCGTCATGACCACCGCATAGATGGCGTATCGTACGGATATCCTGGGTATTCAATCCGCCGCTGATGCTCAGTTGTTCAGCTGTTGTCAGCCCTCTTTCTTCCAGTATCTGAGCCAAAGAGCCTGGCTCCAGCACTTCTACTTGATTCACCTCCTGTGCCCAAAGCGACGAGCAGGAAAGCATGCTTAATAAAAGGACAAGAATGGACTTCATACTTTTTAGAATTTAATTTTTTTAGTAAAAATTTGATTATCAACAATTAACGTTACAAATAGAATATTATAAGTTGGTTCAAAAGGAACAGAAAGTTGGTAACTCCCTGTATCAATTATCTTATTATATAAAGGCGTATCTAACATATTTCCATAATGATCAGATAGTATTAAAGTAACCTTCGACTTTTTCGGAATAGTATAATTAATTTTTAAGACTAAACCGTCTCTTGAAATACTCAAAAATGAAGAATCGTCACTATAGTTTGTCTCATCTAATTTGAAACCTTCAAGACTTCCATGTTTTTCTTTATAAAGAAGTGCCTTTATGTACGCAATAGCATTTGATTGCAAAGACCTGACTATCTTTTTTCCAGTTTGATTGTTACACGTATTCAAAATCCTAATACTCTCTAAGGCATCTTTGTTATTCTCTTTTGTTACATCATAAAGAAGACGGCATGCAACGATTTCGCCATCTCTGACTTTTTGATAGATGATATTAATTGTATTAGGATTTGATTGACAAAAATCAACCAGTTGCCTATATTGTTCAATTTTTTGGAGCATATCAACAGTATTAAAGCAATTTAAAGAAAACTCTTTGACACTTTCATTGTACAATGGCAAAAAAACGTTCTCTGTTGATATACTATTCTTAAAAATCTTATCATCAATCAAAAGATTCTCTTCTTCTGAAAATGAGACATTTTCGAGAATTTGGGAGGATTGTCTCTGGTTATAAGGAATAATCGAGCGATATCTTTTTACAACCATACCATAGCCATGATATCTTTGATCTTCACTAGTTAAAAGGTAGTTACCACTTAAAGCATATCTTGGATGCATAACTCTTTCATTGACACCTATTTTACTTTCCCATCCATAACCATATGATGTATTATTTGAATAACAACGAATAGCCATATGAGAATAGTCTTTGGGATATGCTGGTATAGTGTCATACTGGTAAACATCTATTTCGCTATTATCTTCTGTTGTTCCTTCCGATGTATATCCACAATCGCTAAGCCAATATTCTAATAACGGATAGTTGCCTTGTGAAGGATTATACTCAATTTCTGGAAAGGTAGTAGGATCTATCCATGAGAACCACCAGCCACCAGCCCAGGCAAAACAATTATAGTCATAAGCCATAAATCCATTTCTCGGACATGCCTGAATCGCATCATCTGATGAGTAATTAAAAAAATAATTTGGCCATATAAGATTGTTCTTACATCTTGCATAAACATCTGTTGTAATCTGTCTATCGTCACTAGAAGGGAAAACCAAGAATAATGAAGAAGGTAAACTGAATTTTTTCTTTATTCTTGCTTCTGTTCCCCATGAGACATCTCCTAAACTAAAATAGTTATCATTAAAAGCACAGACTTTACCACTTTGATCTATTATACAAAGAGCAACATCACCAGTAGAATTCCACGTAAAAGTATTATACACGTCTGCAGTGTCTTGCAAACAATATAAAGCATTATTTGAAGCACTTACATTATTATAAAATGTATTATTCACCATAACAGTACACTGACAAGGTGAGGTAGACTGGACTAAGAATGAATAGAATCCCGTTTGTGGAACTAAGTCTTTTACGGCTATAAAAGGAATAGAACCGGATCCGGGATTTAGACATGTTTTGCTATAGGTTTCAGGTGAATCCGACATAAAACAATAGCCTATACAGTCACTACTATTATTTTTTATCCAGAATTTGATGCTATCTCCTTGTTGTAAAAAAAGCTTTTTATAAAATGTTTGATTGGCTGTATAATTACGCAACAAATAGAAGTCGTATGGAGCTTGAAAATTATTACCTTGAAAAGGCTGAATGGTCCAATTGGTTGTTGGTATAATATCGGAATACGAATTATTTCTATATAAAGAATTCAACGATAAGCCCTGGTCATTAAACGAAAAATTATAGAATGGTGCAAACAAATTCTTCCCAATTGAAAAATCAATCGAAAAAAATAACAATCCTATAACAAGCAATAAAAGATTTTTTTTTAGCATACTACAACATCTGAAAAAATAATTTGATATTAGCCTTTGTCATTAAGAGAGTACATCAACACATAGGAATGCGTGCTTATGTGCAATTGCAAAATACTATGATCGAGTGTATTTATACTATTTACTTTTCAAATATACAAAAATAATCAAAGTCTGCCAATAAATCCCCGATAAAATTACACTTTTTTAACAAACTCAAGTTCAACGTAACTCTGTCCACGCGCACTGTTGTATAGGAGGGTCTAAAAGAAACTCTCCTAAACAACAGTGCGCGGGGACTGAATAGAGTCTGTCATTGTCCCTATCTCCTAAATCAATACTTTTACCAGCCTCACCACCTCGCCTACGAGCAGTATCGGACTGGTGATCAAAAGCAGCCACAGCCAGTCGGAAGCGTGAAGGGGTGACACATTGAACATCTCACTGGCAAAGTTCACGATCAACACCTGACCGATCAAAATCAATGCGACGACCATCAAGAAACCCCGGCTCAGAGAGTTGGAAAACGGCCGTCGCCCCCGTATCGCATCCACGACATCGAGCAACAGGCTCCTCTCCGTGCGGAAATAGCGCGCATTGAAAAGATTCCAGAACTGTATGAGCACAAACATGGTGAAAAACACACCCAGCTCATAGCCGTCAAGATGTGGCTTTGACTTGGACATGCTGAAGAAACCTGTCACAAACAATTTCAGATTCTGAGCACTCAAGAGTTCGCTTACAGAATGTACGTTGACATGCCACATCAACTGCCACAGCCCTAACAACAGGATGAAAAACAGCATCGACACCAGAAGGGTCTGCCAGCCCATCCTGCGGTCGATGATATGACTGCGGGGATCACGAGGTTTTTCTTCCAAGACACTATGGTCGGCAGGCAACGACGAAAGAGCCATCGCTGCAAAAGTGTCCATAATCAGGTTTACCCACAACATCTGTGTGACGGTCAGGGGAGAGTCAAGGCCTGTGAAGGCACCGAAAAGCACAATCAGGCAGGCACAGACATTGATGGTCAGCTGGAAAAGGATAAAACGCTTGATATTCATATAGAGCGAGCGACCCCACATAATGGCCTTGTTGATGCTGGAGAAGGAATTGTCGATGATGGTGATATCACTGGCCTCCTTGGCACGGGAGGTGCCGTCACCCATCGACAGCCCCACCTGGGCCTTGCTCAAAGCCGGGGCATCGTTGGTGCCGTCGCCCGTGACGGCCACCACTTCGCCCTGACGCTGCAGGAGCATCACCAGGCGGGCTTTGTCGTCAGGACGGGCACGGGAGATGATCTTAAACCGGGGGTCGGCAATCAGCTCACTCGCGGCTTCGTCGGAGAGGGCTGCAAACTCCGGACCGGTGGTCACCAAAGTATCATCAGCACTATTCACCAGCCCCACTTGACGGCCTATCTCCATGGCGGTTCCGGGAGTATCGCCCGTGACGATGATCACACGCACACCTGCGTGATGGGTACAGGTGTCGATGGCCTCGCGCACATCATCACGCACCGGGTCGGCGATACCTACCACACCTAAGAAGCGCATCGCACCGGCCACGCCGTCGACGATCTCCTGACAGGCGAAGCCCAGTGTGCGCATGGCCCGTCCCTGATAGTCGGACAGCACCTTCTTATAGGTCTCAACACTTTTATTCCCAGCCATCTCATCACACATCGACATGACAATCTCCGGAGCACCTTTCACATATTTCAAGACATGCTGGCCATCGGAGACTGTAGTCGACATATATTTTCGCTCCGTGGAGAAAGGCACCTGCTCCACGATATGGGACGCGGCACGCAATGCCTGATAGTCGGCTCCCTTGTGCTCTTTCAGCCACATCAGCAAAGCACCCTCGGTGGGATTGCCTACCGTACGCAGACGGCCATTGTCGTCATAGGTCAACTCGGCAGTGGAGTTACGTGCGACATCTTCGATGATGGTTTGTTCGCACCCCTCTCCGAAGCACACGTCAATCACTGACATCTTATTCTGCGTCAGGGTGCCGGTCTTGTCGGTACAGATCACCGTGGCGGCACCCATCGTCTCACAAGCATGGAGCTTACGCACGAGATTGTTCTCCTTCAGCATCCGGCGCATGCTCAGCGCCAGACTCACCGTGATACTCATGGGCAAGCCCTCAGGCACTGCCACAACTATCAGGGTGACCGCCAGCATGATAGATCCAAGGACAAATTCTATCACCTCTACGATATCATGATTGTTGGAGGCATCGCCGTCAAAAAAGAAATAATAGACCATACGGCCTGCCACAATCAGGGCAGCTATCACAAAGCTCACCTTCGAAATAAGTTTGCCCAGGTGGTTGAGCTGCTGGTTGAGAGGGGTCTCCACATCGGAACCCTCCTGGGTGCGCATCACACCATGGCCCTCTTCGGTGTCCAGACCCGTGGCGGTGACACGCATGGTGCCGTTTCCTTCAATGACAGTGCTGCCACGAAGCACAAAATTGCTCTGGTAGGTGGCATCGGACTTCGATGCTGTCTCATCAGCAGACTTATGGGTGAATGGCTCACCGGTGAAGTTGGACTCGTCGATGGTCAGGGTATTGCTCTCACACAACAGGCCGTCGGCAGGAATCTCATCGCCGCTCTCCAGAAAGACGTAGTCGCCCACCACCACATCATGCTTCTCCACCTGACATATCCTCACACGACCCTGTTTGTCGCGACGATATACTTTCACCGGGCGCAGATTCTTCACCGTGTTGAGCACCTCAAACTCTTTCTCGGCCTTCACCTCAAAGATAAAGCCGACACCTGTGGCCAGCAACAGCGCCACCAGCACGCCAATAGGCTCCATGAGCACAACATGACCCTTATGCAAATAGAATGCCTCATAGCATGACACACCCATAGAGAAGACAAAAACCACCAACAACACAATGATCAGCGGATCCTTGAACTTCTCTAAATAGGCACGCCAAAGCGACTCCCGCTCAGGAGGGGGTATGATGTTCTTTCCTTTGCCCGACAACACTTCTGAAGAATCGTCGGCAAGACATAGACGTAAATATTCGTTTTTATTGCTCATAACAGTGAGCAAAGGTACTCATTTTTTATTAATAACGACTCGGGGATGTGAAAATTTAAACGAAGTGTAATGTCTTCGAGTGTCCTGCCTCCATCTTACAAAACTGACTTTGGGCTCTAAAATAATTGAATGCTTCATTAAAAAATACAGGAATAATCTTGCGAAGAACAATAATATGCACTAAATTTGCAACGTATGAAAACAAGACTTTTGACCACAGGCATTCTATTCACAGCCCTGACCATTGCCGCCCATGCCAAGATAGAAGCAGATCCGCTGTCAGCGTCACAGCCGGGAACCAGCCAATATGTTCAGCCTTCGGGAGAGTTTGACACACCTATCGACTCCATCCGCATGAGCGACCCTGCCATACTGGCAGACCAGAAGACACATCTGTATTATATGACGGGCACCGGCGGCATGATGTGGCGAAGCAAAGACCTGAAAATGTGGGACGGCCCCTACCGGGTGACGGAATTCGACGAGGACTCATGGATGGGACCACACCCCATGATATGGGCAGCCGAACTGCATCAGATCAATGGGAAATATTACTATTTTGCCACTTTCACCAACCGTGAGGTGAAAATAGACACCGTACGCGGCAACGTCATCGAGCGGCGTGCCTGCCAGGTGCTCAGAGCCGACAATCCCATGGGACCCTACCGCACCTTCGGCGACAGCATCTACCTGCCCGCCGACCGACCCACCCTCGACGGCACTTTCTGGCGTGACAAAGACGGCAAACCCTATATGGTGTTCTGCGGTGAATGGCTGCAAAACTGGAACGGCACCATGGAAAAGATCGAGCTGAAGCCAGACTTCAGCGGCACCGTGGGCTCTCCGACTGTGCTTTTCCGTGCCAGTGACTCTCCCTGGAGTCGTGAAAAGGACGACAACGGCAACCTGACATGGAACAAGGTGACGGACGGACCATGGCTTTTCAGGACGGGCACCGGACGGCTGGGCATGCTGTGGACTTCATGGGTGTTCGGCGACTACACACAGGGCGTGGCATATTCTGAAAGCGGCACCCTCGACGGACCATGGATACAGGAACCCGAACCTATCACACCTCCCAATTTCGGACACAGCATGCTGTTTCAGAGATTCGACGGGCAGTGGATGATGTCCATACACAGCCATGCCACGAATGCTAAGGGCAGGACCATACGCATCCCACATCTCTTCGAGGTTGACCTCTCTGGAGATAAGATCATCGTAAAGACGCCATAGACCTGATCAGTCTTAAGTATTGATAAAAAACAACTTGGTACACTTGGGGAGCGCGGGCGCCCTCGCCCGCTGGTAAGGTACATAACAACGCGGCACGCCGCGTCCCTACACCTCTAACTGTTTTTTCATCCTTTTTGTTGACGTCGTAGACGTCTTTTTTCCCTTTTTTGTTCCTTTTTGTCAAACGAAGTGTTTTTTTTATTTTAATTCCATTAGCCGGTGCCATCGGGAGGAACCTTAGCCTCGCCTGCGTTTATGGTTGTAAGGTGATATTACAATGAATACACTATTGTCATACATATCTCACCTAAGAACCTCCAAGCGTAGCGACCTGATATCCTGATAACCTGATAACCTGACAAAACTGGAGCTTGCGAAAGTTGAATCTATTTATTTCGCTCGCTTAAGCGTTTTTTCATTACCTTTGATTTCTACGAAATCCAAGGTAAGAGGCACCTCGGCAAAAGAAATAAAAGGATTTATTTCGTTTTACGCTCAGTTTTCATTACCTTTGATTTCTACGAAATCCAAGGTAAGAGGCACCTCGGCAAAAGAAATAAAAGGATTTATTTCGTTTTACGCTCAGTTTTCATTACCTTTGCACGCGACTTACAAAATGTAGGTTAAGGGGTGCCCGATAGTTCGGGCTGAGATCAGACCCTCATACCTGATCCGGGTAATGCCGGCGTAGGAATTCTCTCTTTTCTTCCCCTTATTGTATATTTTTATATCTTAAGGCTTTATGCTAAAAAAATTGTTTACTTTGCTGACCCTCTCCTGGGCGGCAGGTGCTATGGCACAAACTCCCGATTCTCTCAAGCTGGAGCAACTGCAGGAAGTGGTGGTCAAAGGCGTACGCGCACAACAAGACGCGCCTTATGCCACTACAGAAATCAAAAAACAAGAACTCCAGGCATTCTCCAAGACAGGCAAGGAACTGCCTTTCCTTTTCTCACAGACACCCGGCGTGATCGCCTGGAGTGAGAACGGACTGGGCACAGGAACCACCTACATGCGTATACGCGGGGCTGGAGACTCCCGCATCAACGTGACCCTCGACGGCGTGCCCCTCAACTCGCCGGAAGACCAATGCGTGTTCTGGGCCAACATGAACAGCTACGCTTCGCTCTTAGGCAGCGTGCAGATACAACGAGGAGTGGGAGCGTCGACCAATGGCGACGGGGCATTCGGCGGCAGCATCTCTCTCGCATCCAAGGCGGCATCCCCCACTCCATCCGCCGAAATCAGCGGAAGCTACGGCTCGTACAACACCTTCAACGTAGGAGGCTCATTCACCACAGGTATGCTGTGGGACCATATCGTCTTCGACGGCGCATACCATGAGACCAACACCGACGGCTTCATACACGGCACAGCAGGACGCTCCGGAAGCTATTACGGAGGACTGAGATACATCACCGATAGACTGATCATCAGCTACAAAAACTTCGGCAATTTCGAGAAGACCGGACAGGCATGGAACGGTGTCACCGCAGGCGACAACGACCTCTCACTCATGGATGGCACCTTCGGTGCAAGAACCGGGATAAAGAATTACAAAGACCTATACGAGGCCGGACTGGGGAAATACAACACACTCTATGAGACCATGGCCTATGGTGACGATGGAAATTTCGCTCAGTCCGCCAACGGCAACTACCTGACTCAAAGGTATTACACGACAAATGGCATCTGGGAAAAAGCCACCGACAACTTCTGGCAGAGCCACAACATCCTCTCCTTCTCCTGGGAGGCCAACCATCGTTTCAACACCACCGCATCCCTGCACTACACGCACGGATACGGATACTACAATGAGTTCAGATACAACAACAAACTGAGCAAATTCGGACTTGCCAACTTCACAGCCAACGATGGCACCACCGTGAAGCGCACCGACTTCATACGAAAGAAAGGACTGGAGCAAGACACCTACGGACTGGTGTGGAACGCCAATTACAAACTCAGCAGATGGGACTTCATGGGCGGACTCTCGCTGCAACACTTCGGCGGCAATCATTTTGGATACCTTACCTATATCGCCCATCCCGAACTCAGCAAACAGCTGCTCTCGCAAGGTAAATACCAGTACTACGACTCCGATGCCGACAAAAACGACTACAGTGGCTATCTGAAAGCAACCTTTAAGATCACTCCCCATCTGAGCATCTTCGGCGACGCGCAATACCGGCACATTGACTACAATACCGACGGTATCAACGATAAATTCTACGCCAACAGCGACGGCACCTACAAGAATCAGCAGATGGACATCAACAAGAAATACGATTTCGCCAACATCAAGGGAGGCCTGAGTTACCGCACCGACCATCATCACGCCTACTTCTCCGTGGCAACCAGCAACAGAGAGCCTGAGCGGAACAATTTCACCGACAACGGCAGCTATCCCGCTCCCAATGCGGAAAAGCTCACCGACTTCGAAGCAGGATACAGTTACAGCAGTTCAAAATGGCATGCAGGAGCCAACCTCTACTACATGGACTACACCGACCAGTTTGTGCAGACTGGAGCCGTAAGTGACATCGGAGAGCCACTGACCACCAACATCAAGGACTCCTACCGCATGGGCGTGGAACTGACCGCCGGGTGGAACATCACGCCATGGCTCTCCATCGAAGGCAATGCATCCCTGAGCAGCAACAAAATCAAAGACTTCGACGAGTGGATTGAAGACTGGGACGACTGGGAGGGCAACCCTGACGCCGGAAAATACCACTGCGACGGCAACGGAGACGAGATGCGACAGCTGCACTACGACAACTCGACACTCGCATTCTCACCGTCGCTCATACTCAACGGATTCCTGCGCCTGCATCACAATGGATGGCAAGCCATCTGGCACACCAACTACGTGAGCCGGCAGTATCTTGACAATACGGAAAACGAAGAGCGCTCACTGCCCTGCTACAGTGTGTCCAACCTCAACCTGAGCTACACCTCGAAAGTAAGCAAGGCACTTGGTATGAAAGAGATCACCATAGGTGTCAATTTCAGCAATCTCTTCAGCCGCCGCTACGCTGCCAGCGGATGGGTCTACTCCGCTGTCTGCGAAAGCTACGGCCACACCAACGACAACCGTTATTATCAAATCGGCTTCATACCTATGGCCGGATTCACAGCCATGGGACATGTCAAACTGAGATTCTAAACACACACCGATGGCGGAATATCTCAACACCCACTGGCTCGACATCATCACCACACTGCTGGGACTGGCCTATATCCTGCTGGAATACAAGGCCAGCATCTGGCTGTGGGCAGTGGGATTTGTCATGCAGATACTTGACATCATACTGTATTACCAGGTAGGACTCTATGCCGACTGCGGCATGGAGTTCTATTATATCGCGATGACGGTTTACGGCTTTGCCACCTGGAAGTTTTTCAAAGGACATGAGCACAAGAAAGAACTGCCCGTAACACACTTCAAGCGAAGCCTCATCCTGCCCTGGACCGTGGCTACCCTGGTCATCTGGGGAGCCATCTGGTGGTTTCTCGCCACCAAGACTGACTCGAAGGTGCCCATAGCCGACAGTTTCACCACAGCACTCAGCTTCGTAGGCACCTGGGCACTGGCTCGGAAATACCTGGAGCAATGGCTCATCTGGATCGTCGTAGACGTCGTGACCTGTGTGCTCTATTTCTACAAAGACATCCCCTTCAAGGCAAGCCTCTATGGCCTGTATGTCATCATTGCCGTCTTAGGCTACCTGCGGTGGAAGAAGATGATGATCACCCAAAAAGCCGGCTCCGAATAGGAACCGGCTTTTTTTGATTTCAGAAGTATACTGGTGAGAAAGACTTCCAGACAGGGGAAATGCCGTTATTTTTTGCTCAGCCTGAAGATATTCAGCGAGAAGGCGGGGATCTCTGCCTCAAAAGCATGTCCACTCACATCGAGGCGGTGCTCCACAGGATGTACAAAGGTGGGAGCATCAATGCTGTTCTCATCAGCGCCGCTGGCTGACGACAGCCTCACCAGCCGACCCGAACGGGCCACGAAATCACCCAGGTCAATACAAGCTGAGGTATGCTGGTCGCCGGTGTTGACCACCTTGACCACCATCTCGCCGGTCTTTTCATCGAGCTGTGCATTGGCGAAGATGCCATAAGCGGTGTTCACCTTCAGACGCGTGTCAAACAACAATTCCTCGTCCAGCCAGCACTTCACATTGTCGCCGTCTACCTGTATGCGCACATCATACCAGCGGCCGGTTTCCAGGCGGCCCGGCTTGATGGCTGTCTGCATCTTGCCGCCATCCATCACCTGCTCGATAGCGTGCTGGCCATTGCCCCAGCCGCCAAGATTGAGCCAGCAGTAGTTGCGGTCGTCCTGATAATTAAACACGATGATGAATCCCTCATAGCCTCCGTCCTTGCGCGCCTTGAGCCGCAACTCATAACGGTTGCTGATGATCTTGCTGCCATCCACGTAAATCAAGCCTTCACCATCACCCCTCTGGCTGATGATATCGCCCTCACGTTTCCAGTCGCCGGAGACACTCACACCGTCTTTCACCGACTTGGCCACAGACACACCGTCGACCAGCACATCCACCACTTGATAAGAAGCCTTCGTGGCCCATGTGGCATAGCCGAAGCCACTCGATTTCGGGGTGATATTCTCGCGATCACTGTAGGGATAAGGATTGTCCAACTGGACGGGTAGACTGAGCGTGCCCACATGCTCCGCCATCAGGCGCTGTACATAATACGATGGGGTTCCCATGGCCTTGGAGGAATTGAAACGTATCATATCGGGCTGCCAGGCCACATTGTTCTCATTGACGAAAATCGGCGCATAACTGGCCATCTCCACCACGTCGCCATTATTCTCCATACCCATCATGAATACGGCCTCGCCGAGGGCGGCGCTGAGCGAGCCCAGACGGCCAAAGCCCTGAGTGACGGCATACTCGCCACAATAGATTTTAGAGCCACCACGGGGATAGGCGTCGTACTTGTGGAAATTGTCGGAAAACCATCCCGGACTGCGGTAGTAATGCTCGTCGAGCAATTCCACGCTCTCTGCACTCTCCCACTTGGGATCGTCGTCACCCCAGGCCACCACATTGCCGATGAGGTGCATCTTGGGATACTTGGCCAGCACAGCATCCTTGAAGAGTTTATATCGCTCATAATAACGGTCGCTCTGCTGGCGCGGGTCGGGCTGATTGTTCTCGTTGCCTATCTCCAGATACTCTATATTAAACGGCTCTGGATGGCCATTGCGTGCCCTCATGGCCCCATATTTGGTCGTCACGTCGCCATTGGCATACTCCAAGGCGTTGAGGCACTCGTCAATCCAGGGCTGAAGTTCTTCCACTGGTGTCAGACCACCATGCCACAATCCCACGTTGACCACGAAGAGAGGCTTGGCACCAAGGTCTTCAGACAACTGCAGATACTCATGAAAGCCCAGGCCATCGGTGGTGCGATAGCCCCAGTTCACGTTCTTATGACCCTCGCGCTCCTCTATCGGACCGATGGTGCGCTCCCAGCGGAATGCATTGTCGGGTGACTCCTGACCCTCCACGAAACAACCGCCAGGGAAACGCATGAACTTCGGGCGCAGATCGTAAAGCATCCGGGCCAGGTCGGGACGACAGCCATTGTCGCGGTTCTTGAAAGTGGGAGGAAACAGCGACACGACATCCAGACAAATAGTACCTTTGCCGTCAGCCACTAAGGAGAACTGCGCCTTGGGGTCATTGGCATCCGACTTCATGGTGGCGGTATATTTAGTCCACTTCTTGGTCAGTTGGATGTCCAAAGGGGTCTCTGCGTAGATCTTCTCTCCTTTGGAGTCGCTCAGACAGGCTTTCAGTGTGCCCTTATACTTGCCTTTTGCCCAGAAAGAGAGCCGGTAGGTGCGACCCTGCACGGAATTGATGCCCCAGAAGCCCTCGTTCACCAGACAGACAGGCGAAGACGGCGTGGCATTGACAGACAGTTGGAGTGCCTGATGCTGTTTGTCGTTCAACAAGTCTTTGCGCACGACCGTCGCTGAGAGCGTGGCGCCAGGAGAGGCATACGTACTCCAGGTGGGGGTACTGTCGGTCGCATCCTCAAAAGAACGGTTGGAAATCAACTCGGCATACAACCCACCGTCAGCGGCATGGTTGATGTCCTCAAAAAAGATGCCGTAAAGCATGTCGCTCACAGGCTTTGCTTTCTCTGTCGCATCCACACGGACGGTGACTTGTGCTGTAGACACAAATGCAGACATGAGAAACAATGATAAGGAAAAAAGACGGGTTTTAATCATATAAAGTGTTGTTAGTAGGTTTTGGTTGTAAAATTACACTTTTTATCCGGAATAAAAGTGATATTTACATACATTAACCTTTCCAACGTCACTTGAGCCTGAACGCATTTTCTATGCTGGCGATTTCGTCGCAGAAAGCCGTATCGGTCTTCATGCGCTCCTCTACCTTCTCACAGCTATGGATCACGGTGCTGTGGTCACGCCCGGCTATGAGTTTGCCGATGCGTGAGGCCGGCATCTTGGTATGCTTCTGAGCGAGGTACATCGACACCTGACGGGCCACTACGAGCGTGTGCTTGCGGCTCTTGCCGCTCACCTCCTCCACGGTCACACGGAAATGGCTGCATACCTTGCTAAGGATATCATCGATGGTCAGCGGGTTGTTGTCCATCTTGACCGAACGCTTCATGACCGTCTCGGCGAGACTGATATCGATATTGCGGTTGTAAACCACGGAGTAGGCCATCAAGGAGTTGACCACGCCCTCCAGGTCGCGCACGCTGCCATTGGCAGTCTCGGCAATAAACTGCACCACATCCTCTGGAATAGCCAGTCCGTCACGGCGTATCTTGGCGTGAAGGATATCCACACAGAGTTCCACATTAGGTTTCTCCAACTCAGCAATCAGTCCACAGCTGAATCGAGTGAGCAGACGCTCGTTCATGCCTTTCAGGTCAACGGGCGGGCGGTCGCAAGCCAGAATAATGCGCTTGCCGATGCGATAGAGATGATCGAAAATATGGAAGAAGGTGTCCTGTGTCTTCTGAGCCGTCATCCATTCCTGGATATCATCCACAATCAGCACATCAATCGTCTGATAGAAATTGATGAAGTCGTTGAGGGTATTATACCTCACCGCATTGGTATATTGCACCTGGAAAAGACGGGCACTGATATAGAGCACACGCTTCTCATGGTAAAGTTGCTTGACACGGATACCAATAGCGTTGATTAGATGTGTCTTGCCGCACCCCGAAGGTCCATAGATAAACATCGGGTTGAACTGGGTGGTGGAAGGATGCTCGGCGATGGAAAGCCCCACGGCACGTGGCAGCTTGTTGCTGGTGCCCTCAATAAAATTCTCAAAGGTCTGATGAGGATTGAGCTGTGGGTCGACCTGCTGCAGCTGCACCGTGTCGAGCACACTATAGGGTTGGTTGCCCTTGGTCTGAGGCTGCGGTTTTTCGATGCTCTCGGCTGCCGGGTCGGACTGCAGCACCATCGCTTTATGATTAGTCTTGTCGGTGATGACACGATAGGCCAGACGCACATTCTTGCCAAACACACGCGTAAGTACCTTACCAATCAAATCCACAAAGTTCTCCTCCAGGTACTCATACACAAACGGGCTGGGCACCTGAACCAAAAGCGTCAGCGTCGCAGGCGAGTACGACTCGAAGACGATTGGCTTGAACCATGTTTCATATTGCTGCTCTGAGACGTTGCCTTTTATCAACTGTAGGCTTCTTTCCCATAGCTCTGCGGGACTTACTTTCATTAACTAATCTTTAGAGATACTTCTTTTAAGGTATAGATAATTCCTTCCTCTCAAATTCGAATGCAAATATCGCAATTTTTTTTTGCTTGTACAAATCGGCTTTTTTATAATCACATCAACCAAAACGTGTAAAATGCTCTATGATGGGATTTTATCACCCACGCCAAAAGACTGAAAAATATTTAACATTTGCAAATTTACAAGTCGTTGACTTATCGCATTTTGCAGCAGAATCCACAATCAGGGTACGCCCTGTTTATGCCCATTCTCTGCACAGCAGAAATCTTTCTGCCATAGGCATTTCCGTGATTTGGATAAAGTAATTTATCACGACTCTCTTATTTATACTCTTTTTAAATTAGAGTATTTAAGAGAATTATTTATCCTTCTTTCCAAACACAGAGAAATGTACGTATCTCTTGGGATGCTCACGCAGGTTGACCATCAGCGAATCGGCATGTGCGATAGTGGAATTCAGGTTATGATAGAGCGACGGGTCGTTCATCAGAAGCGAGAGTGAGCCCTGGTTATCGTTCAGTTTGGCTGTGAAGGTTTTCAAGTTCTCCAGCGTGGTGGAAAGCTCTGCAAGCGTGCCCTCCAAATCAAGTTTTGACAGGTTGTCGGTCACGCGGGCAGCATTGCCCATGGTAGCGCTGGCATTGTCGAGCACACCGTCGGCCTTGGACATCATACCGGGCACAGCCTTGTTGAGTCCTGCCATCAGCGTATTGAGTTCACCGGTAGTGACGGTCAGGTCTTTCGTCACATACTCTGCATTCTTCAGCGTACTGCCTATAGCAGGATCGGCCAACAGCGCATTCACACTGGCCAGTATGGAGTCTACCTTAGGCAGCATCTTCTCGATCTGCGGCACCATGTTTTTCACCTGCCCCAGAGCTCCAGCATTAAGCATGCCGTCGATGGTGCTCAGGGGTTCGAGTATGCCGTTTCCTTCCTCACCCAGGATGAGGTCTACCTGCACATTGCCCAGCAGGTCGCTGGAAATCTCAGCAGTAGTGCCCTGTGGTATCTTCAGTTTTTTGTCGATGCCTACTTCTGCAAGTATCTGCCCCCGCTTTTCGAAATCATAGCTGATAGACTTCACGGTGCCCACCTGATAACCATCAGCCATAATAGGGCTCGACCCTGTCAGTCCGCTGATATTACTGAATGTGATGTAATATACATTGTCTGAAGAAAACAAATTGACTCCCTTGAGGAAATTCATGCCGAAAAAGAGCACGACGATACCCACAATAGCGACCAGGGCTATCTTGATTTCTTTTGTAAAACCTTTCATCTATATATATGTTTAATAATCAATGTTACACACTTTTGACAATCAATGTTGCACCGTAGCCTTATTCTTTTTGTATTCTCTCAGGGCTTCTGAGATGTTCATCTTATAACCGTCTCGGAAGGCGATCACAAAAGCCTGAGGGAATTGGACAGACACCGTTTTACGGAGGCGGTTGATCTCGTCCAGATCAGGAGAAGCTCCCACCGTATATTTGAACATGCCATTCTCTGCATACATCTCCACGCCTTTCAGACCCATGAACTGGGGAGCGTCTGAAGCCAACTGCACGCTGCTGGCTGCTATCTGCACCTTGAAAATAGGCCGCCCACCAGGCAGTGCATCTTGAGGTACAGGTTCCACTTCTGCCACTGGCGACGGAACCGCTACAGGAGCCGCATCTTTCTTTTCCATCTGAGATGGAGAGGGTTGTGGCTGAGATGGGGCAGGTTGCGACTGTATTTTAGAGGGCTGCTGAGGCTTAGCTGGCGTAGGTTGAGACTGAGGCTGGGGCTGAGATGGTTGGGGTTTAGATGGTGTAGGCTGAGTCTGAGGCTGAGAGGGCTGAGTCTGAGGCTGAGAGGGCTGAGTCTGAGGCTGAGAGGGCTGGGGTTTAGATGGTGTAGGTTGAGGCTGGGACTTTGAGGGTTGAGTCGTCGAGGGTTGAGGCTGGGGCTGAGATGGTGTAGGTTGCGTCTGGGTCTTTGGGGTAGTAGTGGAAAGCTGAGTCTGTGATAGTGCCACGCTTTGCCCTGATGACACAGAAGGAGAAGAAGGGGTTGATGGTGACTGATTTACTTTGTTCGTTGGAAGTGTCGCAGCCGGAGCTGGAGTCTGCGCCACAGGAGCAGATGGGGTTGTAGGCTGTACAGCAGGCAGAGGGGTCGACTGCACTGGGGGTGGAGGGGTCAACTGCACTGGGGGTGGAGGAGTCGACTGCACTGGGGGTGGAGGAGTCAACGACGGTTCCTGCTTTCTTACAGGAATGGCCTGTGCGAATTCCGTCTGCGAAGCCAAGATGGAAGTGTCCTCCATGACAAACGGTTCCATGGCTTGTACCGGTTGGTTCGTGGCTGGAGTGACAGGCAGTGAGGCCGATTCTTTCTTGTCGTGCTTTGAGACGGCAGCCACGTTCTCATTTTTTGTAGGTTTAGCAGGTGTCTCAACCTTTGAGGCGGAAACAGGTCTTTCAACCCTTGAGGCGGAAGCAGGTCTTTCAACCTTTGAAGCGGAAGCTGGTTTCTCAGCCCTTGCGACGGAAGCGACAGGAGCCGGCGTAGTCAGTTCTTCAGCCATCAGGTGGGTGTCTGGTTCGTCTTTTTCTGCGTTCTGCCCTAAGTTTTTTGTATTACCATACCTTTTTTTGTACTTCACAAAAGCATTGTAAATGCCATGGCCCAACTTATCCTGTCCCTCGGTACTGTTGAGAAACTGCTCCTCATCCGGAGTGGTGATAAAGCCCAGCTCGACGAGACAACTTGGCATCGAGGTCTCGCGCAGCACGAGGAAACCAGCCTGATGCACGCCTTTGTTCACTCTTCCTGCAAAGCTACATGTCTCTGACTGAATAAGCTTGGCCAGCTCTACACTGTTGGCCATATTCTTGTCCTGCATCAGCTCAAACATGATATAACTCTCCGACGAGTTGGGGTCGAAGCCTGCATATCGCTGCTTATAGTTTTTCTCTATCAAGATGACGGAATTCTCTCTCTTTGCCACATTTAAGTTGTCTGCAGCACGGTGCATTCCAAGGGTATAGGTCTCGAATCCCCGTGAGATTTTTCCTTTGTCCAGCGCATTGGTGTGGATGGAAATAAACAGGTCGGCCTTATTGCGGTTGGCGATATTGGCCCTCTCCTGCAGGGTGAGATACACATCGGTGGTGCGCGTATAGATAACCCTCACATCCGGGCAGTTACGCTCCACATACTTGCCGAAAGCGAGTGCCACTTTCAGGTTGATGGTTTTTTCCTGAGTCACCGCTCCCGGGGCTCCAGAGTCTTTTCCACCATGACCCGCATCGATGACCAGCGTGAAGCGATGGTCGGCCGCCATAGCAGTCATCACCCCTATCAAGCTGATTACCCATACGAAAAATATTTTCTTAGAAATCATATATTATTCTTGATATCAGTCCTTTGAATTAATAAATTGAAGTTTTACTCCAGCGCCGTCATCCTCACCTCCATAAGGAGGCCTCACCTTTCTGATGTCAACCACGACCTCCTCCACCTGCGGATAAGCGAGGCTTACGGCACGAGCGATCCTGCCCGCCACATGTTCCAGCAGACTCGAAGGCTCAGCCATCTCTCTCTCTGCGATATTGCGCAGCACGGCATAATTGACCGTATCATCCACCTGGTCAGTCTGCACAGCCTTGGAGACATCACACACCACATCGATACTGACCACATACTCCGCCCCCACGACACGCTCCTGAGGCAATACGCCGTGATAAGCGTAAAGCCGCATATTGTGCAGGTAGATATGGCTTTGTGCGAGTGTCATTTCTTTTGGTGGTTTGATGTCATTCGTCAGAGACTACCCACACCGAGAGGCGCCGCAATTCTTGCAGATGAGACAGCCCTCCTGATAGACGAGCGTCTCATGACCACACTCCGGGCATTTCTTGCCTTTGGCCAGCGTGCCGTCTACGATATACTTTTTGAGAGCCCGCTCCACACCGTTTTTCCAAGTATTGATGCTCTCGCTCTTGAGTTGCAGAGAGCCCACCAACTTGATCACATGGTCAATGGGCATGCGGTAGCGCAGCACACCCGAGATCAGTTTGGCATAATTCCAGTACTCGGGATTAAACTTCTCACTCAGGCCCTCAACGGTGGTCTTGTATCCACGTTTGTTCTCAAACTGGAAGTCATAGCGATGCGATCCGTCTTCGTTGGTCTGCTTGATGATTTTGCCTTTGGTCACCGTCTTGGGCAGTACGATGCCCTCCTCGTCGTCTTGCAGACCAGTGAATATCTCATAAGGATATCCTTCGAGCAGTCCGACGAAGGCCACCCATTTCTCTTTGTTGTTCTGGAATCGCACCACATCGCACTCCAGGGTCTGGGGTCTCACCTCGGTCACCTCAGGATGCTTGCAGATCTTTTCCTCCGGTGCGGATTCTTTTTTCTTCTTCGAGTCGACCGAGATCATCACGCCGGCCCTGCTGCCGTCACGGTAGATGGTGCATCCCTTGCAGCCCGAACGCCAAGCCTCGACATAAAGGCGGTTGACCAAGTCTTCATCCACATTGTTGGGCAGGTTGACCGTCACACTGATGGAGTGGTCGACCCATTTCTGTATGGCGCCTTGCATCCTCACCTTCATCAGCCAGTCTACGTCATTGGCCGTGGCTTTATAGTAAGGCGACCGAGCCACGAGGGCATCAATTTCCTCCTGTGAATATCGCTTTTCGGTGTCAAGGCCTTGCACTTTCATCCAGGTGAGGAACTTGGGATGATAGACGATGTACTCCTCGAAGGAGTCACCCACCTCATCTACGAAATCGACATGTACATTGGTGTCTCCCGGATTGACCTTGCGTCTGCGCTTGTATACCGGCATGAAGACCGGCTCTATGCCACTGGTGGTCTGAGTCATCAGACTGGTTGTACCTGTAGGTGCAATGGTCAGACATGCGATATTGCGGCGTCCATATTTCTTCATCTCCTGGTAGAGCTCAGGATCGGCCTCGCTGAGCCGCATCACAAAAGGATTGGCGGCCTCACGCTGAGCGTCGTATATCTCAAAGGCTCCACGCTCCCTGGCCATTTGCACAGACGAGCGGTAGGCCGCGAGAGCCAGTGTGCGGTGCACCTCCACAGAGAGGTCGGTAGCTTCCTGGGTGCCGTAGCGCAGCCCCATCGCAGCGATCATATCGCCCTCAGCAGTGATGCCCACCCCTGTGCGACGTCCTTTTCCGCTCTTGGCGTAGATTTTCTCCCACAGATGATACTCTGCGCTCTTGACCTCCTCGCTTTGCGGGTCGGCCTTGATCTTTTCCATGATCTTGACGATCTTCTCCAGTTCAAGGTCCACTATATCGTCCATGATGCGCTGTGCGAGCGCCACATGGCGGCGGAACTTGTCGAAATTGAAATAGGCCTCGTCGGTAAACGGGTGTTCCACATACGAATAAAGATTAATGGAGAGCAGGCGGCACGAATCATAGGGGCACAACGGTATTTCACCACACGGATTGGTCGAGATGGTACGGAATCCCAAGTCTGCATAGCAGTCGGGTATACTCTCCCGGATGATGGTATCCCAGAACAAGACTCCCGGCTCAGCGCTTTTCCAGGCATTGTGTACAATCTTTCCCCACAATTCCTTGGCCCTTACCGTCTTCCGGTAGCTGACTTCCGGTCCTTCTATCGGGAATCTCTGTACATAGTCGCGGTCTTCAATAGCAGCTTTCATGAATTCGTCGTCGATGCGCACCGACACATTCGCTCCCGTCACTTTACCTTCAGTCATCTTGGCGTCGATGAACGCCTCGCTGTCGGGATGTTTGATGCTGACGGAGAGCATCAGAGCACCCCGGCGTCCGTCTTGTGCCACCTCACGGGTGGAGTTGCTATAACGCTCCATGAACGGCACCAGTCCGGTACTTGTCAGAGCAGAGTTGTTGACCGGCGAACCTTTGGGTCGTATATGAGAGAGGTCGTGCCCCACACCACCTCTACGTTTCATCAGCTGCACCTGCTCTTCGTCGATACGCATGATGGCTCCGTAAGAATCGGCATTGCCGTCGAGACCGATGACAAAGCAATTGGAGAGGGAAGCCACCTGATGGTCATTGCCGATACCCGTCATGGGGCTGCCTGCCGGCACGACATATCTGAAATGGTCGAGCAGATGGAAGATATCCTCCACCTTGACCGGGTTGGCATATTTTTCTTCTATCCGGGCGATTTCCCTTGCTATACGCCAGTGCATATCCTCTGGCGAGCATTCATAAATATGGCCGGAGCTGTCTTTCATCGCATATTTGTTGACCCATACGCGCGCAGCGAGCTCATCGCCACCAAAATATTTCAAAGAAGCCTGGAACGCCTCTTCGTAAGAGTAGGTTTGCTGACTATCCATAATACATTTCAATAAATCGAGTTGCAAAACTACAAATTATTTATGAGATTATGAAATCTTTATCAGAAAAAAACCTGAGATTGTATCGATATTAGGCAGAAAAGCATTATCTTTGAACCCTGTTTTCACAAGACATCTTATTATGGAAAGTATCAAGACACGACGGACTATCCGCCACTATAAGAAGCAAGACATCCCGGACGGTCTGCTGTGCAGGCTCCTTTCAGACGCCTCACGCACCCAGACGATGGGCAATCTGCAACTCTATAGCGTGGTGGTGACGAGAGACGACGAGATGAAGCGCCGTCTGGCTCCGGCACATTTCAACCAGCCGATGGTCACAGAAGCCCCTGTGGTGCTGACAGTCTGTGCCGACTTCAGGCGCACCACCCTCTGGTGCGAGCACCGTCATGCCGACCCTGGCTACGACAATTTCCTGTCGTTTATCAATGCCGCCACCGACGCGCTGCTCTATACCCAGACATTCTGCAACCTGGCAGAGGAAGAGGGTCTGGGGTGCTGTTTTCTCGGCACCACGGTCTATATGCCCCAGATGATCATCGACATCCTGCAGTTGCCGCGTCTGGTAGTCCCTGTAGCCACCATCACGCTGGGATGGCCCGACGAGGAGCCTCCTCTCTCCGACCGTCTCGGGCTGGAGGCCTTCGTCCATCAGGAGCGCTATCACGACTACACCCCTGAGTCCATCGACCGGTATTATACAGAGAAGGAGTCGCTGCCAGAGAATCAGGAGTTTGTGCGTATCAACCATAAAGAAACACTGGCACAAGTATTCACCGACTGCCGTTACACTCGTCGTGACAACATCGCCATGTCCGACGGCCTGCTTCAGGTGCTGAAGGAGCAGGGGTTTTTAACCCGAAACTAACCTGAACCCTAAACCCGAAACCCCTCCCTAACCCTCCCCGAAGGGGAGGGGATTCTAACGGATAGCGAGGACCCCACCCTAACCCTCCCCGAAGGGGAGGGGATTCTAACGAGCAGCGAAGGGCGAAGGGCGAATAGCGAAAGATAAACGACGTACAGCGGACCATGATTCATCTGAAAGAAATACACAAGACCTACCAGGGGGCACAACCTTTGCATGTGCTCAAAGGCATCAACCTCGATATTGGCAAGGGAGAGTTTGTCTCCATCATGGGGCAGTCCGGCTCTGGCAAGTCTACCCTGCTCAATATTCTCGGCATCCTCGACAATTACGATGCCGGCGAATATGTGTTGTCCGGCACACTGATCAAGGATCTCTCCGAGAGACGTGCCGCCCAGTACCGCAACCACATGATAGGTTTCATCTTCCAGTCGTTCAATCTTATCGCATTTAAGACAGCGGTGGAGAATGTGGAGCTTCCCCTGTTTTACCAGGGCGTGAGTCGTCGCAAGCGGCACCAGCTCGCCATGGAATACCTCGACCGTCTGGGGCTTGCCGCCTGGGCCTCCCACTACCCCAACGAGCTCTCCGGCGGACAGAAACAACGTGTGGCCATCGCCCGCGCGCTCATCACCAAGCCCGAGATCATCCTTGCCGACGAGCCTACGGGAGCCCTTGACTCCCGCACCAGCGTGGAAGTGATGCAGCTACTCAAACAGCTCAACCGCGACGACGGCATGACCATCGTCGTAGTGACGCATGAGAGCGGTGTGGCTAATGAGACCAACAAAATCGTACACATCAAGGATGGCATCATCGGCGAGATAGAAGAAAACCTGGATCACAACGCCTCCCCCTTCGGCATTAACGGCATGATGAAATAGGCATATATGAGAGACATCATCACAGAAATATGGAGCACTGCCCGCCGCAACAAACTGCGCACGGCCCTTACCGGCTTTGCCGTGGCTTGGGGCATCTTCATGCTCATATTCCTGCTGGGATGCGGCAATGGACTCATCAATGCCCAGATGAACAACATGAACCGCTTTCTCGACAACTCGATGATGGTGCACGGCGGCAGTACCTCCAAAGCCCACGAGGGCCTGCAGGAGGGGCGCGACATCCAGCTCGACGACGGCGACATCAACACGACGGGCCGAAATTTCTCCGCCCATGTCGATGATGTAGGTGCCCGGGCTGAGCAGATGGGCCTCACCTTCACCTATGGCGAGAACTATTTCAGCGGTGGCCTGCATGGTGTCTATCCCAATGAGGCAGAAATCAGCAAGTTGAAACTGCGCTCCGGACGATTCATCAACCCCACCGACATGAGCATGCAACGCAAATGCCTGGTGATGAACGAAGCCCAGGCCAGGGAGTTATGCCCATCCTCGCCACTGAGCCTTGTTGGCAAGCATGTCAACGTCAGCGGCATAGCCTTCCAGGTGGTCGGCATCACCCAAGAAGACAAGAGCCGTTTTCAAAGCAATGTCTACTGCCCCTTCACCACGCTGCGCACCATGTACAACCTGGGCGACAAGGCCGAGAGCATCGTCTTCACCTTTCACGGCCTGAATACCGAGCAGGAAAACGAGGACTTCGAGGAAGAATACCGTGCCCGCCTCAACACCAACCACCACGCCGCCCCCGACGACGAGAGTGCCATCTGGATCTGGAACCGCTTCACCCAGAACATGCAGATGAACAAGGGCATCTCCATCATCCACACCGCCCTGTGGATCATCGGCATCTTCACCCTGCTCAGCGGCATCGTCGGCGTGAGCAACATCATGCTCATCACCGTCAAGGAGCGCACGCGGGAGTTTGGCATCCGCAAGGCCATAGGTGCCACACCAGCCTCCATACTCCGCCTCATCATCGTTGAGAGCGTCATCATCACCACCTTTTTCGGATATATCGGCATGCTGCTGGGCATCGCCGCCAATCAATATATGGATGCCACGGCAGGTCAGATGAAGGTCGACTCCGGGCTCTTCCAGGCCACGATGTTCGCCGACCCCACCGTAGGCATCGACGTATGTATAGAGGCCACCGTCGTCATGATCCTGGCAGGCACCCTCGCCGGACTGATACCCGCCCGCAAGGCAGCCCATATCCGTCCGATAGAAGCCCTGAGGGCGGAATAAGGGTGAAAAAACGCTCTGAACTCTAACCCCTCCCACCCACTAACCCCTCCCCAACCCTCCCCGAAGGGGAGGGAGTCCAGACGAACAGAGAAAGACTAATAGCGAAATGCGTATAGCTAAATGCATATAGCGAGATGCGTATAGACATAGACAGCTACCATGAGATTCTCGACACGCTGTCGAGAAACAAGAGCCGGACATTCCTCACAGGATTTGGAGTGTTCTGGGGGGTGTTTATGCTTGTCACTCTCATTGGCGGGGGGCAGGGGCTCAAGGAGATGCTTGCCAACAACTTCGCCGGTTTCGCCACCAATTCTGCCATCATCTGGGCGCAGCCCACGACCAAACCTTACGCCGGATTCCGTAAAGGGCGCTACTGGTGCATGTCATACCGCGATGTGGAGCGTCTGAAAGATCAGGTGCCCGAACTGGACGTGGTGACCCCGATGGTATCACGCTGGGGCAACATCGCCGTCTATAAAGACAAGAAAAACTCTTGTACGCTGAAAGGTGTCACTCCCGACTATGCCAAGGTAGACGAGCCCAAGATGTACTACGGCCGCTACTTCAACGACATGGATATGAAACAACGCCGTAAGGTATGCGTCATCGGCCGTCATGTATACAAAGACCTGTTCCCTCAGGGCGGCGACCCCTGCGGCAAGACCATCCGTGTGGGGCAGAATTACTACAGTATAGTGGGCGTGGACTACAGTTCAGGCAACATGAACATCAACGGCAGTGCCGAGGATGCCGTCAACCTGCCTCTGACCTTGATGCAGCAGACCTACCATCTGGGCGACAGCGTGCATCTCATCTGTGTGACCGGACGCGCTGGTGTCACGATGAGCAGCATCGCCCCAAAGATGCGTGAGGTCATCGCCCGCAACCACCAGATCGACCCCACCGATGAGCAAGGCGTGATGGTCTTCAACACCGAGGTGATGTTTGGCATCCTCGACAGTCTGTTCAGAGGCGTCAACTTCCTCATCTGGCTGGTCGGTATCGGCACATTGCTGGCAGGAGCCATAGGAGTGTCCAACATCATGATGGTGACAGTGAGAGAGCGCACCACCGAGATCGGCATACGACGCGCGATCGGGGCGACACCCAGGGATATCCTCACGCAAATCATCACAGAGAGTGTGGTGCTGACCGCGGTAGCTGGCATGAGCGGCATCCTGCTGGCCGTGCTGATCCTTGAGATGCTCGACATCGGCAACACCACCGACGGCATCCAGACCGCCCACTTCCAGGTGCATTTCTGGACGGCCATCGGCGCGCTTTCGATGCTCAGCATCCTGGGAGTGCTGGCCGGACTCGCACCTGCCGCACGTGCCATGGCCATCAAGCCCGTCGACGCCATGAGGGATGAATAACCTCCCCCAGCCCCTCTAACCTCCCCCGGCCCCTCCGAAGGAGGGGAGGTCTGATTACTGAGCATGCACTCGTCAACTATCAATTCGTCAACTTGTAACTATCAACTCGTAACTATCAACTCGTCAACTTGTCAACTCGTCAACTTGTCAACTAAATAAAACCAAACAACATGAAAAAATATTTCAAACTGATCGTTGCCTTGCTGGTGCTGCTCGTATTTGTCGGCACATTCGTATTCTTGTATAAGAAGTCATTGCCACAACCAGATGTATACGAGGAGTTCACCCCAAAGATGGGCGACATCAGCAAGACCACTATTGTCACCGGCAAGATAGAGCCCCGCAATGAGGTCAGCGTGAAACCTCAGATCTCCGGCATCATCACTGAGATACTCAAAGAGGCCGGTGACCGCGTGTCTCAAGGTGAGGTGATCGCCAAAGTGAAAGTCATCCCCGACATGAACCAGTTGAGCAGTGCCGAAGCCCGTGTGCGCCTGGCCAAGATCAACGAAGAGCAGGCCCGCACCGACTTTCAGCGTGAGAAGATACTCTTCGACAAGGGGCTTGTGAGCCGTGAGGAATATGAGAAATCACAACAAACTTTCAAACAGACCACGGAAGAGGTCAAGGCGGCCATCGACAACCTGGAAGTGGTGCGCGACGGTGTGTCACGCAGCAACGCCAGTGCCAGCAGCACACTGATACGTTCCACCATCAGCGGCATCATCCTCGACATTCCCGTCAAGGTGGGCAATTCGGTGATTCTGAGCAACACGTTCAACGACGGTACGACGATTGCCAATGTAGCCAACATGGGCGACTTGATATTCCGTGGCAACATCGACGAGACCGAGGTAGGCCAGTTGGTGACGGGTATGCCGATGAACATCACCATCGGCGCGCTGCACGACCTGCGCTTCGAGGCCCGTCTGGAATACATATCCCCCAAGGCCGTGGAGACCAACGGTGCCAACCAGTTTGAAATCAAGGCAGCCGTGCACGTGCCCGGCGAGAGCAACATCCGCAGTGGTTACAGTGCCAACGCCGAGATCGTGTTGGCTCAGGTGTCTCATGTCATTGTCTTGCCCGAGAGTGCCATAGAGTTTGAGGGCGATGAGACTTACGTCTACCTCATCAAAGGTTCTGGCGAGGAGAAGACTTATGAGCGCCGCAAGGTGGTCACGGGCTTAAGCGACGGCATCAACATCCAGATTAAGAGCGGGCTTACCACGAAAGACTTAGTGCGCGGTCCCAAAGTAGTGGAAGATGATCTGGATTAAAGGTGAGTCAGATATGAGTGTGAGACTTTGAAAATTTTTCAAAATCTAATTATTAAATATCATCAAAGCCGCCTGAAGCATCAGTTTGCTTCAGGCGGCTTTGATTGATGGTTTTTATGAGGGTGTGGGAGGTATTAATCCTCCACGACCACTGGTTTGTACTTGGGCACCAATGTCTTCATGACAATCCATCCGATGAGATAAGCCACGGCGCAGAAGCAGAACACGATCATGTATGCTGCGGGTTTGCCTTCATATCCCAGGAAAGTGAAAGCCTCTCCCTGCCCTTCTGCATAGGTGAAGAGATTGCCCGAGATCTTATTGATAAGCATGGAACCCAAGCCACCGGCCATGGCACCGATACCAGTGATAGTAGCGATGGTCGACTTGGGGAACATGTCGCCGACGGTAGAGAAGATATTGGCCGACCAGGCCTGATGTCCTGCTCCAGCCAGACCGATGATGATGGCAGGCCACCATGCCGGATCGATGGGGCTGTTCTCCCACATAGCGAGCGGCTGTGCGAAGAGCGCGAAAAGTGGGAAGAAGGCGAAGATCAGCATGGCGAGCATACGTCCTGCGTATGGGTTCATACCACGTTTCTCGACAAAGAGTTTCGGCAGGTATCCTCCGAAGATAGAGAGTACGGTGACGATGAAATAGAGTGTGAAAATAAGCAACTGTCCCATGCCCGAGCTTGACTTGTAGCCAAACTGGTCGGAGAAATAGGCGGGAGCCCAGAACAGATAGAACCACCACACGCCGTCGGTCATAAACTTACCCACGATAAACGACCATGTCTGCTTGAATGTGAAGCACTTGGCAAAGCTGATGGCCGGTCCTTCATCATTAGCATCCTTAGGATCATTCTCTGTCTCGACATCCTGGTTGATGTAGGTCAGCTCAGCATCATTGACATGCTTGCTCTTATTGGGTTTGTCGTAGATGAATACCCAGAGTGCCATCCAGACGAAGCCCAGGGCACCGATGATGATAAATGCCATCTCCCATCCGAAAGCCTCAGCCAGCGGCGGTATGCTGATAGGAGCAGCCAGGGCGCCTACCGATGCGCCGGCATTGAAGATAGAGGTGGCAAAAGCACGGTCTTTCTTAGGGAAATACTCAGCCGTCACCTTGATGGCAGCGGGGAAGTTGCCGCTCTCACCGAGAGCCAGGATGGCGCGGCAGAACAAGAAGAGATATACGCTGATGGTAGCGATGCTCAGGGCTGTCATAGAGCCAGCCTCTACAGCCCGCAGTGCCATCACGCTGTCAAGGCCCTCATATTTCATAGTGACCCATCCACAGGCGGCATGCAGACACGCACCCAGAGACCATACGAAGATGGCCCAGAGGTAGCCTTTCTTTGTGCCCATCCAGTCTATAAACTTACCTGCGAAGAGGCAGAACACGGCATAAAGAATAGAGAAGACCGATGTAATCGTACCGTAGTCGGCATCGGTCCAATGGAACTCAGGTGCTATGAAGTCTTTCCAGGTGAGCGAAAGCACCTGACGGTCCATGTAATTGACCGTCGTGGCAAAGAACAACATAGCACAAATCACCCAACGATAGTTGGTCATCTTAGTTGTTTGAATCGGACTCATTGTTTATTTGTTGTTAGTAAAAGTTTCAAGAGTAGCTTCACGACGCCAATGCGTCACGTTTTGCAAAGGTACGTCAATCTGCTCAAAAAACAAAGAAAATAATGATATATTTTTACTCTTGCCTATTATTCAGGACTTTGGATAGCTCTCACTGAATATTTGATGAAGGGTCATTGACAAGTCATCTTGAAGTAATCGAACTGAGCCTGCCCCTTGTCACCATAACAGAAAAGCCCCACCCGTATTCCCTTCCAGAATCCGGCCCTCATGGCGAAGCGTTCTCCTGCCTGCAGGAATTTTTTGCCGTCGGTGCTGTAATAAAACTGGTGTTCATTTTTCACACAGTCATCGGTGACCTTGAGATAGAGACGGGAGAACTTACCACGGCGTATGATTTGCACTTCGCCATCCGTCTCCACATAGACACCCTCCGGACAGATACCTATAGCATGAAACTGCCTGCCTATACAAAAAAGTCCGGCCCGGCATTGACCGGAAGACGCCATTAGAGTAGAACTTTCACTTACACACCCTATCACCTTCTGCGTAAGCATATTACGACTCTCTTTCAGGCAATCGGCCGGTGAGGCTTTCAGCGTCAGCCACCCTCTGCGTTCGTCCAGGCTCCATTTTCCATTGTCAGGGTTGTGGTTCCATTGCCATTGCAGAGCCAGCTGTGTGGATGAGAAATCGTCGTCGGTGGTCAGAGGGGCATCCTGTCTGCCGGGGAAAGGCGAAGTCCATACCGAGACCGGCTCTCCGATACCATTTCCATCGATATCCACTCCCATCAACGGCCAGTCGTCAGCCCAGCGTGCCGGTTGCAGATGCACCACCCGCCCGAGTACGGGTGTTTCCTGGAAATGATAGAACCACCACTGCCCATCGGGTGTATCGACCAAAGCCCCCTGATGTGGTCCGTTGATGGCCGTGGAGCCTTGCTCCAGCACCACTTTCTTCTCATAAGGTCCGTAAATATTCTTGGAACGTAGCACCGTCTGCCATCCCTGCCCCACCCCACCTTCAGGTATGATGAGGTAATAGTATCCGTTGCGTTTGAGCCATTTGGTGCCCTCCGCTACAGGTCCTGTATATACGGTGACGCCATCGTCAAGCAGTTCGCGTCCGTCGTCCGACATACGATGCACGATAATCGGCCCTGCTCCATGGCGGCTTCTTCCGAGATAAGCTTTCCCGTCATCATCCCACAAGGGGCACGGGTCCTCCCATTTGGCCACCCTTTTTACCAGATGCAGCGGCGACCACGGTCCGGCAGGGTCTTTGGCCTTACTCATATACAGTCCCTCGTCGGGCGTGCAGAAAAACACGTAAAATTCGCCATTGTGGTATCGTATGGATGGAGCCCATGATCCCCCGGCATAATGCCGGTTGCCGTCCCAGCCCGGCTCATCAAAACGGTCATAGATCTGGCTGATATACCTCCAGTGGAGCATATCTTCAGACTCAAGTACCTGCATACCGATGAAATGGAAATCAGATGCCACCATATAATATTTCTCTCCCACTCTGATGACATCAGGGTCAGAGAAGTCGGCGTTGATCACCGGATTGATATACGTGCCGTTTCCCTGATCACCCCATGCCGACAGACTGTGCTGTGCCCATGCGAGGCCACAGAAGCATAAGGCTGAAAGTAAAAGAAGTTTTCTCATCAGTCTGAACGAAAGGTTAATCAATTGGAGTCACATCCTCACGTACGATTTCGGGGCGCACATCTTTCTGGTCGGTCAGCACACGGAAATCGGATATTTCCACCTGTCTGGCATGGCGCACGTAAAAGCCTTTGGCGGGCAGGCACCCCCACATGGTGGCCTCGGGATATTCCTTCTCTTTCTCGTCGGCGATACTGCGCTTTATCTCACCCATGTCGCTTTCGGTCACCCCTCCCCGATGATGCAGGGTGACACGGCTCACCCGTATATTCTCCACGGGATGGCCCGGCAGTCCGGTGATGGAGCATCCCATCCGTCCTGCGTTTCTGATCTGCACGTTATCAATATGCACCCCGCTGATCTTTCCTACCTGATTGATGACCTGTCCTTCATAATAGCCACGGGCTCTGTTGCCCAGTCTCACAAAGATGGGCGACTCAGTGCCCTCAACAGTGAAATCGGAGATATTGACATTTTCAAGCACCCCACCGTCTACGATTTCGAGCGAGATGGCCGACGATCCTATCCACTGTCCGAAGAATTTTTCCTGCTGATTCTCACTGGGTTTCACTACGATGCCCGAGATATTGACATTCCGGAAGCCGCCGTTGGTCTCCGTGCCCAATTTCACGGCATTGCAGTGGCTGGACACCACGCAGTCTGCGATACGGATGTTTTCACACAGCCGTGGCGATGTGCTTTTCAGCGTGATGCCATCGTCGTCGCTGTCGGCGATCATCCCACAGACCACGACATCATGGCATCCGTCGATGTCGAGGGCGTCGTTGTTGTAATTGTTGCGGTTGAACACCTTAATGCCTTCTATTCGGAGTCTGTCGCAGGCCAGGTAGTGCTGCATCCAGCAGCCCGAATTGCGCAGGGTGATGTCTTTCACCACGATGTCGCGGCTCTGGATGAACCGCAGCAAATGCGGGCGCGTGATTCCTTCGTCATTCCACGACAGTTTGGCAAAAGCCCGTCCACGCCCGTCGATGGTGCCATAGCCGTCGATGACCACATTGTCCACATTGTCGGCATAGATCAGTTGCACCGTCTCCGTCTGCGTGCGCAGTGAGACATAAGCCGACTTCATAGGGCGATAATCTGCAAGTGAGGTGCTGCCATAGAGTGTAGCCCCCTGTTGCAGGTGCAGATTCACATGCGAGCGCAACTGTATCGTCCCTATCTTATATCCCCCTGCAGGCACTACTACGCGCCCTCCGCCAGCCTCATGACATGCGTCGATGGCACGCTGTACAGCCTCGGTGCTGAGACGTGTGGTATCGCTAACGGCGCCAAAGTCACGGATATTATACTCGGTGCCGTTTGCACAAAGTGTGCTCATCAGCAACCATCCCCCCAACAAAATTGTCTTCATATCTTTTTTTTGCAAATATACATCAAATCCGTGAAAACCTGATACTTTTTGTACGCAATTCTCTGCCACCCTGTAGTAATCACCAGAGGACGATA
Organism: uncultured Prevotellaceae bacterium; assembly: GCA_946402905.1. Taxonomy (GTDB): domain Bacteria; phylum Bacteroidota; class Bacteroidia; order Bacteroidales; family Bacteroidaceae; genus Prevotella. The sequence goes on along the minus strand of CAMIYC010000002.1, from coordinate 33,117 downwards.
GGATAGGAGATGATGAACTCTGTCAAGTCGGCCTTGGCTAAATGTGCCTTGACGAAGCCACCGATGGTGAGTCCCCCCAGATGCGGTATAGTATACTGCAATCCTATGCGCTCATAAAACCATTTTTCCGTCTTATTGGCATTGTTGCCCATCCTGCGATACAAATAGGGTCCGGCAGACATAGCGAGTGAGAGACGATGATAAAACACCTGGTGCTTGAATGCGATGCCCAGCGACCACGGGCTGTGTGGGAGGTTGAGTCCGGCATCCTCGTCCATTTTCCTTACATGCGAGGCATAGGTGCCATAGAAGACATCAAATCCGATGCCTGACGCCCATTTTCTGTGATAGCGGTACATCAGGTCAGCCTGGAAAGAATAAGCCCAATAGTGGGGGAAGGTAGATGTGCGGTACTGCGGGTCGTCGGAAGCTGTCTCAAACTGTGTTTTCTGCCAGTCCTCGAGCAGTGACTTTCCTCCTATACCTGCAGTGAGGTTGAGATATACATAACGTTTGAAAGTCTTCGGCACGTGTGTTGTATCACGCCGTGATACATCCTTATAATAGGGTTCGTAGACCAAAGCCAGCGTAGGTCCCAGGATATTGGCGCCTTTGTTGGGGCGGTTGAGGGCTCCATTGCTCAGGTGCCAGTATTCCAGTCCAGCCCTCAGTCCCCAGTCTTTGGCGAAATGATATGAGCCGTGCAGTGCAGCCCCGAAGAAGATAAGCCATCTGGCTCCGATCATCTCATTGTCGACATTGTATGTGGGATTGTATTTGGTAGGGCTAAAGCCCACCCCGATGTTGAGGGCATAGTCAGCGTCCCACTTTCTGTTGCGGAACAAGGGTCGTGCAAACGACCCGTAAAGCGAAAACGAATTGCCCATATAGGAATCGTAATCGACCATCTGAGCCTTTCCCCAAGCGGGGTCTGGCGTACGGCGCATGGTAATATCGTGGTTGAGGCTGTATTTCATGCCGAGGCTTAGAACAGGATATCCGTATGAGGCAGCAAAGACATCGCTGTCTGAGCGTAGCGCGGAATAGGAGATTTCACCTCCAAAAGAAAAATTGCGTGTGCCTTTCTGCCATTTCTTCTGATATTTGTCCATGACGATGGCCCACCCCGGATTGACATTGAGGCTGGCGCCCCAGTGCCTTGTCAGCGTATCACCCTGCTCTGCATGGGCGAGCAGGCACGCCACCAGTCCTATAATCATTATCCACCGCCTTTTTCTCATACGATTTTCCTGAATATCCTGCGTACGTTGTCCGTGGTGACCTCAGCTACCCGTTCCTCACTCACTCCATAACATTCTGCCAGTTTTTGAATGACATAGACCAGGAAAGCACTCTCATTGCGCTTGCCTCTCATGGGCACCGGTGCCATATATGGAGCGTCGGTCTCCAACACGATACGGTCTAAGGGGACATCACCAAGCGTCTGTGGCAGGTTGCTTTTCTTAAAAGTCAGCACGCCGCCGATGCCCAATACGAAGCCATCAAACTCCAGCAGTTGTGCCGCCTCGATGGCATTTCCCGTAAAGCAGTGGAACACACCGCCCGGCAGTTGGTGCCTATAGCGCCGCAATATGGCCACCATCTCATTCTGTGCCTTGCGACAATGTATCATCAGCGGCAGTCCGGTCTCACACGCCCATTGCACCTGCCGCTCAAAAGCGTCGGCTTGCTCCCGCTCAAACTCACGGCTCCAGTAATAGTCGAGACCCACCTCGCCGATAGCGATGAAATCGGGTGTCAGCTGTTCTTTCATCCGTTCCAGCACACTCCCGTAATCGGCCCTCACCTCTTCGGGATGCAGTCCGATCATAGGATAGGCGTATCCTGGGTTTTGCCGGCATACCCCGACCACCGTATCAAGCGATGCCAAGTCGATGGCCGGCACCAACATGGCACAGACACCTGCCTCACGGGCACGCTGTATCACCTCCTGACGGTCTTCGTCAAATTCCGGTCCGTCGATGTGTATATGACTGTCTATGAATCTCATCAGTATATGTGTGGCTCATGCCGCCGGTAATAATATACGATCCCGTAGCGCCGGCATTGTGCGTAGCGCGTCTCAGGCGGCTCATTCTCATAATGCTTCTCAATTTGGTTCCAGAGGTTGAGTATGACCTCATCGATTTTTGTGCGTAAAGACGATATTTCTGTCAGCGCGGCCTTTGTGCGCATCTGATACTGCAGCTGAGAGTCGTACATGCCCTTGAACACGTCGAAATGCGTGATCACGGTGCCTATCGAGGGCGAGAGGATGGGTCTCCCACCATTTTTCACCCGTTTTTTCTCACCGGCTATCACCTTTGGTGCCCACTCCATGACCGCCTCAGACGTTTTCAGGTATGGCACTACAGTATTCTCCCGTGCCAGTCCATACATCGTAAGCGTGTCGCGGCTCACCTCCCCTCTCTCGACGGCGAGGAAGAGCACCTGGAGGAAATGGCTGACATACATCATGGCCTGATGCTGCAATCCTATGATGCGCCTGGAATAGCGCACCTGGGTGCGCATGCACAGTTGATACTGCTCCAGAGCCTGCGACAAGCTGTCGCACAGCCTTCGTGCCTCAGCTGTCATCTCCCGGTCGAGAAACCGTGCCTCCACGGTATAAGCGACATCACTGTCGGTCAGGGCTTTAAGGGCTTTCAGCCTTGATGCGTCGGTCTTGGGTAAACGTCTGTAAGGCATTTCACGTGTCCGGCGAGGTTAATACTCTCTTTTCATCATGTCGTTGGTGTAGGCGATGAGCTCCTGCTTCCGCTCATCACTCACCTTGATGGCATCGAGAAATTTCCTGCTCTCATGGAAATAGTACTTGATTTTCTCCGTGGCCAGCCTGTTGATACCAATCTCATTGTACAGTTCAGTGATAGCCGCCACCTTTTCCTGCGGGTCAGGATTGGGCATGTCGAGCCATTGCATCATGGTGTCACGCTGCTTGTCACTGGCCAAAGCCAATGCATTGATGAGCATATAGGTTTTTTTATTCGAGATGATGTCACCTCCGATGGCTTTTCCAAACACCTTGGTGTCTCCATAGACATCGAGATAGTCGTCTTGCAACTGGAAAGCCAGACCTATCTGCTCGCCGAACTTATATAGGTTGTCGGCGTCTTCCTTCGGAGCGTCGGCCAAGATGCCCCCTATTTTCATGGCACAAGCGAGCAGCACGCTTGTCTTGAGTCTTATCATCTCGATATACTCCTCTTCGGTGACATCGTTCCTGCTCTCAAAGTCCATGTCATATTGCTGTCCCTCGCCGATCTCCAATGCCGTCTTAGAAAAGAGGTCGAGCACCTCGTACAATTTGTCGCCCCGGCATTGCGCCATGCGTTCATAGGCCAGCACAAGCATGGAGTCTCCCGAGAGGATGGCCGTGTTGGCATCCCATCTCTTATGCACAGTCATGTGTCCTCGCCGCAGGTCAGCATTGTCCATGAGGTCGTCGTGCAGGAGCGTGTAGTTGTGATAGGTCTCCAGTGCGCATGCAGATGAAATGATGCTTTCGGGGTCGTCCTTGTATAGATTGTATGCCAGGAGCATGAGCGTGGGGCGTATGCGTTTTCCACCCAGCGACAGCACATAACGGATGGGCTCATAGAGTCCCACCGGTTTTCTGTTGCGTGCCACCTCTTCCAAGTGGCTGTTGATCAGTTCTAAGAGTTCATTTGAATTATACATGATCATATATCTTATAATTTGAATACAATGGGAATATGTACCAAGGTGCGGCAGGTCTGTCCGTTGCTGATGCCCGGTTGCCAGCGTGGCATCATTCTGATGACGCGCAAGGCCTCCCTTTCGAGTAGAGGATGTACCTGATTGACCACCTTGGCGTCGACGGTGGTGCCGTCGGCGTTGACGATGAAAGCGACCATCACACGTCCCTGAATCTGTTGCCGCCGTGCCGCGTCGGGATACTTCAGGTTTTTAGTAAGCCATTTCATGAAGAGCATCATCCCCCCCGGAAACTGCGGCAACTGCTCGACGACCCTGAGAGGCAGCACCTCTTCCACTTCGTCTTTCGCCTCAGGCATGACATCGTCGATGATATCCTCCAGCGTCACTTCCTCTTGCAATGCCAGTTCCACCGGTCGGGGTGGCAGATCGAGTTCTTTTTTCTCTGGCATCTTATTTTCCTCCACCGTGACGATCTGCTCTGTCACGGGAGCGACATCCGGGTGTATCTCCTCCAGCTCAGGACTGTCTTCCAGCGGTGGCAACATCTCCATATCCTCCGGGATGTCTCCTGCCAGAATGTCTTCATAGTCGTCAAACGACTGACTGGCGTTGTACTCCAGGCATACCACCAACAACGCGAGCGCGAACACCAGTCCCAACAGGAACCCCGTGCTGCGTCTGCTTTCCAGGTCGGCCGAAAGAGACTTTTTTACCTCCATGAATTGTGAATGTTTGCTTAGGGGAGACAAAGTTAATTGAATTCGTCCAAACTACAAAAATATTTAAATATTTTTACGTTATCAGCATTCGCCGTCTTCGGTGTGCTCACGCTGTCACACAAGCCCCCTGTACTTCTGGCTACAGAAGAGCGTGGAATGTGCATTCTGGAGCAGACAGAATAATATAAAGTCTTCATCCAATAAAGAGAGAAATAATCCGTTATATTATTAGTGTTTTGAAATATTCAAGTACAAACATGGTGCAAAAAACTGAAAAAGCTGTAATTTTGCACAGGCACCATAAATTTGAGAAATAGATGAAAAAAATCGTTTTAGCTCTTCTGACCGTCCTCTTCTCCATTCCAGCATCCGCTCAGGAGGGCCAAACCATTTATAATTTCCTCAGGCTGCCCGTCAGTGCGCATGCCGCAGCCCTTGGCGGCGACAACATCAGCATCATAGAGAATGACGCATCGCTCATATTCTCCAATCCTGCCCTGCTCTCCTCTGTGAACGACAAGAACATCGGCCTGAACTATATGAACTACATGTCGGGCGTCCATACCGCCAGTGCCACCTATAGCTGGATCCTTGCCGACCGTGCCACGATGGCCGCCAGCGGGCAGTACATGGGCTACGGCAACATGAAGGAAGTGGACGCGAACAATGTGGAGACGGGAGAATTCTCCGCCAAAGACATTTCCTTAGGCGCTTATCTGAGTTACAATCTGACCGACAAACTGGTGGGCGGTATCGCTGCCAAATTCATCAACTCCTATATCGGCAAATATAGTTCCATCGCCGTATGCGTAGACCTTGGTCTGAACTACTACGACCCTGAGCGTGATCTTTCGCTGTCGGCCGTAGCCCGCAACCTGGGCGGTCAGCTGGAAGCCTATGACGACGAGTATGAGCGTTTGCCCTTCGACCTTCGCGTGGGTGTGAGCAAGCGGCTCCAGGCGGCTCCCCTTCGTCTGTCGGCCACACTGAGCGACCTGACCCACTGGGACTACAAATTCATCAACCACCTATCTGCGGGCATAGACATTCTTCTCTCCCAACAGGTGTGGATAGGTGCCGGCTACAATTTCCGCCGAGCCAATGAGATGTCGATTGCGAGCGGCGAAAGCGAAAGCAGCCACGGTGCCGGTCTGTCGTTTGGTGGTGGCATTCAACTGGAGCGTTTCAAGCTTCAGCTCTCTTATGGCAAATATCATGTCTCATCCACCTCAATCATCGCAAACATAGCATTCAACATATAACAAACATGAGAAAGATCACAATTGCAATCGACGGGCACTCATCCTGCGGGAAGAGCACCATGGCCAAAGACCTTGCCCGCAAAATAGGTTATATCTATGTAGACACCGGTGCGATGTACCGCTCCGTGACACTTTATGCGCTCCGCCACCAGCTGATGGACGAAGAGCACATCGAGGAGGAGCAGTTGCGCGAGTCGATGGACGACATACGTATCTCTTTCGCCCTCAATGCGGAGACCGGACGTCCGGACACCTATCTGAACGGAGAATGTGTGGAGCAAGAGATCCGCGGCATGGAAGTGTCCAACAATGTGAGCCGCATCGCCGCCATCCCCTTTGTACGTGAAGCGATGGTGGCCCAGCAACAGCAGATGGGGCGTGACAAAGGCGTGGTGATGGACGGCCGTGACATCGGCACCGTGGTGTTTCCCGACGCCGAGTTGAAAATCTTCGTCACTGCCAGTGCTGAGGTGCGTGCCCAGCGCCGTTATGACGAGCTGCGTGGCAAAGGCGAGGAAGCCGACTACGACGAAGTGCTTCGGAATGTGAAAGAGCGCGACTATATCGACAGCCATCGCGAGGTGAGCCCATTGCGTCAGGCCGATGACGCCATCTTGCTTGACAACAGTGAGATGAGCATCCCCGAGCAAAACGAATGGTTGCTGCAAAGATATCAGGAGAAAGTCTCCGGAGAGGATTAGGAGAAACCGGATGACCCGGAAAAACCGGAAAATTTCAAAGAGTATCAAGAAAGGCATCCCGTTTGGGATGCCTTTCTTGATACTCAAAACAGACTATTTGATGAATTTATGTCCGTTGATGATGTAGATGCCTTTGGGCAGTGCATCGAGCGAGATGCGTCCGTCGACGACCTTTGTAGTGCCTACCTTCATACCACTGACATTATAGACAGAGACCTCCTCATTTTCGGAAGCGAAAGGCATCATGATACCCTTGACAGAGGTCACGATATCCATGTTGCCATAATCGTCGTCCGATCCATCGGCTGCCGAGATGAAATAGCAACGGAAGGGTTTGACGGTGGCAGTGCCCTGTACGAACCTCGTTCCCGTGCTGTCCAGATAGTATATGTTGGACACTTTCTTGGCATAATAGGTGCCACGATAGTTGTATACCTTGGATCCTGTGATGAGTGACGCGTCTTTGAGCACGGTGGCGTTGCTGGCCTTGAACTCCAGTTTCTTTCCTGTGAGGTTGTAAGCCTCGCCCCAGTGATTGGAGGGCACAGCCATGATGTAAGGCCGGTTGGCCACGATCTTGTCGGTGTAGTCAAAGCAAACGGTACTGTATCCCTTGATGCCGCTGAACTGCTTCACCCAGAGGTTCTTGCCCGTGTCGTCATCAGAGGTAAACCATCCCAGTTCATAAGATGAATACATCAGCTTGTCGACATCAAACGGCACGACCAGCGACTGCCATCCGTCGCCCTGACCTGTAGCACCGATATCCGGCACCCTTGTGTAAGTGATATTATCGGCCACGAAAGTGACAGGCGAGTAGAAGTCGTATCCATCCTGCAAGGTGATGCTTGTGGCTGTATTGCCCTTGACAATGTTCTTTCCGGTCAAGCCTTTAGGCACGGTCTCGCCAGCATCAAAGATATAGAGGGTATTGGGATTGGCATTGGGCACCACCTTGGTAATGGAACTGGCCACCCCTTTCATACTGACCGCTGCCACGTTCTTATCCACGGTGACTGTTTCAGTCAGGTCTTTTATAGTGAGTGTTCCGTCGCCCGCATAGAACAAGACGCCATCTTGGAGCGTATACCCCGTATGCAGGTAATTTGCGAGAGGTGTCTTATTGTCTGCATAATAGACTCCGAACCCATAGAAATATTCATCTGGTTTCTCTCCAAAATCGAAAGGTATATCAAGGGTTTCTCCTGCCAGGATGGTGTAAATAGCTTTATTATTCTGGAAGAAAGTGATGCCACTGCTTCCTTTCTTCTGTCTTCCCAGCCAAATGATGATATTATCATTGTAGTTGTAGGCCGAATTGTTCTGTATCCGTATGACACCCTTGATCTCATCACTGTATATTCTCTTTGTATTCTCAGCGAGATTTTCAGGCAGCACAGCGGTCACACGCAGGTTTTTGGTAGCCGTGCTCGAAAGGATATTCACAGTAGTGCTACCCAGCACATTAGTGCCCGAAGCATCAGATGTGATCCATACATTGTAAGTACCGGCATAGCCTGGTGTGAAAGACAAGGTGGCGTTATAACTTTCACCCTTTGGCAATATCACACGTACCTTAGACAATGAGCTGCCTTTAGTAGTTGTTCTGCTGGCAAAGAGATAGACATAGCCCGAATAGTCTTTGTCGCCCGAGTTGGTCAGTTTGAAATTGACCGGTTGTTTCACGCTTTTTGTAGTTGATCCCGTGAAGACGAAATTGCTGGCCTTCAATGAGGGCGACATGGCCACGAGCGATGATGTGATGGCATTGCTCTTATAATTGACTTTCACATAATTGGACGAAGCATTGGGGCACATCACCCACTCGTCTTGCCCACTGCGCAAGTAGATGGGATAGAGCTGATATTCAGCCGTGGTGCCCGACTGAGGTTTGAAATCTGCTGCTTTCAGTGCGAACTGCACCGTGCCCATGGAAGAGCTGGCAGCCACGGTAGCCTCACCTTCGTCGTTCTCCATCAGCTTTGTGACATAGCCATCGCTGTCGAGGTATCCGAGTCCGCATTTGAACACGCCATCTTTTGAAGTAAGATTTTTATATACCACCTTCACCACATTATTTGAAACACTACTGATGGTAGAAGTCAGTTCGACGTCACCCTCGGTATAGGAGTATCCATTCTCGGGTTGAAGGTTGAAGAAAGCCCTTTGTGTCACTGTATAGCTATCTGGTCCAGCCGAAGCATTGACACCATTCATATCATATGGATTCAAGACAGAGAGCACGAAATATCCGTCGTGGTCTCCGGTCCATCCCCAGTTGACGTGGAAGAGCCCTCTCCCGTCGTAACCATCAATGATAAACACATGGTTGTCTTTGCTGCTGATACCGTTGTAGAGTACAGGTCTGTTTTCTTCCAATTCATTGATGACCATATTCTCCCATTTTTCGGCTGTGAACTCTTTACGGTCGTAGAGTGTGGAATTGGTACTGAACCCAAAATATTTTGTGAGATTTGTCTTGACATTCTGGAAGTTAGCAGAAGTGCCCACAGAGGCAGACCCATAAACGCTTCCGAGAGCCTTTCCCACATAAAGCACGAAATTGGCCACGGCTGACTTCTGTGCTGAGGTCTGTGTGCCGTCATACTTGTCGAACATTCTGCTCCAGTAGAACGGTGTTCCTGCAGGCACAGCTGCCAACGTGATGCCATTGGCTGTGTAGCTTTCGATGGTCGTTTTGAGCTTGGTGGGCATTCTGTCGCGATAGAAATAGATGACTTGCGCCACGCCCGCGCACACACATCCCGCATAGGATTTTGTTCCTCCGACTGTAGGGCATGAGTTGTTGAAAGGCTCTCCCTGTCCCCACATGCAAGTGAGCAGCGGCAGCACCGGATTGGTGGAAGGTGTCTCTGCATATGTCGTTCTTTTCTCTGCCTGTACAGGGGTTTCCTGCGTATCAAGCAGATTGATCTGTTCCTCGTAACACTGGAGCATATAGCCCACGTTTTCAGGCAGATGGTTCATGTCCAACGTGCCTGTGTCGGAATAGGCGAGGATATCCCTTGTCCGATCGTCACCTGAAACCACGACAAAACCTCCGTTCTGTCCGTTGTTAAAAACGTAATAGCAAGACGACTCGTCGCGAGAAGCCTTTGCTCTTTTGGGGCCGTTGGTGACCGTCAAGTCACCAGCCAATGCGATACCTTTGGATGACATGAACGCCTGCGCCTGCTGCAAAGCCTGTGCTTTGCTGACGGGTTCAGCCATCGCGCTGAGTCCCAAGGCCATCATTACCCCTGCAATTAGCAATACTTTTGTTTTCATAATTTAACGTTTATATTATTTATATTATTAATTATCAATTCTTTACATTCCTCCATCAGCCATTTTGGCGTACTGGTGGCCCCACAAATGCCCACGGTGCTTACTCCGTCGAGCCAAGCCATGTCTATCTCACGTGAGCTCTCAATCTGCTTGCTATTGGGGTTGACCCTTAGGCATTCGTTGAAGAGCACCTTTCCGTTGCTGCTTTTGCCTCCCGACACAAAGAGTATGAGGTCGTGGCGGGCGGCGAAAGCCGCGATATTGGGCATACGGTTGGCTACTTGGCGGCAGATGGTGTCGAAGCTTCTGAAGACAGCCCCCTCCGAGATATGAGCCTGTATATAATCTATAATCCGGTGCAGCTCATCTACCGACTTTGTAGTCTGCGAATAGAGATAGATATCTCTGTTGAAGTCGAGCTTGCTGACATCCTCGATGTTTTCCACCACGATGGCCTGATTGTGTGTCTGCCCCACGAGTCCGAGCACCTCGGCATGTCCGTTCTTTCCGAAGATGACGATCTGCGCCTGCGGACAGCTGTCATACTGTTTCTTGATGCGTTTCTGCAGTTGCAGCACAACGGGGCATGTGGTGTCAATGATTTCAATGTTGTTTCTTGCGGCCAGCGCATAGGTTTCGGGGGGTTCGCCATGAGCTCGCAACAGCACTTTCACGTCATGCAAGTCGCTGAGCTGGTCGTGGTTGATTGTGACGAGCCCCATGGCCCTGAGACGCTCGCACTCCATGCCGTTGTGCACGATGTCGCCCAGGCAATACAAGGTCTTGTCGGTCGAGAGTTCCTCCTCCGCCTTGTTGATGGCCGTAGTCACCCCGAAGCAGAATCCGCTGCCACTGTCTATCTCTATCTGTATCATCTATTTTCTCAAATTCTCAAAATACATATCAAGCAGGTCGCCTGCCGCTGCAAAAGAGGTTTGCTTTCCGGTAAGCACCCTTTGCTCCGCCAGTTGCAAATGCTCTTGTATGAGTTCACTATTATAGAAGCTGTTGCGCAGCTGCTCGTTGATAGTCTCATACATCCAGTATTTGCTTTGCTCGTTGCGCCGGTAGTCGAAATAGCCGTTGGCCTTGACATAGTCGATATACTCGTATATCATATCCCACACCTCTTTGATGCCGAATCCATAGAACCCACTATAGCACAGCACCTTGGGCATCCACCCACTCTCAGAGCGCGGGAAGAAATGCAGGGCATTGCGGAAATTGGTGGCCGCCATGTGGCACTTGTCCACATTGTTGCCGTCACATTTGTTGATCACGATACCATCGGATATCTCCATGATGCCGCGCTTGATGCCCTGTAACTCGTCGCCGGTTCCTGCCAGCTGTATCAGCAGGAAGAAGTCTACCATGGAGTGACAGGCAGTCTCACTCTGCCCCACTCCTACCGTTTCTACAAAGATTTTGTCATATCCTGCAGCCTCGCAAAGTATGATGGTCTCACGCGTCTTGCGTGCCACCCCTCCCAAGGAGCCTGCCGTGGGACTTGGTCTGATGAAGGCCTCCTCTCTGAGCGACAGTTTCTCCATACGTGTTTTGTCGCCGAGTATACTTCCCTTTGAGCGCTCACTACTGGGGTCGATAGCCAGGACAGCGAGTTTTCCACCTTTCTGGTCGAGCACATGGCATCCGAACATGTCTATCGACGTGCTCTTTCCGGCGCCGGGCACACCACTGATGCCCACTCTGACAGACTGTCCACTATAGGGCAGACATTTTTCTATCACCTCCTGTGCTTTGGCCTGGTGCTGCGGGATGACACTCTCTACGAGCGTGACGGCCTGGCTGAGTATGGTGACATCTCCTTTGCGTATGCCTTCTACCATCTCAGCTGCCGTATATTCCTTGCGGCGGAATCTGTCTCGCCTGAGGTACGGATTGATGATTGACGGCTGATCGACACCCGAATTGACGGTCAGCCCCTTATATTCTGCGCTATTTTCTGGATGTTCCATATATTACACCTTTTATTATTTTACATTGACATCGATCACCACCTTGGGGTTTCTTGGGTCGTTGGTGATCATGAGTACACGAGGCTGCTGTTTCACCCCTTTCAGCCCCTTGCGGTCGGCGGTCACTTTGAGTTTTGCCGAGCCCCCCGGTGGTATTTTCGTATCGCTCAGGTCTACCATCAGTCCCGTCGTGAACATCTGCAGGGCGGTAATTTCCAGTTCTGTGCGTCCTAAATTCTCGAGCACGATGGTACCTTTCTTTTTCTTTTTTCCCTCGAAAGCTCCCAGATCGAGTACACTGTCCGAGATTTTCAGTTTGGGCGAATAGACCAGTTGCTGGTCAGTGACGAGTCCGAAGGACGGCAGCAAGATGGCAGATATTTGTATCTCCTTGTCTTCGCTCACCTTGTCTCCCGGTTTTTGTCCAAGATACACGGTGGTCTGTGTCAGTCCGTGCTCATGCAGTTTTTTGGAGTCGAGCGTGAGGGTAATGACTCCCGACTTTCCCGGTGGTATCGACGATGGCGAGACATCTGCTATGAGGTATGGCGGCAGGTGCATCAGCACAGGTGTTGCGATGTCGCCGGTAGTGTTGACGATATGTATCTGCTCGGTGGGTCTTTCCCCCATGCTCACGTCATCAAACATGATTTCGGCTTTGTCAGCTTTCAGTTTTCCCAGGGTATAATCATACCCACCTGCGAAATCACGTATCTCATCGACCACCACCCCTTTTATGGTGAGGGTGAAAGGCAGTGTCGCTCCACTGGTGTAGATATCGATATACTTCTCAAACCTCCCCATCTGCCTTGCGTCATAAGTGGCCGACACCACGAAAGGCTTTTGTACGGTGATAGGTCCCTTGGGATAACTCACCTGAGTGCATCCACAACTGGTCTCCACGTTTCTGATGGTCACATTGGCAGCTCCCTCGTTGAGCAGTTCAAACTGCGCAGTGACGGGTTTCATAAAGAGCACCTGTCCACAGTCTATCACCTGTGAGCTCGACGTGATACGCTGAGCCGCGGCCCCCGAGGCCGATGCCATACAAAGGGCGGTGATGGCTGTTTTCAGGCAGATTGTCATTTTCATTTTTCCTTTTTATGGTTTTACGATCACGGTGAAGGCTTTTCCTGTGGCGGTATACTCTGGCGAGTATGCGCACTGCACCTTGCAGGTGCCAGTGTCGTATGTACCCTCACGGTCTATATAATACTCAGTCTCCAGCACATGCGTACCCTTTCCGAACTTGTCGAAATAATAGCACGTGGTATAGTCTTTCGGTGCGACATAATAGCCATAGTGGTATCCACTGAGCTGGCTGACCGGCTCCATACAAGCCGCACGCCTGTCGATGACCTCTACGAAGTCGTAGTCGCGATCGGCCTTGATCGTGATGCGCACCTTGACCTTATCGCCCACATGCAGTTCCTTCTTCTCCGAGCGTATCTCACGTGTGACGGTTATTCCGGAGGCAGAATTCTCCACCTCCTTTGAAGGTTGCATAAACTGTGCATAGAGAGCTCCCCACGAAGTGCCGTCGGAAGTCTTTTGCGCCTCGAATGTTTTAGGCTTCTCTACTTGCATGGAAGTCTTGACATATCCGATACCAGCCGTAGACTGCGGCAGAGAGAGTTGCTGTCCGTCAACAGCGAGCACGGTCTCCACTTTCTGGTCGAGTTCACCCACATGTCCTTCGAGGAAGGCATACACCGCATCGACGGTATTGATGGGTGTGCTCCATGCCTGTGTGCGTTTCTCCTGCAGGAGCCAGCGTCGCATCTCGTCGACGGTTTTCCCGTCTTCCGGTTGCAGGCGCTTGATGGCCTCGATGGCGGCCACCTCTGTAGGTATGGCATACGAGAACCATGAGTACTTTGCCTTTCTTGTATCGAAATAGCGGCCCATCTCCTCGGTCATCACCGAGTATTCTCTGAGGCTCTTGAGATATTCCAGGGCTTTTTGCTTCTTGCCGTAGGCAGCCAGGATGACAGCCGAGTTGGCCTTGCCATAGATGGTGAACTCGGATGGTTTTGACGCCAGTTTTTCTACCATATAGTTGTTGGCTCTATTCACCTTTTCCGGCAGTTTTCTTCCGTCCAGGGCGAAGATATAGAGTGTGCGCAGTGCGGTCTCGCTGGGCATGACACGGTGATTTTTCTTCTCCAGTTTTCTCATCATCAGTTCCTCTTCCACCTGTTCCTGTCCGATGAAGTCCAAGGCTTTCTCCAGCATGTCGGATACATTCTCTTGTTGGCCGATCATCTGATTGAGCCGCACCAGCATCTCGCTCACGGCCACAGTCATGTACCGGTTCCCCTCCATACCAGGCCACCAGCTCCATGAGCCGTTGCCATGTTGCAGTTTCCTCAGCTTGTCAATGGCCATGGTGAGCCTCATTTCTATGGTGGTCTCATCGAAGAATTTCACCAGACTTCTCTTCTGGCTTTCCTCATGATCAGCGTCGCCCACCCATGGTGTCTCGTAGAGCAACAGGTCTTTGAGTTCCTCGTTTTTGGCCAGGTTGCTCATCATGCTGTTTTCCGTCCCTGCCTCCTGTCGCCAGCTGTCGATGGTGGCCTTGACATCTGGCGAGAGGTGTATGAGATAATTGGCCAGTGAGTTGGCATAATAAGAGGCAGCCTGTGAGATGGCGTTGTCAGAGTTGGTCAGTCCCACTGTCGGCAGGGTCTGTATCATCAGCCATGCCGGGTTGTTGGTATATTCCACCGTCAGTTTTCCATCCGAGATGCCGTCGGGGAAGAGTTTTCTGAGGTTTACCTGCGTGGTCTGCGGCCCATTCTGTGTGAAGGGATAGGTGCGCGTCACCAGTTCCATGCTGGGCAGCACAGGCAGGTAGTGTTGCTCTCCGTCGGAGAATCCGTCGCCCTTTGCAGTCATGCGGCATACGAGGAGTGTGCCGTCCTTTTCCGGGGTATAGTCAAAGGCGACGCTGGCAGTCTGTCCGACAGCCACCTCATAAGGCACCGACTTGACATAGACCACATGCTCATCGACGGGGTCGATCAAAGACATCTCTGCCGTGCCCCTGATATCCTTTTCAGAGGTATTGAAGATGCGTGCCGAAATCCTTGCCTTGTCACCCTTTCTCACGAAACGCGGCATATTGGGCTGTATCATCACGTCTTTCTTGGCCACTGTCTCTGCATCGATCTCCCCATAGTTCATCTCACGGTCGGTGGCCAATCCCATCATACGCCAGGTAGTGACGCTCTCTGGCAGGGTGAACTTGATGGCGATATTTCCTTGGGCGTCGCTGACGAGTGTGGGATAGAAGAACGCCGTCTCCGACATGTTTTCTCTCATCTGCACCGACTCGCCCTGATTCTCCCTTTTATCCACTTCCCCACCGGAAGCGAGATTGTCTGCTGTATCGGCATCCATGCTTTCCTCCATGGCCTTTGCCTCTGCATCCATCTTGACATCAGCAACGTTCATTTCCAGTGGCACTTCTGCCAGCACATTAGACTCAGCCTTAGCCATTCTGCGCAACTGCCGATCGCCCATGTGGAAATAAGCCCTCGCATTCCAGAAGCTGAACAATTCGTTGTCGAATCTGGAATAGAGGAGCGACGGCACCGCAGCCATCGGCATGTATTCGTGCCCACTGGCCGAGATATCCACAAAATTCAAGCTACGCCAGAAGGTGTAGGGCATGGGCGCCGTGATCTCGGGCGAGAACGACCAGTCGTGTGAGTAGATCTGATCGAGCGACTTGTCGTACATGGCTGCCACCAGGCTCACCTCTGCCGGTGTGCCGTCAGGCTTTGTGGCTTGCAGGGTCCACTCCTCCTGCTGTCCGGGTGTGAGCCGGTCGCGGAACGTGGTCCACTTAAGATGGATACGTTTATCGGGCAGAGGTCTTCTGATGCTGGCCTGATGAGTATATGCCTTTCCGTCTTTCACCCATGCGAAGGTGAGGAGAAGTCCTGACTCGTATTGCTCCTTGTAAGTCAACTTATAAGTTTTGATGGCATTGCTGAGTTGGAAAGTCCCGCTCTCCAACACCTTATTGCCAGCGATGATGGTGTATACGACGTGGGTTTTCTCATCCGACGTTCCTACCTGCAAATAGACAGGCTTACCGTCTTTTGGGAAACTACTGTCGGAGACATAATACCAGTCGTGTGTCTCGACACACGGTCTCTTGTCATTGAGTGAGAATACAATGAATTTCTGCTCCACGGTGTCATTTCCGCAGATAGCCTTGATGACGTGCTCACCCGAGTTGAGCGACCGTGCGATCTGCCTGAAATCGACAGGAGTGTTTGACTGTGCCTGATATGTCCTTTCCTGCCGGTCGATGGTATAAGTCACCATTGCGTCGACATCCGCTCCGGCGGCGTTTCTGTATCCGAAGGATATGGTCTTGATGCTGTCGGCGATAAACTGCCCGGGGATATGACAGGAGAGCACGGTGGGCTTGGATCCCAAAGGCAGGCTCAGGCTTCCTTCATGACTTTCCCCTCCGAGGTCGGTGACCAACGCACGTATGTCGAAATTATAGAATGCCGACCTGCGATAGGTAGAGGCATCCGGGTCGTAATCGTCGGGCATGATCAGTGGCACCCTCATCCTGAAAGCGCCCTCCGAGTCGGTCTCTACGGTGTCTTCCACCAGCATCTCCTCGCTTCCAGACCTTGCCCACCACCATGATGCCTGTTTTCTGCAGACGGAGTAGGCCACTTTGGCACCCTGCACCGGCACGCCGACATAAGTCTTGGCAAATCCAGTCACCTCGACGACATCCCCCGCGCGGTATTCCTGTTCCACACGTGGTATCTCCACTTCAAACGTAGGTCGTTTGTATTCCTCGACATGGATGCTCACCTGATGTCTGGCGTTGTCGCACGTCAGCGTAAACACGCCGGTGAGGCCATTGTCGGGCAAGACGAAGTCGGCGGCAGCCTTTCCATATTCGTCGGTGGTGACCTGTACGTTGCCCACCTCCTTGTAGTTGGCATCCCTGAGCCGCATGTTGATGGTCTTTCCTGCCACGGCAGTGGTTTTCAGTCCGGCCTCATTGAGAAACATCACCACGGCGGCATGCACCGTCTGGCCCGGCCTGTAGATACTGCGGTCGGTATAGAGGTAAGCCCTGGTGCGGTCTGACGGTATGGAAGCCGAAGAGAACGAGCTCCACAGGTCTTGATTGGGGCAGAACTTATCATTGGCCGTGTATGCAAAGATATTGTAATTGCCCCGATAGTCATCATTCTGGAATTGATAGACCACCTCACCCTTGGAGTCACAGGTGAGCGTTTTGATCTTGCCCTTGTCTTTCTTTCCCCAGCGGTAGTTGAGATCCAGCTGCAAATTGGCTTTGGATATGGGCTGCCCTGTAGTGGCACTGACGACGGCAAACCTTGTCTTACGGTCGGGCAGTGGCTCAGACAAGACATAAACATCGCTTACATAATAGAGCAGTTTGTCGGTAGAGACCTCTTTGCGGTCGGCTTGAAACTCCACCAGATACATGCCCACCGGCAGAGGCGGTATGACCAAGGAGTCGTGTGCAATCTCATAATCCTCCTTACCGGTGAACTGGCACTCAAACACCTGTTCGCTGCCCTTGACCACAGCCTTCTTCACGATTTTGTAGTCACCATCATAACCGATATTATAATCTCGTTCTCCGGTCAGGTTGACCCTCGAGACAGTCATCCTGAGCCATTTGATATTGCGCGCCTCAGCGATGCTGACCACATGCTCCTTGCCAGGCTGAGAGACGAGACAGCCGAATGAGATGTTATACATCGGACAGGTCAATTGCTTGCGCGCGTTGCGCAGCTTGTTGAGCCTCTTCGATGCCCCCCATTTGCCCAGCGACTCGTCGATATATTTTAATTTCTGCCCGGCATCGATGTCCTTGGCGTCTTCCATATACTCATAGCGCAGCAAGACCAGCTCGGGGGCGGTCTCCAGGTGCTCATACTTGCGAATGAGTGAGTCAACCTGTTGCAGATAGAGAGAATGAGAGGCATACCGGTCGCTCATCTTCCTTTTCCGTCTCTGCAATTCACAGGCCATCAGACATGTGGCCTCCTGACTGCCAGCCTGCTCATAATAGTCATGGAGCATCTGATAGTCGCCGGCCTCCATCCCCAGCACATGCAACAAGTCGTTGTTGAAATATTTGGAGTCAAATCCATTGACCATCAGGGGCTCAAACTCCGTCACCCGATGCCCTGCCAATAGAGAGGGATTGGACACCGACTTCCTGAAATACTCTTTGCTGAGATCCTCGCTATGCTCGTCGAGTGAGGGATTATTGCGATAGACATTTCCCAAGACCGACTGATAAACGGCAGCCAGCAGAGGGTCATTGGCTGCAGCCTTTTCCTGCTCTACCAGGCGTGCCACCTCCGGTGCCAGTGAGTCAGGTGTGACAGCCGTGACACTCAACACGTTTTTCAGCTCTGCTTTGAGTAAATGCCCGTAATGCTTTTCTTTCTGTGCCTTTGCAATAATCTTCCCTAAGACCTCCATCTGAGTCCTGGGGAGATCGCCGGACACAGCTTTGTCATACTGTGTCCAAAGGTCATGATATGATTGAGAAAATATATTCATAACAGACAATATAATCCCTAAAAATGTAACGCAAAGTCTTCTCATGCCAATAACGATTTATCCCTTTTCAACTCAGAAAGAAGGATTAAACATACTTCATTATGGCGCAAAAATAAGAAATAATTTTAAAACAAGCAAATAAAATCTGTAGAATCCGTCATTTTTTATATAAAATATTATTTTATGCGGGCGAAACCGAAACCGGAAATTGAGCTATTCTGACATCGGCCATTGTGGTATGAGATAGAAGCACACCATGCAGAAGGCCTGTACACCTCAGCTCCCTGACTTTACTATTTTTACAAGAAATAACTACAATTTTTTATTACAATAATAGTAAGTCTGAAGAAGGCCTCTGGCCAGCAGATACAGGATGAACGACAGCCACAATGCATGATTGCCCCACGATGTGTACAGACAGAGCCACCCACCGAAAAAGACCAGGGAAGAGACGACCGACGACCACAGCATCTTGCGTGTGGCTGTGATGCCGATATACACGCCATCCCATATAAAAGCCGCCACTCCACAGAAGGGGATTGCGATGGCCCACGGGAAATAATCGGCAGCGGCACAGACCACCTTGTCGTCATCGGTGAGAAGTTTCAAGAATTCCTGACCTCCAAGCATATACAATATTGTAAAGATCAAAGCCATCACGCCCCCCCATCCAAAAAGCCGCCGAATGGTGCTATCAAACAACACCTTGTTTGACGCGCCGTAATACTTGCCGCATAAGGCTTCTCCGGCAAATGCGAATCCATCCATCACATAAGAGAAAAG
This sequence comes from uncultured Prevotellaceae bacterium, assembly GCA_946402905.1. GTDB lineage: Bacteria > Bacteroidota > Bacteroidia > Bacteroidales > Bacteroidaceae > Prevotella. Next base: position 14,095 of record CAMIYC010000002.1, on the reverse strand, counting down.
AATATAGAGTTGCATCAACAGCGTGTTGACAGCGAGCAGGACGGCTCCCTGTCTCGCTCCTGCCGACAGAAAGTAAAGATTGACCGCCACGAGACAAACCGTGCGCAGGAAAATATCTGAATTAACTTTGAAAAATATCAACATTTTATCCCATGCGAACAACCCTTCTGTCACCATGTATTTCCTGAGTCTGCCATAAGAAGAGAATAGCAGGAATAGCGAAAGGAGAAGTCCGGTATACTGTGCGATGACGGTGCCGGCAGCCACCCCCCTCATCCCCATATCCAGTGCGAACACCAAGAAGAAGCTGGCCATGATATTGACCACATTCTGCACGATAGAGATGACCATCGGGAATCGCGTGTTCTGCATGCCTATATACCACCCTGTCAGTCCATAAAGCACGAGCATAGCTGGTGCCCCCCAAACACAGATACTGAAATAATCGGCAGCCAGTGATCGCACCTCTGCTTCCGGTGCTATCAGCCAGAATGCCGTGAGTCTGATGGGATACTGCAGCAGAAGTATGGCCAGTGCCACGGCCAGCCCCACGGCCACCGACCTGACAAGCAACCTCGTCACCTCGGAGAGATCGCGCCGCCCCAGCGCCTGTGACGTCATGCCGCTGGTGCCCATCCTGAGAAACCCGAACAGCCAGTATATAATATTGAAAATCATGCTACCGACAGATATGGCGCCGATATATGCAGCATCGCCCAGATGTCCCACTATGGCCACATCGACCATGCCCAGCAAGGGCACCGTGATATTAGAAACGATGGACGGCAGTGCCAGGCGCAATATCTGTCGGTCGCGAATATTCACAACTTCTGTAAGAAATGATGTTGTAATCACTTAGCCATCTGGTAGATCGCTATCATATCCTGCTGCTCCAGCACCTTGATATTGCCCAGCTTGAGAGCCCCGTCATGACTGGCCCTGCGTGCCATCTCGGCAATCTCGTCGTCGGTGATCTCCCGGCCTATGAGCTCATGGATGCTGGTGGGCATACCTATCGTCCTGTAGAATGCCTCGATGGCCTCCACGCCCTTTTCGGCCGTGCGCTTCTGGTCAGAGAAATCATTCTCCACACCCATCACATTGACAGCAAAACGTGCGAAACGCGCCTCATGGCCCGGCATGACATACCTCGCCCAGCTCCCCCAGATAGCGGCCAGTCCGGCACCGTGCGTGACATCAAACATAGCACTCAGCTCATGCTCCAGCTTGTGAGTGGCAAAGTCTTTGGTGGTGCCACACTCCATCAGGTCGTTGTGCGACAAACTGCCTGCCCACATGATCTGCGCACGGTGGCGATAGTCTGTGGGGTTATTAAGTACCTCCAGCGCACTGTCTTTCACGGTCTTCATCAGTGCCTCCGCCATGGCGTCGGTCAGGGTCATGTCTTCATAAACGGTGAAATAGCGCTCCATGGTATGCATCATGATATCGGTGGCTCCGGCAGCTGTCTGATAAGCCGGCAGCGTAAATGTGCGCTCTGGGTTCATCACGCAAAACTTACAGCGGCACAAGTTGCTGTTGATGCCACGCTTGTCATTATTGGCATCGTTGGTGATCACGCAACTGTTGCTCATCTCCGATCCCGCTGCGGGAATGGTGAGCACGGCTCCTATCGGCAAGCATGACTTGGGAGCGCACTTCCCTGCCCAGAAGTCCCAGGGGTCGCCCTCATAACCGACGCCATAGCCGATGGCCTTGGCCGAGTCGATCACGCTACCTCCACCGACGGCAAGGATGAAGTCCACCTGCGCCTCACGGCACAGCGAGATGCCCTCCCTGACCAGTGACAGGCGCGGATTGGGCACCACCCCACCCAGCTGGACGTAGTCAATGCCCGCGTCGGAGAGCAGCGCGAACACCTTGTCGAGCAGTCCTGAGCGGCGTGCGCTCTGTCCGCCATAGTGTACAAGTACTTTCTTTCCGCCATACCGACATACCAGTTCTGCTATCTTCTCTTCCGACTCCTTGCCGAAAACAATCTCCGTAGGAGCGTAAAAAATAAAATCTTTCATAGTCTGTTTTGATTAAAATGTGCGCAAATTTAATCAAAAAAACAATAATCCTCCCTGTGAAAAGTATTTTTTTTCTTTCTTCCTTTCATATTCTCTTTTTTATGACTATTTTTGTGGAAAGAATCGTGATAACTATATTTCAGAACCCCCAATCCATCCACCACTATGCAGATAGGAGACAAAGCCCCCGAGATACTGGGCATCGACCAGAACGGCAATGAGATTCGCCTGAGCGACTATCGAGGCAAGAAAATCGTGCTTTATTTTTATCCGAAGGACATGACCTCAGGATGTACTTCTGAGGCGTGCAACCTGCGCGACAACATCGCCACGCTGAACGAAAACGGCTATGCCGTGATCGGTGCCAGCGTAGACGATGCCAAGTCGCATCAGAAATTCATCACCAAACATGAGCTGCCCTTCCCCCTGATTGCCGACACTGACAAGAAACTGGTGGAACAGTTTGGCGTGTGGGGCGAAAAGAGCATGTATGGCCGCAAATACTTCGGCACCTTCCGCACCACATTTATCATCAACGAAGAGGGTGTCATAGAGCGTATCATCGGCCCGAAGAAGATCAAGACCAAGGATCATGCCCGACAAATACTGTCGGAGGAATAAAAAAACATATCCCACCTCGGGAATCCTGCCTCGGAATTGATTTACATCATGAATTTGGCCTTGCCGGCAAAAAACTGGCAGGGCGAATTTGGTTTTGTCTGATATTTTGGGATACCTTTGCACCCGTTTTAGGATAATGACTGCCGGCAAACAGATTCTACAGGCAGTCGATGTTTAACTTTAAAAGGTAAAAAGAAATGAAAAAGATTTTTATGACATTAGCAGCAGCCGTGATGGCAGTGACGATGAATGCACAGGTATTCGTAGGCGGTGGTGTAGGCGTGGCAAGCGTCGACAACGGCACCAACGACGTCACCACATTCAAGTTTTTGCCTGAGGTAGGTTATACCTTCAACCCTGACTGGGCAGCCGGTATCACACTGGGTTGGGAAGGTGCCAACAAAGGCATACAGAAGGAGTGGACCATCAATCCCTACGTGCGTTACACCTTCCTCAATGGCAAAGTGGTGAGCGCATTCCTCGACGGCAGCCTTGGCTATGGCCACACCTACAATAACGGTTATGACACTGACAAAATCGGTGTCGGCATCAAACCGGGTATCTCCATCAAGCTCAACAATCGGGTGAGTTTTGTGAGCCACATCGGATTCGTCGGATACGAGCATGTCAAGAACAACAAAACCGATTCTAAGATTGACACCTGGGGCCTGAGCCTTGACGGCAACGACATCGTGCTCGGTCTTTATTACAACTTCTAAATCTCCGCAACCCCGACATTAGTACGAGAATAGTGCTCCCGGAGGTCACGAATGACCTCCGGGAGTTTTTGTATTATTAAAATCAAGACATGATGTCATTTTATGTGTTGAATGTCTTTGAGCGTGATTTTTCCTCGGAGTGAGATGATTGTGATTTCGTCGTCTTCCTCGGAGAGCAGGGCGAATTCAGACTTTTCCTTACTGAGTTTTTTATGGTAGATGGTGACATGCTCGCCGCTGTCGTTGATTTGCATGGCCACCTCATACTGTCTATTGTTGTAAACCTCAAGCGCGTGTTTTTTGATGGAAGCGATAATGGACGGTCTTTCACAAGTGAGAACCCTCAGTTGATCGAGTTTTGCTGCGATACTGCTGATGTCATGTTTCCCTGTCTTCACATTGGGTATCATCTGAAGCATGGTTTTCGAGATGTAGATGGTAGTGACACCATCCACATCATTATATTTCTCAAAGAGAGCATCCTGTGCCATTATCTTCGCAAATGGAAAGACAGTCATCAGAGTGGTGAGCAGCAGGGTATATATGAATTGTTTCATTGAAGGATAAGGATTTAGTAAACGATTATTTTATGGCTTTGTTGATGGCCTCAGAGAATTTGAGCAGTGCCCGCTGTGCTTCAGCCGCCGCATCTTCCGGGTTGTCGAAAGTGTCCTTCGACATTTGCAGTTGTGCGTACTGCTTCTGCCTGTACTGATGGTTGGCCACCAGTGAAACCGACAGGATGAGCAGCAACGATGCCGCCACTCCGGCGACCCACCTGAGTGTCGAACCGATTGAGCGTCGCTCCGTCATCCTTTCGACCTTTTCCCATTGGTCTATTTGTTTTCCTATTCGTTGTTCCATGCTCTGGAGCAGGCATTCTGCCTGTTCCATTTCCTCATCTGTCGCACTATTATGGCATACCTGCAGAAACAGATGGTCGGGGTATTGGTTGCTCGGTTTCATAGTTTTTTGAATAGTACCCGTAAGTTTTTTCGTGCCCGGCTCAGAAGCGTCCGGATATTAACATGAGAGAGGCCTGTCTGGCTATAGATTTCTTCTGAAGAGAGTTGGTCGATGTCGTGCATGGTAATGACTTTCTGCTGTTGCCGGGGCAGTTGGCCGATGAGCCGTGCCACCTGCTCCACCTCGTCGCGAACCTCCACCCGGCCCATCACGTCATCCCCATCCTCCACCGGTATTTCCTCAACAGGTGTACCGGTCATGTTGACGTGTTTTCTCCTCTGGTCAAGATACAGATGGCGGACGAGCGTGGTGAGATAAGCCTCATCGTTGTCGATGCCGTAGAGATCCTCCCTTTTCATCCAAAGTTTGAGGAAAACCTCCTGCACCAAGTCCTCTGCGTCCTGTGTGCATCCCGTCAAACGCCATGCCACCCAAAAGCAGTGACGCCAATGGGGCATAAAACGTTGTTTGAAGGAGACAGCATCCATAGTGTGGCGGAAGGTTGGTTTAATACTATTTTTTAATGACCCCAGCAATGGTTTCCAGGTCTTTGGGCTTTACCTTGCATTTGATTTGCACAAGCGAGCAGTCGTCATCCCCTGCATTGATCAGTAGCAACTCTCTAATGCTGCTTCCCTTTTGACGGACGAGCACTCTTGTTCGCTCACCTTCGCTGCTTGAACTGACCAATTCATGATATCCCTTTATCTTTAAACCATTGACCACCTTAACAAACTGATTTCTGACTTCCTGCTCACAATCCTCCAAATCGAGAGATCTCAGCGAACGGACACGACGAATAGCGGAGCTGGCATGAGGATCATCGGCATGATGATTGGCAATGGGTCTGAGGACAAAGCACAACAGTCGTCCAAGATGCACATATTCGGCATTTTCTTTGTTTTTGAACTGCTGGAAGAGGTCACTGGGTGTCTGTGCCTGTGCCGACATTCCAGTGACCATTAAAAGGAGAGAGAATATAATAGATTTCATTGTTGTGCAGATTAACTGTAGGTTGTCAATGGGCTATACTTTGCAGTTTCTGTATGTCCTCAGGGCGTATTTTGCCACAGATCTGCACAAGAGCGCACTCATCGTTATCGATACAGATAATTAGCATCTCAGTAATACTCTCCCCCTTTGTCTTGACGAGGATTTGGGCTTTCTCGCCGTCATCGTTGCTATTCACCATCTGTTCGTAGTGCTTTTTGGTGAGAGCTTTCACTCTTTGCTCAAATTGTGTTTTCTGCTCGTTGTTATTCTCCATGGAGAGGATGCGGATGGAGTCGATTTCCTTCATCAAATCCGCCCCCTTCTCCTCTTTGATTGAACTTGCAGCGAATCCCATCATGGCTTTGGGGACATCAATGTATTCCACGTTGGGTTTGTCTTTGAACTCATTGAAGAGGTCATCAATGGACTGTGCCATCATACTGGTGGTCGTAGAGATGAACAGAGCCAGTATCAGAATCATTTTCTTTTTCATGTGATGTATTATTGTGTGAGTAAAAAAATCCTCATTGATGAGCGTTTTTGTAGGCGCTTTCATTTATTCAGACGTAAAAAAGAAAGGAAGTGTTGCACGAATGAGGGATTTTTTATGATAAACTGAAGTTCCTACGTTTTTTATCAAGAATTATCGAATTATAGAACATGATATATTCCTGTGGTGCTGTGAACTCTTGCTTTTCTTGGCATTTTGAATCTTTTTGTAAAAATACAACAATATCGTCAATCAACAAAATAATAAAAGGGAAAAATTGAATCAAAAACTCCGTCCCCATGATTCAGGAACTCCGTCCCCATGATTATGATTTGTTAGGTGCTCGGAGACGCTCGGTCGGATTTGCAATCCGACCGCATTGAATATCTGCATTTGTAATGCTATAAGCGGAAATGAGCGGATTAAAAATCCTAATACTCAGTTCATCGGGATTGCAAATCCCGATGAGCAAAAATCATTATGATTTGTTAGGTGCTCAGAGACGCTCGGTCGGATTTGCAATCCGACCGCATTGAATATCTGCATTTGTAATGCTATAAGCGGAAAATAAGCGGATTAAAAATCCTAATACTCAGTCCATCGGGATTGCAAATCCCGATGAGCAAAACAAAAACTTCGTTTTTTGTTTTGCTTTTCGCTCGCCTTGCACTATCTTTGCAAAAAAATTGCATACTATGATAAACAGACAACTTCTTCAACCCGAAAGTATTGTAGTGATAGGCGGCTCCAACAACGTGCACAAACCCGGTGGAGCCGTAGTGCGTAACCTGATCAACGGTGGATATAAGGGCACTTTACGCATCGTCAACCCCAAGGAAGACGAGATACAAGGCATCAAAGTGTTTCACGATGCCAAGGAACTGCCCCCCACCGACCTGGCCATCCTGGTGATACCCGCCAAGTTCTGCCCCGACTCGGTGGAATATCTCGCTTCGGAGAAAAACGTGAAGGCATTCATCATCATCTCTGCGGGATTCGGTGAAGAGACTCCCGCCGGTGCCGCCCTGGAGCAACGTATCCTCGACTCCTGCGAGAAATACGGAGCCGCACTGATCGGCCCCAACTGCATCGGCCTGCTCAACGCATGGCACCATAGTGTGTTCACCAAACCCATCCCCAACCTCAATCCCGCCGGCGTTGACTTCATCTCCGGTTCGGGAGCCACAGCGGTCTTCATCCTCGAGTCGGCTGTCATTAAGGGTTTGCAATTCAACTCTGTATGGAGCATCGGCAACGGCAAGCAGATTGGCATCGAAGATGTGCTGCAATATATGGATGATCATTTCGATCCCCAACGCGACTCGAAAGTGAAGTTGCTCTATATAGAGAATGTGTCCAACCCCGACAAGCTGCTCTTCCATGCGTCATCGCTCATCCGCAAGGGATGCCGCATCGCCGCCATCAAGGCCGGCAGTTCGGAAAGTGGCAGCCGCGCGGCATCGTCACACACAGGAGCCATCGCCAGCAGCGACTCCGCCGTCGAGGCTCTCTTCCGCAAGGCAGGCATCGTGCGTTGCTTCTCTCGCGAGGAGCTCACCACCGTGGGTTGTATCTTCACGCTACCTGAGATCAAAGGCAAGAATGTTGCCATCGTGACCCATGCCGGCGGTCCCGGCGTGATGCTCACCGACGCGCTGTCGAAAGGCGGCCTGGTGGTGCCTCCGCTCCATGGCGAGGTGGCCGACGAACTGAAGTCGAAACTCTATCCTGGCGCTTCCGTAGCCAACCCCATCGACATCCTGGCCACAGGCACTCCCGAACAGCTGGGCACAGCCATCGACTACTGCGAGAACCGCTTCGACGACATTGACGCCATCATGGTGATTTTCGGCACTCCCGGCTTGGTACAGCTCTACGAGACCTACGACGTGCTGCACAAGAAGATTCTGGAATGCAAAAAGCCGGTCTTCCCCATCCTGCCCAGCCTGCACACCGCAGGTCCTGAGGTGGAGGAATTCCTCAAGAAGGGGCATGTCAACTTCAGCGACGAGGTGACGCTGGCCACCGCCCTCTCTCAGGTGATGCGCACCCCGGCTCCTGCACCTCCCGAGATAGAGCTATTCGGTGTCGACGTGCCGCGTATCCGCGACATCATCTCCGGCATCAAAGAGAGCGGCTACATCTCGCCCGACCTGGTGCACCAGTTGCTGGATTGCGCCGGCATCCCGATGGTGCCCGAGCTGGTGAGTGACGAGAAAGAAGCCCTCGTGTCTTTCGCAGAGAAAGTAGGTTATCCCGTCGTGGCGAAAGTAGTGGGTCCGATCCACAAGAGTGATGTGGGTGGTGTGACCTTAGGCATACGCAGTGCAGAGCATCTGCGTATGGAGTTCGACCGCATGATGTCGATCCAGGATGCCAAGGCCGTGATGGTGCAGAAGATGATCAAAGGCACCGAGCTCTTCATCGGTGCGAAGTATGAGAGCCGCTTCGGCCATATCGTGCTCTGCGGACTCGGCGGCATCTTCGTAGAAGTGCTGAAAGACGTGTCGAGCGGTTTGGCTCCGTTGTCTTATGGCGAGGCTTACTCTATGATCAAGTCGCTCAGAGGGTATAAGATCATCAAGGGCACTCGTGGCCAGGCCGGCATCAACGAGCAGAAATACGCCGAGATCATCGTGCGTCTGTCCACCCTGCTTCGCTTTGCCACGGAGATCAAGGAGATGGACATCAACCCCCTGCTGGCCGACGAGAACAGCGTGACCGCCGTAGATGCCAGGATCTATATTGAGAAATAGGGTTTTAGGTGGGGAAAGGGGCTAACGCCCTCCGCGACGTCCTTCTGGTCCTCCGCCCCATCCGCCTCCGAAGCGTCCGCCTCCGTAGTCGCCACCTCGCCCGCCCCGCGGTCTGTCGAAGCCTTGTCCGTCGCGTCCGCCTCCATTGCCTTGTCCGAAGAGATTGAGTCGATAGCTCACATGAATCATGGCATACGACGTGATGGCGTTGACCTCCCGGTCGGTCCACCCATTGGCGTTGACCGTGCGTGAGAAATTCGACTGCTCGTTGAGAATGTCATACCATTGCAACATGACGGTGAGTTTCTTGCCTCTCAAGAAACTGTGCGAGAGTTGTGCGTTCCAGATCAGCTCGTTGGTATTGAGGCTTTGGTCGCTGTATCCCCTCTTGCTGAACATGTGTACGTCGGTAGAGAGATTGGATCCCCATGGGAACGTGATCCTGGTATTACCTCCATAAGAGAAGTTCCATGTCGTGAGATTGTTGGAGGCCTGCAGTTCATTCTCTGTATGGGCATAGGTCAGGTTGGCATTGAGCGAGAAGTTGAGCCAGTTGTTTCTGAAGCTGAGCGACGTAGACGGCGATATGTTGTAGGTGTGCGTCACGTTGCGGTCGGGTACGGCCGTGCGGTTGAGGTTGACGTATCCGATATGATGGTTGTAGTTGCCCCCCACCGAACCGCTCACATCCCATCTGTTGAGCGTGTCGAGGGCGATATTGAACGACACATTGCCGTTGGCACTCCAGTTGCCGTTGATATTTTCCGGTCTGGAGATCCGTCCGCCCGTCGTCTCATTATAGGTCACCACATTGCCGATGGAATTGCGTGTGAGCTGGTAGGTGGCATTGGCGTTGAAGCTCCAGTGCCGCTGAGCCTTGGGCACGGTGAATCCGAGGCTGTCCTCCACGTAGACAGGTCTCCGCTGCATCTGGTAGTTGGCGCGCAGGTTGGAGGTGAAAGAAGGTTTCAGCCCTGGATTACCCATTGTGATTGACAGCGGATTGGTATCATCGTAGATGTCGAGCAGCTGGGTGATGGAAGGCTGCGACGACGAGCCCCGGTATGTCACCCGCAGGTTGGTCTGCTGATTGAACCGGTATCTCAAGTTGAGTGTCGGCGAGACATTGGTCACCGTTCTCACCGTGTCGATGGGCACTCCGAGATACTGCTGTATATAGTGTGATTTTTCCGGTTGTAAAGAGACGCCCACGTTCATATTGATCTTGTCTCTGACATAGCGCAGCTGCACCTCAGAGTTGTGCCGGTGCTCCGTGCGCTCGGAGTATCGGCTCAGCTGGGTGGAGAGATAGTCTTCGTAGGGATTGTCGAGGAATCCGAAGAGTCGTGTCCAGTCGCGATACTGGCTGAGCAAACCGTCGAGTTCGTCGTCGGAATAGTCGGGGAAGTCGTAGGTCGACGGATCATTCTTCTGATGACTATAATTATATTGGTAGTTGAACTGTAAAAAGACGCCCTGTGCGCCGAATGTGCGCTCCCGCGGTCCACGTCGTGTGCGGTTCATGGCTGCCTGCAGGGAGTCGGCAGCGGAAGGCTTGAAGAGGAGCAGCGGTTCGGTGTATGTAGCTCCGAGCGAATAGCCGAAGTTGTCGGACGGCGACATGGTATAGCGGTTGGTCTGATAGGTGGAGTCATTGCCTGCCCAGTCAGTCATCTGATAGAGATGCACGGCTGAGAGGTTGGCATTGCGGTTGCGCCCTTCGCGGTAGTTGACATTGCCGCTGAGAGCCACATTTCGCCCGTTTCGCCCGAAGCGCCGATATAGTTGCAACTGTGAGCTGGCATTGGTGTTACGTCCGTAGCCCATCGACTTTCCGGCCCGGCTGTTGACCACATGCCCCATCTGATCGAGTGTGCCGAGTCCGCTGTCACTAAGCGGATCATCCACATAGTCGAAAGGATTGACATTGAAGGAGGCCGATCCCGAGAAGCTGCGGCTGTCGTCGGTAGAGAAGCTGAGGTTGGGTCTGAACGAGAGCGTGGTCATCGAGTCGATCGACCACTGCAGGTTCATGTTTCCCGTCCAGCTGTTGGAACGTGAATAGCTCTGGCTGGTGCTGTTGGAGAAGGCACCTCCCTGCACTCTGACGAAGCTCTCCGACCCCACACGGCTCCAGTTGTCAGCATCGTTGTGGTTCCAGGTGACCCGCCCGCTGACTTTCAGGTTTTTGCCGTTCTCGTAGCTGACATCCATGGCGGCGGTTTTGGAGCTGCGTTGTCCCGAGCCGTTGCCACGCCCGCGCCCTCCCCTTCCGGAGAAGTTACGGTCGTTGACATTGTTGGCGTTGCCCATGAAGGTATAGCGCATGTCGCCAAACGGTTTCATCGCCGTGAGGCGTATGCCATAGCGGTGGTCGGTACCGATACCCAGGTCGGGGTTCATCTGCAGCCCGTTGCGTGCGCTTTTCTTGGTGACGAACTCCAGCACGAAGTCGTCATTGCCGTCGTCGAGTCCTGTGAGGCGTGAGAGGTCACTCTTCTCGTCGTAGGCTTTCACCTGTTCGACGACATACGAGGGCAGGTTTTTCATCACGGCGCTGTTGTTGCCTGTCATGAAGTCGCGACCGTCCATCTTGAATTTCTTCACCGTCTTGCCATTGATGGTGATTCCTCCGTTGTCATCGATTTTAGCACCTGGCAGCGCCTCCACCAATGACTCGATGACCGAGCCCTCGGGCACCCTGAATGCTTCAGCATTGTATACCACGGTGTCGTCTCTGATCACCATCTTGGGGATGTTGGCCGTCACCACTGCCTCGGCCAGCTGCACCGCAGAAGTCTCCATGTAGATATCTCCGAGCGCCACGGAATTGCCCGAGATCTTCATGATGTCACGCCACCGCTCCTGATAGCCGATATAAGAGGCTTTGAGGAGATAGGTGCCGCTGTTCTTGACATGGAACGTGAAATGTCCTTGTCTGTCGGAGAGGGTTCCCGCCACATAGGTGGTATCTCGGTTGTTGTTTTTGAAGCTTACATGATAGAGTTGCAGGGTAGCGCTCTCCATCGCGGTGCCGTTCATCTTGTCCATCACACGTCCTGTGATGGACTCATTCTGAGCTAAGACAGAGAGGGCACACCAAGAAAGTAGGGTCAGAAAGGCGGCAAAGCGTCGATGGTCCATTATCTGTTTGTCTTGGATGATTGTATGTTCAACAATTATAGGTGTCTTCTATTAATTCTGTTTGATATATAGGCAGCATTTTGATTAAAAAGTTTCGGTCGCTTTTTGCTTTTATCCGGTGCATAGTGTCAAGTCTCATCGGTCGTATAGCCCGCTATACTCCCTCTTCAACTTACACTCTACACTCGACTAAAAGCCATAAATCGCCTCGACATAATTAATAGAATCCACCTACAGTTGACAAAGATAATGGATAAAAAAGAATAAAACGAATCGTATCTTAGATACGCTGCTTATTTAACAAAGTTTAGGATGTGGCGGGAGGGGCTGTCCCCTCCTCATCCACAATGGAAATAAGTGCTCACCAGACGTTGTATCTCCTCCTGCGATCCAGCCACATCGGCTCGGAGCGTACGGTCGCCATAGGCCCTTAGTTGCGAGATGATGCTGTCGATCATGGCTGCGCTGAAGACGCCATCCTTCTCATAGTATGCCCGCTGCCGTTCCAGGCAATCGGCAGATGCCGCACAGCTGTCGGGCAGTTGCTCCAGCTGTGCGAGCCGGTCGGCATTCTGCCGGTCGTGGATGTTGACGTTGACATAGGTGCGGTCGGCTACCTCCAGTGCATCCTTCATCTCAAAGCCGTGTCGGCAGGCCACACACAGTCCGGCCATCAGCTGATAGAGGTCGGCCGAGCCGTCGGGCGAGCGCATCTCCACCGTCTGCTTCATGGTGGTGTCATTGTGAGTAGGCTTCTCCAAAGGGTTGGCCACGCAGCACATGTCGACATTGGCCGTCCAGCCCAGCGGCACTCTCACCAGCACCGACCTGTTGCGGTCGCCCCAGCATACATTGGTGGGTGCCTCCTGATGCGGCACCAGCCTGAAATATGACATGGGGTTCTTGTTGCCGAAAGCGGTGATGCTGGGCGCCAGTTGCATCATGCCGGCTATCATACGGCGTGCGTCGTCGCTCAGATGTCCATCACTCACCATCATATTTCGTCCGTCTTTCATCATCCTCATGTGGATATGGAGCCCTGACCCAGCCTTGCCGGTGGTGATCTTCGGCGCGAAGGTCACATTGAGGCCCATCTGATAGGCCAGGTTGCGTATCACCCACTTGGCGAGCATCAGCTGGTCGGCAGCCTGCTCCGCCCTGACGGGTAGGAACTCTATCTCATTCTGCTCATAGACCAGGCCGTCGAGCACGAAGTTGCCCACTTCCGAGTGGCCGTACTTGATCTGTCCTCCGGTCTGGGCGATATACAGCATGCACTTGGCCCTGAACTCGTTGGCCTTGGCATAAGGCGCCGACTCGTGATAACCATGCTGGTCGATGGCAGGGAAGCATCCGTCGTCTTCGAAGATGACATAATACTCCAGTTCGCCCATCGCATGAAACTCCATGCCCGTGACCTCGGTGAACCTGCGGCACGCCTTGGCCAGTGTGTGCTCCGGGGCACTCTCGAGCAGCTGTCCGTCCTTGTCGAAGAAAGAACAGAGCATGCACACCGTGGGTATCTCAGCGAAAGGGTCGAGAAAAGCGGTGCTGAACCGCGGTATGACATACAGATCGCTGCTGCCCGCCTCGACAAACGAGAAGAGGCTGCTGCCGTCGACCCGCTCGCCACAAGTGAGTATGGTGTCGAGATACTTCCGGTCGTTGATGACGAAATTGAGGGTCTTCAACTTGCCGTCGCCCCCGGGATACATGAAATTGACCATTCTCACACCATTCTCCTCAATGTATCGGATGATGTCGGCTTTGGTCAGACTGACACTGGGTTTCTCAAGAAATGCCACCAGAGGGTTGGCACTCATCATGGGTTTGGTTGCATTCATAGTAGTCAAGGTATATGTTTTGTATAATTTCCGCAAAAATATAAAAAATAATCAATTATACAAAAAGTTATGTAATTTATTTTCTGGCGAAATGGTATATTTGTTTTTTTTCTATAATTTTGCACCATATATCATGCAAAGGCGGGGTCTATTAATTCCCGCCTAAAAACAGACATACAACAACCCATTATATCAAATAACACCATGACGACAAACAGAAAATTCGGTCATTTTGATGACGCAGCCAGAGAGTACGTCATCACCGACCCCCAGACTCCGTGGCCCTGGATCAACTACCTGGGTAATGAAGACTTCTTCTCACTGATCTCCAACACCGCCGGCGGATACTCGTTTTACAAGGACGCCAAGTTCCGTCGCATCACCCGCTACCGCTACAATAACGTGCCGATGGACAACGGCGGTCGCTACTTCTACATCAACGACGGCGGCACGGTATGGAATCCAGGCTGGAAGCCCTGCAAGACCCCACTCGACTTCTACGAGTGCCGTCACGGCATGAGCTACACCC
>CAMIYC010000001.1 GCA_946402905.1 uncultured Prevotellaceae bacterium | reverse complement strand
GTGATGGGCGACCTGCAGGGACGCCGTGCCATCATCATGGGTATGGACAGCGAGGGAACCTACCAGAAACTCAATGCGAAGATTCCTTTGAAAGAGCTCGCTAATTATAGTATCGCCCTGAGTTCTCTTACGGGTGGTCGCGCATCTTTCAACACTTCGTTCTCAAGCTACGAACTTGTGCCGGCAGATATCCAGCAGGCTCTGATCAAGCAGCATGAGGCTGAAATGCAGGAAGAGGATTAATCTTTTGTCAATTAAATATAAGCCATCCCCGTGCGGTCATCGCATGGGGATGGCTTTTTGATAGGCAGCAACAAAAAACCATGGCATTTGCCATGATCTCTCGTATGCTTAGAAAAGTAATGCTTGTCTTATTTGATGAGCTTGCGTGCCGGACTGCCTACATAGGTGGAGTCATCCTCTGTGTCATATTTTATTAAGGTGTTGGCACCGATAATGTTGTTGTTGCCCACCTTCACACATTGAAGCACGATGGAGTTGGTGCCGAAGAAATTGCTGTCGCCGATATTCACCTCGCCTGAGATGCGCGTGCCATGCATCAGGGCATTGTAATCGCCAAACACACAGTCGTGACCAATGGTGATGTAGCCGTCGATGATGTTAAAGTCGCCGATGGTCACATTGCACGATACACTGCAATTGTAGGTGATGATGTTACCCTTGCCGATTTTCAGGCTGTTCTTGTCGAGAAGCAAAGACGATATGCCGATGATGTTGGGAAAGTCTATTGCTGGATTGGTGATGCGACTCACCACATTTTTTACACTTTGGGGGTTGCCTATCGCTACTACAATATTTAGTGGTTTGTCATAATGGTTCAGGTCATCCATGTCTCCAATAATCTTACCATATCCTGTATCGTAGCCTTTCTTTTTTTCGTCATCGAAAAAACCAATGAGATTCCATTGATCTGCCACATGGTTGATTCGACTGATGATACAGGCGATTTCACGTCCCAAACCACCGGCACCAAAGATAGCTATGTCTTTTTTCATCTTGTTGAAATAAATTCTAACGTTGTTTAAATACTTCGCATAGTGATGGCTGTTGTACCATTACTATCTTGCAAAATTAGTGTTTTTTTTTCTTCTTTGAAAGTGTTTTGCCATAAAATATCTATTTTGGTGTCATTTTTGTGTTAATTTAGTGTCATTGGGCATTAAATCTCAAGTGATTGATACATTTTTAATAGGGCATTCCATACATCTTTCTGTTCATATCTTTCCTGAATCACTCGCCTGGATGATTCTGACATCTTCCTTATCGCAGAGGGATCGTTGATCCACTGCCTCATCGCTTCGTAGAGTGCGGTCTCGTCGCGAGGTGGGATAATATGGCCGTTTACTCCGTTTTTTATGACTTCATTACAGCCATTGATGTCTGTGACGATAGACGGCAGTCCCATGCTGCCGGCTTCCAGGATAACATTGGGGAAGCCTTCTCTGTAACTGGGGAAAACCAATGCGTCGGCGGCCATGAGATAGGGGCGTATGTCGTCCTGATAGCCTACGTATCGTGTACCCTCGTCTTGGCGCAAAAACGTGTCGTTGTCTGAAGATATGCTGTCGGCTTCTGACTCCCACCATCCCACTAAAAGCAGTTTGAGATGTGGATACTCCGGGCGAAGGCGACGCAGACTGGAGGCCAGTTCGTTGATACCTTTATCTTTCACAATCCTACCGATGAAGATAAACACAAAATCATCGGCATTAAAACCCAGCTCCTGCCTGAACGCTTCTCTGGATCCATATTGCTGCTCAGTATTCTCGATAGAAAAGTAGGAAGTGTCCTTGCCGGTGATGTTGCCATAGTGAAGTACATGCAGGGGCTTCTTGGTGATATGTTCGGACTGAAGGGCTTTCTTCACACCGGTGCCCTCCGGGATGACAAGGGTGGCAAAATGGCAAGTGATGCGCTCCATCGTCTTGAGAATCAGTTTGAGCACTCCTTGCTCTCCCTGAAAACGGAGCCCTGTCACCAAATATATACGATGCGGAATGCGTGCGGCCCATCCGGCTGTCATGGCAAGAAGACTGCCTTTAGGCGTGTTGGCATGGAGAATGGATGGCTTCTCTTTTCTCAGCAGGCGATAGAGGAGATAGAGCGAACGGAGGTCTTTGGCCAATGAGATCTCACGCTCTATTGGGATGTTGATCACACGGATGCCCTCGCGTTTCCTGACACCATCGGAAAGACCTGTGTCAGCCGAGACGGCCACTACCTCAAAATATTGGTTCAAAAAGCCAAGTTGACCTCTTAGCAAAGTACTCAGGCTGATGTCGGAAGTAGTGACACGTACTAATTTCCTCATGCTTTGTCTAATTGGGAGTAGATAGAATTATTCGACACATATTCGGGAACCATCGCCTTCATCTTGCCTACAATGGCCATGGCGTCGTAGGTGTCTGAGATGCGCATGAGCTCTTCGATGTCTTTCTCCACGTCGGCATAGTCGTATTCGCGCACTTCGGCTATACGTATCTTCTCATGGAAACTTGGCTTGGTGTTCTCCTCCGTTGACAAGACTTCCTCATAAAGTTTCTCGCCGGGACGAAGACCAGTGTATTTGATCTCCACGTTCTTGGCACCACTGAGCCGGATCATACGCTTAGCCAGATCGGCTATCCTTACGGGCTCGCCCATGTCGAATACGAAAATCTCGCCACCCCTGCCGTGAGTGCCGGCCTCCAATACCAGTTTGCAGGCTTCGGGAATAAGCATGAAGAAACGGATGATGCGCTCGTCGGTGACCGTCACAGGACCGCCGGCTTTGATCTGACGCTCGAAAAGTGGTATGACAGAACCATTGCTGCCAAGGACATTGCCAAAACGCGTGGTCACGAATTGTGTCACACCCTTTACTTTACCTTCCTTGATGGCTTTGTCGAGACTCTGGACATAAATCTCGCAGATACGCTTGCTGCAACCCATCACGTTGGTGGGATTCACGGCTTTGTCTGTCGACAACATCACAAACTTCTTCACGCCGTATTTCACGCTCAGGTCGGCCATCACCTTGGTGCCGTAGATGTTGTTCTGGATACTCTCACTCGGATTGTCTTCCATCATAGGCACATGCTTATAAGCTGCAGCATGGAAAACGTAGTCTGGACGGAACATCTCGAAGATGTTTTCCATACGGTGGGCATTGGAGATAGAGCCGACTACGGTGGAGGTCTTGATGTCTGGCCAGCGACGGGCCATCATCAGGCGGATGTCGTGCTGGGGAGTCTCGGCGGAGTCTATCAGCATCAGCTCCGAGGGATTGTACTCACTGATCTGGCGTACGATCTCAGAACCGATGGACCCGGCTGAGCCTGTCACCAGTATCTTCTTGCCTGTCAGCATCTCACCCACTTTCTCCATGTTAACCTCAATCTCATCACGGGGCAACAGGTCTTCGACGCTGATCTGTTTCATGAGCGAAGTGTTGATCTTGCTGTCTTTTGACCATTCCTTGGTACCTTCGGTCATGAAGATCTTCACGTCGGAATTGATCAGGATGTCTTGCAGCGCTTGGTCTTTCCTGAACCGCTCGTTCTGGAGAGGGGATATCAAGACCGCCTGAATGTCATACTTCTTGAGAAGCTTGGGTAGATTCTCGTCAGCGATATATACCTTCTCGCCCATCAGGATCTTTCCTTTATAACTCTTGTCATGGGTCAGGAATCCTTGAAGGGAAAATTCGGCGTCCTTCTGGTTGCGGATATTTTTGGCAAGGCCCACACCTCCGTCACGAACACCGTAAACCAGGGTGCGCAGGGCTTTCTCTTTCTGGTAAGAAACGTCGAAGATGGTCTTCACTATCACACGCCATACCCACATCAATATCATGGCCAGCACATACATGGCCAGAATCTGACGACCGTTAAGGGGATAGAACATCAGTGTGTGTGTGGAGGAACGGTAGTCTAAATAAAAATATAGCAGTGGATAGTGGATTACCTCCGCGATGAAGCAAGAGAGTGCCATGGCATAACCCACACGCCGCAAGTCGACAAAAGACGAATATCTGACCACCCCCGAATAGGTGTGAAACACCCTGAACCCGATCAGGTTGAAAATCATATAGACGAAAATCGTCTCTGATACAGGGATGATATGGCTGAGCACACCTTGAGTGCTGGTCAGAAACCAGAACACAAACAACCCCGACAGATAGCAGATCACGCAGTCAAGCAGTAATACCGCCCAGTAGGGGAGGGCTTTTTTAGTGAAATACCAGTTAAGTAATTTTTTAAACAGATCTTTCATGAGGTCGGGGCGTTATTGGGCAACACACGCTTTCAGGGTCTTCACAATCCGCTCGATGTCTTCATCGGTCACACAAGGACCGGAGGGCAGACATAATCCTTTCTGGAACAAACGTTCAGAAGTGCCGTCCACATAGGCGGGAGCGTCCTTATATACAGGCTGACTGTGCATCGGCTTCCACAGTGGGCGGGTTTCTATTCCAATGTCCGAAAGGGCTTTCATGGCTTTCATCACTTGGTCGTTGGGCTCACAGGCTATGCCATATACTCCATTGGATTGCGACTTCTCAAATGTGATGGTGCTTAGCCAGTAGTTGGGCTCCATATACGACTCGGGAGCCAAGTGTACCTTGATCTCTTCTGTCTCGCTGAATGCCTCTGCGTAAAGGCGGGCGATACGCTGGTGGTGCTTGATGTGTTCGTCGGCGATGGTCATCTGGCCACGGCCGATACCGGCGCATACATTACTCATACGGTAGTTGAAACCAATCTCCTCATGCAGGTAGTAGGGCTTGTTCTCGCGGGCCTGGGTGGCATAAAACATCACTCTCTTCTTGGTCTCTTCGTTAGGGCAGACCAAGGCTCCGCCACCAGAGGTGGTGATCATCTTGTTGCCGTTGAAACTCATGATGCCAAAACGGCCTATTGCGCCAGTCATCTTGCCTTTATACCTGGAACCGAATGCCTCGGCCGAGTCTTCTATCACCGGTATTTCGTAGCGGTTGGCTATCTCCATGATCTCATCAATATAAGCAGGCATGCCATACATATATACCGGCACGATGGCCTTTGGCTTCTTGCCTGTCTTACGGATACGGTCTTTGATGGCGTCTTCAAGCTTGTTGGGATCCATGTTCCAGGTGGCTTCCTCTGAACCTACAAAGACAGGAGTGGCGCCGAGATAGACAGCAGGGTTGCAGGAGGCGGCAAAAGTAAAACTCTGGCAGATGACCTCGTCGCCTTTTGATACGCCAAGGCATACCATCGCCAGATGCACGGCAGCAGTGCCCGATGCAAGGGCCACCACTTTCTTGTTCTCGCCGGCGAAACGCTCCAAGTCCTCCTCAAAAGCATTGACGTTGGGGCCAAGGGGCACCACCCAGTTGGTGTCGAAAGCCTCCTGTATATATTTCATTTCATTTCCGCTCATGTGAGCCAGACAAAGATATACCTTTTTCATTGCAGTGATATTTTTTTTGATTTCCAAATAAGGAATAATGTTAATTACATATTAATTGTTCTCACACCTGTCTGTGGTGCAAGATACATTCTACTCATTGCTTGATTAGACAACTAAACATCTGGTTTTCAAATGCTTGCGCTGAATGTCAATGATATTACGATGCAAAGTTAATAAAAAAATGGTTTATCCCCAAAAAAAACAAGTTTTTTGTAAATTAATGTTATATTGTTGCAGACAATCAGGCTTCATTGCGCAGAGAGTGTTGAAAACGTTTTCGATAAAAAAACAAAAGAAAAACCTTTTTTTCGTTTGTAGAATTGATAAATAGTATTATTTTTGCATTTTGATAACTCGACATTGCAAAATGAAAAAGATTTCACATGGAGGTGTTGTACAATCGGTCGATGAAAACGGCGTGAAAGTGCGCATCGTGCAGTCTTCCGCATGCGCCTCATGCAAAGTGGCATCACATTGCAGCGCAGCTGAGAGCAAGGAGAAAGTGGTGGAGGTAAGATGTGCTAATGCTATGGGAAAATATAAGGCTGGAGATATAGTGACGCTCTCTATGAGTGGGCAAAATGGGCGCGACGCTGTCATGCTCGGATTTATATGCCCTTTCCTCGTCATCGTAGCAGTCCTGGCTATCGCTTTATACCTTACCCGGAACGAAGGATGGGCGGCACTCATGGCTGTAGGCGCGCTGGGGCCATATTATTTGCTGTTGTGGCTTCTGAAAGACAAAATATCAAGAAAGTTTGCCTTCTACCTGGAAGATTAATCTACAATAACTAACAAATACAAACATTATGGACTTTATTTTAAGTGCGGTAATTGTACTTGGAGGCATCGCTCTCGTTGCGGCGGTGATCTTGTTCTTCTGCTCCAAGAAATTTGCCGTGAAAGAAGACCCGCGGTTGGCTTTGGTCAGCGAAGTGCTCCCAGGAGCCAATTGTGGCGGATGCGGCTACCCGGGATGCTCGGGTATGGCTGATGCTTTGGTAAAGGCTGCCGACGCCGGCTCGCTTGATGGGCTTAATTGTCCCGTAGGTGGCGCTGATGTCATGACCAAGGTGGCCGACTTGCTGGGCATGGCCATGGCCAATACCGAGCCTAAGGTAGCTGTGGTAAGATGCAACGGCACATGCCAACTCAGACCTCGTGTCACCATCTACGATGGACTGCGCACCTGTTCTGCGATGAATGCCTGCAGCGCAGGCGAGACGGGTTGTGGTTTTGGATGTCTGGGATGTGGCGACTGCGTCGAGGCCTGTCAGTTCGGGGCTATCGCTATCAACCAGGAGACGGGGTTGCCTGAAGTCGACGAGGAGAAGTGTACAGCTTGTGGCGCATGTGCTAAAGCCTGTCCACGTCATATCATCGAGCTGCGCAAGAAAGGACCCAAGAACCGCCGGTTGTATGTAAGGTGTGTCAATAAAGATAAAGGTGCCGTGGCGCGCAAGGCATGTCAGGCAGCTTGTATCGGATGTGGAAAATGCGCCAAGGAGTGCAAGTTTGAGGCCATCACGGTCACGGCAAACGTGGCATATATCGATCCGGAGAAGTGTCGCTTGTGCCGCAAGTGTGAGAGCGTTTGCCCCACAGGGGCTATCGTTGCCGTCAATTTCCCGCCACGCAAGGAGAAACCCGCAGAGGTTCCTGCCGCCGACAGTGTGAAACAACCTATGAGTTCCAATGTAGAAATAGTGAAGGAGGAGAGCAAATGAGACTGAGAACATTTAGAATGGGAGGAGTGCACCCCGAAGAGAATAAACTCTCATCAGAAGTGAAAACCGTACCGGCTGCATTGCCCTTGCAGGCGGTGTTCCCGCTGTCTCAGCACATAGGCGCTCCCGCAAAGCCCGTGGTCGCAAAGGGCGACAAAGTGAAAGTGGGCACTATGATAGCAGAGGCAGGCGGTTTTGTCTCCGCACCGATATTCTCGTCAGTGTCGGGCACGGTACTGAAAATTGACAATGCCATCGACGCAACGGGATATTTAAAACCGTCTATTATTATTAAGGTGGAAGGTGACGAATGGGAGGAGAGTATCGACCGCTCTGACAAACTCGAGACTCTGGAGGCGCATCCTGAGCTCACTCCGGAGAAAATCGTGGAGTGCGTGAAGAATGCCGGAATCACGGGCATGGGAGGTGCCGGCTTCCCCACATTCATCAAATTATGTCCCCCGCCCACTGCAAAGGCTGAGTGTGTGATTATCAATGGAGTGGAGTGTGAACCGTATATCACTGCCGACTACCGGCTGATGATGGAGCATGCAGATGAAATACTGGTGGGCCTTGAGCTGCTTATGAAGGCTGCCAAGGTCGACAAAGGCTATATTGGCATTGAGGATAATAAGCCTGCTGCCATACAGCTCTTTGAGCAGAAAACTGCATCAAGAAACGACATCGAAATCGTGCCGCTGGCTAAAAAGTATCCTCAAGGTGGTGAAAAGCAACTCGTGGATGCTGTCATTCGACGGCAGGTGCCTGCACCTCCAGCCATCCCTGTGAATGTGGGTGCTATCGTGCAGAATGTAGGTACTGCCTTTGCGGTCTATCAGGCTGTCATGAAACACAAACCTCTCTTTGAGAGATATACCACAGTGACTGGCAAGCAACTGAAGAATCCCGCCAATTTCCTCGTGCGCATGGGCACTCCGATGAAAGACCTGATCGAAGCTTGTGGCGGTATGCCCGAGGGCGACAACAAAGTACTCGCTGGCGGCCCCATGATGGGCAGGGCTTTGTCTTCTGTAGACGTGCCCGTCTGCAAAGGCACCAATAGTGTCACGATCATCAGTGGCAATGAGGCTTTGCGCAAGGCGCCACAGCCTTGTATCAGATGTGCTAAGTGTGTGAGTGCCTGCCCGATGGGACTGGAGCCATATCTGCTGGCCACTGTTTCGGCTCAGCACATGTGGGAGAGAGCCGAGGCCGAAGACATCACTTCTTGTATCGAGTGTGGCTCTTGTATGTTCACTTGTCCGGCCCACCGTCCGCTGCTCGACAATATTCGTTTAGGTAAATCGACCGTAATGGGCATTATAAGGGCCCGTAACGCTAAGAAATAAATCATAGAAAAATGTCAAAGTTTATAGTTTCATTATCACCACACGCACACGGCAGCGACACCGTAGAGCGCAATATGTATGGAGTCATCATAGCCCTCATACCTGCTCTGCTCGTGTCTTTCCTCTATTTTGGTCTGGGTTCTGCCGTCGTATGTGCTGCCAGTGTGGCTGCCTGCGTCTTCTTTGAGTGGGCTATTTCAAAATATATTATGGGGCGAAAGCCTACTGTCACCGACGGGTCGGCCATCCTCACAGGTTTGCTCCTGGGATTCAACTTGCCGTCCAATCTCCCTATATGGATCATTCTCATCGGAGCATTAGTGGCCATCGGCATCGGAAAGATGACTTTTGGAGGACTGGGATGCAACCCCTTCAACCCGGCACTGGTCGGACGTTGCTTCCTGCTTGTCTCGTTTCCTGCGCAGATGACATCGTGGCCTCAGGTAGGTCAGCTTACCAGCTATGTTGATGCGCAGACGGGAGCCACACCTCTGAGCCTGATGAAAACAGCCATCAAGACAGGCGATGCTTCCGTGCTTGACCAAATGCCCGACGCTCTCCATTTGCTCCTCGGCAATGTGCCGGAGGGGGGTGCCGGTACTATCGGTGAGGTATGTGCACTCGCATTGCTTGTCGGACTGGTATACATGCTCTACAAGCGAATCATCACCTGGCATATACCTGTCAGCATCATCGCTACCGTATTTGTATGTTGTGGCTTGCTCCACCTGGCCAGCCCGGTCTACGCCGATCCTGTCTCTGCCATACTAAGCGGTGGACTCTTGCTCGGAGCCATCTTCATGGCCACCGACTATGTCACATCACCGATGACGCATCGCGGGCAACTCATCTACGGCGTGGCTATCGGTTTGCTCACAGTGGTCATCCGCAACTGGGGTTCTTACCCGGAGGGAATGTCATTCGCCATACTCATCATGAATGCGTTCACACCTCTGATTAATACTTATGTCAAACCTAAACGATTCGGGGAGGTCATCAAATGAAAAAGCTGGAGTCAACATTATTGAATATGGTGCTTGTGCTCGTGGGCGTGGCCCTCATCATGGGTGGACTGCTGGCAGCGGTCAATCACGTCACTGAAGGCCCTATCAGCCTGCAGGCGGAGAAAGCACTGGCTGACGGTATTAAGACGGTGATGTGTACAGACAACCTCACTGTCACTGCCAATGACACCATCGTAGAGGAGATAGGTGGCAAACCTTTCGAGTTTATCATCCACAAGGCTTCCGACCAGCAGGGAAAGGAACTGGGAGCTGCTGTCGAAAGCACTACAATGGGCTTCGGAGGCGACTTGAAAATACTGGTAGGATTCAGCCCTGCCGGTGACATTCTGGGATATACCTTGCTGGCGCATGCCGAGACTCCGGGGCTTGGAGCAAAGGCCGACACTTGGTTTCAGAAAGGCGCCAAAGGCGATATTATCGGAAAGAATCCGTCCACCCCGCTTTCTGTCAGCAAGGATGGTGGAGAGGTGGATGCCATCACGGCGTCGACCATCACCTCAAGGGCTTTCCTCAATGCCGTCAACCAGGCATACAATGTATACGTGAATAAAAACGCCGACGCCAAAAGCGGAGCGACTAAGAAAGTGGCACTAAAATAAGAAAGGACACCTACTATGAGTAATATGAAAATCTTTATCAACGGACTGATCAAGGAAAATCCGACCTTCGTCCTCATGCTTGGCATGTGTCCCACTTTGGCGACCACCACTTCTGCCATCAATGGTCTCTCCATGGGACTGGCCACCATGTTTGTGCTCATCTGTTCCAACGTGGTTATCTCATGCATCAAGTCAATCACACCCGACAAGGTGCGTATACCTGTATTCATTGTGGTCATCGCATCGTTTGTCACAGTGCTGCAGATGTGTATCAAGGCTTATCTGCCCGATGTAGACAAGGCTCTCGGACTCTTTATACCCTTGATTGTGGTCAATTGTATCATTCTCGGAAGGGCCGAGGCTTTCGCCTGTAAAAACACACCCGTGGCAAGCCTTTTCGACGGTATCGGTATCGGATTGGGTTTCACCTTCGCACTGACTCTTCTGGGTATGGTGCGCGAGCTTCTTGGAGCAGGGTCGCTCTTCGGGGTCGCACTCTTGCCAGAGACTCTCAATATCCTGGTGTTCGTGCTGCCTCCGGGAGCATTCATCACTCTGGGTTACCTCATCGCTATTGTCAATAAAATAAGGAAAGTGTAATTATGGAATACTTGTTAATATTCATATCGGCTATCTTTGTGAACAACATCGTGTTGTCACAATTCCTGGGCATCTGTCCGTTTCTTGGGGTTTCCAAGAAAATAGACACAGCACTGGGTATGGGAGGGGCTGTCGCCTTTGTGATGACGCTGGCCACCATAGTCACATTCTTGGTACAGAAATACTTGCTCGAGCCTTTCGGCCTGCAGTATCTACAGACACTGGCTTTCATCCTGGTCATCGCCTCCTTGGTGCAGATGGTGGAGATTATCCTCAAGAAGGTGTCTCCTTCGCTCTATCAGGCTCTGGGTATCTTCTTGCCTCTGATCACCACCAACTGTGCTGTGCTTGGAGTAGCCATTCTTGTCATACAGAAAGACTTCAGTCTGCTCGAGTCGGTCGTCTATGCATTTTCCACCGCTATTGGTTTCGCTCTTGCACTTTGTGTCTTCGCCGGTATCCGCGAGCAACTCGCGTTGGTCAAGATACCCAAGGGCATGAGCGGCATGTCGATCGTCCTTGTCACTGCCGGTTTGCTCAGCCTGGCTTTCATGGGCTTCTCAGGTGTGGACGGCGGATTGAGGACACTCTTCGGTCTGGACTAAAAAGCATCATTAAACTATAACATCTTAATTATAATGAAACAGACAATATTGGTTACTGGTGGTACGGGCTTCATCGGCTCTCATACCACAGTCGAACTTCAGCAGGCTGGCTACGATGTGGTCATCGTCGACAATCTCTCCAACTCTAAAGTGGAGGTGATTGATGGTATAGAGAAAATCACGGGGATACGTCCGGCTTTTGAGCAGGTCGACTGTTGCGACCTGAAAGCATTGGAGGCGGTCTTTGTCAAATATCCTAAGATAGAGGGTATCATCCATTTCGCAGCCAGCAAGGCCGTGGGAGAGAGCGTGGAGAAACCGTTGCTCTATTATCGTAACAATCTCAACAGCCTTATCAATCTCCTGGAACTGATGCCAAAATATGATGTCAAGGGCATCATATTCTCTTCCAGCTGCACGGTCTACGGACAGCCTACTCCTGAGAATCTGCCGGTCACCGAACAGGCTCCCATACAGAAGGCACTCAGTCCTTACGGCAACACCAAGCAAATCAATGAGGAGATTATCCAGGACTATATCCATAGTGGAGCCAAGATCAAGTCGGTCATACTCCGTTATTTCAACCCCATCGGAGCTCATCCGTCTGCATTGATCGGCGAATTGCCCAATGGAGTGCCCATGAATCTTATTCCGTTTGTCACACAGACGGCCATCGGTATAAGGAAAGAGCTGAAAATTTTCGGCAATGACTACAATACCCCCGACGGCACCTGCATCCGCGACTATATCTATGTGGTCGATCTGGCAAAGGCTCATGTGGCTGCCATGGCACGTGTGCTCGACCAGGACACCGATCCTGTTGAGATCTTCAATATCGGCACGGGTACCGGACTTAGCACACTTGAGGTAGTGGAAGGCTTCGAGAAGGCCACAGGCGTGAAAGTCAACTGGAAGTACGCACCACGCCGCGAGGGTGACATCGAGAAAGTATGGGGTAATGTCGACAAGGCCAACAAAGTGTTGGGATGGAAGGCTGACACTCCTATTGCCGACGTGCTGGCTTCTGCCTGGAAATGGCAGAAGAAACTGCGTGAGGATGGCATCATGTGATATGAAGTGTGACTGCCGATGGCAGTAAAAAGATAGAAGCGCCGCTGCTTGACCTGACAAGCAGCGGCGCTTTCCTTATTTTATGGGTATCGTGAGTTCTGCGGCATCGAGCAGGGGCGACTCCACGCTGATGGTGACCGAGCCCTGGTCTTGGGTCGCTTCTACATAAGCAAGGAGCCTGCCGCGTACTACGCGTTGGCGCCAGTCACGCAGATTGCTTGTGTCGCTCATGTCGCCTCCTTCAAGCCCGAGCAAACGGCCTGAGCCGGTCACACGCACTGATATCTCGTTGTCTGACATGGTGACAGCCCTGCCTTCAGAGTCTGTCACCTCAATGACGACATGCGCCACACGTCCGGGACCCGATAGCGTGGTCTTGTCTGTCGACAGCTTCAGCGACACTGGCCTTCCGCTGGTCTCTATCTCATACGAAGCCACGACTTCGCCTTTTGAGCCAAGTGCTTCTGCTCGGAGTGTTCCAGCATGATATGGTATGTCCCACCATATCACTCCCGTGTCTTTGTCTTTCATCTTGGGGGCTGCTATTTCTTTGCCGTCGAGGGTCAGCCGTGCACTTTCTTGGTTGGTCATACACACCACACGTATCGTCTGACCATCGCTGTAATTCCATGTGTCCTGGGCATAGATCGACACTCCTGGGGCACGCCGCCTTTGACGGCCTCTGCGGTCATTGTCCGACGGTATGGGGTAGGTGCCGATGTAGCATACGGGGGTGTCGCTCCAGAGCGATGCCCTCCACCATCCCAGTGGCTTGCGCTCGCCTTTCAGATCGAGCAGACCTGGTGATGAGCCGCGTGCCGGCCAGGCTCCGCTCTCTCCCAGATAGTCGATGCCGGTCCATAGAAACTGCCCGAAGATGAAGTCGTGCTGCTCTACAGCCCGCCAGGCTTCGAGGTCGTGGCGGTTTTCCGAGCCATAGATCACACGGCGGGGATAGGTGCGGTGGTCTTCCTCATATCTGCTTTCGGTGTAGTTGTATCCTACCACGTCGACCGCCTGGGGGTAGGTGGTCTCGTTGGACATCACCACGCCGGCCAAGGCACCTGTCGTGGGGCGGCTGCTGTCGATAGTCTTTACGATGCGTGTCAGCCGCTCTGCTATGCGGCCTATCCGCTGGGCGTCGGGCTGGTCGGGCTTATAGCCGCCATACATCGGCTGGGTGATGCTGCTGCCATTGAGCACGGGATGGGTGTAAGGGTCGTTGGGGTAGTCTACCTCATTGCCGATAGACCAGAGAAAGACGCAGGGGTGGTTGCGGTCTCGGCGCACCATGTCGGCGACGTCGCGTTCTATCCATTCCTCAAAGAAATCGTACGAACCCTCGTATCCTGGCTCGCCCCGGTTCCATCCTTCCAGCCACTTACGCTTGGGAAATTCCCACTCGTCGCTGGCCTCGTCCATGACAAGCAGCCCCAGTGAGTCGCACAGGTCGTAGACCACGGGAGCCTGAGGGTTGTGACTCATGCGGATGGCGTTCACACCAATCGACTGCAGATTGACCAGACGGCGCTCCCATACGTCGCGGGGCACGACGGCTCCCAGCACGCCAGCGTCATGATGCAGGCACACGCCTTTCACTTTCATGTTCACGCCATTAATGGAGAATCCTTTGTCGGGGTCGAAGCGGAGCGTCCTGAGTCCCATGCGCATCTCACTGCTGTCGATGATGGCTCCTGTGCTCGTATCCTGCAGGCGTGTATGTACGGTATACAGATAGCCCTTTCCTACATTCCAAAGCTGGGGCTGCCGTATCTTTAGCCTAAGGGTCTTGAGGTCTTTGCTGCCGATGGCTGTCTGTCCATGGGCTACTTGCCGTCCTTGGGCGTCATCGATGGAGACAAAGGCCTTCAGCGGGACACCGGCCTTGGTGTAGCCTGGGGCCGTCGTGGTCTCTACGTCTACCTCGATGGTGGCAACCCCCTTGCTGAGCTGTTTTAGCCGCCACGCACTGCCCCATTGAGCCAAGTGTACAGGGCCGGAGCGCACCAGCCATACCGGGCGGTAGATGCCGCTGCCGGTATACCAGCGCGAGTCGGCCTGCCGGGAATGGTCTACGCGCACGGCAAGCACGTTGTCGCCATTGCGGTTCATCCAGGGAGTCATGTCGTAGAGCACGGAGGCATAGCCGTTGGGACGCATGCCCAACAGATGGCCGTTGAGATAGACCTCGGCACGGTTGTAGATGCCCTCAAAATACACCCACCACTGGGTGTCTTCATCCGCGCTGTCTCCCCCTGACAGCTGTGCGAGCGTGAAATGTTTGCGATACCATCCCACGCCACCCGGGAGATAGCCTGTGCAGGAATAGAGGTCGGGCGACATCGGATGCTCCACCGACCAGTCGTGGGGGAGTTGTAGGGTGCGCCAGCGTGAGTCGTCGAAATCAGGTGTCCTGGCGGCTGAGTCGTCGAAGGTTGAGGCCGCTTTGTTGCGTTCACGGTCGGCAGAGGAGGCTGGCAGCCCTTTAGAGACAGCTTCCACGGCGGGATTACCCTGAGAGGGGGCACGCCAGTCGGTGCCTGTCAGGGCAAAGCGCCATCCATCGTTGAAGGGTGTGGCATGACCGAATGACACTTGTGCCCTGATGCCTGTACACATCCATAACATGATGATGGCTGACATCAATAGTTGAGTGACCATGCACCTGGTCGTAGACTGGAGGCCAGATGTATTCTTGGATTTAGTGTGATTGGGATTTCTTGACATATTTCTTTCCGTTGATAATATAAATGCCGGGCTGGCTGATGTGGTCGACACGCTGTCCCTCTATGGTGAATATTCCGTCACGATGAGAGCGGGGTGGGTAGATGGTGGTAGTGATTCCGTCGCTTTCTTCTTGCCGACTGGTGGGAGAGCCTGTGTATATGAGTCTGAAACGGTCGGCTTTATACCAGGTGCCTGCCTCTACACCGATGGTCAGGGTGCCCGTGGCCTCGTCTTCGGATGCAAAGACGGGGATGTTTTCTATGGCCACTTCTTTCAGATAGTGCTTGCCGGCGGGGTGGCTGGTCGTTGTGGAGGTCAGCGTGTCAGCGAAGAGCGTGATCTTGTTGCCTTCGTCTGAGGCAACCAAGGCCGAGAGGCGATAGTAGCCGGGCAATAGTCCCTCCAGTTCCTGTGAGATGCCCACTCCCATTAATTCTTTCTCGCCTTCGCTATTTGTGTAGGTATAACTGTTGTTCAGCAGGTATCCGCCGTCGGTGTCGGCGCAGTAGTAACTAAGCGAGGAATTGGACACGATGCGGGCAGCTGACGACGAGGTGCTGGAGGGATTCAGCGGTGTGGTCAGAGACCAGCCGATCGTGGATTTCTGCTCAAAGGATGGGTTCTTGATCATGGAGGTGAAGTCGATTTCCATGAGTCCCACGTCGTCTACGTCTTGTTTGTAGCTCTCGCCAAGGGCGAGCAGTTGTGTGGCGTAGTTCTGTATCTTCTGTGCGTAGGTGAGACTACTTTCGTCACGGTGGGTGAATTCCCATTCCGCTTCCTGAATGGTGGCCAGATAGGTGTCGAAGGCGTCAGCCCTGACGATAGACTGGTATTTGTACAGTATGGCATAGGCTTGTTGGATGGCACGGGCCAGTGCCTGATAGGCAGGGTCTTTGGTCGTATTGGAGTTGGCCTGGAAGCGGCTGGTCAGGTTGGTGGCTGACAGATAGCCGCGCAGGGCTTCGATCTGTGTGCCTTCAGTCGCGAAATCAAAAAACTGGTTTTCGTTGTCATTCAGTACAAAGGAGCGCTCCGGCGCGTCGATGGTGGTATATGTGCCCACTACGGCAGTGTCTGCGTTTTCCACGGGAGAGGCCAGTATGTCGGTTTCTTTGCCATTGATGAAGATATTCTTGTCGCTGGAGGTCATGACCATATAGGTCTTGCCGGCTTCCAGTGTCTTCACATCTGTGGTCCTGTTGCTGATGCCAGAGGCGGAATGGCCGGTGATTTCACGGGCGATCATGCCGTCGGGAATTGTGGCATTGAAGGGAGTCGTCAGCAGATGCCATCTGGCGGGGACACCGTTGATGCTGATCTGCGCACGGCTGGCACGGAAACTGTCGGTGGGCTGGAAGTCATGTCCGGCTGTCAGCCGAAGGTCTTCGCAGCGACCTCCTTTCACGACATTGACTCCATGGGCCAGCGAACCGTCTGCCACGTAGAAGAGCGCATTGGGGTTGGCCTCGGTCTGAACGATGTCGCCGATGCTCTCCACTTGTGTCAGGTCATATCCCACAGCATCTGCATAGGCGGAGCTGCCGGCGAAGGACATCGAGTAAAATTGGGTCGGGTCCCAGTGTCCGGAGAGGGTGAGCATCCTGTTCTCGTATCCCTCCACTTTCAGGTCGGTTCCTTTTAGTGTAAAGTATTGTGCGGTGTCGCTCATCGATTCGAGATGCAGGGTGTCTTTGCCCACACGGGTCAGCGGATGCAGGGATATTCTGTAGAATTTGTCTGACTCCAAGGGGAGTGATGATGACTTGGTGAGGTTGAAGGTCACCTCTGCGGACGACAGGGCTGGCACCTTGATGCTACCTGCACGGTAGCCTGTATAGTGCCATGTCTCACCTTCGTCGCTGGTCTCGTAGATGTCGGCCTGCAGGCTTCCTTCGTAGCCCGCTGCTCCCTTGTTGCGGATGACGGCGGTGGCAGTGGCTTTCTTGTTGTATACGACCGAATAGTTGTCCGGACCATGCGACTCGGTATCGCTGCTGCCATTGATGGTGATCGACTGGGCATACAGGCGGGTCTCGCCGGTTATGGCCACCACTTTCTTGCTGGCAAGTACTTTCAGACGGGCGTCTGTGACGAAGATGTGACACGTGTCTGCGGCTGTGGGCTTGATGGTCAGGCAGACGGTTTGGGGCTGGTCGGTCTCAAAGACGGTCTCTTCGTCCGACGACTGGGCCGACTGCAGGCTGGTGGGGACCTTGCCGGTGGTGTTGCAGAATACGTAGATGCCCGAATAGGGCAGGGAAGAGCGGTTGGTCACGTTCAGTGTCAGCTCGTTGGTGGCTTTGGCATAGACGGCTTTAGGCAGTTCTATACTCACGTCTTTGTGGGGGTTGAGAGGATAGATGTCATACATCACCGTCGGACTCTTCGGAAACGATACGTTGTTGTCGCCGCTCTCGTAGACGGTGAAATAGCCGTCGCCCTGACCACCCCAGCCGAAGTTGAAGTGGAAGAGGTCGCCGTTGGCTCTGTAACCGTCAATGACCACAGCGTGGCCTTCCCAGTCGTCGTTATAGCCGGAGTATATCAGCGGGTGCCCTTTCAGCAGATCGGCATAGATCAGGGCCGACCATTTGTCATCCGTGTAACCGTCGTCTTTGTTGGCTTGTTTGGCGTTCAGCTGGTAAAGGTCGTAAGGGATCTTCCAGATGTAAGCTCCCGACGACTCTCCGTATTCCATCCAGGTCTGCATGCCAAGGGCGGCCACAAAAGTGGCCACAGCGTCGCGGTATTCTGCGGGCTGGTTGGAGTAGGAATCGCACATAAGGTCCCATTTCAGCGGGGTGCCATGGGCGATCTGGTATTCTGATGTCACCGGCACGCCGAAGTCATAGGTCGGAGTGGTGGCAGGCACGGCTTCAGGCATGTCTCGTCGCCAGTGGTAAAACACTTGACCGCCGGCGATGGCCACACAACCGGCGGCGCAACGACCGCCGTTGGCCAGTTTGGGCACTTTGTCGTTGTAGGGTGAGTCTTGCTTCCAGTGTGTCGTAAGCATCGGTGCAATGCTCACACGTGTAGTGGCTTGTGCCGCATTTCTCATGGAGCTATGTTGATAGGGCGTGTTGCGTCCTTCTCTCCGAAGGGTAGTCACGATGTTGGCATAGTGGCGGAGAAGGGCAAGAAGTTGTGGCGGAGCTTCTCTCTCGTCGAAGTCACCGCTCTCCACATAGCCGATAATGGTGGGCACACAGTCGTCGCCGGATACGATCACATAGCCTTGGCCGTTGCCTCGGCTGATGATGTAATAGGGTGGCGCCGCCTGGCCTGACTGTTGCAGGTTTGCAGGCTCTTGGATGGCCAATGTATGGCTACTCTCTATATAGTCTTTCGCGAGTGTTATTGCACGCTGCCGGTCAATGGGATTGGCACAGATCGTCCCTGAAGTGATGACGGTGGATAGTAGTAAGACACTGATTCGTTTCATGATGTAGTAGTTTCTGCAAATATACGAAATAAGTGAGAGATAAGAAAAAGAAATGTTACTTTTCTTTTTCTTATCCGGGAGTTCTGCACTTATTATTTTTGCTTTTTCTGTTTTTGGATTCTGAAGTAGCGGCCGTAGGTCAGCATGCGCCATATCCATTCAAGGGGTCCGAAAGAGAAGTATCGGAGCCAAAAGGTGCTGACAACTATCTGTAAGAAGAATACCAAGACTGCTGTTATTTCAATGGTTACAAGTCCAAAAGTAGTACCGAGACCCAAGCCCAGTCCATAGAAAAGCATGATGCCGACAATGGACTGCGAGATATAGTTTGTAAGTGCCATCCTGCCTGGAGCAGCCATATAAGCAAATACATTCTGTAGGGATTTCTGCCGGTAGACGTAAAGCATACACATTCCTGTGATATAGGCAAGGGCCAGCGGAATGACACTTGCGGCATAGAGCAACGAATGGATGGTGAGTCCCCAAGGATGCCCGTCTGTGGCACTCCATGCGTATAATAGAGATGTGGGCAGACCGATGACGGTAGACCATCGGCATATCTTGCCTGACGGCAGCGTCGCCAAATGGGCATACAGCCGATGCTTGCCGATGAGATAGCCTATGATAAACAATCCCAGGACCTTTGGCAGACGATGGCCGCTGACAAACTCCCATGTCCGCTCAAAGGCTCCCTGAATGAGAAAGGCGAACATCCCTGAATAGTTGTGGACATCGCGGAGCCATGAAGCGAAGTTCTCTTCTGTAATGCCCTGTGCCGAAGCTGCATTCCACCATGCATCATAAAACGGACGGGCAAAGTCCACTCCAAGGAATTCTGTCATGGCATCCAGTCCTACAGGAAGAAGGATAAGCGTGGCTGCTATCCATAACAGTACTTTGTCGCTGAACTTGACAAACAATGGGAGCAACATACCCCCCACAGCATAGAGTAGCAGGATGTCACCACTCCACAGAAACATCATGTGGCAGAATCCGATAACAGCGAGTATCAGCATCCGGCGCAGGAAGAGCGCAATGCTGTGACGCTGCAGGATCAGCGAAAAGCCGATTCCAAAGAGCAATGAAAAGATGGTGTAGAACTTGCCGTCGATCAGCAGATACTGTAGATATCTTGCCACTTGGTCTGCATTGGCTGTCGGCAGTGCTGCCTGCTGCTCTGAGGACAGAAACGTCCACAGGGCAAACTCTGGATAATTGGCCAAGGCAATGCCGAGAAGGGCAAAGCCCCGCAAGGCATCCAGTATCACATGCCGCTCCCGCTCTGACGTGGGACCTTTGTATGGTTTCATATCTCTCTGTTGTTTACTTCTGTATGGCTGTTGATGGCTGTCAGGCGATTACCTATGGTCGCTCCGCTGGGGAAACCGTGACCGCAGAAGGTGGTGAGCCTACATCAAATAAAAAAGGATGGAGAAGACTCCATCCTTTTTTGAGGTGCCTGGCGGATTCGAACCGCCGTAGACGGTTTTGCAGACCGTTGACTAAGCCACTCATCCAAGGCACCATGGCTAATTGCGGATGCAAAGGTAACGCTTTTATTCCTAACAGCCAAATTTTTTTTGTCTTTTTTTTGACTTGCTGCAGATATTTTGACTATCTACGGCTTTTGGCGACTGTCTCGCGGAGTAGTTCTCTTTCAGTCTGCATCCTTCACATCCATCGCAGAGACTGGTCTTTCGCGTCAGCGATCGATAGGCACGATACACCGTATAGGCTACCGATAAGGCCAGCACTACCGACAAGATAATCCACTGTACGACCATAGCTATATCTCCATGATGTCAATATCCCAGCAGACGCCCCACTTGATACACCGCAGCTGATACCACCCAGGCTACGCATGTGGTGTAGCATGCGGCAAACAATGCCCACTTCCAGCTGCCTGTCTCATTTTTGATGGCGGCAATGGTGGCTATACAGGGGAAATAGAGCAGCACAAACAGCAGAAAACAGAATGCTACCAGAGTGTCGATACCGTCGGCGGCCATCTTCTCGTGGAGCACGGGGTATTCGCTGTCCTCATCGCCAAGCTCTTCGTTGTCGGCGTAAAGCACACCCATCGTCGAGGCGACAATCTCTTTGGCACCGACACCGGCCAGCAAGCCTACGTCGAGTTTCCAGCTGAAGCCCTGTGCCCGGAATACAGGCTCGATGGCTTTGCCGATGTGGCCGATATAGCTCTTTTCTTGCTGCTCTTGCTTCGAAAGGCCTTCATAGTGGGGGAAATAGCCGAGTGCCCACACGATGATACTCGCTACAAGAATGATACCTCCCATCTTTTTCAGATATTGCTTGCCCTTTTCCCAGGTGTGACGGAACATGGCTTTGCCTGTGGGGAAACGATAGGGGGGGAGCTCCATCACGAAGGGGGTGTCCTCACCCTTGATCAGGAAACGGCTGAACAGACGGCTCATGATAATAGCCACGACGATGCCGATGACATATAGCAATATCATGATGGCCGACTGATATCGGACGGCGAAAAACGTGCCGATGATCATCAGATAGATAGGCAGACGGGCAGAGCAACTCATAAAAGGCAGTATCAGCATGGTGATCATGCGCGACTTGCGGCTCTCTATCGTGCGCGAGGCCATGATGGCGGGTACATTGCACCCAAATCCCATGATCAGTGGGATAAACGACTTGCCATGAAGACCCATGTGGTGCATCAGCTTGTCCATGATGAAGGCGGCACGGGCCATATAGCCGGAATCTTCCATAAACGAGATAAATGCATAGAGAATCAGAATCTGGGGCAGGAAGACGATCACAGCACCCACACCGCCGATCACACCGTCTACAAGCATGTCGCGCAATGGACCATCGGGCAGCACATTGCCCAGCCACTCTCCCATGGCTCCAAAACCAGCGTCGATCCAGTCCATCGGATATTGTCCTAAAGAGAAGGTGGTCTGAAACATCAGATAGAGCAGCAGGATAAAAATCGGAAAGCCTAAATAACGGTTGGTTATCAGACTGTCAAGGAGATGGGTGATATGGTAGGTGTCTACTTTGGTCCCCTCTGAATATTCAGCTTCTTGCAAAGCACCATGGATGAAACCGTATTTCGCATCCATGATGGCCGTCTCGCTGTCTTCTTTTGTCTCTCTCTGAATCTTCTCGGCAGCCTGGTCACGGGCGGAAAGGATGGCGGCGGCAGAAGGGAGCGTGCGCACAAGACGCTCCGTCTCCTTGTCCATCTCAAGCAATTTGATAGAGAGATAGCGGGTGGAGTAAAGATGGCGCACACGCTCCTCTCGCTGTAAGACAGATTTCACAGCCTCTATGCCTTCTTCTACATAGGCTCCGTGGTTGATGTGAATATGGCGGAATACGGGCTTGTTTCGCTTCGGACCATGGGCAAAGTCTTCTGCATGGTCACCCCCGTGATGGTTCTCGTAGTCCTTGTGCCACTTCTGGATGTCGGCAGCCACTTCGGGGTTGATGTTGCCGTCTTTATCCACAAAGTCCACACCCTCATACATGTTGATGATAATATGAAAGAGCAGGTCTACACCTCGGCCCGTCTTGAAGACCGTGGGGATCATAGGCACTCCAAACAGCTCACCTATCTTGTTGTAGTCGATATGGTCGCCACGACGCTCCGTCTCATCAAACATATTGAGGGCACAAACCATGCGGAGATTCATGTCGATCAGCTGGGTGGTCAGGTAGAGATTACGCTCCAGGTTGCTCGTGTCGATCACGTTGATCACTATATCGGGGGTCTTCTCGATGATTTGTTTCCTTACGTACAGCTCCTCTGGACTGTAGGCCGACAGGGAATAGGTGCCGGGCAGGTCGACGATGTTGAACTCATAGCCTTCAAACTGGGCATAGCCCTCCTTGGCATCGACTGTCACACCAGAGTAGTTACCCACACGTTCGTGGGCTCCCGAGGCGATATTAAACAAAGAGGTTTTGCCGCAGTTGGGATTGCCTACAAGGGCAACGTTGATGCGACGGCGCTTACGCAAGGCAGCGTCGTGCAACTGCTGGGTGCTTAATGGCTGATCATTATCACCTTCTATGATCTCTGCTTTCTGCGAGGTCGAACGATGACTGCGGTCCAGGGCCTTGGCTTCCTCCAGGGTGATAATCTCTATCATGGAAGCCTCGTCATGGCGTAGTGATACCTCGTATCCCAGAAGCTTATATTTTACGGGATCCTGAAGCGGGGCATTCAGCAACACCTCTACTGTGGTTCCCTTGATGAAGCCCATTTCTACGATTCGTTTCCTGAATCCGCCATGGCCAAGTACTTTGACGATGACTCCCTTCTCTCCTGTCTTTAGATCTGATAATTTCATTCGAAAGTAAGTTGATGTGTCGAATTGTCCGGTTGTCTAAAATGCAAAATTACAAAAATGTGTTCAATTGTTGTGATTAGGGAGGGACTTAAGTAAAAAAATACCTTGAAATGGGTATGTACTTTCCATCGTCAAGGTATTTCTCATTATTGCGGTTCTTTCTACTTGCTATTGGTTGAAATAGTCATTCAGCTCACGTTCGGCACTATGGTCTACATTCTCCAGGTCGTTGATGATCTTGCCATGCTCAAGCAGGGTGATGCGGGGGCAGATGTCTATCGTGTGGGCCAGGTTGTGGCTGCTGATGATAATGGTTGCTCCTGTCTCCTGATTGTAAGCCGTCAGCGTGTGTTTCAGCACATTCTGTGTCGAGGGGTCTAAGAAGTTGAATGGCTCGTCGAGTATCACTAAGTCAGGACGGTTGAGCAAGGCGGCGATAATGCCCACTTTCTGCTTGTTGCCTGCGGATAAATCGCGTATCAGCTTCTTCTGGCCGAGTATCTCACCGGCCATCAGATGCTCAAAGTCCGACAGGCGGCTTTCTACCTCTGTCTTACTCATGGCGTTCACTTTGCCCACAAATGCGAAATATTCCTCTGGCGTCAGAAAGTCTATGAGAAACCCTTCGTCAATATAGGCACCTGTGTGACTCTTCCATTCCTCTGTCTCGGTGGGGTCGATCCTTATCACCGACGAAGCCTCGTCATTCAGGCCGGCAGAGGGGACGTACTCGTATATCACATGGCCATTGTCGGCCTTCAGCAGGTCGAGCATCATGCGAAAAAGAGTGGTCTTGCCAGCACCGTTGTTTCCCACTAAGCCAAGCAGGTCGCCATGATTGATGACGAATTGGTCGATATCGACTGCTACTTTCTCACCGAAAGCTTTCCTTAGTTCACTGACTTCTATTTTCATCTGTTTCGTTGTTTGGTGATACCCGGGATGATGTGCGCCATAGCGCCTTTCGACGCTATGGTTCTACATCCTCTCTGTGGCGTCTGAATATAGTGGTAGGAATTAAAGTCCTCTGCCGTGGCAGTTCTTGAATTTCTTGCCACTGCCGCAGGGACAGGGATCATTGCGCCCAGGCATCTTGTCCACACGGATGGGCTGGCGGGCCTGCTGTTGGGCAGTCTCGCGAGTGTCCTGACTGGCTGCGGCTTTCTGACCCTGATCCACCATCTCGTCACCCTTGCTTTCCTGATAGCGCTGTGTGCGGCGCTCCGGAGCGGCCTCGCTCACTTCCTGTTGCTGCTGCAACTGTGGTATCTGGCCGCGTGTCAGGATCTCAGAGATGCGGTTGTTCATGTCGTCCACCATGTTGTCAAAGAGCTTCACACTCTCCAGTTTAAAGATGAGCAACGGGTCTTTCTGTTCATACGATGCGTTCTGTACGCTGTGTTTCAGTTCATCGAGCAGACGCAGGTTCTCTTTCCAACAGTCATCTATGATATGGAGCGAAAGCACTTTCTCAAACTGCTTCACCACCGAGCGGCATTCTGTGTCGTAGGCTTCTTTCAGATTGCACGGGATGTGCATGATGCCGCGTCCGTCGGTGATAGGCACGTTGATGCGCTCGTAGATCTGGCCTTGCTCTTCGTAGACCTGTTTGATGATAGGCCACGATATCTGCTGGATGCGGTCGGTACGACGCTTGAAGGTGTCCATCGCCACAGCGTATGAGCTTTCTTCAAGCTTCTCCCGGCTCTGGTCGTTCCACTCATCTTTCGTAAACGGACACTCCATGGCCAGGGTCTTGAGAAACATTTCCTTGCAGCCTTGGTAGTCGTTGTTGCTGATGATGTTCACCACACGGTCCCAGATGATGTTGGCGATATCCATACCGATACGCTCGCCCATCAGGGCGTGGCGACGTTTCTCGTATATCACCGTGCGTTGCTTGTTCATCACATCATCGTACTCCAGCAGACGCTTACGCACACCGAAGTGGTTCTCCTCCACTTTCTTCTGCGCACGCTCGATGCTGTTGCTGATCATCTTGTGCTCGATACGCTCTCCATCCTCAAAGCCCAGACGGTCCATCACCTTGGCAATGCGCTCGGAGGCGAAAAGACGCATGAGCTTGTCTTCGAGAGATACGTAGAAGACGGAAGAGCCCGGGTCGCCCTGACGGCCGGCACGACCGCGCAACTGGCGGTCCACACGGCGGCTCTCATGGCGCTCCGTACCGATGATGGCCAGACCGCCGGCCTCCTTCACCTCTGGAGTAAGCTTGATATCCGTACCACGGCCGGCCATGTTGGTGGCGATGGTCACAGCCCCGAGCAAGCGCTGCTCTTCACGGATGTCTGAGGTGGTGATGTTGGCATATTTCTTGTTGGTCTGCGAAAGTTGCTCGACATATTTCGTGGCAGAGAGCTTGTCACAGAAGGCGCGCCCGTCGGGAGCCACCCATGAAGTGCCGAGTGTGCTCTGACCTGCTTGGGCCACAATGTCAGCCTCGCGCTGGTGCAACTTGGCATTCAGCACATTGTGAGGGATGTTGCGCATCTTCAGCATGCGCGACAGCAACTCGGAGATTTCCACCGAGGTCGTACCCACCAGGGTGGGGCGGCCGGAGTTGCGCATGGCTTGTATCTCATCGATGACGGCGTTGTATTTCTCGCGTTGGGTCTTGTACACGCGGTCGTTCATGTCGTCGCGTATCACTGGCTTGTTGGTGGGAATCTCCACCACGTCGAGCTTGTAGATGTCCCAGAATTCGCCAGCCTCGGTGATGGCAGTACCGGTCATGCCGGCAAGCTTATGATACATGCGGAAGTAGTTCTGGAGGGTGATGGTGGCATAAGTCTGGGTGGCAGCCTCCACTTTCACGTGCTCCTTGGCCTCGACGGCCTGGTGCAGACCGTCGCTCCAGCGACGGCCTTCCATGATACGGCCTGTCTGCTCATCCACAATCTTCACCTCTCCGTCTATCACCACATACTCGTCGTCTTTGTTGAACATGGTATAGGCCTTGAGCAACTGCTGCAAGGTATGTACGCGTTCGCTCTGTACGGCATAGTGGCTCATCAACTCGTCTTTCTTGTTGATGCGCTCCTCGTCGCTCAGGTTGGTCTGCGACTCCAGTTCCGACAGCTCGCTCGTGATATCGGGCAGCACGAAGAGTTCCTTGTCGTCCACCTGCTTGGCCAGCCAGTCCACACCTTTGTCTGTCAGGTCTACTGAGTTGAGCTTTTCTTCCACTACAAAGTAGAGCGGCTCTACGGCCTCTGGCATACGGCGGTTGTTGTTTTGCATATACTCTTCCTCAGTGGCAAGCATGCCGGCTTTGATACCTTCCTCAGAAAGATACTTGATCAGGGCCTTGTTCTTGGGGAGGGCCTTGTGAGAGCGGAAGAGGGAAAGGAAACCTTCTTGAAGCAATTTCTGGTCGTTGGTCTCACGGGCCTTGGTGATCTTGGTGCGGGCGTCCGACAGGTATTCTGAAGCCAGACGGCGCTGTACGCCAACGAGTTTCTCCACTAAGGGCTGGTATTCCTCAAACATCTGGTCGTCGCCTTTTTCCACCGGGCCGGATATGATAAGAGGTGTACGGGCGTCGTCAATCAGCACCGAGTCGACCTCGTCGACAATGGCATAGTTGTGAGCGCGCTGAACCAGGTCGTCGGGAGAGATCGCCATGTTGTCACGTAGATAGTCGAAGCCGAATTCGTTGTTGGTACCAAAGGTGATGTCGGCTTTGTAGGCCATGCGACGCTCGTGGGAGTTAGGACGGTGCTTGTCGATACAGTCTACCGACAGACCGTTGAACTCATACAGCGGACCCATCCACTCGGAGTCACGCTTGGCCAGATAGTCGTTCACAGTCACTACATGAACACCATTGCCTGTGAGCGCATTCAGAAATACAGGAAGGGTGGCCACAAGGGTCTTACCTTCACCCGTTGCCATCTCGGCTATCTTACCCTGGTGAAGCACGGCACCGCCAAACAGCTGCACGTCGTAATGCACCATGTCCCATTTCAGGTCGTTGCCTCCGGCCATCCAGTGGTTGGAGTAGATGGCTTTGTCGTCCTCGATCCTTACGAAATCCTTGGTGGCGGCCAGCTCACGGTCAAAATCCGTGGCAGTCACCACTACCTCCTCGTTCTCTGCGAAGCGTCGGGCGGTATCCTTCACAATGCTGAAAGCCACAGGGAGCACTTCGTCGAGAGCCTTCTCGTAAATCTCCAGAATCTCTTTCTCTATCTTGTCTATCTGGTTGAATATCGGCTCACGCTCGTCTATAGGCGTGTCTTCGATCTTAGATTTGAGTTCTGCCACCTTGGCTTTCTCTTCTTTGGCCGAGTCCTGTACATACCGCTGTATCTCTTTGGTGCGGGCACGCAACTGGTCGTTGTCAAGCGCTTGTATCTCAGGATAGGCTGCTTTCACTTTTTCGACAATCGGCTGTATCAGCTTCATGTCGCGAGAGGATTTGTTGCCAAATAATGACTGTAAGAAATTTGAAAAACCCATTATGTCGTTTTATTGATGATTACTTGATGAAAAATCGTGCAAATTTAAGCATTTTTTCCCAATGCAGCAAAAATAACCTCTATAAATGCTCCTGTCAGGGAATGGATGCCGTGTCATATATGCCTATTCTTGCAAATAACGTGCCAAATATGATGATCAGGAGCGCTTTTGGGGGATAAACTTGGCGACACAACGTATCAGTACACATACTCCAGCGATAAACATACCTTCGGCATAGGTCTGAATGAATGAGCCGGCAAGAAAAAGAAGGGTAAGCACTGTCCAGATAGGCCACCAAAAATGACGCTTGCGTATCATTGAGCGCCGCGAGACAGAATAGACAAATGCCAGGGGAAGCGGGTTGAGCAGCAGAATCTGCAGGTTGTTATTCACTGTGGGATGCTCCGAAAACAGCATGCAAAACACAATGATGCCGCTCAGGCCGGTGACAAGCATCAGCAGGCAGTCGTAAATCCAGAGATTCTTACCCGCCAGCAGTTCGATAAGCGTCACGCATAGTGTGAGAAATAGCAACAGCCAGGCACATTGCGAGGGGCGAAG
Organism: uncultured Prevotellaceae bacterium; assembly: GCA_946402905.1. Lineage (GTDB taxonomy): Bacteria > Bacteroidota > Bacteroidia > Bacteroidales > Bacteroidaceae > Prevotella. Next base: position 124,282 of record CAMIYC010000001.1, on the reverse strand, counting down.
CGGAAATTCTTTTTTCACCACTTGAAGACCGGGGCTCACCACATAATACGAACGTGACACCAAAGGCGAGGTCGTGCCGTCGCTGTCTGTCACCAATGCGTGGTCAAAGTCCTGACGCAGATGGTCGGGCAGAAACTGTCGCTGGGTATAAGTGGTGTTGACATCCGCAGGATAACCCAGTAGCAAGTCTATGCCAAAGCGAGACCAGGGATGCTGAGAGTTATACTGATGCACCATGGAGCGGAAACTGGCCGTAGTATCATTCTCATGGGGATAGGTTACCTCGCGGGTCATGTTGTCTATCAGGATGTTGCGGGCCCTTGTCGTACAGTTGTCGTAGAAATAATTATAACGATAGACCAAGTTTTCGGGCAGGGCATTGACTTGGATGGCACGCAGAATGTTGGCTTTCTCGGCTGTCGTCAGACGCAGGTCTTGTTGAATCACACCACTGCCATAATACTGGTATTCCCTGCAAAAAGCCTGGAAGGGCATCAGCCCCATCTCATAGTCGGTCAGGCCAAAAGCAAAACGAAGGACGAAATGAGGGGCTTCCATGTTGAAGACACCATAGTTGACCACAAAGTCGCGGCCGTCTCTCAGGTCATGAATGCGGATGGCAGTATGACCGTAAAGACTGTAAATCTCCTGGTGAGGCTCACACGTGAGAAGACTGATCTCTAATGAGTCGAGCATTTCTGAAGGCTGACTCAAGGCAGGTGTCAAACTCGTCAGCATCAGTATGAAACAGCTGATGATGATACGTCTTGTCGATTTCATAATGCAAAATTAATCTAAAAAATCGAATCTGTGTGCTAAATAAGCGAAAAGGTATCTATTATTTCGATTTTTTTCAATAATTTTGCAAGCTGTTAGTAATATAGAATATGAAAAAGCTTTTTTGTACTTTTGCCCTGATGGCGACTGCTCTTGCTTCGTTCGCGCAAAGTGGCACAAACTCTCCATATAGTCAGTATGGACTGGGCGTGCAGGCCGACCAGTCTAATGGATTCGGAAGAGGAATGAATGGAGTGGGGCTGGGATTCCGTGAGGGCAATCAGGTCAACTTTCTCAATCCGGCTTCTTATGCCTCCATGGATTCGCTCACTTTCATCTTCGATGTGGGGGCGTCAGGACAAATCACCAGTTTCGAGGAGAATGGAAAGCGGATCAATGCCAACAATGCCAATTTCGAATACGCCATAGCTGGATTCAGGGCTTTCAAGCACCTTGGAATGAGTTTCGGTATCGTGCCTTTTACCAATGTGGGATACAGCTATTCTAACACAAGTGACGTGAACGACGTCAATAACACCACCTATACCAATACTTATAATGGCAGCGGAGGGTTGCACCAAGTGTATCTCGGCATGGGATGGGAACCCTTCAGAGGCTTTTCTCTCGGTGTCAATGGCTCTTATCTGTGGGGAAATTACAATCGTTATATCGTCAATAGTTATAGTGATTCTTATGTCAACACGCTCTCAAAATACTATACGGCAGAGGTGGGGAATTACAAACTCGATTTCGGCGCTCAGATATCCTTTAAGTTGTCTAAGAAAAGTTCGATGACTTTAGGACTCGTGTATGGGCTCGGACATCAGATCGGTGCCGACCCTGAGTGTAAGATTATCTCTCTCAACTCGCAGACCTTAGTGGCCGACACTGCCTTATACGTGGTAAGCAATGGGCTCAAACTGCCACACACTTTCGGTGCTGGAGTGATGCTGAGCCTTAACAACAGGTTGAAAATAGGGGCCGATTACACCTTGCAGCAATGGTCGAAAATCGGATTTCCGGAATATACAGTCGTAAACAATAAGCCCTCTTATGAGTTGGACAACGATTATTATAGAGACAGGCATAAGGTGGCTCTCGGTGGCGAATTTTGCAGGAATGCCAATTCAAGGAAATTTTTCGACCGGGTAAGATTCAGGGCAGGAGCTTCTTATTCTACACCTTATTTAAATATTAATGGCACTGACGGACCTAAGGAAATCAGCGTGAGTGCAGGTCTGGGCATACCTATTATGAATGGATGGAACGCAAGGTCTATCCTCAACATCAGCGGCCAATGGGTCAACGTTCAGACTCCGGGCATGCTCAAGGAGAACACGTTCCGTATCAACATCGGGATGACCTTCAACGAGAAGTGGTTCCAGAAATGGAAAGTAGACTGATTCTGGTAAGATGACCGCGAAGTATCGTCTGTGGATAGTCATGACGCTGGTGGCCGTCACTATGATGATGGCATGCCAGGAGGAAAAAGAGCATATCGCACCTGCTGTCAACCCGAGAGATTCGGTGTCGATGATGGTATCTTATGGCGTGAATACACTTATTTCCGACTCTGGTGTCATCAAGTACAGAATAGTCACTGAGCAGTGGGAGGTCAACCAGGTCAGGCAACCTTCACGCTGGATCTTCGAGAAAGGGTTGTTTCTTGAGCAGTTTGACTTGTCGATGCACGTCCAGTCGTATATACAATGCGACACGGCTTATTATTACGACCTCAAGAAATTGTGGGAGTTGAGGGGGCGCGTGAGCATCCTGACAAAGAAAGGACTCAGGTTTAACAGCGAAGAGTTGTTCTGGGATGAACGGACGCATGAGATATACTCCAACAAATTCTCTCATCTGGTTACGGCCGACAAAGAGTTGCAGGGAAACAGGTTCAGAAGTGATGAGCGGATGACAAAATATTCTGTCACCACGACAAAAGGACATTTCGACAAAGGCGACATCGACAAGTCTCCACGAGATACCATGAATAAAGTGCAGGCCGACTCTGCCCTCAAAAGAGGACGACAACCGGCCAGACCACGAAGAAATACTAACAGATAATATGGATTTACCACTGATACTTGGAATTATCGTCACCATGCTCTTCTCCGCCTTCTTCTCAGGCATGGAGATCGCATTCGTCTCCAGCAACAGAATGCTCGCCGAGATGGACAAGGAGAAGCACGGGTGGTCACAGAAGTGTATATCTGTGTTTTATCAGCATCCCAACAATTTTGTCAGCACGATGCTCGTGGGCAATAATATCGCACTGGTGGTTTATGGTATTCTGATCGCAAAACTCTTCGACGCGACGATCTTCAAGGGAATGCCTGCTGGATTCACCGTGCCAGCCGACACCATACTATCGACCATTATCGTGCTCTTCACGGGAGAGTTCCTGCCTAAGACCTTGTTTAAGAGTCTGCCTAATACGCTACTCACTTTTTTCGCTATTCCTGCGTTCTTGTGCTACATCATACTGTGGCCCATCTCCAAATTCGCCACATTCCTGTCAAAAATTCTGCTCGGACTCTTCGGGGTAAAGATGAACAAAGAAAATGATGATGAACTCTTCTCAAAGGTAGACCTTGACTATCTTGTACAGTCAAGCATAGACAATGCTGCCAGCGAGGATGACATCGACGATGAGGTGAAAATTTTCCAGAACGCATTGGATTTCTCTGAAACCAAAGTCAGAGACTGCATGGTGCCGCGTACAGAGATCGATGCTGTAGAAGAAAACTGTGATATCGGACAGTTGAAGCAAAAGTTCATCGAGAGCGGACATTCAAAAATCATTGTATACAAGGAGGATATCGACCATATCGTTGGATATATACATTCCTCCGAGATGTTTACACAGCCCGAAAACTGGCAGGAGGATATACGCCTCATGCCTTTCGTGCCCGAGACGATGGCTGCACATAAAATGATGAAAATCTTCCTCAGGGAGAAAAAAAGCCTCGGCGTCGTGGTGGATGAGTTTGGAGGCACCAGCGGTATCGTCTCTCTTGAGGATATCGTAGAGGAAATTTTCGGCGATATTGAGGATGAGCACGACAATACCAATTATGTGGCCAAGAAAACAGCCGAGAATGAGTACCTGCTCTCCGCACGCCTTGAAATAGACAAGGTCAACGAGATGTTTGGCATCGAACTGCCTGAAAGTGATGAGTATATGACTATTGGCGGACTGATCCTGCACGAGTATCAAAGTTTTCCAAAACTCAATGAAATCGTAAAAATAGGACACTTCCATTTCAAAATCATAAAAAATACAATGACAAAAATAGAATTGGTGAAGCTAAATATAGTGCATTAATGGTATTTTTTAAAGAAAAATTGGGTTATTTCCTATTTTCTTTGTAATTTTGTGCGCATTTTCGAAAATTGGCTCAAAGAGGCTCTTAGACGCTCTCTGGCCAAGCTTGGAGAAGATTTAAAATAATAAACAAAATATTAATAATTAGTAATGGCAGCATTAGGAAAAATTAGAAGCAAAGGCGTATTCCTGATTTGTATAATCGGTCTGGGCCTTTTTGGATTTATTGCTGGAGACATGTTCCGCTCCTGTGAGACCACAGGAAGAGAGCGCAGCTCAAGAGTTGGTGAAGTCCTCGGACAGACAATCGGTGTGCAGGACTACCAAAACTACGTCAACGAATTCGTAGAGTGCACGAAGATCTCATCACCACAGGCCAATGAGGAGCAAATCAGAAGCATGGCATGGAACAGTTTCGTGCAGAACAAAATAATCGAGCATGAGGCTGATGAACTGGGACTCACAGTGACCACCGACGAAATCAGAAACATCATGACTCAAGGCACCAACCAGACCTTGATGGAGATCGCTAATGTCACTGGTGCATATAATGAGCAGACCGGAAGGTTTGATGTCAATAAGTACAACTTGTTCATGAAGAGCAACAGCATGCAGGATCCTGACTACGACAAGAGACGCATGTTCGCACTCTTCAAGGAGAAACAACTCCGTCAGGAGCTGCTTATGCAGAAATACCAGGCTCTTCTCGCTTCTTGCGTCCTCTCCAACCCCGTGGAGGCAAAGTTCGGATTTGATGCTGAGAACCAGGAGAATGACATCGAACTGGCTTATATCGACTACAAGTCAATCAACGACAAGGATGTGAAGATTGACGACAGCGACCTGAAGAAAAAGTATGACGAGCGCAAGGAAATGTTCAAAATTCCTGAGGAAATCCGTGCAATCAAATACATTCTGGTCAACAAAGTGGCTTCTGCTGCTGACAAAGCTGCGCTCAACAAAGCGCTGCAGACTTGTGCCGACCGCCTGAAAAACGGTGAGGATGCCGACAAGGTGGTGCGTGAGGGGCAGTCCAATCTGGCTTATCTCGGCGTGCCTGTCAGAAAGAGCGCTTTCTCCTCTGATATCGCTACACGTCTCGACTCTATGAGCGTGGGAGCCGTCGTGGGACCGGTTGAAAGCACTGCTGACAACACTCTCAACGTCATCAAGCTCATCTCCAAGGCTTCATTGCCTGACTCTATCGAGTTCAGATCGATCGTCGTGGCAGGAAATACTAATGCTGAGACTAAGACCAAGGCCGACAGTGTCTACAATGCTGTCGTTGGAGGCGCTGACTTCGAAGTCATTGCTAAAAAATATGGACAGCCGGGACAGAAACAGTGGATGACCACTGCTATGTACGAGCGTGCTAATGGCATGACCAAAGACAACGTGTCAGTCTTCAACGCACTCAACACACTCGCAGCCGGTGAGACCAAGGTGATACCCCTCACACAGGGCAGCCTGATCATACAGGTGACTGACCGCAGGGCAATGGTCGACAAATACGACGTGGCAGTGGTCAAGAGAAACATTGCTTATTCTCCCGAGACTTCTCATAAGTACAATGATGATTTCAAGCAGTTTGTTGCTGCCAACCAAAGTCTGGAGTCGATGGAGAAAAACGCTGTGAAGAGCGGATACCAGATCATGGATGCCAAGAATGTGGTCACTTCTCAGGGTGCTGTGGCTGGAATACCCAATTCTCGCGACGCCCTCAAATGGGTCTTCGAGGCAAAGAAAAACGATGTGTCGGAAGTCATGACCTGCGGCAACAACCGGGGTGACCAACTTCTCGTCATGGTGCTCACCGATATCTATCCTAAGGGATATATGCCGCTTGACAACGCCGAGGTGAAAGAGTTCGTCCAGAGCGAGGTGCTCCGTGATAAGAAAGCAGAGCAGATTATCGAAAAGCTGAAGGATGTAAAATCTACGGCTCAGGCTAAGGCAAAGGGTGCCAAGGTCACAGAGGTCAAGCAGATTACTTTCGCTTCGCCGGTGTTCCTCTCTGAACTCCAGGCACAGGAGCCTGCACTCAGCGGTGCTGTCGCAGCCACAGAGAAAGGAAAATTCTCCGCTCATCCCGTGAAAGGTATGTCGGGCGTCTATCTCTTCCAGGTGAAGGACAAGAGAACTCTTCCCGGTAAGTTTGATGCCAAGACAGCCACAGCCAAGACCACACAGGCTTATCTCTCCAACCTTTCAAGGACCGTCTTCCAGGAGTTGATGATCAATGCTAATGTCAAGGACAACAGATATCTCTTCTTCTAAATCTTGATAGGGTAGAAGATACATGTAATATCGGAAATAAATCCTCTCATGTAACCTTTTCTTCTGATGGTTAGGTGAGAGGATTTTTCAATGATTAATAGAATATGATTTTAAGGAAAATATATGCAATAATGGGCATAGCCGCCATGCTGATGGCGTCTTGTGTCACTACGGAGACCGTCAATCCTACCTCTTCTCCCAGCAAAAGGGAGTTCAGGGGGGCATGGATACAATGCGTAAACGGACAGTTCGTCGGCATGTCGACAGAACAGATGCAGAATACACTTTCTTATCAACTCGATGAGTTGAGAAAGGATGGAGTCAATGCCATCATCTTCCAGGTGAGGCCAGAATGTGATGCGCTTTATCAGAGTGAGATCGAACCGTGGAGCCGATTCCTTACCGGAAAGCAAGGGGTGGCTCCGGCGCCTTACTGGGATCCCTTGCAGTGGATGATAGAGCAGTGTCATCAGCGCGGAATGGAATTGCACGCCTGGATCAATCCCTACAGGGCAAAGACAAAGACCACACGCGAACTTGACTTCAATCATATCGCACGCAAGAGGACTGACTGGGTGTTCAGCTACGACGGACAATATATCCTCAATCCAGGTATTCCTGAGGCCAGAGACTATGTGTGCAGGGTGGTGGATGATATCGTCAGGAGATATGATATCGACGGACTGCATATCGATGATTACTTCTATCCTTATCCAGCTGCCGGACAGGTGATAGACGATGATGCACAATATCAGAGATACAACCGCAGTTTCAATAATAAGGGCGACTGGCGCCGCGACAATGTCAATGTGTTTATCAAACAGCTCTACAAGACTATTCATGACCGTAAACCATGGGTCAAGTTCGGCGTGTCGCCGTTTGGTATCTACCGTAACGAGAAAAACGCTCCGGGGGTGGGCAGTAAGACCAATGGCACGCAGAATTATGACGACCTCTATGCCGACGTCCTCTTGTGGGTCAATAACGGATGGTTGGATTACTGTGTGCCACAGCTCTATTGGGAAATCGGGCATAAAGCTGCCGACTATACCACACTGATCAAATGGTGGAACAGCCATTGTGGCAATCGCCCGTTGTATATCGGAGAGGACCTGGAGAGGACGGTGAAGCATTCCGACCCCAGAAATCCTGAAGTGCATCAGATGGGAGCTAAATTCCAGCTCCACCGCCAGTGCTCCAATGTCAATGGCACCGTGCTTTGGTACGCAAAGGCGGCTGTAGACAATGTGGGAAATTATGGCAAGTTGCTGCGTACGAAATATTGGAGGTATCCCGCGTTGCAGCCTCAGATGGATTTCATTGATGGCAAGGCGCCAAAAGCCCCGAGGAAAGTCAAACCGCTGCGTATGTCTGAGGATTATGTACTCTTCTGGACAAAACCGCAAGGCAGTGGATGGAAAGACGAGGCATGCAAATATGTTGTCTACCGGTTCAACGCCGACGAGAAAGTCGACCTGTCCGATCCTTCCCGTATCGTGGCCGTCACCACGAACAATTTCTACAAACTTCCTTATAAGGATGGAAAGACCAAATACGTATACGTCGTCACAGCACTCGACAGGATGAATAATGAGAGCAAAGGTGTAGTCAAGCGCGTCAAATTATAAAACTATAAAGACCCGGAGAAATCCGGGTCTTTTTGATACTTTTTCTTAATACGAGCCTCCTTTATTGGTCTTTCATCAGTTCGTCGAAGAAATGATCCAGGTCTTTGTCAAGACCCTCCATCAGGTCGCCGCTGATGATGATGGTGTCGTCGTCGGCGATATAGAGCTCTGCGATATTCTCTTTCTCGTCGTCTTCGAGTACAAAGCTATAGGGCTTCAGAATGCCCATCTTGTCAATCACTTTGCTCAGCTTCTTGAGCGACTGGCGCAATATCGTGGTGACACCCGCGTAGAAGTTGTCGTCTTTGTTGTCTATCCACTCTTCTATCACACAGCGGGTGATTTCGTTGTCGTCATCGTCAAATGCCAGCATCTCGCCGCTCTCCTGAGAAACTCTCAAGTGAATGTCGGTGAGACGTGTCGGCTCATCACTATAGGGGAATTTTTGTGCGATCTTGCGGATTACACGGTCTAATTGCTGAGATGTCTGTTCTGAAGGTTTCATGGTCTTGTGATGGTGTGTCTTTAATGCTTGCTGAACTCTTTAAGGCGGATACGTGTCAACACCTGCTTGGTGTTGTATGTGAAGTCGCCGTTGAGCATCCAACTGTAATAGCCAGGATCGCGGTGGAGCACTTCCGAAACCGGGCGGCCTTTGTACTTGCCGAAGTTGAATACTTCCTGTTTGAGCACGTTGCCGTCTTTGTCCATTAGGGGCTGGTTGTTGGAGTCCACCACGGGCTTCCAGATGATACGGCCGGCAAAGTCTACGTTCTCATTGGTCTTGGAGAATGCAGCCAGCGATTCCACGTCGTTTTTCAGCTGACGCTCAGGCTCACTCTGACGCTCTGGACTGTACATGTCAAGCTGACCCTTGAGCACACGATATGTGGCCTCAGTGTCCTGGTCTGCCAGATGGGGGGCGAAATCGTCGGTCATCTTGCGACCACAGTAGAATTTATAGGCTGCAGCCAGGTTGCGCTGCTCCATCTTGTGGAAGATGGTCTGCACGTCGATCAGACGGCTCTTGGAGAAGTCAAAGTCTATGCCGGCACGTAAGAATTCCTCCGCGAGCATCGGGATGTCGAAATGGTTGGAGTTGAACCCCGCGAAGTCGCAACCGGTAAACGCACCTTGCAGACGTGGGGCAAGAACCTTGAAGGTAGGCTGGTCCTTGACGTCTTCATCACTGATAGAGGTGATAGCGGTGATCTCAGGAGGTATGGGAAAGCCCGGGTTGACAAGGTAACTCTTGCGCTCTTCCTTGCCACCGGCATATACCTTGATATAGGCAATCTGGATGATGCGGTCTTTCACAAGATCCAGGCCTGTAGTCTCTAAGTCAAAGATGACAAGAGGCTTTTGTAATTTCAGTTCCATAAAAACATCTGATTATGTCGTCTTACACACCTTAGTCATTGAGCAGCATGGGCATGATGAGCATCAGCACCTCGTTGTCATCTGATTGCTGGGCGGGAGTGATCACACCGGCACGGCTGGGGTCGGCCAGCTCTATCAAGACCTCCTCGCTGTCAATATTGTTGAGTATCTCTGACAGCCCCGAGCCTTTGAAACCAATGGCCATAGGCACACCCTCGTATTCGCAGACCAGTGTCTCCTTCGCACTGGTAGCGAAGTCGATGTCTTCTGAAGACAGCTCTACATGGCCTTGCTCTACCTTGATCCTTACCAATTGGCTGCTCTCGCTGGCAAAAGGCATCACACGGCGCAGCGTGCCCAGAAGGGCCTTGCGGTCGATGCGAAGCTGATTGGGGTTGTGCTGGGGTATCACAGAATTGTAGTTGGGATATCTGCCTTCAATCAGACGGCAGGTCAGCACACCGGCGGCAAAGCTGATCACAGCACTGCGGTCGTCAAATTGTATCACCACATCGCCACCGTCCTTCGAGAGCACGTTTTTCAAAAGCGAGGCGGGCTTCTTGGGAAGTATAAACGAGGTGGGCTGCTCACTCTTCACGGCAAAGTTGCGGTTGCGCACCAGCTTGCTGCCATCACTGGCCACGATGGCGATGCACTCGGGAGTGATGTCAAAATAGATGCCGTTCATCACAGGACGAAGCTCTTCCTGAGCGGTGGCAAAGATACTGCGCGTGATGTTCTCCAGCAGCACACCGGAGTCGATCGTGATCGTGGTCACCTCGGTGGGGGCAAACTGTATCATGGGATATTCGTCGGCATTCTGGGCCATGAAGTTGTACATACCATTCTGGTATATCACTTGCACGGCGAAGTTGTCTGTATCCACCTCAAATGTCAGAGGCTGCTCGGGAAGTTCTCTCACAGCGTCGAGAATCGTACGCGACGATACGGCAAAACGGCCGTTGCCGTCGTAGTCATCTAGTTGGCTCGTCGTCTTCATCACATTCTCGCTGTCGGATGCGGTGATGGACAATTGGCCGTCTTGTATCTCAAACAAGAAACATTCCAGGATAGCCATGGAGTTCTTGCTGCTGATCACCTTTGAGAGGATGCTCAGGTTGCTGCTTAATACGGAGCTGGATATGGAAAATCTCATGAGTATATAAATTTATTAGTTAATATTCCTGCGTAAGTCGGAGTGAATGTCGTGTCTGGCATCCACCTCATTTTATTAGTCTACAAAAATACAAAAAACCAATGGACACCACAAAAAATATACAAAAAAGTTTTAGAAATTCCAACATTTTTAGTAATTTCGCAATCGAAAATCGCATGCTCAAGTCGATATCTAATTATAATCTACATCTATTATGGAATTACAAGGAAAAATTATCGCTGCGCTGCCAGCCAGAAGCGGCACCTCCGCAAGAGGGGAATGGAAAGCACAGGACTTCGTGATCGAGACCATAGAGGATCGCTTCCCGCGCAAAATGGTCTTCTCTGTATTCGGTGAAGACCGACTCCAGAGATTCAACATTCAGGTAGGACAAAACGTCACCGTCGCTTTCGACATCGACGCACACGAATATCAGGGGAGATGGTTTAACAGTATCAGGGCGTATGATGTACGTCCCATCGTGCCTCCCGTGGGTGGACAGGTTCCACCGGTGGATATGGCCTCCGCACAGGCCGTGCCGCCGGCAGCACCGGCTGCCCCTGCCTCTGAAGATCCTTTTGGAGGTGGTGGTGAGTCGAATGACGATCTGCCTTTCTGATAGATACTGGTAAAACAACGGCGGCTGTATAGCCGCCGTTTCTTTGTCCGTGGGAGCACTTATTGCCCCCACCTTTTTATAATAAACTGACCGATACGGCGGGATACTTTGTGGCGGTCTACAGAGTTCACCGTGTATACTCCGTCGGGTATCGTGCGGATACTTACTTTCTTCTCGTTGCTCGGACGGATGGTGATCACATTGCCGGCAAGGCTTTTGATGGAGATGTAGTCGGTATTCAGGGTCGGGTCAATCTCTGGCAGCATGAGTGTCCTGCCGTCGTTTTTGAGCAGTTCGACGGTTTTGTGATAGGGCTCGTCGCTTTGCATGGGGGCGCTCTCATTGCCATAGCGGTCTAAGGCTGTGACGGCAAAGTAGTGGGTCCCGTCTTCCCGATTCACGGCGATACGGGTGCCGCGGATCTTTTGGGCCACAAGATTCCTTGCGTCGGTGATGTCTACTGGATAGGTGTCGCTCGCATACAAGTTGTAGGTGAGGTAGGGGGCACCGCTTGGGTCACTGGCTCCCCACCATTCTATCTCTATACCTTCACCATAGGGCTTGATGTTCATCCCTTGAGGACGTGTGGGCAGTACAGACGACTGCCAGGTCATCGGTGGGGTAAGGGCAGGGTAGTGGTCTATACGGTCTTTGGTGAATGTGTAGATGCCTTTGGTGTTGTCTGTGAAAAAGCGACTTCTGAAATAGGTGTGCCCCAGGCCTAAAGTGCGCAAGACGTGCATCTCACGCGTGATCTCTGTCAGTGGCCAGTCGCTGCCTTCACGACGCGAGAGCAGCCACACCGCAAGGCCGGGGGCCACAGTGCGGCCGTAGGTGTTGTCGGCCCAGTCTACAGCAAAGGGATAAAAGTTGTCGCCCTTGAAGTACATCATCGGATACAGCTGGTCCATGATGCCGGTGCGAAGCCATCCCTGGGCATCTTGGCATACGGCGTCGTAGGCATTCCAGCCACGGCTTGGATAGCGCGAGAGGTCGCTGTATTTGCCTACCGGCGAACAACTGATCTTCACCCAGGGCTTCACAGATTTCACCTGCTCGTGGATGCTCCTCACTATGCGCGTGATGTTCTCACGACCCTTGGATTTGCTCTGCGTCTGCTTCCAGTTTTCAGGATATCTGATATAGTCGAGGTGTATGCCGTCCACATCGTAGTTCTCGGCGATCTCCTTGCAAATCTTCGCAATATAGTCGCTGGTCTGCGACATTTCCGGGTTCATGTATCCCTCGTCGCCAATCTTGCGGATGAGTGAGCCATAGCGCTCGCGCAGCTGCTTGCAGCCTATTGCGTTCCACTTGCCTACAGGGATCGCCACTACCCAGGCATGGAGTTCCATGCCGCGTCGGTGGCATTGCTCGATGGCGTAGCTCAGCACGTCGTAACCTGGGTCGCGGCCTGGCTTGCCTGTCAGACAACCGTCAAACGGCTCATAGCGAGATGGATAGATGGTCGTGGCCCTGACACGGGTCTGAAGCAGCACGGTGTTGACATTGGAGCGTTGAAGTTGGTCGAGAATAGAGCAAAGTTGCTGTTGCTGCCTTTCTATGCTCTGGGGATTGGTGGCTTTGACCGATGGCCAGTCAAGACTGTTGAGGGTGGTAAGCCAAACGGCTCTGACTTCATACTTGGGGGTCTGTGCTTGCAAAGCCAATGAGAGGGCGAAAGACAAAAGTGCCAAAAGCAGTTTCTTCATATATTATTTTGTGTCTCGTTTTGTTGCTTGATAGGCCAATAAAAGGCATAAAAAAAGAAATCTCTGCAAAATTAGGCAAAAAATCTTCTTTTTTCAAATTTATTGCGTATTTTTGCAGTATTATTTAAAGATTGGAAATTATGATATCATTTCTTTTGAGTTTAGTGGCACTCATCGTGGGATATTTGGTGTATGGTGCTTTTGTCGAAAGGGTGTTCGCACCTGATGACCGAACTACTCCCGCTATTGCCAAGGCCGACGGTGTGGATTTTATCGCATTGCCCACCTGGAAAGTGTTCATGATACAATTCCTCAATATCGCAGGCACTGGCCCTATTTTTGGAGCGATCATGGGCGCATGGTATGGGCCGTCGTCGTATATCTGGATTGTGCTGGGATGTATTTTCGCAGGAGCCATGCACGATTTCTTCTGCGGTATGTTGTCGGTCAGAAACGGGGGGGCTAATCTGCCGGAGCTCATAGGAATGTATCTGGGCAATACGACCAAGGCGGTCATGCTTGTCTTCTCTGTCTTCCTGCTCACCATGGTGGGAGTGGTCTTTGTCTATAGCCCGGCGCTGTTGCTGGAGAATATGGCAAGAATAGGCCTTGTGTGGTGGATCGTCATCATCTTCGCATATTATATATTGGCTACACTGCTGCCTATTGACAAGATTATCGGACGTTTCTATCCTATCTTTGCATTCTCACTCCTGTTCATGGCTGCAGCACTGTTGGTAGTGCTCTTCATCAAGTGGCCAGCGATACCTGAATTGTGGGATCATGCACAAAGTGTCAATCTCAACCAACCGGCCGAGATCCTTGGCACGGAGACGTATATCTCGAAGAATCCGTTGTTCCCATGTCTTTTCCTGACTATCGCATGCGGAGCCATCAGTGGATTCCATGCCACGCAAAGCCCGCTGATGGCCAGGTGCTTGAAAAGCGAGAGGCTGGGTCGTCCTATCTTCTACGGTTCGATGATCACCGAGGGACTGGTGGCTCTGATATGGGCTTCTGTTTCCTCTTACTTCTTCTACAACGGAGGATGGCGGGAGGTGGTCTCGCCAGAGGTGGTCGATGAGTTCATGGCACAGTGGCAGGGTAAGGCTCCAAAGTCTTTGATTCAGTTCTTCACAGCTCCCAGTGTGGTTCAGTTGGTGTGCTCCGGATGGCTTGGAGTATTTGGAGGTGTGCTCGCTGTACTCGGCGTGGTGGCGGCCCCTATCACCAGTGGAGATACCGCATTCCGTAGCGCACGTCTTATCATTGCGTCGGCATTGAAAATGGAACAGAAATCTTATCATAAGCGCTTGATGATATCACTGCCGCTCTTCGGCGTGGCACTTTTACTGCTGCTTTGGCAGATAGAGAATCCAGATGGGTTCAATACCATCTGGCAGTATTTCGGATGGGCCAACCAGACGCTTGCCGTCTTCACTCTCTGGGCTATTACCGTTTATCTGGTGCAAAACAAAAAACCGTTTATCATTTCTCTCGTACCGGCATTATTCATGACTACCGTCTGTTCCACGTTTATCTTCGTGAGTCCTAATGCTCTGGATATGAACAACCCGGTGGGATATGGACTCGGATGTGCCTGTCTGGTGCTCGCCCTCGTCTGGTTCTTTGCATGGTATCGGAAAACCATGAGCCTCAGTTAATCATCATTTCACAAACTCACAAATTCATCAACTCACAAACTCACAATATGTTAAAGAAAATCACATTCATAGTCATGGCAGTGGCATTCACACTGTCTGCTCATGCACAGTTCGAACAGGGTAAGAAGTATGTCAGCGCGTCTTTCTCAGGATTCGACGTGGTCTATAATGGATTGTCCGACCTGAATGCCGGCATTCAGGCCAAGGGCGGATATCTCGTCGAAGACAACCTGATGTTGCTGGGTAGTGTAGGATATAACCATATCGGTTCCGACGACGACACACCCGACAGGTTCTCGCTGGGTGTGCAAGGGCGCTATTACATCATCCAGAACGGTATCTATCTCGGCGTCGGAGCTACCTATAAGCATGCCAATCATAACTATAATGATCTGATGCCGTCCGTCGAACTGGGATATGCTTTCTTCATCAACCGCATCGTCACGATCGAGCCGTCTGTCTATTATGAGCAGTCGATCAACGATCACTCCAAGTACTCTAATGTCGGACTGAGACTCGGACTGGGCCTTTACCTCTTCAGGTAGGAGCATCGCGTGATGGCTTATCAGCAATATCCCTCGTCACTGCTTGAGAAAGCAGTGGAAGAGTTCTCAACGTTGCCTGGCATCGGACGAAAGACCGCACTCAGGCTGGTGCTGCACTTGCTGCGCCAGCCTAAAGGCGATGTGGAAATCTTTGCCGATGCCGTGAGACGTATGAGAAATGAAGTCATTTTCTGCCGGGTCTGTCACAACATCAGCGATACTGAGATTTGTCCGATATGTGCAGATAAAAGGCGTGATACGTCGCTCATCTGTGTCGTGGAGAATGTACAAGACGTCATGGCCGTGGAGAATACGCAGCAATACCATGGACTATACCATGTGCTCGGAGGCGTCATTTCTCCCGTCGACGGTATAGGGCCTTCTGACATAGAGGTCGACTCACTGGTCGGGAGGGTGGCTGCCGGAGGCGTTGCTGAGGTCATCTTTGCCCTGAGCAGTACCATGGAGGGGGATACCACCAATTTTTATATTTCTCGTAAACTTCAGCCTTATGACGTCAAACTGAGTGTGATAGCCCGGGGCATTTCTGTAGGTAATGAACTGGAATATACTGATGAGGTGACTTTGGGCAGGTCGATCGTCAATAGGACACCTTTTAACCAATAGTTGATGGACATGTTTCGTACTAAAATTATTTTATTGCAGCTGCTGTGGTACGCTTGTGGCATAGCTGTCGCTCTTATTGTCGTTTATGAGTGCGGGTGGTTGCAGATGGGGGCATTGGCAGAGCAGACGCAAAAGGGGTTTTATGCGGCTGTCGTGATGGAGCTGACCACCATGGTCATGGTTCCAATGGCATTGCGCCTGTTTAAATTCCGCTTTGTCAGCAACATGCTGCGCGACTATAAGGAAAAGGCACTCCTCAAATGGGGAGCCGTAAGGATACTCATGCTGTGTGTGCCTATGGTGCTCAACACGCTATGCTACTATCTCTTTATGAATGCGGCGTTTGCCTATATGGCCATCATCCTGTTTCTGTGCCTCTTCTTCGTCTATCCTACTACAGACAGATGCTACGCGGAGATCCCGACCGACGAGCAACCGCTTCAAACTCAAAAATAAACTTCTGTCATGCGTCTCTCTGTCATCATCGTCAATTATAATGTCAAGCATTATCTGTATCAGTGCCTCGACAGCGTATACAGGGCTATCAGGGGTATTGATGCCGAAGTGTTTGTCGTCGACAATCACTCGCGTGATGGAAGTGTGGCCTATGTCTCCAAAAGATTCGAGAATGTGAATTATGTGGAGAGCAACCATAACCTGGGCTTTGCCAGGGCCAACAATATCGCTATACGACAAAGTGAGGGGGAGTATGTCTTGCTGCTCAATCCTGATACCATAGTAGGCGAGGACACTATTAAGAATGTGCTCGACTTCATGGATAGCCATCCTGACGCAGGAGGCGCAGGAGTGAAAATGCTTAAGTCGGATGGCACAAAAGCCCTGGAGTCCAGACGCGGACTTCCTTCGCCTCTTACTGCCTTCTATAAAATGAGCGGACTCTGTGGCAGATTTCCTCAGAGTCGCAAGTTCGGACATTACTATATGGGGTTCCTGCCATGGGACAAGCCGGCACAGATAGAGGTCATCAGCGGGGCGTTCTGTATGCTCAGGCGCAAAGCCATCGATCAGGTGGGACTGCTCGATGAGGATTTCTTCATGTATGGCGAGGATATCGACTTGTCTTACAGACTGCTCAAAGGTGGTTTTACCAACTGGTATCTGCCTGAGACCATCTTGCATTATAAAGGGGAGAGCACGCAGAAGTCTTCATTCAGGTATGTGCATGTGTTTTATGAGGCCATGCACATCTTCTTCAAAAAACATTATGGCAGCTCAAGTCTCTTGTTCACTGTACCTATCAAACTGGCCATCCTGATCAAGGCCGTGTTCGCTTTGATCCACATGCAATATGTCAGACTACGTAAAGCTTTGGGATTCTTTACACCAAGGCGTCGCCGCGAGCCCGATTATATCTTTGTGGGCTCTGTGGCAGCGATCACACAGTGCAGGAAACTGGCCAGGAAGAAAGGTCTTTCGGGTGAGTTCATCGTGGCCAATGAGAAAATGCAACCCGACGGGCATCTCTCATTTATCGATGATATCGATGCGTCAAGGAATCTGAAATATGTGGTTTACGACACCGATACATATTCATATAAGACCATATTAAGCCTGTTCGAACAGCATCCGGTGGGCAATGTCGCCATAGGCACTTACAGCCCTAAGTCAAAGACTATCATCACCGCAGAAGAAATACTGAGATGAAATGCTTAAATCCAGCTGACGCTACCGTAAGGTTGAGGGCCATGGAGCCCGAAGACCTCGATTTCCTCTATAGCATCGAGAATGATGATGATTTATGGGAGGTGGGCATCACCAATGCTCCCTACTCAAGATATACCCTCACCAGCTATATAGTCAACAATACCAATGACATCTATACCGACAGACAGGTGAGGTTTGTGATGGAAAATCAGGAGGGACGCGCAGTGGGCATGCTTGATATCACGCACTTCGACCCCAGGCACTTGAGGGCGGAGATTGGTATCGTCGTCGCTGATCACGACCGCAATCAGGGATATGGCCGTCAGGCCTTGTGTCATGCGATAGACTATTGCAGGGATATTCTCCACTTGCATCAGGTCTTTGCCATCATCGACAAGGGTAACAGCTCGTCGCTCGCCTTGTTCAGAAGTGTCGGATTTCAGGAGGGAGCGGTGCTCAGACAGTGGCTGTTTGGGCATGAAAAATACACAGATGCCGTCCTGATGCAAATTTTTTTGTAAAAAATCACATTTTCTCTTTGCAGATACAAAAAAAAACTATACCTTTGCATCCGCAAATCAGAATACAAGACCATTGGTGCGTTAGTTCAGTAGGTTAGAATGCCTGCCTGTCACGCAGGAGGTCACGAGTTCGAGTCTCGTACGCACCGCAAAAGAGGAGCCTTATTCAAGGCTCCTCTTTTCGTATCTCCTAAGCGCAAATCAATATTATCCTGCCAGGTGATAAAATCATGTTTTTCAGGGACTGTTTTTTCTTCTTCTACGACTTCGGTGCCGTTCCACGTGCGTTCGATGTAAGTGTAAGTTTGCGTTCATGCTCCCTGCACAGCGCAGCACAGGACAGCAAGAATGATAAGTGTTCTCTATTCATATTTGTCTTTTTTTTTGCAAAGATAGTTCTTTTCATCTATATTATTCCACTTTCACAATCATTTTCTTGTGAACTATGTTATAAAAGCCCATAGGGGGTATCCACTTTTTTATTACCTTTGCATTTACTTTCACAAACAATCATCAACATGAGACCAAGACGTATCCTGACATCCGATATTTCTCACGCGCATACCCTGACAAAAAGAGCCTATTCTACAGACTCTTATTATACTAAGTTGGCCAACCGTCTGCTCGATGCTTTCTGCCATACCAATGTTAATCTGGAAGAGAAAACTGAGAGCATCTTCCGCTTTGCATCAATCACCTTGGCTTGCTATATGGAGGACATCGTGGCAGACAGCGGGCAGTGGAGGGCTTTCTCCAATCTGTGCCGGCAGATGTTCGGGTGGCCCGTGCCTGTCTACCATGACAACAATGAGGAGTATTATCCCGATGAACCGAGCATGATGGCCGTCAAGTTCCTGATATGGCATGCCGCCACGGAGATGGACGACATCTGGTGGAAGCCTGCCATCGCCGAATTTGACGCATTGGCACACGCGGCCTACAACCTGCTGATGGAGGAGTTTGAGAAGGCACTGGTCAATGAGAAACTCACATCGGACATTGACAATATGCTGGAAGATGCGGCAAATGATTTCTATAAGATGCGAACAGCTCTGACATGGATGTTCATGCGGTGCTACATCACACGGTCTGAGGCTGGCGAGCTCTTGCTGGGCAGGCAGTTAGACAATGCCGTCAACGCCTTTCAAGACAGTTCCATGAGATTTTACTATGCTATCAATCATTGTGTATTCGCATATAAAATAGGACCACTGGCTTTGTATGCGAAGGATTATCTGGCTGCATTGGCTCGTGTCAGAAACAAAATGGCACTCTCGGAGGACTTGGATTCAGTGGAAGTATTACCGGCCTATGCCTTTCGGATGAAGGCCGGTGAGGATGGCAGAACCATCGAACTGCTTTGCACCAATGGTCGTGTCATAAATATCAAACGAGAGGAAATCACGCTCAGCGACAAGGAACTGTACAAATACGACGGATGCGTGGCCTCTTTCGTCCTATACCAAAATCAATGGCGTCTCAACGGGGTGATGTCTCCTCTGGAGAATTGTGCCGACCACTGGGATGAACTGGTGAAGAAGGATCCCGACTATATGCCTGATGGGCTGGTTACTGCCGATGCAGAATGGTTCCTCGCGCGTACCAATGGGCGTCAGATGCTATTCTTCAGCGGACTGGATGAAACAATAAGTTTCCTGGAGTCCGAACTGAATTTCACCGGTGAGGTGGTGAAAACACTCAGGGATAACAATAAGTCTGACCTGCCCACCATGCTGTTCATCGACAAGCATGAGCCCAAAAACTGCCTCCAGTTCTCTTTCGGCTTCAATGAGAGCATCAACTCTCCCGACAATCCTTTCTACGAGGTGGAGAAAGCAGGAAAGGAGGCTGTCGAGATGTTGTGGAACGATGATTATGTGGGTACGGGTGCAATGCTTTATATGCTGGACAGGGGATTCCTTCCTGGCATCTTAAATGACGGGCTCATCATGCAGGACAACCCTACAGAGGTGAAAGACCAGGATGTCCGTTTCCTCCTCCGCTACATGCGGAAAGAGAGATATTAGGCAACTTTGAAAAACCATAACCTAACCCTGTTACACTTTTCAATTGTTGTTTATGTAAACATTTACATAAGAAATGATTTACCATTCCTTCCTATCCGACTCTCTGAAACGAAGTTACTGGCTTTCGTACAACTATCGACGTGTGACGTTGGGTTTTTAATGATGCGATTACACTTTTCCAAGGTGTTTTTGCCTCTTTTTGTACATTTTTCCAAGATTCACACAATAACGCCCGAATGATTATGATAAATGACACTGCATAAATTTGTCTAAATTTGCCAGTTGCAGAAAAAATAATTCAAAAATACAATGAAAGCGATAGAAAACAAAGACTACGTGGCCAGAATACTTTTCGTCTGTCTTGGCAATATTTGCCGTTCACCGGCAGCCGAGGGCATCATGAGGCATATCGTGGAGATGAACGGACTGGAGCAACGGTTCTATATCGACTCTGCCGGTATCGGCAGTTGGCATGTAGGCGATCTGCCCGACAGAAGAATGAGGTCGCATGGCCGGCGGCACGGCTATGACTTCACACACAGAGCCCGGCAGTTCAGTGCCGACGACTTCGACCGCTTCGACTATATCGTAGGTATGGACGAAGAGAACCTACGTGATATCCTCCGCCGCTCCCGTCATGGCAGAGACAAGGAGAAAGTGTATTGCATGGCCGATTTCCTCACGCAGCATCCCACGCATCATGTCGTGCCCGATCCTTATTATAGCGGAGACAGTGCGTTCGAACTGGTCATTGAGTTGCTCGAAGACGCATGCCAAGGACTCTTTCAGAAAGTCTATCCGAAGAATCTGCTCAGGTGACGAGGATATTGGGCTCCCAGAGAATGACCTCGCCGGCATACAAAGACTTCTGCACGTCTATCAGACGTTGGTTGGAAGAACCGCGGAATAGAAGGTCGGGGTCGTGAAGGCGGTCTATGTAAGGACCGTCTACCAGCACGTCGAGCTGTTCCAGCAGTTCCCGCTGGTCTTCGTGGATAAGACTCTCGTAGGCGAACCCTGTGTAGCACCAGATGTCTTTGTTGGTGTGGGCATGCACGGCCCTGGCCAGTTCGGCGAAACCGGCTGCCTGATACATCGGGTCGCCGCCGGTGAAGGTGACGTTGGCAAAAGGATCGGCCATGATGATGCGCAGCAGGGCGGAGGTGGACATTTCCCTGCCACCGTCGAAAGCCCACGACTGCGGGTTATGGCAGTGCGGGCAACGATGGTCGCAGCCGGCACAATAGATAGACGTGCGAAAGCCGGGACCGTCTACCATCGTGTCTTCTATGATGTCAAGCACTCGGATCATGCTCCGAAGAGATCTTGTGGGCCATGGTCGATATGGGTCACGCGGTCGTTCAGCTCCGCGAGCTTGCCGCTGTTCCAACGGTCGGTCGTGCCGACAAGATAGCCGGTGATGCGCTGCAGCTTGTCTATGTTTTTCGAACCGCATTTCGGACACGACTCTAAATGGTCGGCAGCATTCTCATAGCCGCAGTCCATACAGCGGTTGCGGTTGTGGTTGACAGAGCCGTAGCCCATGTCGAGCTGATCCATCATGTCTACCACACTCATGATGACCTGCGGGTTGTGGGTGGCATCGCCGTCTATCTCTACATAGAAGATATGGCCACCGCGGGTCAGGGTGTGATAGGGCGCCTCCACCTCAGCCTTATGACGGGCAGAACATTTATAATAGACAGGCACGTGATTGGAGTTGGTGTAATAGTCGCGGTCTGTGACACCGGGGATGATGCCAAATTCCTTGCGGTCTTTCTTCGTGAACTTGCCAGCCAGACCTTCAGCGGGCGTCGCGAGCACAGAATAGTTGTGGTGATAGCGCTCTGAAAACTCGTTCACCCTGTCGCGCATATAGGTGATGATCTTCAGGCCCAGCTGCTGCGACTCGGCGCTCTCGCCGTGGTGCTTGCCAGTGAGGGCCACCAGACACTCGGCCAGGCCGATGAAGCCGATGCCAAGCGTACCCTGGTTGATCACGCTGCTGATGGTATCCATCGGACCGAGTTTGTCGGCTCCTATCCAGAGGCTTTTCATCAGTAGCGGGAATTGCTTCACATAGGCAGTTTTTTGGAACTGGAAACGGTCGTCGAGTTGTCGGGCTGTCAGTTCGAGCACGTGGTCCAACTTGGCAAAGAACATGTCAATCCGCTTCTGCTGGTCTTCTTCTCCCATGCATTCGATGGCAAGCTTTACAATGTTGATGGTGGAGAAAGAGAGGTTGCCACGCCCTATGGAGGTCTTCGGGCCGAAACGGTTCTCAAAGACACGTGTGCGGCAGCCCATAGTCGCCACCTCGTGCAAATAGCGCTTCGGGTCATCGGCCTTCCATTCGTCCGTCTGGTTGAAAGAGGCGTCGAGGTTGAGGAAATTGGGGAAGAAACGTCGGGCCGTCACCTTACAGGCCAGCTGATAGAGGTCGAAGTTGCGGTCGCCGGGCAGATAGTTCACACCACGCTTCTTTTTCCAGATTTGTATGGGGAATATGGCTGTCTCACCGTTGCCCACGCCCTCGTAGGTGGAGAGCAGGATCTCTCTCATGACACAACGACCCTCGGCAGAGGTGTCCGTGCCGTAGTTGATCGAGGAGAACACCACTTGGTTGCCGCCACGGGAGTGGATGGTGTTCATGTTATGGATAAATGCCTCCATCGACTGATGCACCCGGCCTACCGTCTTGTTGATGGCGTGCTGCTGGGCACGCTCTCTGCCGTTAAGTCCGGTGAGGGGCTTGCGGATATAGTCGATCAGGGGCTCATCATACAGGTCTTGGTAGCTCTCGCCATTGAGGTCTTCCAGGTACTTCAGCTCTTCGATATAGCTCATCCGCACATAGGGAGCCAGATAGAAGTCGAATGCGGGGATGGCCTGGCCGCCGTGCATCTCATTCTGGGCACACTCCATGGAGATGCACGCCAGTACAGATGCTGTCTCTATCCGACGGGCGGGTCTTGAGGCGCCATGGCCGGCGATAAAACCGCAGTTGAGGATGTTGTCGAGAGGATGCTGCACACAGGTGAGCGACTTGGTGGGGTAGTAGTCCTTGTCATGGATATGAAGGTAGTTGTGCTCCACGGCATCACGGCTCTCGTCGGAGAGCAGATAGTCGTCCACAAAGGGTTTGGTGGTCTCAGAGGCAAACTTCATCATCATGCCCGCGGGAGTGTCGGCGTTCATGTTGGCATTCTCACGGGTCACATCATTGTTCTTCACATTTACGATGTCCAGAAACACATCACGGGTCTTTGCCTTGCGAGCGATGGAGCGCTGGTTGCGATAGGCAATATATTTCTGTGCCACGTCCTTGCGGCTCGATTTCATCAACTCGATCTCTACCGCGTCCTGTATCTGCTCTACGGTCATCTGGCTCTCGCCACGCTGGGCGATATGGTCGGTGATCTTATACAAGAGCCGTTCATCTTCTCCTTTATCGGTATGAAGCATGGCCTTACGGATGGCAGCCATGATTTTCTGCTCATTGAAACCCACGATGCGTCCGTCACGCTTTACTACTGTCTGAATCATAGTATTTTATAGTATTTTTTATATTTTCCTCGTTCAAAATAGACTCAGTCTCATGCTGATTTTAACTGCAAAGTTACGAAAAAACGAGAGAAATGGGAAAGAAAAGCAGCCTTTTCTTTTCCATTTCCGAGTACCAGTAACTTCGGCGCCAGCCAAAGTTACGAAAAGTCGAGCGCAATACTAATGGAATTAAAATAATACAAGTTCCGCATTTGCTTCACTTGTCGGTTTTCAAAGTTTTAAGGTTATGAGGTAATAAGGTGAAATGACCAAGGAATGCTCTGTAGTTATGCATATCTCACCAAAAACCTCTAAGCGTAGCGACCTAACGACCTGATAACCTGATAACTGGAGCTTGCGGAAGTTAAATAAAAAAACGCTGTGCTCAGCAAAAAGGTTCAAAAAGGCTCAAAAAACGTCTACGACATTGATAAAAAAGGAGCAAAAAGTGCCGTTGGCACTGGGGTAAAGGAAGAAAAATGTAGAATCCAAAGCTCCATGGTACATTTTTTCAGTTATAACCTCCACAATAACGCGGCACGCCGCGTCCCTACACCTTATATGTGAGAACCTCGTGACAGAGGGCAGGCAATATAATTTTTCACCCTTTTTCCAGACGTCGCAGACATCTTTTTTCCCCTTTTTAAACCTTTTTGTCTAACGAAGTGTTTTTTTATTTCATAAGTCGGCACTATCGGCAGATACTCTTACTGGCGGGCGAGGTCGCCCGCGCTCCCCCAATTATGGCAAATCCGCCCGAGCGGCGCAACAATATATGAGGTGCTGGGTACAGCGGCAGGATTGTAGAGTTAAATAATGATAATAATCTCTACTGCGTCTGCACAAATGAGAAAAAATGATTAAATTTGCAGAGTTTTTTGTAATAACCATTTTTACAGACAATCATATTATGAAACCAACATTACTTTTGCTTGCTGCCGGCATGGGCAGCCGATATGGTGGACTCAAACAGCTCGACGGTCTGGGACCCAATGGTGAGACCATCATGGATTATTCCATTTACGATGCCATCAAAGCAGGATTCGGAAAGATCGTATTCGTCATCAGAAAAGATTTCGAGCAGGATTTCCGCGACAAGATCCTTAGTAAATATGAGGGACATATACCCGCAGAACTCGTTTTCCAAAGTCTCGACTGCCTGCCGGAGGGATTCTCCGTGCCTGAGGGACGCGTCAAGCCATGGGGTACCAACCATGCTGTGATGATGGCGGCAAAAACCATCAAGGAGCCCTTCTGTGTCATCAATTGCGACGACTTCTACAACCGTGACGCTTTCATGGTGATAGGGAAATTCCTCGCCGACCTGCCCGAGGGTTGCAAGAACAAGTATGCGATGGTGGGCTTCCGTGTAGGCAATACACTGTCGGAGAATGGAACCGTAGCGCGTGGCATCTGTTCAAAAGACGAGAACGAGAACCTCACCACTGTCGTGGAGCGTACAGAAATCATGAGGGTCAACGGCCCCATCTGCTACAAGGATGAACAAGGTGAGTGGGTGCCCGTAGACGACAATACACCTGTCAGTATGAATATGTGGGGATTCACACCCGACTATTTTGACTATAGTGAGGCTTATTTCAAGGAGTTCCTCTCCGACCCGAAGAATATGCAGAATCTCAAGGCCGAGTTCTTCATCCCACTGATGGTCAACAAACTCATCAACGAGAAGACTGCCACGGTGCGCGTACTTGATACTACCAGCAAGTGGTTTGGCGTGACCTATGCCGCCGACAGACCCAGTGTGGTGGAGAAAATACAGTCGCTCATCAACGAAGGGGTCTATCCAGAGGAACTGTTCTAAAGCAACAAAATAAAGACATTAGTTCTTTTTTGACAAAGTCCTCACCTGACTTCTCCCAGGGGCATCCTCCCATCGGGAGAAGACAGGGGAGGACTATTTTTACAAAAATAATGAATATCAATATACTTTCCGACCTGCAGGTCGAAACACTCAGAAAACTCATAGACCAGGCGCAGCATATCGTCATTTGCTGCCATAAAAGCCCCGACGGAGATGCAATAGGTTCTTCACTCGGATGGGCTGACTATCTGCGATCCATGGGAAAAAATCCTTTTATCGCCGTGCCCGACGCTTTCCCTGATTTCCTCAGATGGATGCCCTTTGTCGACAGAATCGTGAGATATGATAAGCATAAGGAGAGGGTGGAGGAGGCTTTCCGCAACGCCGACCTCATCTTCTGCCTCGATTTCAACACTTCCGCCCGACTGATGGAGATGCAACGGGTCTTCGATGAGGCCACAGCACCGAAGGTCTTAATAGACCATCACCTCTCACCGGATGTAGAAACGGCACTCTCTGTCTCCAGGCCAGATATGAGCAGCACATGCGAGATCATTTTCCGTATAATATGGCAGCTTGGAGGCTTCGAACTGATGACCAGATACGGAGCGGTGTCAATCTATTGTGGGATGATGACCGACACGGGAGGGTTCACTTATAATTCCTCCAGCAGCGAAATCTTCTATATCATCAGTCAGCTGCTCACAAAAAAGTTCGACAAAGACAAGATATATCGCAATGTCTACAACAATTTCAGTGAGTGGAGCATCAGACTGAGAGGGTATGTGATGAGTCAGAAACTGAATGTGATGCCTTATTGCCATTCCGCCTATTTCGCCATCACTAAGCAGGAGATGAAACGATTCCATTTCATCAAGGGCGATGCCGAAGGATTGGTCAACGAGCCTTTGCGCATCAAGGGCATCAGACTCTCCATCTCTCTCAGGGAGGATACGGAGAAAGAGAATACGGTGTGGGTCAGTCTACGTTCGGTCGATCATTTCTATTGCAATGAGTTGGCGGAGAAATTCTTCAATGGAGGAGGACATCCCAATGCTGCAGGTGGGCATCTATATTGTTCCATGGAGGAGGCTGAAAGAATCACACTCGACGCTATCAAAAGTTTTGCCAGTTCTTTTGGATAAAACACTCTGAAGTTACAGGCACTCGGAAATAGGAAATAAAAGCAAGCTTTCCTTTCCTATTTCTCTCGTTTTTTCGTAACTTTGCATCCGAAAAATGATTTGAAATGAAAAGACTATTATTCGCTGTATTTGTTGTCCTTGGGATGATCGGGCTCTCTTCATGCCATGACACGGAAACGTATGCCGACCAGAAAAAAAAGGAAAGGGCGGCTATCAAACAGTTTATAGAGAAACAAGGTATTAACGTCATTTCCGAAGCAGAATTTCGGAAAGATTCAATAACAGACGTCAGCAAAAAAGAGTTTGTACTCTTTGAAAATACCGGAGTGTATATGCAAATCGTTAGAAAAGGCGTGGGAGAAAAACTGAAAAACGGTGAGTCGGCCAATGTCTTATGCAGGTATAATGAATACAATCTGCTTACCGATTCGCTGATCTCGTCCAACAATCTACTCTATTATTCGTCACTGCCCGACAAAATGGCCGTCACCAACACGCTGGGCACGTTTAATGCCACTTTTATAAGCGGAGTGATGCGCAATTGGTATAATACCACCTCTGTGCCCGCAGGATGGCTCACACCGTTGTCTTATATCAATTTAGGAAGGCTTGTTAATGAAGACGACCAGCTGGCCAAAGTCAACCTGATCGTACCTCATAGCCAGGGCACATCGACGGCTACGGCCAGTGTCTATCCTTGTTATTATGAATTAACATACGAATTAGGTATATAATCATGACTTTAATAAAATCAATTTCTGGGATCAGAGGTACTATCGGCGGCCTGGCCGGCGATACTCTCAATCCCTTGGATATCGTAAAATTCACATCGGCTTATGCTACATTTATCAGACGGAGCAACAAGGCCGACAGTAACATAATCGTTGTAGGACGCGACGCACGCATCTCTGGCGAGATGGTGAGAAGCATCGTCTGTGGCACCCTCATGGGCATGGGATACGATGTCGTCGACATCGGCCTGGCCACTACACCTACTACTGAACTGGCCGTACGTATGTCTGGAGCTGAGGGAGGAATAATTATCACGGCAAGCCATAATCCAAGGCATTGGAACGCACTCAAACTGCTCAACAGCGAGGGAGAATTCCTCACCAAAGACGATGGCAACGAGGTGCTCGCCATCGCAGACATGGAAGATTTCTCTTACGCTGATGTCGACCATCTGGGGCAGTATGTGAAAGACGATTCATTCAACGAACGGCATATTGAGGATGTGCTGCGGCTCAAACTCGTCGATACACAAGCCATTGCCAATGCCGGATTCCGGGTCTGTGTCGATGCCATCAATAGCGTGGGCGGTGTCATCCTGCCACAGCTCCTGCAACGCCTCGGCGTAGACTACAAAATACTCAACGGCGAGCCTGACGGAGATTTCGCTCACAACCCTGAACCGCTGGAGAAAAATCTCGGAGGCATCATGGAGGAGATGCGCACAGGAAAGTATGACCTCGGTATCGTGGTCGATCCGGACGTAGACCGACTCGCCTTTATTTGCGAAGACGGAAAGATGTTCGGAGAGGAGTATACTCTTGTCTCTGTCGCCGACTATGTATTGTCTCACACACCAGGCAATACCGTGTCCAACCTTTCTTCCACCAGGGCCTTGAGGGATGTCACCGAGCGACATGGAGGAAAATATTGCGCAGCTGCAGTCGGAGAGGTCAACGTCACCACAAAAATGAAAGAAGCAGGGGCTGTCATCGGAGGTGAAGGAAATGGCGGGGTCATCTACCCGGAGAGCCATTACGGGCGTGATGCCTTGGTCGGTATCGCCTTGTTCTTGTCTTCTTTGGCACAGAAAGGCTGCAAGGTCAGCCAGCTGAGAGCACAACTGCCAGAATACAGCATCGCCAAAAACCGTATCGACCTCACACCGTCTACTGATGTGGACGCCATCCTGGCTAAAGTGAAAGAGATGTACAAGGACGAACAGGTCAACGATATCGACGGGGTGAAAATTGACTTCGCCGACAAATGGGTGCATCTGCGCAAGTCAAACACTGAGCCGATCATACGAGTATATAGTGAGGCTGCTACGTTGGAGGAAGCCGACGAACTGGGTAAGACACTGATGAAAGTGGTCTACGATATGCAGTAATAAACGTAGAACGTGGGAATGGTAGAGATAAAAAAGGTAGAAGATAAGAAATCTCTGAGACAGTTCATACAGTTCTATTATGACTTATACAGGGACTGCCCATACGCAGTCCCATTCCTCTATTTCGACGAGGTGGCTACGCTCGACAAAAAGCAGAACCCGGCTTTTGAGGTTTGTGAGGCCGACTATTTCCTCGCATACAAAGACGGGAAAATCGTCGGGAGAGTGGCTGCCATGATCAACCGCAAGGCCAATGAGCGATGGAACAGAAAACTCGTGAGGTTTGGATGGCTTGATTTCATCGATGACAGAGAGGTGTCCCAGGCTCTGATACGGCAGGTAGAACAGTGGGGTAAAGAGAGGGGTATGAATGAAATCGGCGGCCCTTTCGGATTCACAGACATGGATCGTGAGGGGATGCTTGTCGAGGGCTTTGATCGTCTCTCCACCATGTATATCAACTACAACTACCCGTATTATCCACAACATATCGAAGACATGGGGGGCTTCCGCAAAGACAATGACTATGTGGAGTTCAGAGTGAAGGTGCCAGAGAAAACACCTGAAAAATTCGCACGCATCGCCGAGATGGTGGAGCAGCGATATCATCTGCACGTGCATAAGTTCACCCGCGACGAACTGCTGCACAGGGGCATGGGACGTGAGGTGTTCAGAATACTCAATGCCACATATAATGACCTCTATGGCTTCTCTCAGCTCTCCGAGAAACAAATCGATAAGTTGGTGAGCGACTATATAGAGAAGGCCGACCTCAACCTGATCACCGCCATCTTGGATGGAAATGATCATGACAAGATGGTGGGATTCGGCATCTCGTTCCCCTCATTTTCCAAGGCTCTGAGAAAAACCCGTGACGGCAGACTGTTGCCTTTCGGATGGTGGCATCTGCTGAAAATACTTAAATTCCATCGCACGGATACCGTCGACTTGTTGCTGATCGGTGTGCTGCCAGAATATCGCACAAAGGGTGCCAACGCTCTGATCTTCAATGATCTCATACAGAGATTCAGGGATGATGGATACCACTGGGCCGAGGCCATGCCGCAGATGGAAACCAACAAGGCGGTGCTCAGCCATTGGCAATACCTGGAGTCTGAACAGCATCGTCGTCATCGTTGTTATTGCCGGGAGATCAAATGAAAAAACGAACAGACCCCATCATCATCCCAGAGGGGGCGGACAAGGTGCTCTTGCATGCTTGCTGCGCTCCTTGTTCTTCTGCTATCGTCGAGTGGATGATGCAGCATGGGGTGACTCCTGTCATTTTCTATTTCAATCCCAATATCTTCCCTCTTCAGGAATATGAGATACGGAAGATGGAAAGCAAAAGACATGCCGAAAGCCTGGGGGTACAGTGGATAGACGGCGATTACGACCATGAATCGTGGCGTGGCCTGATGTGCGGACTGGAACAGGAGCCTGAGCGCGGTGCAAGATGTCTGAAATGCTTTACCATGAGGCTTGTCAAGGCCGCAGAGAAAGCTAAACAGTTGGATCTTTGCTTCTTTGCCACGACGCTGGCTTCCTCAAGATGGAAAAGTCTTGACCAGATACTACAGGCTGGACAACGCGCTGAAACCATCGTGCCCGGCACCAAATTCTGGGCTCAAAACTGGCGCAAAGGTGGCCTTTACGAAAGGCGCAACCAGCTCCTCAAAGAGTATGCTTTTTACAATCAGCAATACTGTGGATGTGAGTATAGCATCCGTCAGCCTCATGACATCATCACTGCAGATTGATCCCTTTAACCTCAAAAAATACCTTCTATGAAAAAATTATCACTCATCCTCTTCTTCTTTCTGCCTTTGACTCTTACTGCGCAGACAAAAGCCGATTTCAACGTCGTGCCGATGCCCCGGGAATGTGTCTTGCAAAAGGGCAATCCGTTCTCTTTGGCCCAGGTGGAGTGCATCGCTTACACAGGCGACGAAGACATGCACCGCAATGCGGATTTCCTGGCAGAATACCTCACTCCTGTCTTGCAGAAACGTCTGCCCGTAGTGAAGGGAAAGTCTAAGGGAAAAGCCATCTCCATCGCCATTAACCAGAAAATGACAGCCGAGGAGGGCTATCGAATCACAGCGTCTCAGAATTCTCTCTGTATAGAGGGTGCCACCCCCAAGGGTGTTTTCTATGGGATTCAGACTTTGCGGAAGGCACTGCCCGCCGAGTATGCCGAAAATGTCGTAGTGCCGGCCGTCGTTATCAACGACTCGCCACGCTTTGCCTATCGGGGGATGCACCTTGACGTGAGTCGCCACTTCTTTGATGTCAGCGTCGTCAAGGAGTACATCGACCGCATGGCGTTGCATAATATGAATATCTTCCACTTCCACCTCACCGACGACCAGGGATGGCGCGTCCAGATCGACCGGTATCCCAAACTGACAGAGGTAGGCGCATACCGCAACCGCACCGTCATAGGGCGTAACACGGGACTTTACAACCATGACCGGTACGGTGGATTCTTCACCAAGGCACAACTGAAGGATATCGTCGAGTATGCACGCCAGCGATATATTACGATCATACCAGAGGTTGACATGCCCGGACACATGGAGGCCGCACTGACAGCATACCCTGAACTGGGATGTACTGGCGGACCTTATGAGGTGGAGGCCAACTGGGGCGTTTTCGACGATATACTCTGCGCTGGAAAAGAGCGCACCTTCCAGTTCGTCGAGGGGGTGCTCGATGAAATCATGGAGATTTTCCCCTCTGAATATATACATATCGGAGGCGATGAGGCTCCACGTACTCGATGGAAGGCATGCGAACTGTGCCAGAAGCGCATACAGCAACTCGGGCTGAAGTCAGACGAGCGGCATTCGGCCGAAGACAGACTTCAGGGCTACTTCATGAAGAGGGTGGAGAAATACCTCAATGAGCATGGACATAAAGCCATTGGATGGGACGAATTGCTCGACTGCGACGTCAATGAGTCGACTACCATCATGAGTTGGAGAGGACAAGAGGGAGGCCTGGCCGCCTCAGAGAGAGGTCACGATGTCATCATGGCGCCGACGTCGTATTGCTATTTCGATTATTATCAGGTGCCAGAGACGGAGTGGACCAAACCATTGCTCATCGGTGGATATGTGCCCCTTGACAAGGTATATTCGCTCGAACCGGCTCCCGATACGTTGTCTGCCAAAGCACGTGAGCATATCATCGGCGTTCAGGCCAATCTCTGGACGGAATATATCGCTGATAAGGAATTGCTGGAATATCAGATACTGCCACGGATGGGCGCCTTGGCTGAATTGCAGTGGGTGGCTCCTGAGAAGAAAAATTATGAGCAGTATGTGATCAGGCAGAAAAGGCTGCTGCCTTTCTATCAAAAATACGGATGGAAGTATAGCAAAGCCGCTTTTCGAAACAAATGAATATGGATGACCTTCCCCCTGCCCCTGATCCCCATCTTCCATTTGCTGTGGTAATCAATTCCCCCTCTAAGTTAGAGGGGGTAGGGGGAGTGTGTCAACCCCTCTCTCCTCAAACACTTGTGGTAATCAATTCCCCCTCTAAGTTGGGGCTGCTGAAAAAGTAGGTTAATCCAATTTTTCATATCTCGATTATTCGTACCCCTATCTTGGAGCATAGTCAAAAATTGAAATCTCAGAGGCCACTTTTGATAGAAACAGGACTTTTTCAGCAGCCTCAAGTTAGAGGGGGTTAGGGGGAGTGTGTCACCCCCTCCTCACTACTCAAACACCTTGAACTCATAGCCCTGGTCGCGAAGCCATGCCAGCGACTGGGGCAGTGCGGTATAGAGCTTGTCTATACTCTTTAGAGAGTCGTGGAATGTGATGATGGACCCATTGCGGGCATAGCGTTTCACGTTGTTCACTACGTCTTCCGCGGTCATCCATTTTGAGTAGTCGCGTGTCACCAGATCCCACATCACGATGCGGTATTTAAGCCCCAGCCAGATATACTCCCCATAGCGCATCCAGCCATGAGGAGGACGAAACAGGTGACTGTTGATCAACTCGTTGGCCTTTTGGGCGTTGTCGATATAGGTCTTCGTGAAATGCTTGAGACCACCCAGGTGATTGTAAGTGTGATTGCCCACTTGATGACCATCGGCCTTGATCTGCTGAAAAAGCTCGGGGTGCTTCCTCACATTGTCGCCCACAAGAAAAAAAGTGGCTTTGGCGTCAAAGTCACGAAGCGTCTTCAGGATAAATGGGGTGGCTTCTGGTATCGGTCCGTCGTCAAACGTCAGATAAACCGAATGGTCGTTCTTGTCCATACGCCAGGTGGCTCTTGGGAATAGCCAGCGAAGCCAGAAGGAGGGTTGCTCGATGATCATAATGGTGGTAATAAGAGGCGTCTGCTCCACAGTCACAGTATGTGCGGAGCAGACGCCTGAGGGGATTATTGCCAGCGAAGCTGACCACCGTTTGACTCAAATGTGTTGAGCAACGTGTCAAACATCGCCGAGTGCTTCTCAGCCCAGGAGGAGTCTACCTCATCCATCAGATTCAGCAGGTTGGACATGATGTATATATGGGTCTGAGTGTCGTAGTGGGAGGCAGCCAGATAGCTGACACCCTGAGAGATATACCAGTTGAGATATTGGGTGGAGTTCTTCCACAGCTTGTCGGCTATCTCCGTGGCGCGCTTCTTGTTGCCCAGGGCACCGTATGCCTTGATCAGGTCACCGCCGCCGCTCATGTAGGTCATGGGCACATTATACTCTGGTATCTCTTTCTCCATCTTGGCAAGTGCCTTGGTGGCCTGGTCTTTCTTGCCTTCTTCCACAAGGGCCACAGCCAACTGGGCAAACAGGCGGCGATGGGTGTCACACATGCGAAGCACGGTCTGGTCAAGATAAAGTCCTGGCTTGCTCAGACCGCCGAACTTAAACTTGTTCATCATGCGGTCGTAGGTCTTGTCGGCATCAAACTGGAGTGCTGGGTCGCTCTTGGTGTAGAAAGGTGTGATGCGGTTGGCAAGACCTTCTTGCACGAAGTTGTCACCCAGGTTGATGAAATTCTCCGAGCCTACGGTGATGGCCACATAGAGCGGACGCTTCCAGTTGCACTGGCTCAGCATCTCAAGCATCATCAAGTCACCCTTGCCCAGCGAACGACGTCCTGACAGCGAGAGGGCCATCTTCTCGGGGATGGTGTCCGACAGCAGTTTCATGCCGCTCTCACGCACGGCTTTCTGGTCTATGGACATATAGAGGGTGTCGGTGGGGATGACATGGGTGCCTCCGTCGGAAATACCAGCGAAATTGAGCACCGTATTCACCACGTTGCGCTGTTGCTCGTTCATGTCATTGCGCACCCATATCTTGAATACATTCTGCAGTTCGAATGGGTTGTCGCCAAGGGCTTGACGGGCCTCTTCGGGATACTCCTCGTAGAGTTGGCGTATCACTTCTTTCAATTCAGGGCGGATGGCCACGATGTCATTGGTGCCGCTGCAGTAGTCGAGACGCGGCCAGGTGATCGGCACGCTCGGCGAGTCGTAGGCCGGACGGCGCATCTGGTCGATATACCAGTCGGTCTGGAGATAACTCAGGTTGCACACACGGGCATCGGTGCGCACACCCTCGGTCTCCTGATTATACCACAAGGGGAAGGTGTCGTTGTCACCATTGGTGAAGATGATCGGGTCGCCTTCGTCCTGAAGCGACATCAGGTAGTTCTGGCCGAAGTCGCGGCAGGTGTAGCGGTCGCTGCGGTCGTGGTCGTCCCAGGTCTGAGATGCCATCTGTACAGGCACAAGCAGGCATGCCAGTGAGGCAATGGCCGTCACGATGGTGCCCTTCATGCCCAGTTTCTTCAGCCAGTCGATAATGGCAGCCACACCGAGGCCACACCAGATGGCAAAGGCATAGAACGAACCGGCATAAGCGTAGTCGCGCTCACGGGGCTGCTGGGGGGTCTGGTTGAGGTATACCACAATAGCAAGTCCTGTCATGAAGAAAAGGAAGAATACCACCCAGAACTGGCGGATGCCTCGCTGCCCCCGGAAGGCCTGCCAGAAAAAGCCTAATATACCCAGCAGGAGGGGGAGGCAATAGAACACGTTGTGACCTTTGTTTGACTTCAGGTCGTCAGGCAGTAGGTTCTGGTCGCCAAGACCGAGAATATGGTTGTCGACAAAGGGGATGCCGGTGATCCAGTTGCCGTGCTCCTTCTCGCCGTTGCCCTGCAGGTCGTTCTGACGGCCGGCGAAATTCCACATGAAGTAGCGCCAGTACATGAAATTGCACTGATAGGCCAGGAAGAATTTCAGATTGTCCATCATCGTCGGCATCTTCACATCCTGCTGGCCATAGGCCGAAGGTTCATATTTGCCCTTCACGTCGATGATGCTTTCATAGGCACTCGCATGGGCACTCGAATACATGCGCGGGAAGAACATGTTCTGCACGTACTGGGGCTGCTGCTTCCAGTCTACGATGAAGTAGCGGTCGGGCTCGTCGGCACTGGCTTTCTCACGACGCTGGTAGATGGGCGCGTTCTTGGTCATCTTCACATAGCCGGTCTCGTCGGCGGCATACTCCGAGTTGTAGGCCTGACCATAGAACAACGGACGGTATCCATATTGGTCACGGCTCAGGTAGTTGCCCAGGGTGAAGATGTCTTCGGGCGAGTTCTGGTCCATCGGCGGGTTGGCGTCGGAGCGGATCATAATCACGGCATAGGTAGAATAGCCTACCATAATCATCAGCATACAGAGCATGATGGTATTCTTGATGCGGGCCGAGATCAACTGCCCGTTCTTGTTCTTGATGCGAAGGGCTATCCAAAGGATGACGAGGATCACGGCACCGATGATCGCGGCTTGTATGCCATATCCGTAGAAGGGGATACCCAGCAGGGCGATGGCGAGCACGAAGGAGATGTTCTGGCGTGCCACACTCTTATCGGTGTAACTTTCGTAGATGGCCCAGATGACAGCGGCCACCAGCACGACCATGTAGATATAAAGGCCCGTGTTGAAGGGACAGTTGAACACGTTGACAAACAGCAGCTCAAACCATCCTCCCACGGTGATGATACCGGGTACAACACCATAAAGCACACCTGCCACGATTACAAAGGAGATGAGCAGGGCAATGATAGAACCTTTGAGGTCGGCATTGGGAAATTTGCGGTAGTAGAACACCAATACGATGGCGGGGATACACAGCAGGTTGAGCAGGTGTACACCGATAGACAGACCGGTCATGTAGGCGATGAGCACCAGCCAACGGTCGCTGTGGGGATTGTCGGCGTCGTCCTCCCATTTCAGGATCAGCCAGAATACCACGGCCGTGAATGCTGAAGAATAGGCATACACCTCACCCTCGACGGCACTGTACCAGAATGTGTCGCTGAATGTGTAAATCAGTGCGCCCACTAAACCTGATGCCTCAATGGCAATCAGTTTTTGGGTGCTCAGTTCACTCCAGTCTTTCAAGATGAGCTTGCGTGTCAGGTGCGTGATCGTCCAGAACAGGAACATGATACATACCGCACTGAGCAGCGCATTCATGATATTGACCATCAAGGCCACTTTGCCAGGGTCACTCGTAAACTGGGAGAACAGATTGGCCGTCAGCATGAAAAACGGTGCCCCCGGTGGATGGCCTACTTCCAGTTTATAACCTGTAGTGATAAATTCAGGACAGTCCCAGAAACTGGCTGTCGGTTCAACTGTGGAACAATAGACAAAAGCGGCTATCAGGAAAACTACCCACCCAAGCACATTGTCCACTAATCTGTACTTCTTCATCGATATTTTGTTTATAATATAATCGCAAAATCTAAGCGGCAAAGTTACTATAAGTTTGCGACATAAAAGAATAATGCCTATTAATTTTATTTAATCCATGAAAAATGTTTGTCAAAATACAATGGCCGAAGTGTAGGCAATGACCACGTATCTCACTAACTTGCCGATGAAGACGCTGACCGAAGTGATCAACAGGTTGGAGCGCATCAGGCCGAGGGCAACGCAGATGGCTGTACCGATAATGGGCAGAAAGGAGAACACGCCCACCCAGGCTCCACGGTCGCCCATGAATCGCTGGGCCCTGTCTATTTTTTCCTTGCTCACATGCAGGTAGCGCTCTATCCATTCCAGTTTGCCCAGATGGCCTAAGCCATAGTTGAACATGCTGCCGGCCCAGTTGCCTATCGTGGCATAGACCAGCAGCGGCACGGGGTCAAGGCCGGCCGCAATCAGGCCCATCATGACGGCCTCGCTGCTGAAAGGAAGGAAACTGCCTGCTATAACGGCAGATATGAACATGCCGAGATAACCATAGCTGACAAGAAATTCGATGAGGGCATCCATATATGATAAGCTGTGACAACAAGAGTGATGATGATGATGAGAAAGAATGAGAGATTGGTCAGCCACGAGTGAGTCAGTGTCATGTAATGTGCTGCCAGTGGAGCGGTGTTGACCAGGATGAGGGGCATCAGCTGCGCATAATGCTGCGGCTGAAGCACCAGAAAGGCCACTGTCAGCACGTCGACCACCATGAGCACACCATAGAGCATACGGGTGCGGGTCTTATCATGATAGCCCTGGTTCAGATAGTGGATGATACCTATGAGCGCAAGGAAGACCGTCCAGCCGAATGAGACGTATTGCTGTTCGGTCACATCGGCGTAGTCCCATAGTGGGCGGAAAGCGCCCAATTCGCTGAAGTGGTCGATGAAGAAATGGTATTCTCCCATGTACAGGTAGTAGACGGCGACAAACCAATAGGGCGTGACGATGCCCAGGAGGGAGGCGAAGAAGGTCTTCAGGTTCAGTGCCCGCAGGTTGTGAAGCATCAGTATCCAAAGCAGCGGCACATAATAGAGCACCTGGACGAAGACCATGCTGGCAAGTCCCAGACAGAAAAAGCCGTAAAACACCCACCCTGATGATTTGCGCTGCTGATAGCAGTGAAAGAGCATGATGTAGAACGCGATGGCGCATAGCTCCAGTATCTCGGAGCGCAGGTCGGGAAATAGGAAAACCGTGGCGCTGAACAACAGGAGAAACATAGACGAGACCATCTGGCTGCGCACCCGCAGCAACTCATTGGTGCGGTTGAGTTCGAAGAGCAGGTAGGTAGACAGTATGAGGCAGATCATCTGCATCCACAGCATATCGGCCACCAGACCGTACATATAACATGCGCCAATGGTCACTAATGCGGCAAAAGGCAGCATCAGCCTGCTTTCCGCCACAATGTTCTGTAGTCTCTTGAATGCCATTTACAAGTCGCTGCCGATGTCGCTGCGGAAATATTTGCCGGTGAACTGGATCTTCTGTGCCTCCTCGAAACTCTTCTTCAGAGCCTCTTCCTTGTCAGCACCATAGCTGCTCACTGCAATCACACGGCCGCCATTGGTCACGATGGCACCGTCTTTCAAAGCAGTGCCGCTGTGGAATACGATAGAGCCTTCCACCGACTCGATGCCGCTGATGGGATACCCTTTCTTGTACGACTGGGGATAGCCGCCGCTCACCAGCATCACGCACACGGCGGCACGGTCGTCGAATTCTATCCTGCGACGGTCAAGGTCTCCGCAGGCCACACCTTCGAAGAGGTCTACGATGTCACTCTTCAGACGGAGCATCACACTCTCCGTCTCAGGGTCGCCCATGCGGCAGTTGTATTCTATCACCATCGGGTCGCCGCCGACGTTGATCAAGCCGAAGAAGATGAATCCCTTGTAGTCGATACCTTCGGCAGCCAGACCCTCTACCGTGGGGCGCACGATGCGGTCTTCCACTTTCTGCATCCATTCCTTCGTGGCAAAAGGCACAGGGCTCACACTGCCCATGCCGCCGGTGTTCAGGCCGGTGTCGTGCTCGCCGATACGCTTGTAGTCCTTGGCCTCGGGCAGTATCTTGTAGTGACGGCCGTCGGTCAGTACAAACACGGAGCACTCGATGCCGCTGAGAAACTCTTCGATGACCACCTGTGCTGAGGCATTGCCGAACATGCCGCCCAGCATCTCGCGCAGTTCTTTCCTCGCTTCATCCAGCGTGGGCAGGATCAAGACACCTTTGCCGGCGCACAGACCGTCGGCCTTCAGCACATAGGGAGGCTGGAGTGTCTCGAGAAACGCCATCCCTTCGTCGATGGTGTTGCCGTCGAAAGTGCGGTAGCGGGCTGTCGGTATGTGGTGACGCAGCATGAAACCCTTGGCAAAGTCTTTGCTGCCCTCCAGCATCGCCCCCTGAGCTGACGGACCGATGACGGGAATCTGGCGGGTGCGCTCGTCGGCTCCGAAAGCATCATAGATGCCTTTTACCAGCGGATCCTCCGGACCTACCACCACCATGTCTATCTGATGGGTCGCCGCAAAGTCTTTCAAAGCGTCGAAGTCGTCGGCTTTGATCGGCACATTTTCGCCTACAGCTGAGGTGCCGGCATTGCCGGGGGCTATGTACAGATGATCCACTTTCTCACTCTGGGCTATCTTCCATGCCAAGGCGTGCTCTCGGCCGCCGCTTCCCAATAATAGTATGTTCATGTTATTGTTGATTTCTATCGTTAAAGTATTACTTTAGTTGGATATTTTAATCCTTTTATTTTTTAAAGTTTATTTGTATTTACTTCAAGTAATCCTCGAAGTACTGGGTGATGCGCTCATGCAGATGGGTACTCTTATGACCGCGCATGTTGTGCGGTTCGCCAGGATAGACGAAGAAGTCGGGCTGGGTGCCGGCTTCTATGCAGGCATTGATAAACGAGAGGCAGTGCTGGGGCACCACGGTCTTGTCGTTCAGACCCTGGATGATCTGCAACTTGCCCTTCAGGTTGGCTGCTTGGTTGAGCAGCGAGGTCTTCTCGTATCCGTCCGGGTTGGTTTGCGGGGTGTCCATGTAGCGCTCGCCGTACATCACCTCATACCACTTCCAGTCGATCACCGGGCCGCCGGCAACGCCCACCTTGAAGATCTCTGGATGGTGGGTCATCAGGGTGATGGTCATATATCCGCCGAAGCTCCAGCCATGTACACCGATGCGGTCTTGGTCTACGTATGGCAGCGACTTTAGATACTCCACGCCTTTCATCTGGTCGGCCATCTCAATCTGGCCCAGCTGCCTGAAAGTGGCTTGTTCAAAGGCCAGGCCGCGGTCTTTGCTGCCACGGTTGTCGAGGATGAACAGCAAGTAGCCTTTCTGGGCCATATAGGTCTCCCAGCCACGCGACATGTAGTGCCATGATGCTTCGACGTTGCGCGCATGAGGACCTCCGTAGACGTAGATGACGGTGGGGTAGCGCTTGGCGGGGTCGAAGCCTACTGGTTTCACCATGCGGTAGTAGAGGTCGGTGGTGCCGTCGGCTGCCTTGATGGTGCCGCAGCTGTATTCGGGCACGTCGTATCCACGCCAGGGATCGTCAGCCACAAACAGCGTCTTGTTCACCCTTTTGGCAATATCGATGAGGTTGACTTGCCTGGGAATGTCGGGGGTGGAGAAGTTGTCGTAGATGAACGCCCCGGAGCGGGAGAGGATCAAGTCGTGGTGTCCGCTTTCTTCCCACACGTTGCCGTGTACGCCGGCACCGTTGTCAAGCAGCGTGCGACGCCCGTTGGAGAGGTTCACCTCGTAGAGGTTGTTTTGTATGTGGCTGGCCTCTGTCGACAGGATGACGGCACTCTTGCGTGAGGTATTGAACCCCACAAGGTCGATCACCACCCACTCTCCCTTGGTCAGCTGACGTAGTTGTTCGCCGCGGGTGTTCATCAGGTAGAGGTGGTTGTAGCCGTCTTTCTGGCTTTGCAAAATAAACTTGGAGTGGTCCCAGGGCAGGAAAGTGATAGGGGTGAGCGGTTCGGCATATTTGTCGTTGTGCTCCCGGTAGAGTGTGGCGATACGCTGCCCGGTCTTGGCATCATAGCTCACCAGTTCGATATCGGTCTGGTCGCGGTTGAGTTCAAAGATGTAGATGGTCTTGGAGTCGGGGCTCCACTGGATATTGGTGAAATATCGGTCGGTGGGATCGCCGGCCTGAAGGTATATGGTCTTGCCGGAGACCATGTCGTATACACCGACGGTCACCCGGTGGCTCGTCTCTCCAGCCATGGGATATTTGTCGGGCTCTTCGGTGGCGATGCGCGTGCTGATGTTCACCTGTGGATAGTCGGTCACCATGCTCTGGTCCATACGGTAGAAAGCCAGCGACTGGCCATCGGGACTCCAGAAAGTTCCTTTGTAGATGCCAAACTCATCGCGGTGCACACTTTGTCCGTAGACGATCTCCCTGCTGCCGTCGGTGCTGACCTGCCGCTCTTGGCCATTGCTGTCGACGACATACAACTGGTGGTCGCGTACAGAAGCGGAGGCTCTGGAAGAAGGACTCCAGTCGAAATCGCCGAATCCTCCTTGCTGCCTGAATACGACTTCGCCTTTCGCCCAGTCGTAGAGTAGGTGCTGGTCGCTGTTGGACAACAGCGCCAGTGTCGACTCGGGGTAGGGGAACTGGGCGTAGTCAAGTCTGGTGATTGCGGCTTGCTCATCGCCGATGGCTTTGTTCACCTCTTCTAAAGTGAAAAGGACGGTCTCCTTGAGCGACTTTTTGTTGATCTGTGTACATTGGTCACGGTCTGTCCTCACCAATTCATCGCCCCACCAGGCGTAATATACCGACTTGGGAGTCATGTTGCGGTAGTTGGAGCCTCCGAAGTTGAGGTCTTCCAGCGTGAATTGCTTTTTCTGTGCCATAACGGGGAGGGTGAGTAGCAACGCCAAGAAGGCAATAAGCCCCTGAAGTTTAGTCGTCCTCATACTGCTGGTGGTTTTTTGAGCCGAATTTGCGGTCTGGTTTCTGATAACGGTCAAATCGCTTGCCGCCACGCTCGTCTCTGCGATCGTCACGGCGACCACGAGTGTCACGGTCGCGCCCCTGGCGGCGGTCGCCGAAGTCATTGCGGTCTTTGCCACGGAAGGAATAGCGGTCTTCTCTGCCCGGTCCTCTCTCCTCACGTTTCTCTTTCTTCTTAAACTCCTCAAATTTGTGATGGTGGAAGGTGAAGGAGCGGATGTCGTTCTCGGCATTCTCTGCTTGTTCGTCCAGGCGTTGTTTGAACTCTCGGTTTTTCTTGAAGCGATGCTTCTCGGCCATCGCGGCTTTCTCCTCTTCGGTCTTCACCACGCCACCTTCACTCCTGAAGGTCTTGAGCTTACCCTCGAAGATGGAATACTTGCGAAACTCACATTCCAGGGAGCCGTTATAGAGCGGCACTTTGAGGGATGGACGCAGGCCGATCTGTTCGAAGCATTCTTCGCGGTAACTCAGAATCCAGGCTTCGTTGCCTGTGAATGCGTGTTTCAGCTTCTCGCCGATCATACGGTAGGTGCCCAGCAGGTCGGGGGTGGAGATGCGCTCACCGTAGGGTGGGTTGGTCACCATGATACTCTTCTCCTGGGGCTGGGTGAAGTCTTTGAAGTCGGCCTGTTCGATGGTGATGTCGTTGGTCAGGCCTGCGGCTTTCACGTTCAGGCGGGCTTTGCCCACGCATTTCATGTCGATGTCATAGCCATAGATGTGGTGCGTGAACTCACGCTCCTGACTGTCGTCGTTGTAGATGGCGTCGAAGAGGTCTTGGTCGAAGTCAGGCCATTTCTCAAAGGCGTATTCTTTGCGGAACACGCCGGGGGAGATGTTGCGGGCGATCAAGGCTGCCTCGATGAGCAGGGTACCGCTGCCGCACATCGGGTCGATAAAGTCGGTCTCACCTTTCCAGCCGGTTTGCAGGATCATGCCAGCGGCCAGCACTTCGTTGAGTGGGGCCTCAACCGACTCCTGGCGGTATCCGCGGCGGTGCAGCGACTCGCCGCTGGAGTCGAGGCAGAGCGTGCAGTCGTCTTCGGCGATGTGGATATGCAGGCGCAGGTCGGGATTGCTCACCGAGATGTTGGGGCGGTTGCCCGTTTTCTCGCGAAACTGGTCTACGATGGCATCTTTTACTTTGTATGAAACAAACTTGGAGTGGCGGAATTCTTCCGAGAAGACCACGGCATCTACGGCGAAAGTCTTACTGTTGTCAAGGTAGGAAGACCAGTCGGTCTTCTTCACTTCGTTGTAGACATCATCGGCGCTCTTTGCCTTGAAATGTGAGATGGGCTTAAGGATCTTTATCGCTGTGTGCAACTGGAAATTGGCGCGATACATTAATTCTTTATTACCTGTGAATGATACCATTCTGCGGCCAATTTGCACGTTGTTGGCGCCCAACTGGGTCAGTTCTTGAGCCAAAATGGGCTCCAGGCCCATGAATGTTTTGGCAATGAGTTCAAATTCCATTTCTTTTGTATTCAGTAAATGCGTGATGTGCAATGGCTAAAATCTTCACCCATTGCATTTCATTTGCAAAGATAGTGAAAATCGAAGGAAATGCAAAATAAATCCCATTTATTTTCATTTCTGAGATGCATCCTATCTTTTTTCTCAGCCCCAAGGTGTAGGGACGCGGCGTGCCGCGTTGTGACCCTCAGTTGTCTTTAGGACGAGTAAAGCAGACGGGTTATGGATGATCCTCGTTTCACCCATAACCCGTTCCTATTATTAATATGTTTATGAAGCGTCAGAAGCCTCCGCCTCCGCCGAAGCCTCCTCCGCCGAAGCCTCCCCCGCCGAAGCCGCCTCCGCCTCCGAAATTAGGAAACTCCGGAGCCGGCATCTTTTTGATCTCATGAAGCAGACGGATGAGTGCTCTGCGACGGTGCGCCCAGGAAGGATAGTCATCAGCATTGAGCACATGCACCTTGAATCCTGGGAAAGCGGGCATGCCGCCGCCCTGTTGCATGAATTCCATGTTGCTGGTGGTCATCACACAGGGGTTGGCCTTGCCGTCGGCAATCAGTTTGTCGACGATGGCGTCGGCTCCTCCTATCTTAAACCAACTCTCCATCGTGTCGTTGGCACCTGGCACCAGACGGATGAATGCAGGTATCTGTGGCTTTGACGACATGGGAGATGTGTACCAGGCTTCCTGACGTTCCAGGTCATAGCTGACGCGGCCGTGCTCAATATCGCCCTGAGCGGCAAAATTGAATGGTGAAGCAGGGTTGTTGGCCACACTGTATTTGAAACCTTTGTCAGGCGAGAGATAC
Organism: uncultured Prevotellaceae bacterium; assembly: GCA_946402905.1. Taxonomy (GTDB): domain Bacteria; phylum Bacteroidota; class Bacteroidia; order Bacteroidales; family Bacteroidaceae; genus Prevotella. The sequence goes on along the minus strand of CAMIYC010000001.1, from coordinate 80,625 downwards.
ATGTTGCTCGGATCGGCCACCCGTGTGCCGTCGACCACGAAACAATATCTGAAGGGGTCGTAGAGATACTCTTTCAGTTCTACACTCCACACCCCGGTGGTGTCCTTCTCCATAGCGAGAGGTTGGGGCAGTATGTCGCACACCAGCTCCACCTGTCTGGCATCAGGCGCCTTGAAGCGGAAGGTGATACACTCGGCACTGTACTCGGGAGAGATGATGGGGCGGGGGAAGAGACGTGCCATCACACCAGGGGTGAACTGTTGCTCCTTGCCTGTGGCGGCAGGGGCCGGTGTGCCTTTTTTCATCGCTTCCTCCGAAGCTTTCTTGTTGAATAGCAAAGGCAGTGTCTTGGAGAGAAAATACTTCGCGTTCATCCAAGTGTGACCGTACTTGTCGTTGGTGAACTCCTTGACCGAACGGATGCCTTTCTTGTCGAGAAACTCCATATAATCGCGGGCGTTGCCATACAGGAAATCGTCGGTGCCCACACCCAGCCAGAAGAGGTGTATTTTCTTGTTGGTGTCGTCGGCCTGGTCGTAGACCTGGGGGATGTCGGTAGAGGTGAATGAGCTGTACGAGCATAGGTAGCTGAAGAGGTCGAGGTGGCTCAGACCGTTGTAGAGGGCCTGGTTGCCGCCACGCGAGAACCCGCCGATAGCACGGTGGTCACGGTTGGCAATCGTGCGGTAGTTCTTCTCGATGTATGGCATCAGGTCATTGATAAGATCATTGCTGAAGGGGTCGTTACCAAACCGCGTCTGGGGCATGCCGTCACCTTTCAGAGGGGCGGTCAGCAGTTTGGTGGGGTTGCCGTAGGGCATGACCACGATCATCTCCTTGGCGGCTTTCTCGGCCAGCAGGTTGTCAAGGATATAGTTCACCCGCCCCACCTTATAATATACCTCCTCTGTGTCGGTGGTGCCGCTAATAAGGTAAAACACCGGGTATTTCTTCTCGTAATTCATCATATAGTTGGGCGGCAGATACACCACGGCGTGATTGGTGGCACCCAGGCTTTTCGAATAATAATGGATGTACTCAATGCGGCCATGCGCTACATCTCGCACATCATGGGCCAGCGGCTTGCCGGAAGACTTCACCTCCAGCAGACTGTTCTTGAAGCCTTCGTTGGGAAAGTATTGGTCGTTTTGTGGATCCATCACACTCACGCCATCCACGACGAAACAATAAGGATACATGTCGGGGGCTACAGGGCCCAGGGTGACTGTCCAAAGACCGGAACTGTCACGCGTCATGGGTTTCCTTCCCGCGAACTGCACGTCGACCATCACCTCCTTGGCCTTATCGTTCTGGTAGCGGAACGTCACGGTGCCGTCGTCATTGCAGGTGGTGGATACAGTCTGCTGAGCACCTGCCGGGGTGACCTGGATGCAAGTGGTCATCAAGGCCAGCATGCATAGGGCATGGTAGCTGTCTTTAAGTTTTTTTCTGATGTTCATGATATATGAGGTTTTGTTGGTTGATAGAAATGTGATAACAAATTTACAATATTTTTCTCAATATCCATCCTCTTCTTGCAATATTTTGCCACATCCCCTTTTTTTTGCAACACCAAGAAAAATTTATGGTACAAACATGTCATTAATAATACATGATTCACTCAGCCATCTATCAGTGAATCAAAAACTCCGTCCTCGTTATTCATGTGAATCAAAAACTCCATCCTCGTGATTCATGTGAATCAAAAACTCCGTCCCCGTGATTCAAATGCTGATATCCAATGCGTGCGGCCCTCTTCTCCGTAGGCCGAGGCTTAGCCTCGGCGCTCATCGCAGCCGAATCATAGGGACGGACCTTCATTTTAAAAAACTGTAAAAATATCTATTTCTCTTTGGTATTATTTGTGCGTATTATTTTATTGACTTAACTTTGCGACGAAAATAAACTACTTTTATTTATGATGCGATATTTTTCCACTTGTCGTTGTGCCATGATCTTGGCAGCGGCATTGTTTTCGGCTGCTTCATCCGTTTTCGCGGGCGACTACCAGTCTTATTACACTCAGTTGCCCGTCAGTATCAGTGAGCCTGCTGCTCCTGTTATACCTGCACATACCCTGTCGGTGACCGACTTCGGCGCAGTAGGTGATGGGGTGCAGGATAATACGGAGGCTTTCGCCAAAGCCATCAGCGCCCTCGTAAAAAAAAGGGGAGGGCATCTTAACGTGCCTGCCGGGATTTATCTCTGTGGCATGATCTCGCTCAAGGACAATATAGACCTCCACTTGGAGCGCAATGCCATGATCCTGTTCTCACCGGATAAAAAGGATTTCCTGAAAGTAGACAAGACCACAGGAAAACTCGCCGACAAGGCCACTCCCGGCATTTCGGCCAGCAAACGGCGCAACGTCAGTATCACAGGCGAAGGCATCATCGACGGTAACGGAGAATGGTGGAGAGCCGTGAAACGGAGTAAAATGAGCGACGTGGAATGGAAGGCATACACCGATCTGGGCGGGGTGGTGACCGACAATGGCAGTCTGTGGTATCCTTTCAATCTGAAATATTTTGATAATATTGCAGCTGACGAACTGGCTCAGGAAAAGATGCGCACCCATCTCATCCGCCTCACAGATTGTGAAAACGTGCTTATCAAGGGCGTGACCGTGCAAAATGCACCCAAGTTCCATATTGTGCCGCAGCGGTGCAAGAATGTCATCATTGATGGCGTCACGGTGCGCTGTCCATGGAATGCGCAGAATGGCGACGGCATCGACTTGATGCAATGTCAGGAGGTCCTCATCGTCAACAACACGGTAGACGTGGGTGATGATGGTATCTGTATGAAAGGCGGCGTAGGCAAGGAAGGACTGAAGTACGGGCCTTGCCAGAATATTCTCATTCAGGACAATACTGTGTTCCATGCTCATGGAGGCTTTGTCATCGGCTCGGAGTTCTCAGGTGGCATGTTTAATATTGTCGTGAGGAAAAACATGTTTTCATCCACTGATACAGGCCTTCGCTTTAAGAGTGGCGCTGGAAGAGGTGGCAAGACAGGCAATATCTTTATCTCCGACATCTATATGAGCGACATCAAGGATCAGGCGGTGGTCTTCGAGACTTCTTACGCCGACCGCCCTGTAGGCTCGTCAGGACAGTCGGCCAAGCCTCAGGCCGAGGATTTCATTCCAGACTTCTCCGATATCCATATCAAGAATGTCGTCTGTCGTGACGTGAAGACCGCAGTGGCTGCACGTGGCACCATTGATATGATACACGACATTACGATTGAGGACTGTGTCTTCTACTCTTTCATGCAGGATAAAAAAATTGACAATCCAGCGATGATCACCTTCAAGAACGTCAAGTTTCATACTTATCAGCAGAAATAAGGGTCGCGCTGTAATATCTCAGATTGGTGTCCAAGGGCGTGAACCAATAGGTGTGGGCTTTTTGGACACCAATCATTTAATTTTTCATAAAACTTAAATATCAAGCTCAGTTTTCGCCAGTTTCGCTTAAATTTTTAGTAATTTTGCAGGCCGAAAGAAAAGTGAGTGAATCATGAAATATGCAATCATTGCTGCAGGTGAAGGGTCAAGGCTCGCCCAAGAGGGGGTGAGCGCGCCCAAACCTCTCGTTCAAGTTGGGGGTGAATGCCTGATAGACAGGCTCCTGCGCATTTTTATGCAAAACAGTGCCGAAGAGATTGTCGTCATCTGCAATGATCTCACACCATTGGTCAGCCAGCATTTGCACTACATTCAGCAAAATGGATTATTCGGGCTGAACATTCCACTCCGGGTGGTGGTGAAATCAACACCCAGTTCGATGCATAGCTTTTTCGAACTAAGTCAGTTCCTCGATGATGGCCCGTTTTGCCTGACTACGGTAGATACCATATTCAGAGAAGGTGAATTTGCCGATTATATGGCCTTCTTCCGCCATGCGGTAGAAGAGGATAAAGCCGCCGGCGTGATGGGAGTCACTGACTATATCGACGACGAGAAACCTTTGTATGTAGGTGTCGGCGAGCAGATGGAGATCAGCGGTTTCTACGACCAGTCGCATGACTGTAAGTTTATCTCCGGCGGGATATATGGTCTCACTCCTGTGTGTGTGGAGACGCTGAGGGCCTGTATACGAAGGGGAGACAGCCGGATGAGAAATTTCCAAAGGGCATTAGTGGCAGACGGACTGCATCTGATGGCCTATCCCTTCAGCAAGGTGCTTGATATCGACCATGCAACGGATATTGCCAAGGCAGAACAGTTTATTGCAGACAGGTGATATGAGAGTGGCCTTTGTCAGAAGAAAAGAATGTTTTTCGCCCAACTCCGTGGAGAAGGATGACGCTATCCTGCAGGCGGTGGCCACGAGAATGGCCCGTAGGGGCTGCGAAGTGGACATCCTGCCAGAGGATGACGTCTGCGGGGAGGCAGATGTCTGGCTCACTATGGGGCGACTGCCCTCTACGATACAATTCCTGAAACAGGAGGAGCGCCGTGGTGCCGTGGTCATCAATAGTGGATATGGGCTGGAGAGGTGTGCGAGATCTCAACTGGAAAAAGTCATGTGCGCACATTCCATTCCTGCACCAGGTGCAAAAGGCAGTCATGGCTACTGGGTGAAGCGTGGCGACGCCTCGGCTCAGACTTCACGTGATGTGGTTTTCGCCGAGGATGATATCGAGTTGGAGAAGGTCAAGGCCGACTTTCAGTCCAGGGGTATCCACGATGTGGTCGTCAGTGCTCATGTGTCGGGCGATCTGGTCAAATTCTATGGCGTGGGGGAAAACTTTTTCCATACCTGTTATCCTACAGCCGACGGTGTGACCAAATTCGGTGATGAGCGTCGCAATGGCGTGCCTCATTATTATTCCTTTGACAGACAGCTGTTGCACGATACGGTCGTCAGATTGTCTGCACTGGTGGATGTCCCTGTCTTTGGCGGCGATTGCATCGTCACGCCCCAGGGCGATTTTAAGATCATAGATTTCAACGACTGGCCCAGTTTCTCCCGCTGCCGGGAGGAAGCTGCCGATGCAATCGTGTCATTGGTGGGACAGCGAATAGCGAAAAAGCAAAAACAAATTGACAATGAGTAAAACGAGAATAAGTGACTACGACAAGGTGTCGCACATGAGTTTCGGGGAGATGCTCCGGGTGTCGTTCAAGTCGGATGACACCGAAGAGTGGCTCGATGTGCATTTCACGCGTCCCATAGGACTGGTTTTTGCACTGATGTGGATGCGTTTCAGCGTTCATCCCACGGTGGTGACCATCCTGTCGATCTTCCTTGGCATCATCGCAGGTGTGATGTTCGGATATCCTGATTTAGGACACAACATCGCGGGTGTGCTGATGATGATGTTTTCCAATTTTGGCGATTCCACCGACGGACAGATGGCTCGTCTCACAGGCAAGAAGACCTTGCTCGGCCGTGTGCTCGACGGATTCTCAGGTGATGTGTGCTTCTTTGTCATCTACTGCGCCATAGCCATCCGGCTTTACGACCAGCCCATGCCGGGGACGGATATACGGTGGGGACTGGGCATCTGGGCCCTGTGCGTCATCGCCGGGGTCTTCGGCCATTCGCCGCAGGCGTCGCTGGCTGATTATTATCGCCAGATTCACTTGTGGTTCCTGAAAGGCAAGTCGGGAAGCGAACTCGACACCTACCGCCAGCAGCGGGACATCTATGAACATCTACCGAGCGACAAGCCCTGGTATGAGCGGCTCTTCAACCGCGCTTTCTACTATAATTATGCCAATTACTGCAAGAGTCAGGAGAAGCGCACACCTGAATTCCAGAGGTTGTATCACGAGATGCTGGAAAGATACGGTGATGCCGAGCGTCTGCCCTCCGGCCTGCGCGAAGACTTCCTTCAGGGGAGCCGCCCCCTGATGAAATACACCAATCTGCTCACTTTCAACAGCCGGGCTATCTGTCTGTATATCGCGTGCCTCATCGACCAGCCATGGATCTACCCCCTGTTTGAGATCGTGGTGCTGAGTTGCCTGTACATCCACATGCACAAGAGTCATGAGACCCTCTGCAAGAATATATATTCGAAACATTTGTCTTAAGATGATGAAACCAAAAGGCTTTATTTTCGACTATGGTGGCACCATCGATACGAGAGGATGCCATTGGGGAAAAATGATCTGGCATGCTTACCAAAGGGTCGGAATGCCGGTCAGCGAGGCTGAATTCCGCGACGCATACGTCTATGCCGAGCGCACGCTGGGGCGTAATCCCATCATACAGTCGTCATATACATTCCATAAGACGTTGGAGGTGAAACTGCGCATACAGATGGAGTATCTCTCCGACCGTCATCTCTTAGACACAGCACCTGCACGGTGGGTGGAGAGCGTGCTCGCCGATCTCTATGAGAAAGTGTGCGTGACCGTGGCAGAGAGCAGAGAGGTGCTGGCATCGCTGGCCGCGCGCTATCCACTTGTCTTAGTGAGCAACTTCTATGGCAATATCGACGTGGTGCTCGACGAGTTCCAGCTCACGGGCCTGTTCCGGTCTGTCATTGAGTCGGCCGTGGTGGGGGTGCGCAAACCCGATCCCGCCATCTTCTCCTTGGGAGTCAAGGCTTTGGGCCTGCCTGCCGGAGATGTGGTGGTGGTAGGCGACAGTTACACCAAGGACATCCTGCCTGCATCCAAGGCGGGGTGCCGCACGGTATGGATCAAGGGGGAAGGATGGACCGATGAGTCATACGATGAGACGCTGCCTGAGCGGGTGATCTCTCAGCTCCCGTCCTTATTAGACATTTATTGATACGATATAAAACATGACAAGATATTCATTTTATCATCAAGTAACTCATCACTTCAGAAGCTGCGACGATTGGGTATGCGATGGCTGGACAAGGGCTTTTTCCATCATGGCCTTCTTGTTCATCTCCCTCTCCATATTCTCGCAGACCCAGCTCACAGGCATCGTGATTGACAAGGAGACCGGCGACTCCATTCCTTTTTCCAGTCTGATATACAAAGGCAATCATGTGTCTGTGGCAGCCGGTGCCGACGGACGGTTCTCTATCGAGCGGCACAATGGCTGGACCCTGACGATCAAGGCTGTAGGATATAAGTCGCAGACGGTCTCTGTCAGGGAAAACACGCCCTCTTTCCTCACGGTCAGCCTGAAGCCGGACGCAAAAAAACTCGACGAGGTGGTCGTGAAGTCGAAGCGCAGGAGCAAGTACAGTCGCAAGAACAATCCTGCCGTCGAACTGATGAAACGTGTCGTCGCTGCCAAGAAACGCACCGACCTGGAGAATCACGACTATTACCAATACCAGAAATATCAGAAAATCACGCTTGCTGTCAATGATGTGACGCCTGATGAACTGGAGAGCGCACAGAACAATAAGCACCAGTGGCTGCTCGATCAGGTGGAAGTCTGCCCGATGAACAACAAGCTCATCCTGCCGCTTTCCATTGACGAGACCGTGTCTCAGCATATCTACCGGAAAGACCCCAAGAGTGAGAAAGATATCATCATGGGACAAAATTCCAAGGGCGTCAACCAACTCATTGAGACGGGTAATATCCTCAACACCCTCTTGAAAGATGTGTTCACTGATGTCGACATCTACGACGATCAGATACGTCTGCTGCAATATCCTTTCACCAGTCCTATCGGCAAGGATGCCGTGGCGTTCTACAGGTTTTATATCGAAGACACCGTCTATGTGGGACTCGACAAGTGTTTTCATTTACAGTTTACGCCCAACAACCAACAGGACTTCGGATTCAGGGGTGAGTTGTTTATCCTGGCCGACTCCTCACTGCACGTCAAGAAATGCAACCTGACGATACCCAAACGCAGTGATGTGAATTTCGTGGAGAATATGAAGGTGGAGCAGGAATATACCAAACTCGACAATGGTGAGTGGGTGCTTACGACCGACAACATGATCGTGGAGATGTCACTGACCAAATTCCTCAGCAAGGCGGTCGTACTGCGCTCCACCTATCTGCATGATTACGCCTTTGATGAGATTCCCAAGAAGATGTTCAAGGGACGGGCTGCCACCAGGGTCGACGCCGATGCCAGGATGCGTGGCGAAGACTTCTGGCAGGACTATCGCAAGGTAGACCTGAGCAAGAGCGAGTCGTCGATGGATGATTTCATCAGCAGGATGCAGCAGATCAAGGGCTTCAAATACATCCTTTTCGGTGCCAAAGCCTTGATAGAGAATTTTGTGGAGACGGGCTCACAGCATAAGAAAAGCAAGTTTGACATCGGTCCGGTCAATACCGTGGTCTCAAAGAATTTCGTCGACGGCATCCGTTTCCGTCTGAGCGGTCAGACCACCGCGTCGCTGCATCCACACTTGTTCTGGAAAGGATATTATGCTTACGGCAAAAACACCAAAAACCATTACTACAGTTCGCAACTCACCTATTCTTTCAATAAGAAGGAGTATCAGCCCACTGAGTTCCCCATCCATTCCATCACCTTCACCTCGGCCTATGATGTGATGTCGCCCTCAGACAAATTCCTCTACACCGACAAGGATAATGTCTTCACTGCGTTCCGGTGGAAGAAAGTCGACCAGATGTATTTCTACAACCGCCAGGAACTGAAGTATGACTGGGAGACCGACTGGGGATTCCGCACCAATGTCGTGCTCAAGCTGGAGAGCAATGAGCCTACAGGTGAGCTGGCTTTCCACAAACTGTCTGACGGGTCGCTTGTGAACAAGATACGCACCTCGGAGATGACCGTGGGATTTGTCTATTGCCCGGGACGCACCTACGTCAACACCAAGCAGCACCGCCTGCCTATCAATTTCGATGCCCCTGAGCTGTCGCTCATGCATACGATGGGTTTCGACGGCGTGCTCGGTGGTGAGTATCAGTATAATTATACCGAACTGGGCATCTACAAGCGCTTCTGGATGAAAAGCTGGGGCAAGATCGACGTAAGACTCAAGGGCGGGGCTCAGTGGAACAAGGTGCCATTCCCGTTGCTCATCATGCCTGCTGCCAACCTGTCTTATGTGCTGGAACCAGGTACTTTTACCTTGATGAACAATATGGAGTTTCTCAACGACCGTTTTGCCTCGGCTGATATCTCCTGGGATCTCAACGGCAAGATCTTCAACCGCATACCCCTGATCCAAAAACTCAAGTGGCGTGAGATGATCGGCGTGAAGTGCATGATGGGCACACTGACCGACAAGAATAATCCTTTCCTTGCGGCCAATGCTCAGGACGACGTGCTGTTTATGTTTCCCACCGGTACGCAACTGATGGACCAGAACCGGCCTTACTGGGAAATCCGCGTGGGTATACACAACATCTTCAAGTTCTTTGAGATCGACTATGTGCGCCGTCTCAGCTACACCGACCTGCCTGGTGTGCGCAAGGATGGCATACGTTTGAGTTTTGAGTTTTCTTTCTGAAGATAATGATTCTGGTATATGAGAAAGATTATTAATCCTTGGCTCCACAAAGAAGGGTATAATTGTTTTGGGTGCGCTCCGGAGAATCCGATGGGGCTGCACATGGAGTTTTTTGAGGAGGGTGACGAAATCATCAGTTTCTGGCGGCCTCAGGAGTATTACCAAGGATGGGTGGGGGTGCTTCATGGTGGCATCATCAGTACGCTGATCGATGAGATAGCCGGATGGGTGGTGACGCGAAAACTGCAGACCGCCGGCCTCACGTCGCGCCTCAGTGTGAGTTTTCGCAAGTCTTTGTCCTCGTCAGAGCCCGAGATCACCGTACGCGCGCATGTCTCCGACCGCAAGCGTCAGTTTGTCACCATCCATGTCTCGGTGGAGAATGCACATGGTGAGCTGTGTGCGGAGGGGGATGCCGTCTATTTCGCCGTCGGCGAGGAGAAGGCCCGTGAGATGGGGTTCACTCACTGTGATGTAGAACGGGAGACGATGCTCCCGTTCTGAGATTCAAGGATGGGTTATTGCTGGCTGTCCTTGGCTTTCTTCATGAGTTCCACCAGTTTCCCGCGGTAGCCATGCGGGTCGAAACTGAGGCTGTTCTTCACCAGTTCTATGGCCATGTCGTAGTTGGCGTCGCCTTTGTGGGGCGAATTGCGAAGTAGCATGCCATAGGTGGCGATGCCGGCGGCCAGGCTGAGGTTGGCCGTGAGGGGCTTCATCTCACCGTTGGGCAGATACAGGTCTTCTGTGGTGACTTCCGATTTCAGTGGGATGCTGGTCATGCCGAGCGCTTTCTTGTATCTGACGTCGAATTGAGCCAGAATGTGCTGACTCCCGGAGGATGCATCGGCACTGGCCTGCCACTGCTCTGTAGGCACCAGTTCGTAGAGCGCCGTGATGGTCTGTCCTGCGCCTATCTCGCCTGCGTCTTTCTTGTCATCCTCAAAGTCTTTGTTGTCCATCACGCGGTTTTCGTATCCGATCAGACGGTAACTGCTCACGTAAGTGCTGTCGAAAGTGACCTGGCACTTGGTGTCGTTGGCCACGCTGACAAACCGCTCGCGCTCGTGTACGAATACCTTCATTATCTCATCTTCGCAGTCGATATAGTGATACGTGCCATTGCCGCTGTTGCTGATCTTCTCCATCATCTCGTCGTTGAGATTGCCCTGCCCGAAGCCCAGGCAGGTCAGGTAGATGCCTTTTCGGGCATACTCTTCTACCATCTTCACCAGTTCGGAGGTATTGGTCACACCGACGTTGAAGTCACCGTCTGTGCCCATGATGATGCGGTTGTTGCGGGCGGGGTCATAGTTGACTGTAGCCTCTTCATAAGCCATCTTCAGCGCTTCGCCGCCGGCAGTGGTCCCCTCGGCGCGCAGAAGGTCGATGGCTCTTCTGATCTTCGCAGCTTCCCTGACAGGAGTCGACTCCAGCAGTTTTTTCACATTTCCCGAGTAGGTGATGAGTGAGATGCGGTCGTCGGGCGACAGCTGATACAGCAATTCCTTCAGCCCGGATTTCAGCAGGTACAGGCGGTCTTTGCTGTCCATCGAACCCGATACATCCACTAAAAAGACAAAATTAGCTTGGGGCATCTTGTCCGGGGCTATTTCCTTGCCTTTGAGTCCGAGCCGCAGGAGCCGGTGTTGCGGGTTCCATGGACAGGGGCCGGTCTCAGCGTTGATAGCTACCGCGTTGTCATCCTTGGGAGAGTCGTAGTCGAAAGTGAAATAGTTGAGAAATTCTTCGATACGTACGCTCTTGGTATCCACGAGATAGCCGTCGTTGATATAGCGGCGCATGACACCGTATGAGGCGCCGTCGGCGTCGACGGAAAAGGTGGACGTTGGCTCGTCTGACACCTTGACAAAGGGATTGTCGCTGAAATCCTCAAATTGGTCACCTTCGGCTTGCTTTGCAGGCTCTCCGGCAATTTTCAGATACGATGGCGCTTCTTCATAATAATAATTGGAAGGGTCGTTGTCGCTCGTCGAACATCCCGCTGCCAACATTCCTATGGCTACAGGAATAAATCTTGCAAATAGTTTTCTCATAGTTTTCTACTTTTTCTTCTTAAACGAAGCGCCAAGTAGAATCCTGCATGAGTGATGGTTAAAAATTATTAATGCTTTATTTTTTCACCATCTTCCTTACTTTCTTCAACAATCCTTTCGACGGGGCGAAACCTTTGTAGGGCTCCAGCAGCCACCGCACAGTCCAGCTGAGTTCCTCGCCGGGCCGGAGGGTGGTGTAGGCACCTTGGCTCTCGAGCTCGATGTAGGTCTTGCCACGGTTCACATACACCTGTATCTCGGCTTCGCCTGGAGCAGGCTCTTCGGGTTTGAGGTCGTCGAACTTCTTCACCAGCAGCAGACTATTGTTCAGATAGGCCAGCCAGCCTTTGCCGTCGGCATTGACCTTACGGTTCTCATTAGACGTGTCGGGCACATACCAGGCGGCACCGTCGCTGGCGGTGAAGGCCATCAGGTTGGCAGGGGTGATGCCCTCTATGGGCGAGTCGAAGAAAATCAGACCGTCATTGGGCACACGGGTAATCTCCCAAGGTGCCACCTTGCGCTCCGTGGTGCCGGCGTTGATGATGCTGTAGCGCACCACCAGCGAGTGGTCGCGCTCGTCGGTGCTGAACTGCTTCCTCACCTTCAGGCCAAGTTTGGCCGACACACTGCTGATGATGCTCAGCGTGCTGCCGTCTTGTTCTATCTCATAGGGGTATTTGTCAAACTCGGGCACGGGGGGCCAGTTCCACTCTTTCTGCGGACTGGTCCAGAACGTGCTGCCCCATGACTCGGGCATGGGCGACTGCGAGACCACCTCCTCACCGTCGTATTTCAGCGAGGTGATCTTGCCGCCGGCGCCGGTGTCGATCGTGGCCGACAGGTGTCCTGTCTGTATCTGACGAACGGAGGGCGGGAAGATGATGCGGTAGTGGCCGCTCAGGTGCATGAAGGCGAAGAGGCGGAGCAGACCGTCGTAGTAGGCGTCGAAATAGCCGTCGTCGAAGGGCTCATGCTTGGCCTCCCAGAGGGCTTTGATGAATTCCTTGCGCTTCGCATGGCCGCACATCACCGAGGCAGCGGCCGAGGTGGCCACCAGGCCGATGCTGTGGCGCAGCTTCCTGAATCCGCCAGCCTGCAAGATTTCGTTACCCTCGGGCAGCGTGCCGTCTACACGGTATTGGTCGACGAATGTGTCGATGCCCTGGCTGTAGAGGAAGTTTTGGAAACGCTCGCCATACTGCCGCTGCCATTCTTTGTCGGCACAGCTCCATTCATAGTCGAGCGCGATGTTCATCGGCACACGCCAGGAGTCGTAGCGGAAATTGCTGCCTCCGCCGCGGGCCATCCACCCGTTTTGCATCAGCGTGCCGTCAAAGTTGCACACGTCGGGGTTCAGACCGGTCTCGGGATGGATGGCTCGGTGCAGAAACTCGCGCGACTGCCGGGCGCAGTCTCTCCAGAAGTCCGAACGGCCGTCGTCGGCCCATCGTGCCCATACCTCGTAGAAGGCGGGGATATGGTAGGAGGGGTCGGTGTAGCGCTGGCCGAAACCGTCGGGGGTAAAGGTGATGAGCCGTGTGTCCGGGTCGATGAGGTACATCTTCTGCGGACCCTGAGGCTGGGGGCCGAAGCCGCCCCTGTGCTCGGGCTCATATTCCCGTGGCATGATGCTGTTGAGGATATGCTGGGCTTCGCCCTTGTAGTTGATGCCGGTGTCGTCGCCCCATTGGTTGGAGGCGAAGAGCAGGGCGGTGATGAAATACAGCTCGCCGTCGCTGGCTGCACCCTCGGCATTATGGGTGCCGTCGGTCTTGCAACTCCAGGCGAAGTAGCCTTTGCGCGGCCCTTCCTGGTGCTGCATGTATTTCTTGCTCCATCGCCACAAGCGGTCGAAGATGTCTTTCTCGTTCATCTGCACGGCGATCATCATGCCATAAGACATGCCTTCGGTGCGTGCGTCATGGTTCTTGATGTCGCTGACATAGCCCAGGGTGTCTCCCACCTCAAAATACACTTTGTTGGGACCGTGAAAGACGGCGTCGAACACTTCCTTCAGTTTTTTCTCCACCTCGTCGGGCTTATAGCCGCTCTCGACAAAGAGATTGCGGTACTGACGGGTTTCAAAGGCTCCCTTCTCCCACGGGCCTCGCTGGCTCATCGGCCATTGTCCTGCCACGGTGAGTGGCGTCAAGACGCATACAATCAATAAGAGTAATATGGATTTTTTCATGTCTATGGGTTTTGTTTGCAAATATAGCGAATACTTTTCTTATTTCATCTATCCGGATGTAACAGAAGATATATGAAATGTTACTTCCTGACAAAGAAGGCCTCCCACTCCGGAGAGTGAGAGGCCGTCGTCAAGGATGCCTGTATGTATGTTATTTCAGGAATCTGTGGGGGTTGAGCATGTTTTTCGGGTCAAGGGCCTCGTCGAGCTTCTCCTGGGTCATGATCCCTTTCTCCAGCACGATGTCATAGACCGAGCGGTTGGTCTCAAGGGCCTCTTTGGCCACCTTGCTGCTGGTCTTATAGCCGATATAAGGATTGAGCGCGGTGACGATGCCGATGGAGTGCTTCACCATCTCGAAGCAGCGCTCCTTGTTGACCGTGATACCCAGGATACATTCTTCGGTCAGGGTGTCGATGGCATTGCGGAGCCAGGTGAGGCTTTCGATCAGGGCCTCGGTGATGACGGGTTCCATCACGTTGAGCTGCAGCTGGCCGGCTTCTGCGGCGAAGCTGACGGTGGTGTCGTTGCCGATCACTTTGAAACAAACCTGATTGACCACCTCCGGGATGACGGGGTTCACCTTGCCGGGCATGATGCTCGATCCGGGAGCCTTCGGGGGGAGGTTGATCTCATTGAGACCACAGCGGGGGCCGGAGGCCATCAGTCGCAGGTCGTTGCAGATCTTCGACAGCTTGACGGCCAGTCGCTTCAGGGCGGAGGAATAGCTGACGTAGGCACCGGTGTCGGGCGTAGCCTCCACGAGGTCGGCAGCGCTGACGAAAGCCTCGCCCGTGAGCTTGCTCAGGTTGGCGGCACAGAGTTTGGCAAATCCGGGCACTGCGTTCAGGCCGGTGCCGATGGCGGTGCCACCCATGTTGATCTCATGCAACAGCTTCACGTTGCGCTCCAGATTGAGGATTTCCTCTTCCAGGTTGTTGGCGAAAGCGTTGAACTCCTGTCCGCTGGTCATAGGCACCGCGTCTTGGAGTTGGGTGCGTCCCATCTTGATCACATCCTTAAACTCCTCTCCCTTGTAGCGCAGGGCACTGATCAGTCCGGTAAGGCTGGCTATGAGGCTCTTGTTCATGCGGATAAGGGCGAGACGGATGGTCGTCGGATAGACATCGTTGGTCGACTGTCCGCAGTTGCAGTGGTCGTTGGGATAGCAATACTGGTACTCGCCTTTCTCATGTCCCATGATTTCGAGGGCACGGTTGGCGATCACCTCATTGGCATTCATGTTGACGCTGGTGCCGGCACCGCCCTGCATCATGTCGATAGGGAAGTTCTCATGCCATTTGCCGTCGATGATCTCGCGGCAAGCCTGAGAGATGGCGCCTGCTATCTCGTCATTGATCACTCCGAGCGAGTGGTTGGTCTGTACGGCAGCCAGCTTCACGTAGGCGATGGCGATGACGTAGTCGGGATAGTCGCGCATCTTCTTGCGTGAGATATGGTAGTTGTTGATACCACGCTGGGTCTGTACACCGTAGAGGGCGTCGGCGGGCACCTTGAGTTCTCCTAAAAGGTCACTTTCGATTCTGAATTTCTTTTCTTCCATGTTTTTTTAGTTTATAAGTTGATGAGTTCTTTAGTTGATTTTTTAATAACATTTGATGCGGTACATGAAGCCCAGTTCGATGCGGTTGGTGTTGTAATCGTGCAGGCCGCACTTGTCGCTGAAGTCATATTTGTGTCCCACATAGGCCAGGAAGACCCTGAAATCTTGCTTCTTCACGGGATAATACTCCAGGCTGGCCAGGTAGCCGTACGACTTGCGGTAGTTCTTCAGTTGCTCTATCTTTCTCACGCTGGCGGTCTCGTAGGTGCCCTTCAGCATCAGGTTCCATTGGGGCGCAAACTGCCAGTTGGCCTTGGTGATGAGTGAGTTGTAGTGTACGTCACTGAAGTAGGCATTGCCCTTGGGCAGGAAGCTGGCCAGGTCGTTGCTGGCTATCCGCAGACGGTCTATGCCGTCAAAGGCACCCATATAGTCGACGTACCACTGGAAGGTCGGCAGGTTGAGCTGCTGGCCGAATATGAGCATCCGAGAGTATTTGCCGTGGGCCTGGGTCTGCAGTCCCCACGACCAGCGTGTCAGCAGCTTGTTGCCAAAGAAGCTGCCGTTCCAGTTGACGATGTAGGTCAAGGGGTTGTTGCTGCCTGTCACAGCCTGGATCTCGCTCAGCGACGGTCCGGGAGTGATCACGTTGTCGCCATATTCTTCGGAGAATGAGCCATTGTTGGCATCGGAAATCTCCACGGCGATCTCTTGTGTGGGCACTGGCTTTACAGACAGCACGGCACCGGCCATGAAGTTGTCCATGTTGTCTACCATGTCTGAATACTGGTAGATATACATCGGGTTCTCGTCGAATTCAAAACCGCCCCATATCTGACACATCTTTCCGCCCATGAGCGTCACTTTGTCGTTGAAGTTGTAGCCCACCATCATGATGTCTGTGGCTTTGGCGAAGTTGTCTTCACCTTTTGCGGCGTTCGACTTGTTCATACGGTGGCGCAGACGGTAGAAAAGCTTGTCGGTGATGTTGCCCTTGATCTCAAGGCGCAGCTGTTTGTTGGCGAAGTGGGTCGTCCAGGTGCCGTCGTTCTCTGAAGCCTGCGCACTGGCAGCATAGTTGAAGTACACGTTGAAGGCGTCGTTTTTCTTTTCCAGGTTGGTCAGACGTTCCGCCAGTGACTGGAAGTCGCCGTCATTGCCACCCATGCGGGTATTGCCTCCCTGTGCGCCGACCATCATGGAGACGCCCAGGCAGAGGGCTGTGAATATGATTTTTCTCATGTCTCTTTAGTTTGTATAAGATTGATGTTTGTAGATGATGGCTGTTCCATCATTCTTCGCTTTAATACTTCTTGAAGTATTCTTGTATGGTCTTCCAGTCGTTGGTCTTCGTGAGGGCGAGCATGAGCAGCACACGGGCTTTCTGTGGGTTGAGCGTCAGCGCGGCGACAAAGTGGTATTTCTCGTCGTCCACCTCGCCGTTCAGACAGGTCGGACCAGTGGGGCAGCGTGAGGCACGCACGATGTTGATGCCTTTTGAGCGTGCCTTGAGTGCCACGTCGAAGACGTCTTTGTAGAAATTGCCGTCTCCCACGCCGGCGAGCACGATGCCGTCGTATTTTGCGTCAATGAATGCCTGCATGGGCAGCGGTGAGGCATTGGCATAGCCGTAGACGATGCCTACTTTGGGGAGCTGGGTGAGATTCTCTACGTCAAACTCGCTCCGGCTGGTGTGTACATTGTCGATGGTGCGGTTGTAGATGGCCTCGCCGTTGTAGACATAGCCCACCTTGCCGTAGTTGGCGCTCTGGAAGGTGGCCACATCGGTGGTATGCATCTTGATCACGTCCTTGGCGTCGAGTATCAGGTTGTTCATGCACACCAGCACGCCTCTGCCCTTGGAGTTGGGGCTCGCAGCAGTGGCTACACCTGCATAGAGGTTGCCCGGACCGTCGGCACTGATGCCTGTGGAGGGTCTCATCGAGCCTACCAGGACAACGGGCTTGTCGCTCTTCACGGTCAGGTTGAGGAAATAGGCCGTCTCTTCCATCGTATCGGTGCCGTGAGTGATGACCACGCCATCGTATCCTTCATTGTTGAGGAGCTGGTTGATGCGCTTGGCCAGCTTCAGCCACACCTCGTCGTTCATGTCTTGCGAACCGATGTTCACCAGCTGCTCGCCGCTGATATCTGCCAGATAAAGCATCTGTGGCACAGCGTCAATGAGGGTCTGTACGCCCACCTGGCCTGCACTGTAGGCGGACGAAGTGGCGGAGGCGCTCACACCGGCTATTGTTCCACCTGTGGCGATGATACGGATTTTGGGCTTGGCCGATACAGTGACGGCCATGACCAGTGCGATTAGCACGAAAATGTTTCTTAATGTTTTCATAATCTTTGATTTTTGGGTTAGTAATTATTGTTTTGGGTTGGATTTATTTAATAGAAGAGTGTGATGATGAGATATCCCACGCCGATGCTGACAAATGTGGTGATGAAGCCAGCCAACTGAAACGAGTGGTTGAGCACGTATTTGCCGATGCGGGTGGTACCGGTGCGGTCGAAGTTGATCGCGGCCACTTCGGTGGGGTAGTTGGGGATGAAGAAATATCCGTTGACGGCCGGGAACATGGCCACCAGGGCCAGCGGACTGATGCCCAGGCCGATGCCGAGTGGATAGAGCGTGCGCACCGTGGCTGCCTGTGAGAAGAGCATGATGCTCATGAAGAAGAGTGCCACGGCGAACAGGAAGGGATATTGTGTGACGATATCCGCGATGTGCTCTTTGAAGAAAGCCAGGTTGCCGTTGAAGAAGGTGTCGCCCATCCATGCGATACCGAAGATGCTGACCATGGCATTCATTCCGGCGCCGAAGACGTTGCCTTTCACTGCGTCGCCCACTTTCGCCTTTCCTACCAGCAGGATGACAGCGGCGATGCTCATCATCAATATCTCGATGATCTCAGGCATGCCCACGGCTATTGTCTCGCCGTCGACCTCGTAAGTAGGTCTCAGTGATGGTACTGAGCCGAAAAGCACCACGAGGAAAACACCGATGAGGAAGGCGATGACAGAATATTTGGCATGTTTGTTGGGATGACTCTCCATCTGAGCCATCATTTTGGCGTCTTCCTCAGGGTTGAGGATGCCCTCGCGCACCCTGCGCTGGTATTCAGGATCGTCTTCCAGTTCCTTACCCACAAAGTTTTGTACAAACGAGGCGACCAGGATGGCAATGAATGAGGCAGGGATGCAGACGAGCATGATATCACCCAGCTCGATACCCTTGCCGCCAAGCATGTCGGCACCGATCAGTGCGGCGGTGGCAGCGGATACCGGGCTTCCGGTGATGCCCAGGGATGCGGAGATAGTGGCCACACTCATCGGGCGCTCTGGACGTATCTTGCTGTTCTTGGCTATTTCTGAGATAATGGGCAGCAGGGAGTAGGAGGTGTGTGCGGTGCCGGCGACCAGACAAAACAACCATGTGGTGAGCGGTCCGTAGAACGTGATGCGGTCGGGGTGCTTACGCAGGAATTTGGCTGCCAGTCCCACCAGGTAGTCAAGTCCGCCTGCAGCCTGGAGCGCTGCCGCTGCGGTGATCACGCTCACGATGATGAGCATCACGTCGATGGGCAGGTTGCCGGGTTTCAGACCGAAGATGAACACCAGGATGAATACACCAACCATGCCGTATATTCCAAGTCCGATACTGCCCACACGGGCACCAATAAAAATGAGTGCAATTACAATGGCTAATTGCAGGAAAATAATAGCTGTGGCCATAGAAGATTTAGATTTAAGGTTTCATGCAGCAAAGGTAGACAACATTTTCAAAGGTCGGCATGACTATTTCGCATTTTTTTTGTTTAAAACAGAAAAAATGCTTTCTTGTGGCTTTTTTTCTTTATCTTTGCGGTGCGAGGCGACTCATTCTGTCTCTGTCTGTTTACAGTAGCGGAAAATGCCAGGCAGCAATACGCTTCTGCGGCTGTCGTTCGCCATCACTATCTGACAATATCTAATACTTACATTATGTACACCAAACAATTATCAGTTTTTTTGGAAAATAAGTCGGGACGTCTGACAGAAGTCACTGAGATCCTCGCCGGAGCCGGGATCAATCTTTCGGCCATGAGTATCGCCGACAGTTCCGACTTCGGTATCCTGCGTTGTGTCGTCTCCGATCCGATACTTGCCAGCAAGTGTCTCAGAGAGCATGGATTCGCTGTGAAAATCACGGATGTGATCGGCTTTTCCACCCCCAATGTCAGTGGATCACTGGCGGTCATCCTGAGAAAATTGTCTGAGGCGGGTGCCGAAATAGAGTATATGTATTCGTTCAACAATGGCCAGGTGGCCAATGTCATTATCCGTACGGTGAATATGGAAGCCTGTGAGCGTATCCTCAGCCAGAGTGGTGTGCGTATGCTCTCAGACGAGGAGTTGTATCACCTGTGACCTGCCGGCCTGCGTGACCGCAGTCAGATGTCACGGTCACACATTTCCCAGATAGACATGGCGCAGACCTTCCTCCTGTGCCACGCGGCGCGCCGACTCCAGGGTGTGGAGTGGGGTGGGAGGGATGTCCCTCATGCGATACTGGGGAAAGAAGCGGCTGAAGTGCAGCGGCGCGTCCTCCAAACGATGTCTCACCATCCATTGGCACATACGTCTGATCATGTGCATGTCGTCGTTGATGCCGGGGATGACGAGGTTGGTCAGTTCGATCCAGACCTTGGCGTCACGCATGGCAAGGATGGTGTCGAGCACCACCGACAGTCTTCCCCCGCTCACTCGTTGATAGATGTCGTCGCTGAATGACTTCAGGTCTATGTTGGCGGCGTCGATGTAGGGCAGGAGGTCTTGTAATGGCTGCTCACACACATAACCCGCCGTCACCAGGATGTTCCATAATCCTTTTTGGTGTGCCAGCCGTGCAATGTCGCCCACATATTCTATATAGGTGAGGGGTTCTGTATAGGTGTAGGCGATGCCGGGGCAATGATGGGACAGACACATCTCTGTCATCTGCTCTGCCGTGACATCGTATCGGCTTACCTCACGGGGAGCCACCTGCGAGATGTCGTGGTTCTGGCAGTTGTGGCAGTGGAAATTGCATCCGGTGCAGGCCATCGAGAGGCATTGGGTGCCGGGGTGGAAATGATAGAGGGGCTTTTTCTCCACAGGGTCGATGGCCAGTGCGCAGGGATGGCCGTAGGCATCGCTGACCAGGATGCCGCCGGCGTTTCGCCTGCTGCGGCATCTGCCGGTCTTGCCTTCTGCTATGCGGCAGTGGTGCGGACAGAGCAGGCATTCTACCTGCCCCTGGCCGATGCGCTGATAGTATTTGCACTCGTGCGGTGTCATCAGAAGACAATGGCTTCGTAGACATATAATTCTGCATCGCGCCAGCCGTCCCATCCCAGTCCGGCCTTGTCGCGGGAGCAATGCCCCACAAACTCTTCTTTCGTCCAGTTCACCTCATCGGCCACCTGTGGCAGGAAGGTGCCGCTACGGAGCCCCTTCCTGATATAGATGCCGTGGCGGTGCAGTTCCAGCTCCTCCAGGCTGTGGATGCGCCTCATGGGGGTGAGCACGGATATCTCAATGTCGATATCCTCCAGTTCGTCACGGCGCAGCGGGGGGAAGCGCGGGTCTTCGAAGGCGGCGGCCCTGGCCATCTCGCTCACCATTTCATAGAGGGGCGCGTCTTCGCCGAAATGGCCTATGCAACCTCTCAGCCTGCCCCGCTTGTTGAGGGTGACAAATGCCCCGCATTTCTGATTGAGCACGGGCCGGCGCTGGCACAGCGGTTTGCTTTCGACAGCCCCGCTGTCGAAGGCGGTGGCAATACTTTCACGTGCCAGCTGCTTGAGCAGCTGCTTTTCTTCTTCGGATAGTGAGAACATGTTGGCTTGTTTTTGGGCGTCGGATTGGGTGTTGCGCAGGAAGGCAAACGAATGATAGCCTACTACCCGGTTGGGGTCGTGGCGATCGATGTCGCCGGAGTTCTGATATAGCAGGTGCCGCACCTCATACCTGTGGTCGAGCATCAGCATGAGTGTGATGATGGGAAATTCTCCACAGGCACTGGTCTCCAACTGGCGTATGCCTAAGCGGTTGTTGGTCTCCAGCGTAGTGATGAATTGTTCCACGTCTCCGCTCATGATGGCCTCGGCGGTCTTGCCGTCCACCTGGTAGGCATCTTTATAGGAGGGGTAGTGCGAGAAGTCGCTGCTGATGATGAAGAGATTCTCGTCGTTGAAGTATGGTTTCAGTACCCTCGATATCCTTTGGAGCGTGTGGTAATTGTTGGTCGATACGATGATGGGCACGATGGGAGGCACTTCTTTCCATCTGCGCTGCAGGAAAGGCAACTGCACCTCCAGGCAGTGCTCGCGGTCGTGGGCTTTCTCGTTGTATGTGAATACGCTGTCGGCCTCCGTCAGATGGACGGCGGTCTCATGGTCAACGCGTATCTGGCCCAATGGCGTGGCATAATAGTCGGCCTCTGTATTGACGGAGGCTCCGTTGAGCCATACATGATGGCTGGGACCGATGAGGAATATCCGCCGGTAAGGCTTCTGCGGGTTGATGCTCATATAGGCGCTGGCAGCCACGTTGCCGGAAAAATAATACCCTGCATGTGGCACGATGACGGCCGCGACACGGTCGTCGGCTGTCGCATGCCCATGAAGGGCCAGCAGGCTGTCCACCTCCTGGCTGAGCAGGGCTGGGTCACTCTCGTAAAAGCGTCCGGCCTGTGTCGCGGGTCTGACGATGGGGTCGGGGATCAAATGGTCGTTGGTTTTCATAGGATGGGTGGTGAAGTATACCGTACAGATGATACCTGCTGCAGCGAGTAATAAGATCAGTGCCTTGTGTGCCATGAGGTAAACGTTTGGTGGGTTGGCTGGTTATGTCCAGAACTCTTTCTCGCCGGTGTCGGCCATTGGTCCCTGGCACTTCGGACAGGTCTTCATGTCCCATATACGGATATGGTCGCTGCCACAGCGGAGACAAAGCCTGCCTACTTCGCTCCTGAACGAAGGGGCTACATCGGCGATGATACCTCCTACTACAATGTTTTCTACAGACTTGCAGTCGGGGCATAGCATGGCCGTGATCTGCTGGCGGAACAAACCGCGGCCCTCATACACCTCGGCCTCGTAGCCACACACCTCGCAGCGGAACTTTCGTTTCCAGGCCATGCGCTATACGCCTGTTTCGGCAGGATTAAAAGTTGACACTCCTCTCCGGGGCGGCAAAAGAGCAGAAGCGGGCGGTGGCGTTGGTGATGTACAGCACAGCCATGTTGTCGTCGTCGGCCTTGTACATCGACTTGAGACCCTCGTTGCGGTTGAGAAACTCTTCTTTCACGGACAGGGTCTCATCATTGACCAGGACGCCCGACAGACGCATCCACTCACTGCCTGACGACTTGAGGGCACAGATCTCAAACTTGCCGTTTTTGGCCATCTGCTTATACACATCCTTCACTTTGCCGGTCATGATATACAGCCGGTCGTTGATGATCTCAGACACGCCGAAGGCGCGTACGCGTGGCTGGTCTCCATCGACAGTGGCGATGAAGAAGGTGCCACAGTCCTTGAGATAAGCTTGCACTTCTTCCATGTTTTTCTTTTTCGTTTCGGCACTGAGGGTGTCTGCCGTCACAGCCGTTGCGACGGTATCCTGGTTGCTTTCTGCAGCGGTAGTCGGCTTGTTGTTGCAGGCTGCCATGCTTATTAATAATGTAAATGCCAGAATCAGTTGTTTCATGATCGTAAGTTTTATAAATGTTTACAAAATATCCTCCTTCATTGATGATGACCCAATGAAAATATATAGTAGATGTTCAGAGTCCTCAGAGTCCTCAGAGCTTTTCAAAGGTTCTGATCAGATGGATGACGGTGCCCCATATCTCGAAGGTGTCTCCGGCATTGATCCTGAACACAGGATAGTCGGGGTTGGCAGGTCTCAGTTCTATGTATCCCTCTGCGCGGTGAGTCAGGTCAAGAAACTTCATGGTGAACTCGCCGTTCCAGAACGCCACGACGATGGAGCCGTTGCGGGGCTCCACGGCACGGTCGATGATGACCCGGTCGCCGTCGAAGATGCCCGCTTCTCTCATGGAGTCGCCCTCGACATCGCCATAGAATGAGGCCTCCGGGTGGCGGATGTAGTCGCGGTTGAAATCCAGTGACTCGTGCATGTAGTCGTCTGCCGGGGAGGGAAATCCAGCTCTCACCCCGGCATGCTCGAGTTCGAGTTGGGTGTCAAAGACACCCTTGATGATCTTGATGTTGCCCATCGTAGTCTGTTTAGGGTTGAGACAATCCGTCGAGCACGATTTTGCGAAAGCATCTTGCTGTCACTTCCACGTCGTCTGATGAGTGATGCAGGTGAATATCGTCGGTGTTGACACCGAGGCGGTCGGCCAGCTCATAGAGTTTCGGCCATTTGTATTTGCCGTCGCTGCGCTGGATGGCGCAATAGTCGGTCATGTTGACCATGGTGTCCCACAGGGGAATCTCACGCTTGGCGAAGGTGACACTGCATTCTTCGGCGTCGGCTTTGACAAATTTGATGTCGAATCCTCCGTTATGTGCCACCAGCAGGTCGGCATTGGCAATCGTCTCTGCAAAGCTCCGCAGACCTTCTGCCTTGTCGGTCGTTCCCAGTTGTTGCAGCCGTTGCTCTGTCAGACCGTTGATCTTGATGGCATCCATGTCCACGCGGTCCTTGTCTTCGGGCCAGTTGAAGAAGCAGGTCTGAGCCTCGGTCTTGTTGAGACGGTTGTCAAACACCTGCCACGACAGCGAGACGATGACGTTCTTGCCTGGCTCCAGGCCGGTGGTCTCGGTGTCGAAGATGACGATCTTTTGGATAGAGGCGAGATATTTGTTCCATGCCACTTTGTTTTGCCTGCAGGTCAGCTCGTCGGGGCGGTTGACGACAGGCTTGTAATTCTGGTTGTTCACATACTGTGTGTGATTGAGCAACCTGCGCTCCTCCAAGAAGTTACCCAGTCCGAGACTGTCAAGAAAGCTGTTGGAGATGAAATAATTGTCATAGAGGCTGTTGACATCTTCCAGGAGTGGGGCAAACTCGTATTTGAGCCGGTGCAGCTCTTCGTCGGTGAACTTTCTGCCGGGTGCCGACAGATGTTTCTGCTTCTCGTGGAATTTTTGAGCCTCCTTGGCACATCTCCTCGCCTTGGCTTTCAGGTGGTTTTGATACCTAAAAGCTGCGAAAACTACGATGACGGCTAAAAGAATCGGTAAAATGATCATGGCTTCTTGTTTTTATGAGCGAAATACTTCGATACTGAGCATATAATTGATATCCTTCCGTAGAGAGACACACATGCAGCGGCAAAGATAATGATTTTTTTGAAATAAGTGTACAAGAAAATCACTTATTTGTTATTTGGGGGAGAAAAGAGGGCTTAGGCTAATAATGTACCTTGTTGATGACAATGAAATTTTTGCGAATTAAAAACTACGGATTTATCTGATTTTTCCGATATTAACTGAACTGTTATTTAGATGATGAAACAGGTAAAATCAGCCCAATCAGACAGATCCGTAGTTTGTCATGTATACTGCAAGTACTGCCAACGTACAACAAAGACACCCTAATCCAAATAAATACCACAGCGCTCCCTCTGCTTTCTCGCACAGGGAGCATCTGCTCGGTTCTTTCCAGATGTTTGGACCTCGTCGAAGCGTCTCGCTATCTTGGGGATAAGGGTGTATGAAAGTGGGGAAATGTCTTTTCTGTAGGTTTGCTTTTACGATCGATTGATAGTAATGCCACCCTCTGCATTTAGTACTATTAATGCATTTGAGGAGGCGTTATCATCACATAATGTAGCGTGGAAAGTCTCAACATTTGCAGAAGTGATATTACCTCCATAACTGTTTGATGAAGTCGCGATTGAATAATAAATATAGCCTGTGCCATCTTCATAATGGTTTCCGCTTTTTTTCCCTAAGGACCATTTTTGAGATTTATTCAATATCGCCATAATCTTGGGATAAGCATCTTTTGAAATATTGATAGGTTCATGATTTGGAACAACGGGACCTAGACAATCGTTACAATTAGCCCCTCTCATATAGGTCTGTTTATGTTCACCTGGAGAATATGAAACAGGATTGATTGTATACATTGTGTCTGGGTTACAAGCAGCTACAAATTCCTCAGGTGTAAAAATATCAACACTTAAAAATGGTTTTGAATAATCTTTCTTCATAATGTTATTTGTATGGTGTTGGAATAATTTTGTCTTCAATTAGTACTTTCGTGTACATCAGTTGTTGGCGAGAGGTTTGCTTTTAAAGCTAATTGTCATTACGCATTTTTTGGGGAGGGTCAGTATTATAAATGTTGCACTTACGTGATAATCTGTCACCCAATTGTTTTATTATACTACAAAATTATATTATTTGTTGACAAAAATCATCAGACTGTCGCATATATTTCTACAAAATTTATAGTATTTAACAAATAAATACAAATATTTTGATTAGACGGCTCAGCTCGGGCGGATTTCAGCTCGGGCGGATTTGCAATCCGCCCGCATTGAGTATAAGCATTTTTAATGCGCTTAATCGTTAATCATTTTCAATGCGCTTAATCGTTAATCATTTTTAATGTGCTTAATCGTTAATCATTTTCAATGCGCTTATCCAAACAGTTCTCTCAGCGCTTCCTCTACTTTCCGCACAGGATGCAGCTGAATCTGGAGTTTACGGGTGTTGAGACCGCTGAGGTTGTACTTGGGGATGATGATGTGCTGGAAACCTAACTTCTCGGCCTCTGCCACCCTCTGCTCAATGCGGTTGATGGGGCGCACCTCGCCGCTCAGGCCCACCTCTCCTGCCATGCACCATCCCGGCTCGATGGCGGTGTCGACATTGCTCGACAGCACGGCGGCTATCACGCTGAGGTCCATGGCCATGTCGGTGACGCGCAGCCCGCCGGCAATATTCAGGAAGACGTCTTTCTGTATCAGCTTGAAGCCTACCCTTTTCTCCAGCACCGCTAAGAGCATGTTCAGACGCCGCTGGTCGAATCCGGTGGCCGACCGTTGTGGCGTGCCGTAGGCTGCCGTTGACACTAAGGCCTGGGTCTCCACCAGGAAGGGACGTATGCCCTCAATGGCCGATGAGATGGCGACACCCGAGAGGCCCTCATGGTCTTGGGTGAGCAACAGCTCCGAGGGGTTGCTTACGGGGCGCAGTCCTTTCTGCTGCATCTCGTAGATACCCAGTTCGCTGGTGCTGCCGAAGCGGTTTTTGATGGAGCGCAGGATGCGGTACATATAGTGCTGGTCGCCCTCAAACTGTATCACGGTGTCGACGATATGTTCCAGGATTTTAGGTCCAGCCAGCGTTCCTTCTTTGTTGATGTGCCCAATCAGGATGACGGGGATGCCGCTCGACTTGGCAAAGCGGAGCAGGGCTGAAGCGCATTCTCTCACCTGGGTCACGCTGCCCGGCGAACTCTCCACCTCATCGGTAGAGATGGTCTGGATAGAGTCGACGATCACCAGTTCGGGGTGAATCTCCTTGATGTGCGAGAAGATGCTCTCCAGAGAGGTCTCGCAGAGGATGAGCACATGGTCGCTGTCGCCTTTGCCGATGCGCTCGGCACGCATCTTCAGCTGGTGTGCGCTCTCCTCGCCGCTGACATACAGTATTTTCTTCTCCGGCATGTTGAGGATGGTCTGCAGGGTGAGCGTACTCTTGCCGATGCCGGGCTCACCGCCGAGCAAGACGATGGAGCCGGGCACCAGTCCGCCCCCCAGTACGCGGTTGAGCTCCATGTCGTGCATGTCGACACGTGGCTCCTCATGGGTGGAGATGTCTTTCAACTGCCGGGCGTGGTATTTGTCTGTCAGTGACTTACGCACCGACTGCGCAGCCGACTTGGCAGCCATTGTCCCGCTGTCGTTGCTGATGCGTATCTCTTTATACGTGTTCCATTGTCCACACGAGGGACATTTGCCCACCCATTTGGGCGAGTCTTGTCCGCAGTTGCTGCATACGTATGCGATTTTGTCTTTAGCCATTTTTGTGAGATGTTGGGTTGATGTTGGACTATTTGCTACGCGGCACGCCGCGTCCCTACATTCTTATCCTGTATGTTTCATACTCTTCCGTAGAGAAGAGGTCAAGGATCCTGCCTGTAATGAACGTTTCTCAATCTTCAATTTTCAGTAATTGTAAGATCCACGGGGCGATGTCCGTCTGGCGGATGCTGTCTCGGCGGCCGGGGGTGATGCCGGGACCGTAGGCGATGAGAGTGGTGACATCCTGACCGCTGATGAATCCGTGGGTGCCACCTCTGCGGGCTGTTACGACGTAGCCACTGCGGTTGTTGGTCACTGCCACACCCACTATCGGCTCCAGGGCGAGGACGGCTGCGGGGTCGGCACCCTTGGCGGTGAGCTCCTCTTTCTCTACGATACGGAAGAGCCGGCGTTCTGCCTCGGGCAACTGCCCGAGCATCCGGCGTATGCGGCGCAAGGTCTTTTGGTCGTTGCCTTTGCGCAGATAGAGGAAAGCGGTGTTGCCCCCACCATAGAAGCAGGCTTTCCAGTCGCCGCCGGGTTGCATGCTGAGCAGGCCTGCCCGGGTGAGCCATACGTTGGGACTGAGGGTCTGGCTGTAGTCGCAGAAGCCGTGGTCGCCAGTGACGATGACCACCGTGCTGTCCTGCCGGTGGGTCAGCCTCAGGTTCTCCAGTATGGTCCCTACGGCATGGTCGGCACTGCCCATGTCTTGCAACAGCCGCTGGCTTTGCGTGCCCAGGGCATGTTGGCTGTAGTCTGTGGTGATCAGGTGGATGGTCATCAGCCGTGGCTGATAGTGGTTCATCAGGTAGTTGGCCATGGCGGCGGTGCGTCCGTCGCGCTGCAGCGACCCCGCCTGATAGGTGATGGTGTCGAGCTTGCCGCAGGCATTTTGTTCCAGTTCGTCAAGGATACCCTCGGGGGTGCAGAAGGGCTTGATATACTCCATTTGGTCGCACTCCATATTGAGCGACCAAAACTCTGGCACGTTATAGTCTATATAGGGGCTGCCTGTCGATACCGGCCAGAACAGCGACGCTGTCTTCATACCAGCTTCGTGGGCCCGCTGCCAGATGGTGCGCACTGCGATACTGTCGGCATACCAGTAGCTGATGCGTGCGGTGTCTTTGTTCCACAGAAACGGCCTGTTATAGAAGATGCGGTGGCGCGCCGGCACTGCTCCTGTCACCAAGGTGGTGTGCGAGGGGTAGGTGGCTGCCGGGGGGATGCCTGTCACACGGCCTATGCGCAGCCCCTCGCGGCTCATCATCCTGAGGAAGGGGGAGGGCATCTGCGGGTCGTCGATCATCTCGGCGCGAAGGCCGTCGATGGTGATCAGGATGACATAGCGTGGCCCGGTTGCGTCCTGGGCTTGGCTGGTCAGCGGCATGCTGGCCATCAGCGTAAGTGCTAAGAGCCAGAATGCTTTTCTCCATGAGGGGGTTGACTTCAGATGGTTCATGTCGGCTATTATTCAAAGGGTACTACACTCTCTGAGCGGGCGTTGTTGACGATCACTCGGTTCATGTTGTGTGTGATGGTCACGGTCTTGGCCTCGTCGTCCACCTTGAAGTCGTCGAGTCCATAGTTCTGCGGCACGAACGCAGGTATCCATGCCTCGGTATAGGCCGTCGGGTCTTCCTGATTGGCGGCCTCCACTTCACAGAGTGGCAGGCGTATACCCAGGTCGGCGGGCCTTCGTCCCTCGGCGAAGAATATCTCCTGGCGCATCAGGTAGACCAGTTCGAGTGCGCTGTCGTGGTCGCTCAGACCGTCGATCATCGACTGCGTGACGGATGTGCCAGAGATGTAGGGGATGTTGATCAGGCACGGCGGACGGCGGTCTGTGATCAGTCCCGTGCGCAGCGAGTCTGCCGCTGATGCCTGCACCCGATAGGTGGGGTCGTTGGGGAAGGCCTTCAGGCCGCCGTTGTAGCGTCCCTCCAGCTGATCGTTGATGCTGGTCTGCACAGGGCGCGATTTGACGAGTCGCAGCAGGGCGGTCAGGTGGCTCTTGGCTTCGCCTAATTCGTTGGCGGCCAAAGCGGCTTCGGCCAGGATGAGGTGATTTTCCTCAGCTTTGGCGATGGTGATGGGACACTGGTCGGTGCTGTTGAGCTGGAAATATTTGGGGTCGAGGAAATCCAGGCGGGGCAGGGGCTGGAACCAGTCGGTCCAGATGGCTTCCTGCGCGCCGTTGAGCACACCGTTCTTGCTGTCGAATGACACCTGCTTGCAGAAATGGGCTGAGAGCGACAGTGCCTGACGGGCATGATCGACAGCCACCTGGCGTTGCCCCAGCCTGTAAGCGGCGCGTGCGTAGAGGGTGTGAGTGTATGCCTGCTCCTCTGGGTCGCTTGCCAGCGGCAGCGCCTGGTCGAGGGTCTCCATGGCCTTGGTCATCTGTATGCTCCACTCCCTGGCTTCGCCGCCGTTCTCTGTGGGCAAGGCGCGGAAGAAGTCTCCGGCCAGGATGAATGAGTAGGCCTTGATCATCAGCAGGTGATAACGATGCGCGTCGGTGGTGCCGGGGTCAGCCCCTGCCACCGTGGTCAGTCCATAGTCGGCCATCTCCCGCAGTGCTCCCACATGCCTCTGCAGCAGGGTCACGTCGGCATCGGTGTAGAGCAGCTGAGGAATGTCGAAGACCTTGCTCGAACGTGTGAAGTTGTTGAAATAATTGTCGGAGAGGATCTCCATCATCTCTACAAAGTCGGACACGTGCAGGGCCAACTCTTTTTCCGTGCCGTTGACCCAGGTCTCCATCGGGTTGTCTGAATGGAGGAAAATCGACTCGTCCACGTTGGGGTTGACGATCTCGTCGGGAGTCATCAGGTCGCAACTCACTACCAGCATGGTGACCAGTATCAGGGGTATGTATGTCAGTCTTCTCATTGTTTGATTTTGAATGAAATGGTGTCAGCCATCAATTAAAAACTCACTTTTGCTGTCAGCACGTACTGCCGTGGCAGGCTGTAGCTGCTGTAACTCAGTCCGCCGGTGGCTATGGCACCTTGTGTGCGCGCGCCGCTCAGCACAGCTTCGGGGTCTACGCTGCTGCTCGCCCATGACAGGGGATTGTAGCAGTTGACGGCGAGATAGAGCTCACGCACCGGGAAGTCAGTGAACTGGAAGGTATAGTCTACGCCGATGTTGCGTATCTTCACGAAGTCCGCTTTTTCGACGAAGAAGTTGGTGAAGTTGAGCCAGGTCTTGGCTTGGGTGCTTCCCTGGAGGGCCGCTTCGGGGATGGCGGGGTCTTTGATGCCCTTGGCGAAACGGAACTGCCTGTCAAACGAGTGTACGTAAGCCCCCGTCTGGTAGTCGCCGGTAAGGGTGAAGTTGAGTTGGCGCCAGCGTGCCGACAGGGAGAAATTGCCGTATAGCGTGGGTATCGTGCGGCCCAGGTCCTGGTTGTAGAGCGTCTCCTTCACGGTGTTGTCGGCATTGAGCGTCGTGGCTGTGCCGCGCAGGAAACCTACCGGCTTGCCCTCCTCTACGACGGTGACGATGGTGCGTGAGGAGAATCCGCCGACGGCAAAGGGCACGACTCCGCCGGTGGAGAGCACCTTGTTGCGGTTGGTGTTGAGTGAGACTCTCACGCCCAGCCCCCAGTCTTTGGTGTCGATGATGTTGGCTCCCACATACATCTCTATGCCACTGTTGCGTATCTTCCCTATATTGGCCAGATAGGAACTGCTCTGGCCGGAAGAGGGCATGGTGGGCACGTCGAAAAGTGCGTCGCGCGTGAGGGCATAATAATAGGTGAGCCCTAAGTTGAGCACCTGTCGCAGCAGCGTGGCTTGGAAACCGACTTCATACGAATGCTTCTTCTCCGGTCCGAGGTTGGGGTTGCCGTTCTTGCCAAAGGTGTTGGCCTGGTGGTCAAGGTAGGAACTGACCTCTATGGTGCGCTGATACTCGAATGCGGGCGGATAACTGCCGGCCACGCCGTAGTTGGCCATCACCTTGAGCGAGTTGACCCATCCCTCCATGGTCAGCGGGCGCATCCATGGCTCGTCGGAGAGGATGTATGACAGACCTATTTTCGGATAGGCTTGCCAGCCCACCTGCTCGCCGAAGGCGGTGTTGTAGTCCATGCGCAGGCCCAGGTCGATATAATAGCGGTTGAAGATGCCCACATTGTCTTGCAGATAGACACCGTAGTTGTGCAGATAGCTCAGCCACTCGTCGGCATAGATGGTGCCCGCGCCCGACATGATCCGGGCCCCATCGCGCACGTTGAGTCCTCTGTACAGACTCTGATGGTCGTGGGTGCTGAAGTATTGGAATCCTGCCGTGAGGATGTTGCTCAGCCATTCGTCCTGATAGTGCTTCCATTGGCCGTTGAGCTCGCCCGTGATGCCGTAATAGCTGCGGTCGAAATTGGATACGCTGCCGGCGTCGGTAGTGCCCGCGGGCTTCATCTGGGTATGGATCAGGTAGCGGTTGGTCTCTACCAGCTTGTCGGCGTTGGCACGGTAGTCGAGCCCCAGTGTGGCATGGAAGGTGAGGTCTCTGAGCGGCTTGAACTCCAGCTGCTGGGAGGTCTGGAAGCGCTTCACGTCCTCGTGATGGTCTTGCAGGGCCTCGGCCTGTGACACGAAAGCCTTCATCCGTGCAAATTCGTAGGGAGAGGCCTGGTCAATGTCGGCGTTGAAGTTGCGCGTCGTGCCGTCTTCGGCCTGATAGGTGAAATTGGCGGCGGCGGCACCTTCGGCAAACCACAAGCCCGTGTAGAAGCCTTGGTTGCCGTTACGGTTGCGCTGGTAGTCTTCGGCCACGAATCCGAACGAGTTGGTGTATTTCAGTAGGGAGTTCATGCGGATGGATGAGCCGAAGCGGATGTCGTATTTGCGCTGCTCATTGCCGTCGTGTATCAGCGTGCCCGTGTTCTGACTCATGCTCGCACCGAAAGAGTAGCCCATGCGCTCGGTACCCCCGGAGAAAGAGATGCCGTATTTTTGCTGGAAACCGGTCTGGTGCAACAGCTCCTTGGTGCGGTTGAAGTGATAATACTGCGTGTTGGCGACATCAAGCCCTATCTGCGTGGTCACGGAGGCGTTGAACCGTCCGTTGCCGTGGTTCTTGGTGAAAATCTGGATCACACCATTGGCGGCGTCAGAACCGTAGAGGGTGGTGGCGGCTCCGCCGGGCACATATTCTATATGGTCGATGTTTTCCATCGGTATGTCGCCGATGGCGCTCGATGCCGCTGTCTGTCCGTTGATGTTGCCGTAGGCGTTGTTCAGCTCATTAAACAATGAAGCGCCTGTGTTGAGGTTGTCCACCCTCACACCGTCTACGTAGACCACGGGTGTCGAGTTGGTGAAAGCCGACGAGAGGCCGCGCGACTTGATGATGGAGGTGGTGCCCGGCTGTCCGTTGGTCAGTGTGAATTGCACATTGGGCAGCGCGTTTTGCAACATCTGGTCGATGCGGTTGGTAGGGAGTTTGGACAACTCCGCAGCTGAAAGTTTGGTGATGTTGGACGAAAGACGGCGTTTGGATACGGCTCCACCCTGGCCGGTGACAACGATTTCGTTCAGATTGTTGTTCCACACATATTGTGTGTCAACGGGGGTGCCTGCTGAAGGATTGGTCTCATTGTCGGCCTTCATCCTGACAGGTGAGAGGATCAGTACGGCACTGAGAATCATTAGTTTTCGCATCCTGTTTCTACTGAATTTTAAGTTAAAAATGCGATGAAATCTTTCATCGTTAATTTCAGCGTGCAAATGTCGCTATTTTTTGGGGAATACAATAAGTCTTTAACCTCTTTTTTCATAATATATATTAAAAATAGAAGGTTATTAGGTTTTTAGGTGGTGAGGTTATTAGGTGGTGAGGTTATTAGGTGGTGAGGTGAAATGACCTATGGTTACGTTGCAGTCAAGCATATTCCACCTAAAAAAACTCTAAGCGTAGTCAACTCTGGGAACGCGGGCGTCCTCGCCCGCATCTGCGGCGGGCGAGGACGCCCGCGTTCCCAGGCAAAGTAGTGAAATAACAGCTTAGTTATATAGAAGCAACCTAACAACCTAACAACCTAACAACCTAACAACCTAACAACCTATCCTGTTGTCATTTGGTCATCTGGCGGAGATGGCTTTCCAGGATATGAAACGAAGGTCCCACCATGGCCCCATGGTCGTGCCCGTCTATCTCATAGAGGTATGTGTGCTGATGCCCGGCAAGCTTCATCATCCGCTCAAGATACTGATTCTCGTCATACCGGCCATACAGCTCCAGTTCACGGTCGCCGCAGATCAGGATCAGCGGAGGACAGTCTTTGCGCACCCAGTAGAGAGGTGCGTATTCGTCGATGGTGGGCTGCAGAGGTGGTATGCCTTGCATCTTGCGCACGTTGTAGTGCGTGATGGCCTGGCCGCTGAATGGCACATACATCATCACCTGGTCGGCATCGGCCTTGTATTTCGAGAGCCACGACTTGTTGAGACAGAGCATCATCGATATGTATCCCCCGGCAGAATGACCAGTGACCACGATCTTGCGAGGGTCTCCGTTGTATTCGCTGATATGGCCGAACACCCACGCCACCGCCTCGGCGGCGTCGTCGAGAGTCTCGTTGACGGTCACTTTGGGCAGCAGACGGTAGTTGACGCCTACCACCACATAGCCTCTCTCTTTGAGTCTTGCGGGTATCTCTTTGTTGCCCGCTTCCAGTCCTCCACCATGAAACCACACGATCACGGGGCAGTCGTGCAGGTCGGTGGGGTAGTGGATGTCGAGTTTGAGACGTTCCCTGGAGTAGGTGTCTGTCTTTTTGCTATAAGCGATGTCATTCACTTGTTTGTAATTGGCCGACAAGACTATCTGGGATGTCAGGCATAGCAGAAAAAGGAGGAGCGTTTTCTTCATTATCATAGATTGTTTTTGTAGGTGTATGATCTCTTAAGGTGGGTTTTATTAATTATGTCGAGGCGATTTTTGATTTTTAGTCGAGTGCAGAGTGTAAGTTGAAGAGGGAGTATAGCGGGCTATACGACCGATGAGACTTGACACTATGCACCGAATAAAAACAAAAAGCGACCGAAACAGATAGAGCAGCATAATGCCTATATATCAAACAGAATTAATAGAACACACCTTACAGGTCGCGGGTGAGCATGTTGCGATATTCCACGGGGGTCATGCCTATGGCATCCTGCACACGCCGCTGCAGGGTGCGTACATTGCCTATGCCCGACTCCTCGGCGATGGCGGCGATGCTCCACTGCGGTTTCTCGCGCAACATGCGCAGCGCAGCGAGCACACGCAGGTTGTCGATATAGGCATCGGGGGTGCGGTAGATGCTCTGGTGACGGAACAGCCTCACCAGTCTTTCGTGGCTGACGCCGAGCAGGCGTGCCAGCTCGGTCGAATTGAAGTCGGGCTTCAGGTGCAGGCGGTTGGCCTCGACGCGCAGTTCGATGAGGGCCATGAGTTGTGAGTCATCTTGCAGGTCGGCATTTCGCTGGCGCTCGATATTGCCGTCAAGCAACTGACGTGCCACCTCTGTGCGGCGGCGCAATTCGGTGTCGGACTCCAGCCGCTCGGAGAGGTCGAGATTGCGGCCGATGAGCCGTATGAGTTCGTCTTTGAGTGCTTGCACTTCTTCGCGGAGCGCGGCATTCTCTTCTTGCAGTTGTCGGATGGTCGGTTCTGCCATGGTTTTCTCTTTATCTTATTGGATGTTGAACAGCCGCGTGAAACCTATCTCGTCGAAAATCTGGCGCAGGTCGTTGCTCAGCCCCGTGATGGTCACCTGACTGCCTTTGGCCTTGGCGTTTTTGAGCAGGCCTAAAAACAGCCGCAGGCCGCTGGAGGAAATGTATTCCAGCTGTGTGCAG
Source organism: uncultured Prevotellaceae bacterium (assembly GCA_946402905.1). Lineage (GTDB taxonomy): Bacteria > Bacteroidota > Bacteroidia > Bacteroidales > Bacteroidaceae > Prevotella. The sequence goes on along the minus strand of CAMIYC010000001.1, from coordinate 45,518 downwards.
TCGAGGATGATGTCGTGCCCCTCACAGTCGTAAAGCACTTTCATCTCCTTGTCGGTCTGGGCTGATGCGTTGGTGTCGAGGCGGCCTTCCATGCGCATCACAAAATGGTTGTTCTCTTCCGAAAAAGTGGTCTTCATCATAATATTAATATTCTGGATCGTTGATATTATCTCAGGTCGAATTGTATTTCTTCCATCTCTCACACCTTTCCAATCTCTCATCCCCTCCCCTTCGGGGAGGGTTAGGGAGGGGTTCCGGGTTAGGGAGGGGTTTTAGGGAGGGGTTGCACGAAATCGCCAGCATGGTCAGGTCGTCGCTTTGCTCATAGCCGCCGATGAATTGATGTACAGTGTTAGTCATGTCTTCGATGAGGCGCTTGGGTTGAGCCGATATCACTGCCTCCGTCATGCGCTGTCTCCCCAGTTGCTGGTGTGTCTTGGCTTCAGCCTCGGTCAGTCCGTCGGTGTACAAGAAGAGCGTGGTCTGTGGAGCGATGGTGGTCTCTTGCACGGTATATGGCCAGTCGGGCATGGCTCCTACAGGCAGGTTGTTGTCTATAGGAAGAAAGGCTGTCGTCAGGCCGTTGTGCTCGTTGCCGTTGTGTTCGTTGCCGGATGCGCTCGGATGAATAAGTAGGGGCGCTTTATGGCCGGCGTTGCAATACCGCAGATGTCCCGTCGACAGATTGAGCACACCCACAAAGAGTGTGATGAACATATTATAGTCGTTGTCTTGTGCCATGGTGGCGTTCATGGCACTGACAATCTGTTCAGGACGGCTCTCCTGGCTGGAGAGCATACGGAATGTGGAGCGGGCTACGGCCATGACCAGTGCGGCGGGCACACCCTTGCCGCTGACATCGCCGATGCAGAAAAACAGTTCCTGATCGCGTATGAGAAAGTCATAGAAGTCGCCCCCCACCTCGCGGGCGGGGGTGAGTTGTGCGTAGATATCCACATCCTGCCGGTCGGGGAACGGTGGGAAAATCTTGGGCAGCATCGCCTGCTGGATGCCACGGGCGATATTCAGTTCACCCTCAATACGCTCTTTGTCGGCATTGATGGCCTGCAGCTTGCGCACATGGTGGATGGCGCGCTGGATGATGAAGGCCAGGAGCAGCAGACCTGTGATATGGAGCAGGATGATGGGGAGCAGTGAGCGTTCCTGGTGCTCGTAGAGCTGGGAGGTCAGTATGGAGAGCTCACGCATGGGGAGGTCGGCTCCCAGCACTGCGACGCGCTCTCCCTGTGGGTTGCATACAGGGAGTGAGTAGGTACACATGAGCAGCACTTTGTAGCGACTCATGTATGGCTCGCTCCAGTATCCGTCTGTGCTCAGAGCCTCGGAATACCAAGAACGCTTGGTATAGTCGAAGTCTATCACCTGCTCGGTGAGCTCCTCCTTTTCTTCATCAGGCTTAAAAATGTAAATGCCCTCGCGCGCACCGTCTGCACCCACAACGTGGCAATAGTCAATGCCCACAATGTTGGGTTCCCGCACGAGTGCCTGGCGTATCAACATCCGTAGCGAGTCGGTCTTGTGGAGATATGTCAGACGTTCTATCTGCGGCAGGAGCCGGCCCATAGCCGTTTCCACCGTCTGTTTGATCTGGGCTGTCTGCTGGGTCGCGCTGAGCTCACGCTGCGCCGTTTCTTTCACTTGTCGGTTGATACCCTGACGCGTGCTGTAATACTGCACAGCTGTGGTCAGCTCCAGTAGCAGGGCAGCCACTATAAGCACAATGGTGCTGGACAGTTTTGTCAGACGGGGCATCCTCATTGATGGCATTGATATATATATACGGCACTTGTGGATTTATTAGATGCAAATGTACATAATTATTCTATTCATTTTTTGTTATTTAACGTTTTTAACATTTTTCGGTAATTTACTCGGGGTCCTTAAAAGGTCGGCCTGCGGCCTCAAAATCAAACAAAATCCATATCTAAATCTTCCAAAATAGTCTGTTCTTTTTTATCAAGAATTAAAGAATTAAAGAATTTTCCTTTTTATCAGCTACTTTGGTAACTATAATTCTTAAATTACCTCCCGTTGGTCAGTGGGTCTTCGACAAGTCTCTTAAATTCTTGATAAAAAAATATTGGACAGTCTATTCTTTTTTTATCAAGAATTATAGAATTAAAGAATTCTCTCCTTGAGATCCGTCCCTTTGGTAACTATAATTCTTGATAAAAAATATAGGACAGCCTGTTAAAGAATTTTTTTTATCAAGAATTAAAGAATTAAAGAATTCTCTCCTTGAGATCCGCCCCTTTGGTAACTATAATTCTTGATAAAAAATATAGGACAGCCTGTTAAAGAATTTTTTTTATCAAGAATTAAAGAATTAAAGAATTCTCTCCTTGTGATTAGCCCTTTGGTAACTATAATTCTTAAATTCTATAATTCTTGATAAAAAAATATTGGACAGCCTGTTAAAAAAATATCAAGAATTAAAGAATTAAAGAATTCTCCTTGAGAGTTGCTACATTGGTAACTATAATTCTTAAATTCTATAATTCTTGATAAAAAATATAGGACAGCCTGTTAAAAAATTATCAAGAATTTTAGAATTCTCCTTGAGATTCGCCACTTTTGTAACTATAATTCTTAAATTCTATAATTCTTGATAAAAATTTTGGACAGCCTGTTAAAAAAATTATCAAGAATTATAGAATTATAGAATTCTCCTTGTGATTAGCCCCTTTGGTAACTATAATTCTTAAATTCTATAATTCTTGATAAAAATATCGGACATTCTATTAAAGAATTCTCCTTGAAATCGGCCCCTTTGTTAACCTATCGTTCTGATTGTGTCTCGCTCTTCGTGTCATGGACCATTCAGTCGCGCAGGATAGGCATGGTCATACATCTTGCGCCACCGCCAGCTCTTGGCAGCTCGGCTCCAGGGAATGCGGCCACGAAACGCTCGTAGTCGTTCATGCTGACTTTGCCGCTGATGATATCCTCTGCGTTGAGAATGCTGAATCCGGCCTTGTCCATTGCGTCGATGGTGTGAGTGTTGCGCCGGTAGCCCATCACCTTGCCGTCGCCAAGGGCGAAGAAATTGGCCCCACTGTGCCATTGCTCGCGCAACTGCACCCAAGAGTCCGAACCGCCGCAGATCACAGGGTCTATCTCCCATCCCAGGTGTCGCAGGCCGTCTACGATGTTGGGCATCTGATGGTAGTTGATCTTTCCGTGGTTGATGCTGATGAGGGTCGTGGCCTTGTTGGAGAAAAGACCCTGTTTCTTGAGCATCGGCTCGAAGACCATGCAATGATGAGAGGAGAGGAACGTGAACACCATGTCGAGATGGATGAACGACTCGGGATCCATGGGCATCTCCTGTACGAGGATGTTGAAGTGGTCGCGCTCGCGGGCGAAGGTCTGTGCCAGGAAGTCAATACCTTTGGCGTTGGTGCGTATGCCCTCGCCGATGCAGAGCAGGTCGGGCGAGGCCACGTGAATGTCGCCACCCTCGGTGCGTGCCATCGGATTGCGTGTGGTGGCATTGAGCGTCTCGGCACCGAAGAAATGGTGGAAGATGGCGTCGTAGATGAGCGTTTCACGCTCGCGCACCTCGAAGCTCATCGAGTTGATGAGCACGCGGTTGTAGATTGTCGACGACGCGTCACGGGTGAAGAGCAGGTTGTAGAGCGGCTTGAGCAGGTAGCGGTCGTCGGAGAATCCGTCCCACTGCTCTTTCTCATACCCCTCGATCAGTATCTTGGCCAGCGGAGCACTCTCCAGCCCCATCAGGTAGTCGTACAACCCGTTGTTGAGTTGCTGCTGCTGCGAGATGCGGCGATCGTGGCGCAGACTCTCTGTCACCAGCCGCTCCCTGATATTCTCATTCCTCAGCAGCACCTCCAGTATGTCTTCCACGTAATAGACTTTGGTCCAGCGCTCCAGAATGCCGCTGAAGAGTCCATATTCGGTGTCGACGGTGGGCTTGTCGAGGATGTCGCTATAGAGCGCCTGGGCGGCATTGAGTGGCGTCATGCGCTCTATCTCGATGCCGGGACGACGGAGCAGCACCGCCCGCAGGCGGCCTGTCTCCGAGGTGACGTTCACTTTGCATGGTATAGTGCTTCGTGCGTTCATTTCATGTAGGAATAACGGTAGTCAGTAGGGGATACGAGTGTCTCTTTGATCACACGCGGGATGATCCACCTGATCAGGTTGAACTCGCCGCCGGCCTTGTCGTTGGTGCCGCTGGCACGGGCTCCGCCGAAGGGTTGCATGCCCACCACGGCGCCTGTCGGCTTGTCGTTGATGTAGAAATTGCCGGCGGCATAGCTCAGCTGCTCTGTGATGCGCTCCACGGCGAGACGGTCGCGGCCGAAGACGGCACCGGTCAGACCGTAGGGAGAGGTCTCGTCGCACAGACGCACGGTCTCTTCCACCTGGTCGTCATCATAAGGATAGACCGTAAGTATCGGGCCGAAGATCTCTTCTTCCATCGACTTGAAATGTGGGTCGGTGGTCTCTATCACGGTAGGCTCCACAAACCATCCTTTGGTCTTGTCACAGCATCCGCCGATCACGATCTTGGCATCGGCAGACTCGCGCGCGTAGTCGATGTATGACTGACAGCGGTCGAACGAGGCTTCGTCGATGACGGCGTTGACGAAGTTGGAGGGATCGGTCACGTCGCCCATCTTGATCTCTGAGGTCATGCGCCGGATGTCGGCGAGCACTTCAGGCCACAGGCTCTTGGGGATGTACATGCGTGAGGCGGCAGAGCATTTCTGTCCCTGAAACTCAAAGGCGCCGCAGAATGCCGCGGTGGCCACGGCCTTGGGGTCTGCCGAGGGATGCACGAAGATAAAGTCCTTGCCGCCGGTCTCGCCCACCAGGCGCGGGTAGGAGACGAACTGGTCGAGATGGCTGCAAGCCTGTTGCCAGAGGCTCTTGAAAGTGGCCGTGGAGCCGGTGAAGTGGATGCCGGCGAAGTGTTTCGACTGTGTGGCTACCTCGCCGATGAGGGCACCGCTGCCCGGCAGGAAATTCACCACGCCGTCGGGCAGTCCGGCCTCCTTATAGAGCTGCATCAGGTAATAGTTGCTCAGCAGTGCCGTGGTAGATGGCTTCCACAGAGCCACATTACCCATCAGGGCGGGGGTCATGCAGAGGTTGGAGGCGATGGAAGTGAAGTTGAAGGGCGTCACGGCCAGCACGAAGCCTTCGAGGGGACGGTATTCGGTATGGTTCAACTGGCCCGTTCCGTCTTTGGGTTGCATGCCATAGATCTTGGAGGCATAGTATACGTTGTAGCGGAAGAAGTCGATGGTCTCGCAGGCGGAGTCGATCTCTGCCTGGTAGAAATTCTTGCTCTGGCCGAGCATGGTGGCGGCGTTCATGATGGGGCGATACTTGGTGGCCAGCAGTTCGGCCATCTTCATCACGATGGCGGCGCGGGTGGTCCATGGGGTGCGGCTCCACTCTTTCCATGCTTCCATGGCAGCCTCGATGGCCATTTCCACTTCTTTTCTGCCCACTTTGTGATAAGTGGCCAGCACATGCTGGTGGTCGTGAGGACAAGTCACCTGGCCGATGTCGCCGGTGCGTATCTCTTTGCCGCCTATGATGATAGGGATGTCTACTACGATGCTGCTCTGGCGCTCGAGTTCTTTCTCGAGGGCGACCCGCTCAGGCGAACCTGCCAGATAGGTCTTAACCGGCTCGTTGGCTGGTATGGGGAAGGTGATGATGGAGTTGTTCATTATTGTAAGGTTTTAAAGGTTTTGAGGTTTTCTGATTATTCTGAGTATTCTGATTATTCCGATTATTCCGATTATTCTGATTATTCTGATTACTCTGATTATTCTGATTATTCTGATTATTCCGAGAAGTCAGAATAATTCTGCCATCATGCACCTGGCACTGCCACCGCCGATGTTCTCAATCACGTGGATGTCGGGGGCGATGATGCGGGTGTGTCTTTCCAGGGTGGTGCGTTGATGGGGGGTGAGTGCAGACAGGGCTGTGGCGCTCATCACCAAGAGAGGCTCGCCTTGCCGGTTTCTGATCTCCAGCATGTTGCCGGCGAAATGATGCATCTGATCGATGCTGATTTCCACGATTTCCTTACCATCTTTGTGGAGCTGCTCAGTCAGCCGCTTGCGCTGCGCCGCATCCCGGATGGTGTCCAGACACACCACAGCCTGGTCGGTGCCTACATGCATCACCACATTCGTGTGATAGACGGGTGTGCCGTTCTCGTCGACGCTGTCGAATAGCAGGTAGTCGTAGTGCAAGAGCCTGGCCCATCTTTCCACTAATTCGGGGTGGGTTCGCGGCGAGACGCACGCGTAGGCCACATGATGCACTCTGTCGAGCACGAGCGACCCGGTGCCCTCCAGAAACATGCCGTTCTCTTCGTATCCTGTCAGGTCAATCACTTGGCTGAAACTGTCGGGGGCAAGGTGCTCAAGCAGTTTTGTGCGTTCCAGACGGCGGTTGTGGGCGAACATGGGATATATGACCAGTGTGCGGCTGTCTCCGTCGACGTGGGTGGAGAAGCAATTGTTGGGGAAGATAGAGTCGGGGGTGGGAGGGCGCAGGGTGTCTTGCACGACGTCTACGTCCACGCCGTTGTCGCGCAGCAACTCTACGAAGCCTTCAAATTCCTCACGGGCTTCCTTCTGGCTGATATATGCTCTGTAACGGGTCTGTGGCTTCTGCTGGAAAACGTTGTTGGCGGCGGTCTCTTCGTTGAAGCCAAACCTCACAGGACAGACCATGAGCAGATGATGGGTCGTTTGCATAGCCTTCAGGTATTTAGTCTGCTTACTGTGCCATCTCTTCGAACGTATCCTTGATGATGGCGATGGCTTCCATGAGTTCGGCCTCTGTGATGGTGAGCGGCGGTGCAAAGCGGATGATGTGGTCGTGGGTGGGCTTGGCAAGCAGACCCCTCTCCATCATGCGGATGCAGATGTCCCAGGCTGTCTTTCCCTTGACAGGTTTGGTGACAATGGCATTGAGCAGACCGCGGCCGCGCACCTGCTGGATAAACGGCGAGTCGATCTTTCTGACTTCGCGGCGGAACACCTCGCCCATCTTCTCTGCATTCTCCACGAGGTGCTCGTCCTTGACCACGCGCAGGGCTTCCATGGCCACACGGGCCGCCAGGGGGAATCCTCCAAAGGTGGACCCATGCTCGCCGGGCTTGATGTTGAGCATGATGTCGTCGTCGGCCAGACAGGCCGAGACTGGCAGCACACCACCGCCCAGGGCCTTGCCGAGGATGACGATGTCGGGACGGATACCGTCGTGCTCTGAGCAGAGCATGCGCCCGGTGCGGGCGATGCCTGTCTGCACCTCGTCGGCGATGAAGAGCACGTTGTGTTCGTGGCACAGATCGTAGCAGGCCTTCAGGTATCCGTCGTCGGGCACGTATACGCCGGCTTCTCCCTGTATGGGTTCGGCGATGAATGCACACACATCGTCGCCATACTGCTCAAGGGCTTTTTTCAGGGCTTGGGTGTCGTTGTAGGGTATACGGATAAAACCGGGGGTAAGCGGACCGTAATTGTCGTACGAACTGGGATCGTTGCTCATGGTGATCACCGTCACAGTGCGGCCATGGAAGTTGCCCTCGCAGCAGATCACTTTGATCTGGTCGTTGGCGATGCCTTTCTTCACGGCCCCCCAACGCCTGGCGAGCTTCAGGGCTGTCTCCACGCCTTCGGCACCTGTGTTCATAGGGAGCACCCGGTCGTAGCCAAAGTATTCGTGCATGAATTTCTCATATTCGCAGAGGGCATCATTGTAGAAAGCCCTGGAGGTGAGACAGAGCACGTCGGCCTGGTCTTTCAGCGCTTTCACAATACGGGGGTGGCAATGACCTTGGTTGACGGCAGAGTAGGACGACAGAAAGTCGAAATATTTTTTCCCTTCCACATCCCATACATAGATGCCTTTACCACGGTGGAGCACTACTGGCAGCGGATGATAGTTGTGTGCTCCGTATTGCTCTTCGTAGCCCATCAACCGTTGGCTGGCAGTCGGCATGGCAGACGGATTCATGCCTTTGTTTTCGGTTACAAGGTTGTCAGATGATGTTTTCATAGTAGCATAATTAATATTTTATCAATAATTATGCAAAAATACATTTATCTGACTAAAGTGCAAGGGATTTGCCGTTAAATTATGTTAATGTATTGATTTGTCATGATTTTATCTGTTATTTGTTGTCATCTTTCACTTTCATGTCATAGGTCTGAAATATAATGGCCATCTGGTCAGCCCTTCGCATATTCCTGGTGGAAGAGAATGGAGTTGCTTTCGCCGAGCATGCGGAAGAACTCGCGTGCGGCTCTTTTCACGTAGGTATTCTTCAGCTGGTGGATGCAGCCGTGCATCTGTTTGTCAGGTGTGTCGGTGTCGGTGATGGGGATGGCTTTCAGACCTTCTTCAGCCACCACCGTGCTCTCGCTCAACAGGGTCACGTAGTTGGACTCGCGTATCAGCCTGAACAACAGGTAGACGGTGTTCATCTCCACCTTGATGCGGAAGTTGTAGTCGGTTTGCGAGATGGCACGCTCGAAGGCACTACGGGCCTGTGTGCCCTTTTTGGTCAGTGCGAGGTCGTATTTCTGCAATTCTTCGAAGGTGATGGCCGACCGCCCGGCCAGCGCATGATGGTCGTTCACGATGGCTGCCAGACGGTGGTGGAACAGCACCTGGCTGTCGAGTCTGGGATTGGGCGTGGTGGGCTTGAAGGCAAGCACGAAGTCAAGCTCGTGGTTCTCAAGACGGCCGATCAGGTCGGCCATGGTCGACTGCGTGACGTTCATCTTCACATGCGGATGCTTACGCAGAAAGACGGTGACGGTCTCGGCCATGATACTGGCGAAGGAGAAGGTGACCCCGATGTTCAGCTCTCCGCCTTCCAGGTCTTTCAGTTCCTCGAGCCTTTGCAGACAGTTGTCTGCGGAATGGAGCGTCTCCTTGGCAAGGGGCAAAAGTTCCAGTCCCGCCTCCGTGAGCGTCACCTCATGACTGTTTCTCTGAAACAATGGTTGCTGCAGTTCATTCTCCAACTGCAGAATCTGGTGTGAGAGGGTGCTCTGGCTGATGAACAGTTCCTTGGAGGCCGTCGAGAAATTGAGCGTCTCGGCAAGCTTGACGAAATATTTCAGTTGTCTAAGTTCCATATCAAGTGCAAAGTAACAGCTTTTCTTTGTAAAAACCAAATGTCTATCAATGATTTTGCTGAAATACCGATGCTGCTATCGATAACGTCGATAGCAGCGATTCGGTTTTCCTGTGGTGTAGGATGTCGTATATTTCATAACCATTGATTGTAAAAGTGCCCAAACGGCAGTAATTTTGCATCGTCAATTCAGACATAATAAATTTCAAACAATAAGAGATATGAGCACAACAGGTATTATTTCAATCGTGGCAATGAGTGTGGTAAGTTACTTTTTCTGTGTATGGATGACTCGTCACGATAACTTAGAAGTAAAATAGACAACATCATTTTGCCCAGCGGCATTCATCCTGCCGCATACACTTGAAAGAGCATCATTTCCCAACGAGGAAATGGCTCCTTCATCACCACAATCTCATACACTGGGACTGTGGTTTTTTTATGGCATTTCATCTGCCGACCCAATATTTGTATAGGGCCATTACGCTCAAAATCTTTCAAGATCTAATATAAAATCTTCACTTTGCATCTATTTTAGTAGATTTTACTATCAATTATGTTTGATTTGTGCTCGGGCGGATTGTGCTCTTGTGGGCTTGTGGGCTTGATGGGCTTGATGGGCTTGATGGGCTTGATGGGCTTTGTAGGCTTGATGATAATTCTTAAATTCTCTAATTCTTGATAAAAAATATTGAACAATCTATCAAAGAATTCTCCTCGAGATCAGTCCCTTTGGTAACTATAATTCTTAAATTCTCTAATTCTTGATAAAATCTTTCGGATTATAGTTCTTCAACTACCACCCCAAGACCCATTTGCTGTCAGAATATTTTCCGATGAGCTCAGCGTCGCGCACAGGGTCCAGCTGGCGCATCAGCGGATGACGGCCGGAGATGTCTGCCGGGCGGCCTGTAGTGTCGTGGCTGTTGAATTCCAGGATGACGGCCGACTTGGCGCTGTCGTCTATCTTGCCCCAGCCCGCGGCGGGGATATTCTCCAGCGTACAGTTGAGCAGCACACATTCGGCATGAGGATAATTCTTGCCCTTGTTGTCAGGAAGCCGGCCAATCTCGGCATACTCTGAAAGCCCTTTGAAATGACAGTCGACAAAGACATTGCCATGGTTTTCTTCCGTGTTTCGTATCCACATAAATGCTCCGTAGCTGACGATCGTGCAGTGGTTGAAGAAAGATGGTCCTCGTCCCAGGATGGTGTCTCCACCGCCTTCGACACAGCAGTTATACCAGTAGCAACTGCCGTTGGCCTGCAGAGCGTCGCCGTCGCCGATGACATGGACATTGTCAAAGAAGAGCCTTTCGCCATTGACGAGCAGTCCCTCTGCCTGTCCTTTACAGTCCGTCTTCACCGTGAGGTTGCGGAATATCAGGTCACTGCAGTTGTCGGCGGCGAAGGCTGCCCTGCGTGACGGGAAGGTACCTTTCAGCTCATTGGTTTTGATGTCGGCGGGGTGGGGGTTGAACACCTCGTTGTTGGGATAATGTATCAATACGCCATCCCTCGACTCCCCCTCGATGGTCACGAACCGCTTGTTGCGGAAATAGACCAGCTCCTGATAGTCACCGTTTTTCACCAGTACGTGGTAGCGGTCTTGCTCAGAGGCCACAGAGTCGGGGATATGGTCCATCGCCCCTTGAACGGTAGAGAAATCACCGCTGCCGTCGGCTGCGACGGTGAGCGTACGCTGTTGCGGGCCGGGGGCTTTGTCCTTGGTCTTGAATGTCCATCCATTCTTGCCCTTGACACCGCCGAAGCCATCGACCACGCCTTTGTCTATCGTCACGTAGTATTCATGGCCATACTCCAGCATGTTATGGTGCAGGTATATGGTCATGCTCCGGCCACTGGTCATTAGAGGATAGAAATGAAATCCGTCTGAGAATCCACCGATGATGTCAAGCTGATAGCGGCTCTTGTCCCATGCGTTGACCCCCGAGGGCGTGCCGGCCTTGGTGTTGCGGTTGGTGATGTGCTGAGAGCGGTATTGGTAGGGCACAGGCGTATATGTGGCCAGGGGATTGTTGGGCTGGCTCTTGGTGGGACCCGCAGGAATGCTCATGTCCAGCCGGTCGACCAACTTGCCCGACTTCTTGTCATAAACAGAGATGTATCCCCGCTGGCCCAGCACTACGTCCTGGCTCAACGTCAGTGTCAGATGAGTGTCTATGTTCACATGGGTCGCACCGTTGTCCGGCTGCATTTTCACTATCTTGTTCTGTGCCTGGCCGGAAAGAGCCGCTACTGAGAGCAGGACCAGGGTTAAAGTACGTGTAATCTTCTTCATAATCGTAATAATTGAATTAGTTGCTGTCATAACGGAACAGTTCTACTTTCAGGAATGCCGGTTCAGGCTTGCCGAAATTGAGGCCCTGACCGGAGAAACCCTCCTCCGTGGCATGGAGCAGGTCGTAACGCAACTGTATCTCATCACCATTGAGCCAGCGTCCTTCTTTCCAGTTGCCTCTCTTGTCAAAGTCTCCTTCCGTGACCTTTGCCAGACCCACATACCCCTTACCATCTGCGGGGAGGAACGTGACCCTCGCATTGGAACCCAGGAAGAGGAAGCCCTCCTTTTGCTTGACGGCAATCACATATCCCGATGCCTCAGGGTCATAACTGCCGCCCGTCAGCTGGGGAGCACCGCCGTTTCTCGTGCCGCTCGACACCAGTTCGCAGAGGATACGCACGTCCCCCAGCACGATTTCATCTTTCACACGTTGCGGGTGGTCGCCCTTCAGCCATGCCGCACCGATGGCATTCTGAGCCTGTGCCGTGAGGATGATGTCGGCCACCTTGCCGGTTTTCTCATAAAACTGAGCAAACAGGGCATTCTCCTCGCTGTCACAGTCGCGTTCAAAACCGAAAGGGGAGTATCCCATGGCATTCATGGCGCCTATGGCATAGGCGGCATTGGCAGCACCGTTCTGCCGCGATCGGGACTCAGGGATGAAAAGCGGGTTGCCGCTACGGGCGTAAAGCCCCAGGATCTGCGGAAAATTATCCAGGTAGATGTCGGGAGAGAGGAAGTCGATATGCGGGGCTGCTGCACGCCATACATCATGGTTCTGAGCCTGCGGGCCGCCGGAGGGATAGTTTCCGGGCCGGGTGTCCTCTGGCTGTACGATCCACGCGTTGACGAATGTGGGCAGCGTATATTCTGCCTTGCCTGCCTTCGTGATGCGGTCCATATACGACGCATAGTGCCATGCCATGAAAAGCTCTGCTGTGCGGTCATTCTTGCCGAACACCTCTTCCCACGTGCCGGAAGTCTTGAAGCCATTGGCCTGCCATGCACTGGTGGTCTCTGGCAGCAGACTGTCTTTGTGCGCCTTCAGCCAGTCGATGAGTGCCGTAGGCACCTGGCTATGATACGCCTTTTCGGCCAATGGACCGTAGTCGCGCGGATGGCCGTGGAGCCCCACCTCATTCTCCATCTGGATCATGATGACGGTCTGCTGGTGAGCGTCGACGGATTTCAGATGGCGCATCAGGGCAGCAAAGGCCTTACTGTCGGCTGTGCAGGTCTCCTCACCCAGTGTGGAGAGGATGGGCAGCGGCTTGCCCTCCGGTGTCATGGCAAGTGGGAAACGGCGGGTGTCTGACTTCACCCACTTGGGGGTGTAACTGGTGATGCCGTTTTTCCAGCTGCCGAACCACAACAAGACCAGTTTCATGTCATGGGAGCGAGCGTCGGACAGCAGGTCGTCGACCACGGAGAAGTCAAAACGACCCTCCTCCGGTTCGGTCTGTTCCCAGGACACCACGGCCAGGACGGTGTTCACCCCGCATTTTTTCAGCTTCTCCCAGTATGGCTTCATGTACTCGCGGCTTGACGAGGTGGAGTTGCCCAGTTCGCAGGCCAGCGCCAGGAAAGGTTTGCCTTCAACAATGAGTTGGGTGGCGTCACCCCGCTTCTCCAGATGTGGAGGATCGATTTTCGTGGTTTCATCACCGCTCTTCTGTTCAGCACATTGGCATAGAGTCAGAATGACAATAGTAGCGAAGAATAATAGTTTTTTCATATATTTTTTGTTTGGTATCAGATAAAGAGTGCGTAAAGATAGGTATTTTTTTTCAAAGAGAAAAGAATTTGTGGGAAAAGAATGATTATTTCTTAACAGGCTTGATCAAGCAAAAAAGAGGCGCAAAACTTGCGGTTTCATCTTTTTTTTGTAATTTTATGCGCTGAAATACTCTCTGGTAATTACTCGGACATCCTTCAAAGGTCGGTCTGTCGGCCTCAAAATCAAACAAAATTGATTTTAAAATTGACCAAAATAGAAGCAAAGTGAAAGATTTTATATTCGATTTTGAAAGATTTTGAGCGCAGTCAACTCTGGGGACGCCCGCGTTCCCAGGCAAAGTAGTGAAATAACAGCTTAGTTATATAGAAGCGACCCTCAAGACGAACTATGACTGAGTAGCAGCCAAGCAGCAGGAAGTGGAAGACTCCTGTTTTGCAAGTCTTGCAAAATGTTTTTTCTTGGAGTGGCGGTGAAAGCTACTTAACTTTGCACCGTCAAATGACAAGAAGTTCAACATTTAATATTCACAAGTATGGAAACTCAGAAAATCTACAACCTCATTATCCTTGACGCTTCAGGGTCAATGGAAACCATCTACACCCAGGCACTCACTGGTGTAAACGAAACTCTCGCCACTATCCGTATGGCACAGAAAGAACATCCAGAGCTGCAGCAATATGTCACGCTGGCTTCGTTCAGTGCTGGAGAGCATTTCCTCAACCGCATCTATTCTGCAAAGCCTATTGCTGAAGCACGTGACATCACCAAAGAAGACTATCCCCTGCTTGGATGTACAGCTCTCTATGACGCTATGGGTACGTGTATTAGCGAACTGCAGCAGAAGGTCACTCATGGCGACCGCGTTCTTGTCACAGTCATCACCGATGGCTATGAAAATTCATCACGCACATGGAGCGGTCACCAGATAAAGTCACTTGTTCAGGAACTCCGTCAGATGGGATGGACGTTCACCTATATCGGTGCAGATCAGGATGTGGAGAAAGTAGCTGGAGAAATTGGCGTACAGAACTCGCTCCGTTTCTCTGCAAATGCGGAAGATACGCAAGCCATGTTCGCAAAGGAACGTCGTAGCCGTAGCAAGTTCTACAGTAAGCTCTGCTGTGATATGGCATCCCCATGTGCGTCAATGGTCGAGACAAACGACTATTTTGCAGATGACGACGAAGCAACCGCAGCACCATCTTCAGAACCGAAGAAGAAAGGTTGGTTGGGTAAGCTATTTGGAAAGTAGTAATATCATAATCACGGCACTGGCAGGGACTCACTTGCCAGTGCATAAACAAAAATAATGAATGGCAGTAAACGAGATCCTATTTAAGGAATTACCTTTCCGTCCGGTCCTCAATCAGGTCTTTTATATCGAGAAAGACTATGATACAGATGCGAATGACTTCATTCGCAGCAACTATTTTGATTTGAAATCCAAGTTTGCCCATATAGGTATGGATTTCTACTACCTGCCATTCTTGCTAAGGGAACATGATGTCGAAGCAAAAGTAAGATACTATGCTCCTTACCTTTCCCCAAAACACCTTTTTTCAGAAGTTCGGAGTAATGCTTTTGTTCCGTACATATCTGATGCTAACACGCGGAAGAACCTGAAGCCTTCTCTTATTTTCGAGGCTATTGAGGATGGATATGGTGGACAAGACAGATTCTTGCATGTGCAGCTGTCGGACATAGATCTCACCAAATCGGAATCCATTGAAGACCTGATACGCTTAGTAGAGGAGACTCGTGAGGCTTTTTTCTATGAAATGTTGCGTAGCCAGGCTCAAACGAGGCAATGCTCTTCAGCATGTTTGGATATAGATAAAGATTCCAATGCCTATAGGGGACCGATGTATTATCCTTCCGAATCACCTTCGGCTTTTGAAGGAGAGCGATCTAAGAGAGAAAGATGGGCTAAACGCAAGTCCACGAAATCCAGTAGTCATACGGGAATGCTGGGCCGTATTTTAAGGCGGTTTAGTAAGGATGAAGACGCATTTCTTGAAACGTCGGATGACTATGAAGTCCAAGAGAAGGCTGAGGAAGAAAAAGCCGAAGAACAAAGCCTGATTGAGACAGCAAAAGTGCTGTGTGAGCTTGGCACGACCGTTCAGAAACTAAGACTTGCAGGTGTTTCGTTGATGGCAATACATGAGTTTATCGACAAACAGGAACCGTTGTCTCGTATGGCCATCACTCCCGACTATCGCATTTTCCTGCCCGACTACAATGATATGGAGATAGAAATGGGTGCTTTGCCCAAGGCTATCTATTTTCTGTACCTACGCTATCCTGAAGGGATTATCTACAAACACATGCAAGATTATTACAACGAACTTCTCAATATATATAAGCAGCTACGCCCCAATACTGACGAAGCCAGGCTCAACCTCACCATCACTAAGGTTGTCAATCCGCTCGGAAATGCACTGAATGAGAATATCGCCCGTATCAGAAAGGCGTTTGTTGAGAAATTTGACGCGCATCTGGCCAACAACTACATCATAACAGGTGAGCGCGGCTCTCAATATTCCATTCCGCTTGATCGAGAATTGATAATATGGGAAGAATAGTCTCATCGGAATGACATGCAACGCAATCCCTGCATTTTGTCGATGACGGGACTCTTATAGCGGTAAAATATCTCTCTTACTTGAAAAATTCTTCCAAGAAGAAGTGTTTTTCTCATATTTTTGCTTATATTTGCCAAGTCATGTGATGATTATGCTCGTCTTGAATGGCAGCACTAAGGCGAGTGATAACTCTGAAATGACAAAATCCTGAGCAATTTTTTTGTTGCTCAGAGACTTATAAAGATTGTTAAATTAAAGTGCTGCGGTATTTAGGGTGCCTATGAAACGATTATTGATTGCCACATGTTGGATGATTTTTTTTCTCACCAGCGTATCTGGACAGGTGAAGACCTTCCAGACCGTGGATGAGAACGAGACCATGGTAGTGAATGCCAGCGACTGTGTGGACCGTCAGCCCAAAAGCTACTTGCTCTGGGTGCGCTATGACTACACGGATAAGAAAGCCTGTAAAAGAGACGCCAAGCGTGACGGTGTGATCGGCAAGGCCGTCAGGGCAGAAGTGCTCTATGAATTTGACAGCCCCCTGCTCACATACCGTATCATCACCAGGAAATACTACGACAAGAAGGGTATCGTGCTCAAAGAGGTATACTACCACAACGCTCCTTGGAACCAGGTGGGCGACAACGACTATTCACTCAAGTTGGGTATCTACATGACCGGAGCCTTCCATATCGTCGCCGGATGAAATGTTTTTTATGCTGAAACGTATTTTTACCTTTTTATTAATCCTGGCCCTGATGCCGGCTGGGATTGATGCTCAGAATGTCATCGCCGGCAAGAGTGACGACATGATAGCGGGCGATGCCAACAGTGATGGCGTCGTGGATATATCCGACGTCTTACTGACTGTTGACTTTGTCTTAGGCAAAGAGACCGCCTCGTTTGTCAAAGAAGCAGCCGACATGAACAAGGATGCCGTCATCGACATATCTGATGTACTACTTATCGTGGATAAAATCCTCGGTAAGGGAGAACAGAATGACGATGACGGCACACCGCAAATTGATGACGATGGAGCCAATCCCAACTTGCCGGTATTAGCACCCCCATCTCCCGGCCGTCATCCGGCTGGCAGTTGATTTCCCCAGCCGGAAGGAATGAGGCGAAAATCGAGGGCCAAACAATCACTCCCTTCCTCTTGTTACAGATTCAACAACGATATAATCAACAAAAATTGATGCCCCCCTTGGTCACCTTTGCAATCGAGCCAATCGGGACGTAACAAGCTCCAAATACGCAGACTTCATCTCTTCGTTGAGGAAAGAAGACTGGATGAAAGTCTCCCACTTTGGCAAAACTTTTTGGAGACCAGCCATAAGACGCAATACAACGTTCTCTTCCAAGCCCATCGTTTTTGCCGCTTTTAGAAAGTCGTCCATACGAAGTTTGGTCTTTTTCCCAGAAAGGGGCAAAGCCAGTTCCTCCTTGTCCTTGGGGTTGGCTATAGCAACGTTAATCAGGTCATAGGCTGGAGTCAATTGGTATTTCTCAGAAAGACGATAGAGTGAGAAGTTCTTCAGGTGCATGTCGTTGTTGCCTGTAACAAAACAGAAAAGCAATAGCTGCATATAGTTCGTCAGGTCGAGTTTTGGCGTACTGCTATACTGCGCAATGGTCTTCGCTATTTGCTCATGCGAGCCTTTGTATTTATACTCAGTGGGATGCAGCGTCAGTTGACACATGTCCTCCATATCTATCTTTTCGCCGTTTTTGGTGCGGTCAATGCGCTTGGTGATGTAACCGAGTTCTCCATCAGCTAAACGAATAAGGCTATGAGGCACGACACTTATTTTTGCCGCTTCAGCAAGGTGCATCGTCAGGTCTTCGTTTTCAGGCAACTGCGGATAGCTTTCTGTCTGGGGTTTGAAGATGTAGTCGCCCCAAACTCCCACGATGGTCAGTCGGCTACTGCCCTCATGCTTGCTGAGGTTCAGAGACAATTTAGGTTGAACGCCTGTTAATGATGTCTGGGCACGAATGACTTGTTCAGCCAGGCTATCAAGGTCTTCATGTCGATACTCCATTGACGGGACATCTTTTGTCCCGAAGAACTTTCGAGCACAACCAGGGTGAAAGTCATTCAGCCCATCCTCCAATTCTTTGTAACAATACAGACATTTACACATGGTCGCCTCCTTCCTCGTTTATGGGTACGACACTGACTGAGCCGATGCACTCCTTGCAGCATAACAGCAGTAGCGACATACGATCAAGAATGCTGATGTCGGTGTTGCGGAGCGCCACATCGAGCAACCATCCTTCGGGTATCAGCCCGTCGAAAAATGGGAACAACACAGGGCTTACGAACGCTTCCGCCTGTAATGGAAGTGTCAGACTCACAGGCTGCACATCCTCGCGAGCGAGATACGCTTCATCATAGCAGAAGCGGTATTCGCCACCTTCTTCCGTCAGAATGCCTGCAAGCATGTCTTTGCGATATATTTCTGCTTGTCTCATTGCTTGGGTGTTGCCGTTAGTTCGTAGTTAAACAAATCAAGTAGTTGGTTTACCTTATCCATCCTCAGCGTCGGCTTTCCTTGCTCAAGATTTCTGACGAAGCATAGTCCCACGCCCGACTTCAATGCGAGGTCTTCCTGAGTAAGACCATATTCCTTGCGTAGAGCCTTAACAACTGCTGATAGTTTTGTCCTGTTCATGTCAAATTATATTGTTTCGAATGCAAAATTACAACATTATTTTGATATTACATCATTTCGTATATAAAATATCTGGATTTTAACAAAATTATATGCGTTCTAATGCAATATATATGAGAAATGCACCGCCAGTTCTTGTTAGTCTTAACCATTGATGGAGGCTGCAAAAAGAAATATGTATGTTTGGCATACCCGTCGGCATCTTTTATCGGGATGACAGATATGGCTTCTATACTAATCAAAAGACTTCAGAAAACCTTTCCTGCTTTTCGATGTCGAGAAATATGTTGTTATTGTAATACGTATTTGTGGAATCATTTAGTCATGTTGACTTGTAAAAACACATAAAAAACAAAAATGTAAGCCAAAAACAAAAAATGTTTAACTAAGGGTGAAAGAAATTGAGTAGAAATCACTACATTTGTACCTTATTATTCACATAAGTGGAAGATATCAACCCAACCTCAGCACAATTCTCAAATTCGCAAAATTGCAGAATTGTTGATGGTAGATATTCTGTAGCTGTTTGTGAAGGAATATAAGCAGTATCTCCTATCACAAGAAGTTCGATGGATATTCTGTATTTTTATTGTAACGGAACTAATGATTTTACTTCCAATTATATAAGTAAAAGGAACAATAACAAAATGGACAGGCAAGGATTCATAGATTTCAATACACGACTGTCGCCGGAAAATACGGGGAAAGCATTTTGGCAGCGTTGAAGATTAGAAAATTACGATGCCTACAGAATCTCTACCTAACTGCGTCTTCATGGCGTATCATCAAGATAAGGTATTGTGAGAGTTTAGAATAAGGTATAAATTATAGAAGAATTAAACAAATAAATAGCCATGGAAATAGTACCAGGTGTGTATGAGACGCTAATTAGTCAAGCAATTGAGGAAAAACTTACTGGTTTTCCCAATGCTGAGTTTCTTATTAAAAAAGAAGATATAGACAGTGCTGACTCTTACATGAGATTGGCAGATTATTTGGCCGATGTGGTGTCTGGTATTCTGAAGGAGTATTTCCGTGACAAAGATGCAAAGACCACAATCAGCAAACAGGTGGACGTAGTGAACCGCATTCTAAAATTCATTGAAGATGAATGGCGTACAGAGCAGATTGACACAGAGCAAGATCAACTGAGTGAAGAATCTAAACTACAATTTCTCCGTGGTATCTATAGTAAGATAGGCTATACAGAAGAACAGGTTGAGGCTAAAGCCAAGAATCATCCCGTGTCGGGCTATCGTGTGAGCAATTTGTTTACTGGTGGTAATGACATCTCGATGGATGATGAAGTGCGGCGAGACATTCAGACAGCGGATCAAATAGACCTTGTGGTGTCGTTTATCAAATTTGAAGGACTACGACTATTGGTAGATGAACTGAGACAATTTGTGCAAAGGGCTGGAACTCGGTTGCGAGTAATAACCACCACTTACATGGGGGCAACAGATCCGAAGGCTATTCGAAGACTGTATGAATTGGCGCAGTTGGGTGATGTGTCCATTCGAGCCTCATTTAATACCCAGCAGGAGCGTTTGCACGCCAAAGCATACATTTTCAACCGTCATAATGGTTTCAATACAGCTTATATTGGATCCAGCAATCTTTCACGCTCTGCACTGACTAAGGGTTTAGAGTGGAACATGCGAGTAACCTCTGTAGAAAATCCACATATCATCAACAAGACAAAAGCTACCTTCGACAATTATTGGAATAGTGATGACTTTGAACCTATCGACAATGAGGAGGCTATTAGCCGTTTTGAGGATGCTATTTGGAAAGAGCGTCACCAAGGCAGGGGCAGAGATGGACAACCCGAATATATTGTTCGCTTTGAACGGAAGACTCATCAAATACGTGTATTGGAAAAATTGCAATATGAACGGGATGTGGTGCATAGCAACCGCAATCTGATTATTGCTGCAACAGGTACAGGTAAAACTGCTATCTCTGCATTCGATTTCAAGGACTTTGACAAACGAATGGTCAAGAAAAATGGACGACATGCCCGTCTACTATTTGTAGTACATCGGGAAAAGATTCTGAAACAGGCTCGTTCAACATTTCGTTCTGTCATGGTTGATGCCAACTTTGGCGAGATATGGACAGGACGAATTTCGCCCAGCCGCAATGGAAACCTCAACCACCTGTTTACGACTATTCAGACGTTAAACAACCACTGGGATGACATATTACTGATGGGGGCAGACTACTACGACTACGTTGTTATTGACGAGGTTCATCACAGTCAAGCCGGAAGCTATCGCGAAATAATCAATCGCCTGCAACCTGAATTATTTATCGGTCTTACTGCCACACCTGAACGTATGGACAGAAAAGACATTAAACCCGACTTTAATGACAGATTTGCAGCAGAGATAAGACTTGAAGAAGCCTTGAACCAGCAACTGTTGGCTCCGTTTGATTATTTCTGTGTTACTGACGACAGTGTGGATTTGAGCGGTATAGTATGTCGTGGTGATGTTTACGATAAGAACTCGCTGAACAGTCTTTATAATGATAATAAAGACCGTTTTGCCATCATTCAGCGAGCATTGGAAAACTACGTTAATGACCCAATGGATTGTAAGGCTGTCTGCTTCTGCTGTAGTATTGACCATGCAGAGTTTATGGCAAAAATGTTCAATGAGACAGGCTACAAAGCGATGGCGGTCACTTCACACAACAGCGAAGATATTGATTTGGCGTCAGACAAGTTGGCTCATGGAGAAATCAACTATCTTTGTGTGGCCGACATGCTAAACGAAGGTATTGACATACCAGAGATAGATACCGTTCTATTCCTACGTCCTACAGAATCGCTGACCGTTTTCCTTCAACAGTTAGGACGTGGATTACGCTTGGCAGACGGAAAGACATGCCTGACGGTTCTCGATTTTGTAGCTCAGGCACATCAGAGTTACAACTACGAAAGCCGTTTCCGTGCTTTGGTAGGACGTGGAAATCGCAGCGTAGAAGATGAAATTAAAAACGGTTTCCTATTTTTGCCTCGTGGCTGTTCTATAACAATGGAACGGCAGGCGCAGGAGTATATACTTAAGAATATTCGTGAAGCAATATTCAATTTGCGTCGACTACGCCGAGAAGTGCAGTATTTCCATCAAAATACAGGACAGGAACTTACGTTACCTAACTTTCTCGAGAATTTTGGTCTTGACTGGCGGTTGATTTATAAGACTCCCGGATCATGGGCACGATTGAAACAACAGGTCGGCATCAAGGTTGAGGGTTTTAATCCCAATTCTAAGTATATCAAATTACTTGAGGGTGGACTATCTCGTCTTTTCCATACCAATAGTTACGACTATCTGTCGTTCCTAAGGAAACTTGTTGCTAACCAGATGGTATTGTCAAATAATGCTTCTAAGCGTGAGCGTAAATTCTTTGAACTCTTTTATTACACGATTTGGATGGATACAGTTGATAAGATTAATCGGACGTTTAATCTATCTATAAAAGATATTCCCGAGGCTGTTGCATCATTAGTTTCCATGAAGTGGTTTATTGAAGAACTCCTTGTGCTGATTGAACTCCGACAGTCGCAGCTAAGTAAAACTACTCAATGGATCTCTATTGACGATGAAGCTGAAATAGAACTCTATGGATGTTACTCTGCCGATGAGATACACTTGCTGCTTGAAAACAAACTTGGACGTTGGCAGGTTTTTGGAACCCAATATAATACAGAGCGAAAGTTCGCAATGGTTTTTGTCACCATCAATAAGTCTGACAAAGAGTATTCACCTAGTACGCGGTATGAGGATTATGCCATTTCAGCTAATCAGTTCCATTGGCAGTCGATGAATGGTGTGCGTATTGACAGTGAGGAAGGCCAACGTATCATACAACAGCCCACAAACGGTTGGAAGTATATTCTGTTTGTCCGTGATGCAAAGAAAGACGAATATGGCAATACTAATGGCTATTACTGTCTTGGACTAATAGATTATCATTCGAGTATTGGCGAACGACCGATGAACGTTGTCTGGGACATGCAGCACTCCATCCCCGGCTTTATTTTAGAGACGGCCATGGCTATATAAAAAGAAGATAAAAGTATGAAGCAGATACAAGTAGTAGCAGCCATCATCCACGATGACCAAGGACGTATCTTCGCCACGCAGCGAGGGTATGGCGACTATAAGGACTGGTGGGAGTTTCCCGGCGGGAAGATGGAAGCAGGGGAAACGCCCGAGAAGGCGTTGAAGCGCGAAATATGGGAGGAACTGGAGACAAGTATCGTAGTGGAACGACATGTGGATACGGTGGAATGGGATTATCCGCAGTTTCACTTGAACATGCATTGCTACCTCTGCCATGTGGAGAGCGGACATCTGGAACTGAAAGAGCATGAGGCTGCGAAGTGGCTCACCAAAAATGAACTGGAGAGCGTCAACTGGCTGCCTGCAGATAGGGAATTAGTAAGGAATCTGAAAATATAATCAAATATGGACACCCTTTCCCCACAACAACGCCACAACAACATGGCAGCCATCAACGGCAAGGACACGAAGCCGGAGATGGTGGTGCGTCGTTATCTGTGGGGACATGGGTTTCGGTATCGGTTGAATCACCCTCGACTGCCGGGGAAACCAGACATTGTGATGCGGAAGTATAGGACGTGTATCTTTGTGAATGGATGTTTCTGGCATGGACACCATGTGCAGTTGCAAACTGCACAAATTGACAATGGACAGTTGATAATTGAGAATTCCGAGTGCTGTAAAATTCCGAAGACGAACCGGGAATTCTGGGTGGCGAAGATACGGAGAAACCAGGAGCGGGACTCGAAAGTGCAGCATGAACTGGCTGCGATGGGCTGGCACAGCATCACCATCTGGGAATGTGAACTGAAACCGAAGGTGAGGGAAAAGACCTTGGAATCGCTGGCATATACGCTCAACAGGATTTTTCTGCAAGACCATAGCATCAAACGATATGAAATACCAGAGGAAGAGCCATTGATGGCCGCAGAGGACTATTTTCGACATTTTTCGTAAAACTGTCCCCACGTATTTCTACGCCTTGTGCCTTACCACTTGTGACCATCTCAGGTTGCTGACAGACCAAGGTGTCAATCATGAGGCCTGTGACAATTCTTCTAAATTGATAAAAAAGAAGCTCGACTTAAGTTTTTTGCCAGAATTGTGCATTTTGATATTTTTACACTTAAACAAAGTTATATTTTAAATTATTTTTTTAATTTTGTGACGTTAAAAGATACGGTACCGCTCCATGAAAGGAAATCAATACAATCGCTCCTTTGCCCGAAGGCTCACCCGATGGGTCATCCTTGCACTGCTCATCATGATGGGCTTAATGGCTCTTTTCGTCTATGATTTTGGAAAGTCGATATTGGTGGAAGGAACGGCAGAAGGTGTTTCTACCACGGTCCGGTCTTACGAATATAGTATCAATAATGTGATGTCGACTGTCAGGGTGGCGGTAGAGAACAGCATTTTTGATATTGAGAGAAATCTCAACCAGCCGGCACAGTTGCAGGCGATTATGGAGCGTATCGTGGCCACCAATCCGAAAATGCGCAGTTGTGGCATCAGTTTCATCGCGAACTATTTCCCACAGAAAGGGCGGGCTTACTGTCCCTATGCATGGCGTAAGGACAGTGTGACGGTAGTGGGGCAACCTATCGAGGATGCACAGGCAGACTACCTGGAGAAAGCATGGTTTAAGGAGGCTGTCGCAGCCGACTCTGCGTATTGGTCGAAGCCTTTTTTCGACATTCACGACGGTGAGACCCCTCTGGTGGCCTATCAGGTGCCGGTACATGATGCTAAAGGGAGAGTGGTCGCCATCATCGGTGCCGACTTGTCGCTCTATTTCATGACTCATCTGCTGGAGGAGGGAGATGCCCATTATAGCGAACGATTGATGACGATTCCTGTGTACGGAGGAAATACATCAAACAGTTTTGTCCTTTCGAACGATGGCACCTATCTCACTCACCCTGACAAACCGCGTATCTTGAGGGGCAATCTCTTCGATCACATCAAGGATGCCGACATCCCGGGCATTGCACAGTCGATCAAGAAAAAGATGTCGGATGGGGAGAAAAGCCATAATGAAGTCTATCATGAAGTACTTGTCAACCGCACCAAGACATATCTGTTCTATTCGCCTTTGGAGGGTACCGATTGGATTTTGGTGGTGACGATTCCCTATCAGTCCATCTCTATCGTGGGTGTCCTTTTCGGCTTCACCATGCTACTGATCTTCATTATCGTTTTGCTCGTCACACTCTTTATCTGTCAGATGGCGATCCAGCGAGCATCCAAGCCGTTGAAACAACTGGCTGCTACTGCCGATATGGTGGCCGACGGGCAGTTTGATGCTCCTCTGCCCGACATCAACAGCCACGATGAGATACACCTGTTGCGCGACACCTTCGAGCACATGCAGTCCTCGCTGTCCACCTATATCGAGGAACTGAAGAGTACCACCGCTGCCAAGGCCTCGATGGAGAGTGAGTTAAAGATTGCGAGCGACATACAGATGTCGATGGTGCCAAAGACATTTCCTGCCTTTCCCGATCGGCATGATATCGATATCTTCGGATGGGTGAGACCCGCCAAAGCCGTCGGTGGCGACCTTTACGATTTCTTCATTCAGGATGACCAACTCTTTTTCTGCATCGGTGATGTGTCGGGCAAAGGTGTGCCGGCATCATTGGTCATGGCTGTGACGCGCTCTTTGTTCCGAAACATTGCTGCCTATATCAAAAGCCCCGACCAGATCATGGCGGCGCTCAATGATGCACTATGCGACAACAATGATGCAGGCATGTTCGTCACCCTCTTTCTGGGAGTGCTCGATTTGTCAACAGGGCAGGTGAAGTATTCCAATGCCGGGCACAACCCGCCGCTGCTGCTGACGGATGATGCGGTCTGTGTAGTCTCATGTGATGCCAATGTCTCTGCTGGAGTGATGACTGGGTGGCAATTCTCTATGCAGCACCTCTGTCTCAAGGCCGGCGATAATCTGTTTCTCTATACCGATGGCCTCAATGAGGCCGAGGACATCCATTATTCTCAGTTTGGCATGGAGCGGATGATTCAGGTGGCGAGCGAAAGCAGCAGACAGCCAAAAATCCTGATTGAAGCCATGACGGCGGCGGTGGAACAGTTTGTCGGCGAGGCGGAACAGAACGATGACCTGACCATGCTCGCCATCCAATATATCCATTCTTGATTTAACAAAAAACAGTTCAGCCCATGATAGAGCAAGGAGCCGGTTCTTATCTCATTTTGTTTATGGTGTTGGTCGTATTGTATGTGCTGGCACTCTACATCCCTTTCTATCTGTTCACCCGAAAACGCTGGAAGGGACTGGCTATAGGCTGCCTGATACAGCCTGTCGTCTGTCTAATAGTCTCCTTTTTTGTTGTAGGCGGCGTGTATCTCTATTGGAAACACTATTACGTGAGTCAACGCGAAGCAGCGATGGTATCGGTGAGAAAAACAGATGCTGAGGGCAAAACGCATACATGGTATTTGAAGACAAATGACGAATGTTATTATGAGTGTAAGGGAAAGGAAAGGACCTCTTCTTTTGTCTTGCCTGATGATGTCAAACTCTTCGACATTGTTCCACTCGACTCCATGGCTGTATGTGTCGATGACGTGATTGTGGTCAGGTTCGACCCCGACAAACACAAAGTCACAGCCACTCAATATGATGAGCCGATCGATGTCGTCAGCGTCGATTGGGACCGGGTAAAAACATATTTCCAACAATAAGATGTCAACGACATTAAGGTATTGGGATGCCAGTTGATGCTGCAAGAAAGATATTATGATAGTCTACATCGATACAGAGACTTGTTTTAGATAGCCGCATAAATCGTAATCAATAAGACGACAACTATGAATATCAAACAGAAACTGGTGATTTTAAGTAGCCTGATGCTTTCACTGCCCACATCAAGTCAGAAAATGATAGACCTGTCGGGAGAGTGGCGGTTTGGTACGGGCGACCAGCCCGTATTGTCGGAAACCATCCACTTGCCAGGCTCGATGCTTACTAACGGCAAGGGCGACGAAGTGACAGCAGCTACGGTATGGACCGGCAGCACTTATGACTCGTCGTATTACTACAACCCTCACATGGAGAAATACCGACGGCCAGGGCAGGTGAAGTATCCTTTCTTCCTTACGCCCGACCGTCACTACGTAGGTCAAGCCTGGGTGGAACGTGTGGTCGACGTGCCCAAATCGTGGAAAAAACGCCGTGTGATCCTATTCCTTGAGCGGCCGCATATCGAGACCACCGTCTTTGTCAACGGCAGGGAGGCCGGTCACCGGATGTCGCTCAGTACACCACATGAGTATGACATCACCAGCCTGGTGGAGTGGGGGAAACCCAACACCATCAGAATCGGTATTTACAATGGGATCGAAAACGTATGCGTGGGTCAGGACTCTCATAGCGTCACCGACCAGACTCAGGGCAACTGGAATGGCATCATCGGGCGCCTGCAATTGATTTCGCGCCCAATGAAAGGTTTCAGCCGCTTACAGTTGCGCCCCGATGTGAAGTCGAAGAAACTGGTGGTCAACTTGCTGCCTGACGGAAACTACCCTTCAGGCGAAGGCGACCGTAAGCGGATGCGGCTGAAGTTCTTGATTGACGGAGAGCAGGCAGAATGCCTGTCATTCCGCTTCTCGGATGCTATGGCGTGCGCCGAATTGCGAGCCGACGTGGCCACATGGGATGAATTCCACCCCGTGGTGCATGAGCTGACCGTGGTGGACCTCCAGCATAAGGACACGCTGCACTCCACTTTCGGCATGCGCGACATCACCATCCGCGACCGGCAGTTCTATCTCAACGGGCGCCCCATCTGGCTGCGTGGCACCGTGGAAAACTGCTGTTTCCCGTTGACCGGCTATCCACCTACTGACGTAGAGTCGTGGAAGCGGATCTTCCAGAAATGCCGCGAGTATGGGCTCAACCACATGCGCTTTCATTCCTATTGCCCTCCCGACGCAGCTTTCACGGCAGCCGACGAGACCGGATTCTACCTGCAACCGGAGGGTCCGTCGTGGCCCAACCATGGGGTGCGATTGCGGCGCGGACAGCCTATCGACACCTATCTGCTTGAAGAATGCAAACGCATTGTCGATACTTATGGCCATCATCCATCGTTTGTGATGATGGCTGCAGGCAATGAGCCTGCCGGCGACTGGGTGTCATGGTGTAATGATTTCGTCAGGGAGATGCGGCAGTATGACCCCTCGCGCGTCTATTGCGGCGCCTCCGTGGGAGGCGGATGGGCATGGGACGACGGTTCGGAGTATCATGTGAAAGGAGGGGCTCGCGGTCTCGACTGGGATCATCATGCGCCCCACAGCGACGACGATTATTACGACCAGATCCTCTACCCCCGCAATTACAAAGGCGCCCAGCCCAACAACACTCCCATTGTCGCTCACGAGCAGGGGCAGTGGTGCTCCTTCCCTGATTTCCGCGAGATGGATCAGTATACGGGTGTGTACAAAGCCCGAAACTTCGAGATTTTCCAGGATTTGCTGCGTGAGAACGGCATGGAACAGCAGGCTTACAAGTTCTTGCATTCCAGTCGCGAACTGCAGGATCTGTGCTACAAATACGAGATAGAGCGCAACATGCGCACCGCTGATTATGCGGGATTTCAACTGCTCGCCCTAAATGACTATAGCGGACAGGGCACAGCCCTGGTGGGACCGCTCAACGTGTTCTGGCAGGAGAAGAAAGCCACTCGTCATCTGCCGGAATGGCCTAAGTTCTGTGCGCCTGTCGTACCTCTGGCCAAGTTTTCAAGGCTCGTTTATGAAGAGGGCGACACACTGGATGTCGGGATAGACCTGTACAACGCCTGGCAGCACGACTTCGCCGGGTCAGAGATCCGTGTGGACTATCAGTTGAGAGGGTCGGAGTATGGAGTCGACCGTGAGGGCCGGCATTTTGCCACTCCGCGCCTGCGTATGGAGGGGACGGTGTCGGAAAAGACCATCCCCCTGGGCAAGACCAAGGACTATGGGCGGCTTCGCATCCCGCTCGACGGCGTGCTTCATGAGGGTATGCCTCAGAAGGTCAGACTCACCATCAGTGTCGTAGGCAAAGACGGCGGTCTGGTCAAGGGGTATGACAGGCCCATTGTCAACAACTGGGATTTCTGGGTGTATCCCTCCAAGGGGCAGATGACGATGGCTGCCACAGAGGGTATACATATCTCAGACAGTCTCGACGAGAAAGCCCTGCAGGTGCTGAGATCGGGCGGCAAGGTGCTGCTCACCGCCGCGGGCAAGGTGCGCTATGGCAGTGATGTGAAGCACCACTATCTGCCGGTATTCTGGAACACCAGCTGGTTTAAGATGCGCCCGCCCCATACCACGGGTGCCTACATACAGAACACTCACCCCGTATTCGCCGACTTCCCCACCGACGACTGGCAGGACGTGAACTGGTGGGAACTGGTCAACCGGGCACAGGTGATGAACCTCTCGGAATTTCCCAAGGACTATCAGCCTGTCGTGCAGCCTATCGACACTTGGCATGTCAGCCGCAAACTGGGTATGCTCGTCGAAGCCTGTGTGAAGGGTGGAAAGCTGCTGATGACCACGATGGACATCACACACGATCTCGACCGGCGTGTGGTTGCCAGGCAGTTGCGTCACTCTATCCTGCGCTACATGCAGAGCGATAAGTTTGCACCCTCGTTAGTGCTTGATGAGCAGGTGATCCGTCATCTCTTTGAACGTGAGGCACCTCCCGTCGACATGTTTACTAAAGACTCGCCCGACGAGTTGAAGCCAAAACTGGCTCCTGCCGCCGACAAACGATGAATGAATCCTGACAACTTCGGCCACACGCCGCATTTTGATGCAATATCACAAAGACACTGATTATGGAATACCTTTTCGTAGCACTGGCGCTCGCGCTTGGAAGCGTAGTGGGGTATCTGCTCGCATACGTAAGACATACCGAACAAAAGACACAACTGATCGGCATGCGTGAGAAGCTGCAGGCCCAGGTGGAGGCCCTCACTGCCCAGCTCGCCGAGGAGAAAGAAGAGGCTCTCGAGCAGAAAGAGGAAATAAAAGCGGCGGCCCTCAGGCGCACAGAAGAGCTGCGGCGGCAGTTTAATGACCAGCTGGCGGAGCTGCGCAATATGCAGGACCGCCAGTTGCAACAGCATACCATGCTCATCAAAGAGCAGTTTAACACCGCTTCCGAGCAAATACTGAAGCGACGCTCGGCAGAGTTGTCGACCAACAACAAAGATATGCTCTCTACAATCCTCGACCCCCTGCGCGAGAACATCCGGCAGATGCGCGAGGCCGTGGAGAAGAGCGACCGCGAGCACGCCACCACCATCGCACGGCTCGACGCCTCGATCAGGGAAAACCTGCGTCAGGCACAGGAAGTGGGCGAGCGTGCGGACAAGCTGGCACAAGCACTCACCAGCGAAAACAAGACCCAGGGCAATTTCGGTGAGCTGCGCCTCAAAACCCTTCTTGAGAACATGGGGCTGGAAGAAGGCATCCAGTATGAAGAGCAAGTGACCTTGAGAAATGCCGACGGCTCGGCCGTACATGAGGAAGAGGAGGGACACCGGCTTCAGCCCGACGTCATCCTCCACTTCCCTGATCAACGCGATGTCATCATCGACTCGAAAATGTCGCTGAAAGCATTTGAGGATTATTTCAACGCTCCCTCGGAGGAGACACGGGCTGTGGCCTTGCAGCGTCATCTGGAGTCGATGAGAAGTCATGTGAAGGAACTGGCTCGGAAAAATTACAGCAAATTTCTTGAGACGGGGCATCACAAACTGGATTTCGTGCTGATGTATGTGTTTAGTGAGAGCGCGCTGCAACTGGCTCTCTCGCAGGACCCCCAACTCTGGAAGACCGCCTATCAGCAGGGTGTCATCATCGTGGGGAGCCAGAACCTATACATGATACTGAAGGTGCTGGAGATGACATGGCGGCAGGTGAGACAGGCTGACAATCAGGAGGCCATCATGAAGACTGCCGACGAACTGGTCAACAGGGTGCAGCTGTTTTATGAGCGGCTCATGAACGCTGATGAGCAGCTTGACAAGACCCGCGAGGCTTTCGACGACCTCAGACGGTCGGCCTCGGCCGACGGCAAGAGCATCATCACGTCGGCACGCCAGCTGATAGCCTATGGCGCCAAGGAGAATCCCAAGCGGAAGCGCCGGCTGACGGAGTGAAATGAATTTTTTTTCGAAAAAAAGTAATAAATTGTTTGCAATTGAAATTTTTTTGTTTATATTTGCAACTAAAAGGTGCTTTTAGACCTGTGGAGAGCTAAAAGACATATTTTTCTTTGGCTTGTAGTTTTTTTTCAGAATGGCTGTATGTGACATAACGCCAGAAGATACTTCTTTGCATAATCTTAAAAATAAAATAAGCATGAAGACAAAAGCAACATTTGTACTGACCATTTGGGTCCTGTCAGCAATGACCGTGATAGCCAGTTCCAAAGCCGGCTGTCACTTCAACAGTATACAACAAGTCAATAACATCAAGGCCGAGACCATTAGTTGGATCAGCGTCGAAATGGAGAGCCCCGGCTCTCTGGGTGTCGAGGTGATGTACCAGGTCAATACGCTCGCAGATGTGGAATATCTCAAAATCAAAGGCCGTCTGAACGATGCAGACTGGACGACACTGAAAAACATGGCCAACCTGAAGGGTGTCGACTTCACCAATGCAAGTTTTGATGCCATCCCGGAAAAACAGTTTAAAAGCCGAGGCGACTTTCATCTGGTCTATCTGCCCGAAGGGATGAAGACCATCGGTAGTGAAGCTTTCTATCAGACTGGGCTCACCTCTGTCACGATTCCTTCCACCGTGACAACCGTCGGTGCGTCAGCCTTCTACGAATGTAAGTCATTAGAGCAAGTTTCCATCGCCGGTCAATCTGTGCTTACAACCATCAATCAGTATGCATTTGCCTATTGCTACGCCCTGACGGCGTTCTCGATGCCCAATACTGTCGCCTCCTTGGGTAACCGGGCTTTCTATCAGTGCTCAGCTTTGGCTTCCTTGACGCTGTCTGCCGCACTGACAAGTATACCAGACGATTGCTTTTATCAGACATCCTCGTTGAAAAATATTGAGTTCCCCCAAGGGTTGAAGAGCATTGGAAACGAGGCTTTCAGGTCGTCAGGTCTGGAAACCGTGGTCTTGCCGGTCGGACTTACCAGGCTTGGCTACTATGCTTTTAGCTACTGTTCCAATCTTAAGACGGTAGAACTGCCTGCAACTCCCAATCTGTATAGTTACAGTAACTACATCGGTTATTATGGCACTTTCAACTATTGTTACGCTTTGGAGAAGGTCGTCTGCCATGCCGCCACACCTCCTGCTATCTATAGTGATCCATTTGGCAGTGTCGATGTGTCAGACGTCACGCTGGTTGTACCAGCCTTTGCAGTCGTCGACTATAAGCTCGACACTTACTGGCATGATTTTGGCACCATTCAGGAAGGAGCCGAACCCTCTTACCTCGATGTAGCCGGTTCGCTGTCACTGACCAACAACCGCCGCCCCAGCAACAAGGTGGACATCCTGTTGGATGAAGACGGCAAACTCATCGTGGGAGGCAATGCACCCATGGAGGTGGGTGCTTTGACTATCTTGGTCGACCGCCCTTATGACATGTATGGACAGCTCGTCAACAACTGCCCCAACATGTCTGTCGACGATGTGACAACCCAGTATTATGTCAGAAGCAACAGATGGTATTTCCTGAGCCCATTGCATGATGTCAACGTCGGCGATGTCAGTCACAGTGATCCGGAAGCCTCTTTCATCTTCCGTTATTACAATGGCCAGAACCGGGCGGCCAACGGAGCTTCAGGCAGTTGGCAAGACCTGACAAAAAATACCCTGAAGGCAGGGCAAGGATATATTCTGCAGACCAATCGCGATGGATGGATCATTATGCCTGCCACAGCCAGTGGCAAGAATGCTGCCATCCAGCACGATGATGCCTCTATAGGGCTCAAAACGTATGCTGCCGACAATGCTGCAGATGCCAACTGGAATTTTGTAGGCAATCCCTATCCCTGCTATTTCAGCACCTACTATATGGACTTTAATGCGCCTATTACGGTTTGGGACTATGACAGCCGCTCTTATCAGGCATACTCCATCGTAGACGATGACTATGTGCTCAGACCTATGGAAGGATTCTTTGTCCAGAAGACGAATGACAAAAATGCGATCCTCTTTCAGAAAGAAGGTCGTCAGACATCGGCTGCCGCAGAGTCGTATGCAGCTCCCAGACGTGTCGGAGACAGCCGCCAACTCTTTGATATCGCGTTGTCGAGTGGCAATGGTACCGACAAAACGCGAGTCGTGATCAATGAGTCGGCTTCGCTCGGTTATGAAACCAACTGCGACGCTTCAAAATTCTTCAGTCCCGAAGCAGATGTCACACAGATCTACACCGAAGACCAGAGTGGCAACCAACTGGCCATCAACGAGCGTCCGCTGGCCGACAACCTGATCCAACTTGGCTTTAAGGTAGGTAAAGCTGGCACGTATGCTATCAAGTTGGTACGGGGCACAGCCAAGGCCGTGCTCACCGACCATCAGGCCGGAAGATCTGTAGACCTGGCAGAAGAGATATATGAATTCTCTGTCGACGAGCCATTATCAGACAACAGTCGCTTCACACTTTCCTTCGACAATGGCCTCAATGCCATCACAGACATGCCACTCCATACCACGCATGGCGACATTTACGACTTGCAAGGCCGTAAAGTCTCCGATGCTCAGTTGAAGAGTGGACTGTACATACAAAACGGAAAGAAGATTGTAGTGAAATAACCACAAAGGAGAGTGAAACATGAAACACTGTCGTTATCTGCTTGTCATGCTGGCCCTGCTTGTCTCTGCCGGCATGTGGGCACAATATAATCCCAGCAACCCCGATGAGCCAGGCACCAAGCCTTGGAAGCTCACCTTGAAGACCATACCTGCTGACGCAGGCAGCTTCAACATCGGCAGGCTTACCAATCACGCAGCTGGAGAGCAAATCAGTCTGCGGGCGAATGACACCGGCAACTTCCGGTTTGCCAACTGGGAAGATGAAGAGGGCAACGTCATAGCTACCACGGCACAGTATAGTTACACGATGCCGGCCAGACACGTCACCCTCGTGGCACGTTACACCTACTCGCCCAATAATCCGGGCGAGCCAGACAGTCCCACGCTGCATCAGTACTCACGTATCTTCTTGAATGCCTCACCCGCCGAGGGGGGATCTTTTAATGTGTCGAGTGGCACCAGTTATGAAGTGGGTACTACCGCCACACTGCGGGCCTATAACTACGGAGACTTCAAGTTTGACAGATGGACCGAGAACGGACAGGTCATCTCTGAAGACAATCCACTGTATTACACGGTGAAAGAAACCGATTCCCATCTGACGGCTCATTTCAGCTATACCCCAGACAATCCCGAAGAGCCCAGTGAGGCCAGTCTGTCACACTACTTGTATCTGAGGGCAAATCCCTCTGAGGGAGGCTATTTCAATTTGTGGGGCGACAACGTCTTTGTCGAGGGTGAGGCGGTCTACCTCGCAGCCTACAGCAGCAGCTATTATCAGTTCAGAAACTGGACGCAAGACGGAGAGGTCGTTTCTACGTCGGCTTCGTTTTATTTTGTCATGCCAGCCAAGAACACAACGCTTGTCGCCAACTACGACTATGTCTTTTCGCCCAATAATCCCGGCGAACCGGGACAGTCGCAGGCCGAGCGCTTCTATATATATGGAATGCGCGAAAATGCCCTGGCCGGACAGACCATCAATTATCCCGTATATCTCGAAAATACGGAACAGGCCACCGGACTCTCCGTCGACCTGTCCTTCCCCAAGGGATTTGTGGTGGATGCTGCCAACACTACATTGACAGGTCGTACGAGCAGCCATACACTCGAGACAATCAGCCTTGGTGACAACAATTACCGTTTTCTGGTGCGTGGCGCAGAGCCGGTTCAAGGTGTCAATGGCAAGGTGATTGAGATCCCCGTCTCTGTTCCCGATACGGCGACCGTAGGTCACGTGTTCCTGATAGAATTGTCCAAAGGAGCCGTTTTCAAGCCGGATGGCTCACAGACCATTGTCAATGTGCGCAATGGCTCGATGAAAATACTTCGTTCGCCAGACGATATGCCCGACAGCCCTGACTATGTCGTGGCCAATATCCAGACAACCAGTGGCAGCGTCATGCCACAGGATGTGGTGCATCTGTCATGGCAGGTGAAGAACGAAGGCAATCTCGCAGGATATGGCGGATGGAGCGAGCGCATCTATCTGGTGTCGGCTAATGGCAAAAAGGTAAGCATCGGTACTGCCTATTATGACACCAGCGCACTGGAGCCCAATGCCGTGGTGTCAAGGAGTGCGGACATCTCCCTGGCCAAACTGATGGGCATAGAGGGCCCGGCCAATATCAATGTCACTGTCATTCCCGGTGTCGGATCCGGGGAAATCACAGAGTATCAGGCGAACAACTTTGCCGAAACGGAAAACATGCCGCTGCAAATAGGCAAATGCCTCTATCTGACTATGCCAGAGGGCATCGTCAGGGAGGGAGAAAACAGTATGGTGCGCTGTCAGTTGGCGCGCAGTGGCAACTGGACCTCATCGGAAAGTTACGAATTGACCCTCCTTTCAGGCGACGACCGTCTGTCGGTTCCTGAGACGGTGACCATCCCCCGTGAACAGTCGGCGGCCAATTTTTATCTGACACTCAATAATAATAACGTCAGCGATGCCGACTCGGTGTTTACGATTCAGGTGGAAGGCAACGGATACCAGCCAGTGAAGGGTACTTTTGTGGTTTCCGACGATGAGCTGCCTTATCTGAAGATATCGGCTTCGAAGAGCGAAATCACAGAGGGTGAGACCTTCCAGCTGACCATCACGGCAGAGCGGGCCCAGTCAAGTTCCATCCCACTGACTGTCACGGCTGAAAAGCCCAGCCGGTTTGTCTTCCCTGCCAATGTCGAAATACCAGCTGGCGAGACATCCGTGAGCATTGATGTGACTGCTGTGGACAACGACGAGATCGAGTTGCAGGAGAGCATCGCCATCAGAGTGTCGTCACCTGGCCTTGACGAGAGTGAGTGTGTCATCTTGTTGAACGATAACGACATGCCTGCGCTCAGTTTCACATTGACACCAGATGCGGTAGGCGAGGACGGCGGTGCGCAGGCTCTCTTTGGGGTCATCAAACGAACCGACAATCTTGAAAAACGTGTGACGCTGAAACTGTCGGATGATTCCAATGGCCTGCTTAGCTATCCCGGCAACTACATCATTTTGGGGAGAAACCAATCGTCTGCTCAATTTAATATCGGTGTGGTAGACAATGAGACCGTGGATGGCGACCGCAAGGTGACTGTCACGGCCGAGGTCTATGTGTCTTCGTGTGATTGTGCGGTTCCCGCCAACGGGGCCGGCTCGATGACCGCCGAGGTCACCATTATCGACAATGACGGTCCGACCCTGAAGATCCAGTCCAGTGGCACTGCCATTCTTGAAGGGTCTTCCGGCAATGTCTTCACCATCAGTCATAATGCCCCAACCACCAAGGATGTGAAGGTGACCATCAGCA
Organism: uncultured Prevotellaceae bacterium; assembly: GCA_946402905.1. Lineage (GTDB taxonomy): Bacteria > Bacteroidota > Bacteroidia > Bacteroidales > Bacteroidaceae > Prevotella. Next base: position 9,351 of record CAMIYC010000001.1, on the reverse strand, counting down.
GCGACAGGGACGACATGCTGGAATATGACCATCAGCTCACTATTCCTGCGGGGGCTTCTTCTGCCAGTCTGCTTATAGATGTCAAGAACAATGATGTCTCAGACGACAGCAACATCGTGACTTTTAAAGTAGAGGCCGATGGCTATTCCATGGGCTCATGCTGGCTCTTGATCACAGACCAGACACTGCCCGACGCCGCTATCGCCCTGCGTGCCGACAAGAGCACTGCTGAGGCCGGAAGCACCGTGGCGCTGACGGTCGTGGTGACCAACCGTGGCAACACGTCGCTCAACAGCCGCACACCCGTGGAGATCGCTTTCGACGGAAAGAAACAAGATGAAGAGTTCGTATTAGGCAAAAGCCTGGCACCAGGTGATTCTACATCTTTTATCCACCATTTCGAACTCCCGGCAGCAATCGGTAACCACACCTTTGAAGCCACTGTGAACGGTGCGGAACGAGTGGAGGAATTGCTGTACTCAAACAATACGGCGAAGTTGTCCTGCAAGGTGCTCCCCTCGTTTAGCGCTACGGCTCATGCCGACAAAACCCGCTACAATCAGGGCGACAGTGTGATCATCACAGGTACTACTACGGGAAGCCGGGGACGCAACGCCCTGGTGGAGGTGTATGTCATCAACGATGGAATCAGACAAGCACTGACGGCAACCTCAGATTCTGAGGGCCATTTCTCGACGGTTTACAAACCACAGCCTGCACAGGTAGGCTCATTCAAAATCGGTGCATGCTTCCCAGGCGAAGGCCTGAAGAGCGAAACAGGTGCCTTTGAAGTGGTAGGCCTGGCGACAGGACAATCATTCACCACTTGTGAGATCAGTCAGTCAGACACTTATACTGGCAAGATCATCGTTTCCAACCCGTGTTCCTTCCAGCAAAGCGGTCTTCAGCTATCTCAAAAGAGCGTGTCTGAAAACTGTGATTTCCAGTTTGACATGCCCAAAGTTGTCGCAAGCGGACAGAATGTGGAAGTGGAGTTCACCATCAAGGGCAATGAGGTGTCTCAAGGCAGGGCCTGGCAACAGATGCCTATCGAGATCACCTCTGCGGAGGGTGCTCATTTCACACATACTATATATTATTATGTGCATCCGCTGCATGCCCAGTTGGAGGCAGACAAGAGCCACATCGAGACGTCAATGACGATCGACACGCCTCGAGAGTACCCCATCACTATCCGCAATGTCGGCAGGACGGAGACTGGCGTGATCTCCTTGTCTTTGCCCAGCTGGATGGAGACGGCTACATCTCTCACGGTGCCATCGCTCACTCAAGGCGACTCCGTCACGGTGATGCTGAGATTCATGCCTTTCGAGGATATGCAACTGAATATTCCTGTCAAGGGGCATTTCGGTGTCAACTGCGAGAATGGCAATGGCGTCAGCGTCAGCTTCAGCATCACGCCTGTCTCCGAGGAGAAGGGCACATTGACCGTGGATGTGATCGACGAGTTTACATATTACACTGAGAAAGCACCTCATGTCAACGAGGCGACGGTCAGATTGATGGATCCCACCACTATGAAAGTAGTGGCAGAGGGACAAACAGACTACGATGGCCTCTTCTCCGCAGAACTGCCGGAAGGCTATTACGCGGTGAGTGTTGAGGCAGAGAAACATAAGAGCTACGAAGGGCACGTACTGGTGAACCCTGGCGTGAAAACCGGAGAAGAGATATTCATCAGCTATGAGGCAGTCTCCTATGATTTCAACGTCATACCAACAAGCGTGGAAGATGAATACGAGGCTGAGACCATCGGACAGTTTGAAGTCAATGTGCCAAAGCCTGTCGTCACCATCTCATTCCCCCATAAACGGCCGGAGCCTTACAGCATTATCCCGGTGACCATCACCAATCATGGGCTGGTGCATGCGCTTGATGTAAGTGCATGGTTCGAAGTCAGTAGCGGCTACCGTCTGGAACCCCTGAATGACACGTGGCTCGACACGCTTCAGGCACAGCAGTCATACGTCATCTACACCAAACTGATCCCTTCGCAGCCGGTAGAAAGCAAACCCAGGTCTGTCAAAGCCGCAGGACAGAACGATTGCTACTACATGAAGGCAAACAGCCGTAACAAGCAACCGTGTGCCAAGTATCCCGACTATGACTATTCAAGAGACGGATACCAGGCAGGACGATGCCATGGCGATGGAGGTCTCGGACACGGTGGATACTATGGAAATGGCGGCAGCGGCCCGGGGTGGCCCTCTGGCGGTGGTGGCGGTGGCAGTCATGATTCAGACTATCAAGGCGGCCAGGTTAACAGCGACCCGTCACGTTTCTGCGACAACGGACCACACGATGTGGATGATTATGGCCCCATAGGACGAGACATAGTCCCTGACGGACCTGTTGATGAAGGAGATTGTCATGAAGACTCACCGATACTTATCTATAAGTTGGTGCCTGTCACGGGCACACGCTACGACATGCTTGGCGTGGCTGCCGATGGCGTGTCGCAGGTGAAAATCACTCTTGACCCCAGAGGCTCGCTCATTCCGCCACAGGATTGTGATGAGTATTTCGACTTCAAGTGGGTACTGTCAAGGGAAGGTTTCGGCACGATAGAAAACATTTCCAACTGGGAAGGTGTGTATACTGCACCCTCGCACTATCCCAATGATTATGGCACGACCACATCTCTTGAGGCCAGGCTGACCTACAAAAAGCGAAGCGATGGAATGTTTATTACTCACAGTTCGGATCCGGTGAAGATAGAAATCTCACGTCCGCCCGTGGTATTCATCCACGGCCTGGGAGACAACCGCACCTGCTGGTTTGAAACTGAAAAGTACCTCAGGACACGTGAACTATACAAGAATAATTATAATTGCCGGGTGGACTATCAGGAGACAAACGCAAGCACGTTTAATCAGAACATAGGAGTGGTATACGACGGTATCATAGAAGCCCAGCGCCGTGCCATCAGACATGGCTATGTGGCCACCAAGTGCGACCTGGTGGGTCATAGCATGGGCGGTATCCTCGCAAGGCTGTTTGTGGAGCGAGGTGGACGGAAAGAAGATGTCAATCGTATTATCACGGTCAACACACCTCATTCGGGTAGTGAGCTGGGCGATATGGTCTCTGCCCACAAACTGCTTCTTGGCTCATTGGCAAGATTGTTCTACAAGAAATGGGATATCGACGCCGTGAGAGACTTAGGGGTAGAGTCGGATGAAACATCACTGTTGGTCAATGCTGCTGGCCATTTCGACATTCCCGTCTATGCCTTAGGCACTGAGAGCGCCTTGAGAGAACCAATCTTATTGGCAGGAGACAAATTGATCAATGCGTTGTCGATGATAGTGGATGCCGTTGATTTGTTGGATCCCGAACCCGTCACCAAGGCACTTCTCACCGTACTTAGCGCCGCTTTGTTTGAGGCAGACCATCTGCTAAATTATGACTACACCCAAATCGGTGACGGCGACCTGGTAGTCTCTAATGAGAGCCAGCGTGGTGGATGCAAGGCTTCGGAAATTATCATGAATGGACCGTGGCACTGCAACAGTCCCAAGAGATTTGTTGTAACCAATAGAATCTTGGAACTGCTGTTGCTTCCGCCCTCAGACCCCACATTCTCTACAGAATGGTTTGCCCCACCAAAAAGGACTTTCGAACACAATCTGGTTAATATACTGATAGACAAAGCGTTAAGTATGACACCCATCGGTGAGGCAAAGTCTCAAATGGAGGAATATCAGATGTGGCTGAAGATAATGAGTCGCTTTGTCCAAAAAAATAACAGGAATTCGACCGTTCGAGCTACCGCCGACGCTGAAGAGCGTGTGCTGAGCATAGACCTCACGGTGCCTGATGGATATACCTGTCCGCTGGCTGTCGTATGTCTGAATGGCATGCCCGTACACTTCATGAGAGACGGTCATACGGAATATGTCTTGCCATCCACCTTCTCGGGAGAGGTGAAAGTGGTGCCTCTGCTGAAAGGCGAAGGTGAGACCGTCTATTACGACGAGCAGTATCTCACCGTCGAAGAGCCTCTTGCCAAACCGGTGGAAATCGAAGCAGAGGAAATCTTCATGAATGCAGGGGATGAAAAAGAAATGCTCGTTTCATGTACATGGGATGACGGCTCGGAGACTTATGCCGTGGCCGACCGTATAGAGCTGGCCGACCAGCGCATTGCCGCCAGTGTGGAAGGACGGGTGAAAGGTCTCAGTGTGGGTATGACCCAGGCTACTGTCAGCTACGCCGGGAAGACCTGCAATACCGTCATCCGGGTGTTCCCGTCAAGCAGTTCTGCAACGGAAGGTAGTCAGGCAAGTGGCATCTGCAACACCATCACACTCTCCTTCAAGCAGAAGAGCGTAATGACCCGACAGGCATTCCTCGGCACCTTGACCGTGAAGAATGGTAGCGAGGACACAGCGTTGCGTGACCTGAAACTGAACATGGAAGTGCGCGACGAAGCAGGAAGACTGGCCACACGTCGTGAGTTCCAGATTGATGCGGAGTCGTTGAAGGGATTTGTCGGAGACCTGAAGCTGGATGCTGGTTGGACACTGGCCGCCGGTAGTACTGGCACGGCTGAGATCTTGTATATTCCTACAAAATACGCCGCTCCGACAGAGCCTGTCAATTATTCTTTCGGAGGCTCATTCTCCTACACCGACCCATTCACGGGCCTGACCGTTACACGGCAGCTGAATCCGGTGACGCTGACGGTGAATCCGTCGCCCAATCTGGAGCTGACCTACTTCTTGCAGCGTGATGTATATGGCGATGACCCAATGACTGAAGAGATCGAACCCATGATTCCAGCCGAGTTTGCCCTTGTTATCAACAACAAAGGCTATGGCGACGCTGAGAATATGAATATCACCACCAGCCAGCCAAAAATCATTGACAACCAAAAGGGTCTGGCTATCAACTTTGAAATTATCAGTTCGCAATTGAACGGCGGAGAGCATAGCCTGTCTATGGGCAGTTCTATGGCCAGTGATTTCGGAACGATACCCGCCCACTCGCAGGCTTATGCACAATGGTGGATGCAAAGTTCGCTGATGGGCCATTTCATCAATTATGATGTCAAGGTCAACCACGTGACCAGCCGCGACAATCCATATCTCTCACTGGTCGACACAGTCAGTATCCACGAACTCATCCATGGGTTTACTGTCAAGGCTGATGCAGAGATACCGATACGGGGCTTCCTGGTGAATGATATAGCCGATGATGAGGATTTGCCCGACGAGGTGTACTTCTCTGATGGCACACAGAAGAGCGTGAGCAAGGCAGGATACGCTACGATATCCAAACGGAGCGACACCGAATACCTGCTCACTGTGCACCCATCTGGTATAGGATGGAACTATGGATCGTTGGCTGATCCTACTCAGGGCAAGCAGAGGCTGGCGGGTGTCACCCGGTTGAGCGACAATGTTGCGATGGATGTAGACAATGTATGGCAGACACCGTGCACGTTGCGAGACGGGAAAGATCCAGTCTATGAAAAGCGTCTGCATTTCGTCTTCGATTTGCAGGAAGACGGTGAGACCTATCTCGTGAGCTTTGAGCCGAGGCCCGACTTGATGTTACAGGTGGAATGCTTCAAAGGAGGCCCTCAGGAGAACGAAGTGATTGAACAGCCTCTGCGCGACATCTCCGTCGTATTCAACAAGCCAGTGGAGGCAAGCACATTCACCTATGATGATATCAGCCTCACATGCCAGGGCGTGAAACAGGATGTCTCGAAAATCACCATCCAGTCGGTGAGCAATACTGAATATCGACTGAACCTGGAGCCGTTGACCAACCAGAATGGGTATTTTGTGCTGACGGTACATACAGATGGCATCACAGACGGCGAGGGCTTTACAGGTGAGGAAGGGAAGCAGTTCTCATGGATGCAGATCGTAGACGGTTCCGACATTGATGACATATTGGAGCCGGATGAACTGGCCGTCAAAGTTTCGCCACTCCCTCTGAGAGAAATGATGTATGTTTCAGGTAATTTCAACCAAATCAGGACCTTGGCCATCCGCGACATCAACGGCTCACTGATGCTACAGTGTCATGGCGTCTCATCCGGTGACGCGGTTGACGTCTCTTCGCTTCCTCCTTCAGTCTATCTACTTACTATCGAGACTGATAAAGGGACGCGCATATTGAAACTGGTGAAAATCTGAAATCATTCACTTGTCACGACAGCCGTAGTTGTGTGTCACACCACCAGCTGCGGCTGTCGTCTTTTTTACATGCAAAACGCCAACTGACAAATTGGCACAGTCAAATGGGAGATAGAACGGATAATTTAGCACACGGCCATAAAGATTTTAACCGAAACGGTCGGTATGTCGATTTTTATTCGTAATTTTGGCAGCACAATAAAGAATCATTCAATTATGGCGATGACAAACAAAGACGCAATCAATCTATATTTAAAGGACATATCACAGGTATCACCGCTCACCGACCAGCAAGAACAGCAATTGGCGCGGCGTATACACGACGGGGATGAAAAAGCACTCAATCAGTTGGTTAGTGCCAACCTGAGATTCGTCGTCTTCATGGCCAAACAATATACCGGGCAGGGTCTCGGCTTCGACGACCTCATCAGTGAGGGAAATATCGGACTGATGAAAGCCGCGCTGAGTTTTAGCCCAGACCACAATAAGCGTTTTGTGGCTTTTGCCGCTCCGTTGGTGAGGCAATATATCGAGAAGGCCATCGAACAACAGACCAGTCTCTACACCGTGCCAAAGAAGGAGTCGACGGCAGCGGAGGTGAAAAGAAGCAAGGCCATCTCTGTCGATGCCCCCATCCCCGCAGGTAGCCAGAACAATTACAACCTGCTGCATGTGCTGGAAAACGCCAATGCCGACCAGGCCGACAGGCAAGTGGAGCATAATGATATGGCCGACAGCCTGATACGGTCGCTCGTCGTGCTCAGCGAGAGAGAGCAGCAGGTGATCAGGTTGCTTTATGGTATCGGGCAGGAGAGACATACCATGGCAGAGGCAGCAACGTTGATGGGACTGAAGCGCGAGCGTGTGAGGCAGGTGAGAAACCAAGCCCTGCGTAAGCTGCGCAAGACCAATTTTACCGTTGACTGACATTTTTTCATGTCATGTTCATGATTTTTTGATTTTGGCACACTTTTCGCTTAGTCATAAGCAGAATTTAATCATCAACAACAAAATCATAAAAATCATGAACATTCAACCATTAGCAGACAGAGTGCTGGTTCTTCCCGCACCAGCAGAAGAAAAAGTGGGTGGCATCATTATCCCTGACACTGCAAAGGAGAAGCCTCTGCAGGGCAAAATCGTGGCCGCAGGCAAAGGCACAAAAGACGAGGAAATGATACTCAAAGAAGGCGATCAAGTGCTCTATGGCAAGTATGCCGGTACGGAGATCGAGTTTGAGGGAGAGAAATATCTGATTATGCGTCAGAGCGATGTGCTCGCAATCATCAAATAAACCAATAAAAATAAGGACTATATCATGGCAAAAGAAATAAAATTCAATATCGAGGCACGTGACCTCTTGAAACAAGGTGTCGACCAGTTGGCTAATGCAGTAAAAGTGACATTAGGCCCTAAAGGCCGCAATGTGGTGATCGAGAAAAAATTCGGTGCTCCGCAGATCACCAAGGATGGTGTGACCGTGGCCAAGGAGATAGAGCTCGAAGACAAATTTGAGAATACTGGTGCACAGCTCGTCAAGAGCGTGGCTTCAAAGACTGGCGACGATGCCGGCGACGGCACTACCACAGCCACCCTGCTTGCACAGTCGATCGTCAACGAAGGCCTGAAAAACCTCGCTGCCGGCGCCAACCCAATGGACCTGAAGCGTGGTATCGACAAGGCCGTGAAGGCTGTCGTGGATTTCATTGCCAACAGTGCAGAGAAAGTGGACGACAACTATGACAAGATCGAGCAAGTGGCCACCGTGTCGGCCAACAATGATCCCGAGATTGGCAAACTGCTCGCCGACGCTATGCGCAAAGTGTCTAAAGACGGTGTGATCTCTATCGAGGAGAGCAAGAGCCGCGAGACTCATATCGAAGTAGTAGAGGGTATGCAGTTCGACCGTGGCTATCTGAGCGGCTACTTCGTGACCGACCCAGACAAGCTGGAGTGTGTCTTTGACAACCCGCTGATTTTGATCTATGACAAGAAGATCAGCAATATCAAGGAATTCCTGCCCATCCTGCAGCCCGCAGCTGAGAGCGGACGTCCATTGCTCGTTATCGCAGAGGATGTAGACTCCGAGGCACTCACAACACTCGTCGTCAACCGCCTGCGCTCAGGTCTGAAGATTTGTGCTGTCAAGGCTCCTGGCTTTGGCGACCGCCGCAAGGCTATGCTCGAGGATATCGCAGTGCTCACCGGTGGTACTGTCATCAGCGAAGAGAAAGGCTTGAAGCTGGAGCAGGCTACCATGGAGATGCTTGGAACCTGTGAGAAAGTGACTATCTCCAAGGACAATACGACCATCGTCGACGGAGCCGGCTCGAAAGAGGCCATCGCCGACCGTGTGGCTGCCATCAAGAATGAGATTGCCAATACCACCAGCTCTTATGACAAAGAGAAGCTGCAGGAGCGTCTGGCCAAGTTGTCGGGCGGCGTGGCTGTGCTCTATGTCGGTGCCAACAGTGAGGTGGAGATGAAAGAGAAGAAAGACCGTGTAGACGACGCTCTCTGCGCCACACGCGCTGCCATCGAGGAAGGTGTCGTGGCAGGTGGTGGTACCACATACATCCGCGCACTGGAGGCTCTGAAGGATGTCAAAGGCGACAATGCCGACGAGCAGACTGGCGTCAATATCGTGGCACGTGCCATTGAGGAACCGCTGCGTCAGATTGTGGAGAATGCCGGTGGCGAAGGTGCCGTCGTCGTACAGAAGGTGCGCGAGGGTAAGGGCGACTTCGGCTACAATGCTCATCTCGACATCTATGAAGACCTGCGCAAGAGCGGTGTCATCGATCCGGCCAAAGTGGCACGTGTGGCACTCGAAAATGCCGCTTCCATCGCCGGCATGTTCCTCACCACTGAATGTGTGATAGTGGACAAACCGGAGGAGAAACCCGCTATGCCGATGGGTGGTGCCCCAGGTATGGGTGGCATGATGTAATTGCATAATAATGCAATCCCGATATGACAAAACGAGGGTCTGGATACATTCAGACCCTCGTTTGTCATTATTTTTTAATCATTTTTTAATTTTTTCAGCCTTCTTATTTTGTAGTATTCTAAAAAGTGTGTAATTTTGCATCACAAAAAGAAGAGTTAAATATAAAGTAATATATTTTTTGATTTGTTTTAGTAGATTAGTTTTTAAGTAGTTTGTTTTTTGAAAATC